>JALNZG010000009.1 GCA_023229425.1 Ignavibacteriaceae bacterium
TTTGAGGTTGAATGCAGAGTCGCCGAGAAAAATTGAAAGATAAAAAAAATGTTTACTACCTAACGGATTTAATTCATTATATCCCAAGGCAACAATGTCTTTTTTCCCATCTCCATTTATGTCACCTACCACTAAATCATATCCTAACGCAACATGGCTTGTATCTCCAATAATAACTTCCTTGGGTAATGAATCTATTTGTTTGTTCCCAGCATAAATATAAATTTTACCTTTTGACGATTCTGATTCCCCATGAGGAAAACTAGGTGCACTAATAATGAGATCGTCAAAACCATCGTAATTGACATCTCCAACCGCCATTATATGTCCAAAATTATCTTGCGAATACTCACCAGCTAAAATTAGAGCATGGGTAGAATCCATCTTAGCGCTTCCATAGTAAATAAAGACAGTATCAATCAACTTCTCAATTGCCAAATCTATCCAACCATCTCCATTGAAATCTCCAGAAGCAATTGTTCCTCCTCCTTCAAGTGTAAGTGTTGGTTTTGGGCTCATTGGCACACCCCCATAATAAATGTATGTCTTAAATTGTCCCGGTGCACTAACGGCTACATCGGTAAAGCCGTCTTTATTTAAGTCCCCAACTCCTTTAACATAATAACCTAGCATCGCTCCGGAGTCTGCGCCGGCTACTTCGTAAATTGTATGCAACTCTCTTGCGGATTGAGCAAATACATTTATACCAAACAGTAAAAAAGTGAGTAATAAAATCATCTTTTTCATTTTTCGTGTTCCTTCAATATTTCACTAACTAAAAATAATACATGTCGGCAAAAAGGGACTTCGGTAAAAGTAAAGGCAGTAAAAATTATTAATGAGGCAAAGAGTAATGTTGTTTTCATAATAATAGAAGGAAACTTAAGGTAAGTGTATTTTGGTGTAACTTTTTTGTTTGTTCGGGGGAAGAAGAATCACTCATAAAACCGCTCCATGAAGTTATTGGTTTTTCTTTATTGTAAAACTCCACATAAAAATTGAGAAAGGCAAGCAGCAGCTAAAAATATTTTCGCTTTTTAATTCCATGTTTTCCAGATTTCCGGTTTGTTCCCAACGGTAACTTGTCTGCCGTTTCTTACAATGGGTGTTTGTAACAGAAGGGGATCGTTCAATAATTCATCCTCAATATCAAACTTCATGAATTTCAAATTCCGTTTTTCAAATTGCTTTCCCTCAGTGTCAATCAATTCTTCAAGCGGAATAACAGAGGAAATATTATCAAGTTCACCCTTGCTTATTCCCTTTTCTGTCAGGTCACGGAAGTGAAAAGGAATTTTTCTTTCCTTGAAATAGCGTTCAGCTTTCTGCGTTTCCCTGCACTTTTTTGTTCCAAAGATTTGAATGTTCATTTTTGCCTCACAATAAACAAATTCCAACTACAACTGAAATAAGCGTGAAAAGAATCGCAAAAATTTTTGCTCGCAAAGGCATCGGAACGCCCGCGTAGTAGTCGCGGATATACTTGCCGACATATCTATTATTGATAAGAATGTCGTGAAATTTATGCGAGCTTCTCGAAAAAAAATAACCGGAGATAATAACAAAAACTACTCCCGGCATAACCGGAAGAATTATCCCAAGGATACCGACACTTAAAAAGAAAAAACCTAAAGCAAGAAAAAGCCAGCGCAAATATTTATTTTCTATCAGTTCTCTGTTCATAAAGTCCTTTTACAGTTGAAAGTAGAAAGTGACAAATAGAAAGTAGATGGGATGAACTTGATACTTTCAACTTTATACTTTTCACTCACTACAGATTATTTAATATAAATTCCGTCATCAATTGATAGAGATGCAAACGTGTTTTGCCTCCGCCAATGCCATGATTTTTTTCAGGATAATACATTGTTTGGAACGGTTTATTTTCCGCAACCAATTTTTCCGCAAGTTTAACAGTGTTTTGAAAGTGCACATTATCGTCTCCGGTTCCGTGTATCAGAAGCAGCTTCCCTTTAAGTTTATTGGCGTAAGTTAATACCGAACTTGATTCATAACCTTTCGGATTTAACTGAGGAGTTGACATATACCGCTCGGTATAAATGTTATCATAAAATCTCCAATCGGTTACCGGTGCAACTGCAATAGCCGCTTTAAAATAATCTGCGCCTTTCTCCAAAGTTAACGCCGCCGCATAAGCGCCGTAACTCCAGCCCCAAATACCGATACGACCTGAGTCAACATACGGAAGCGAAGTAAGATATTTTGCACCCTCAATCTGGTCATTCACTTCCCAATAACCTAAATTTTTATAAACCATTTTTTCAAACGCTTCACCGCGTCCCCCCGTGCCTCTGTTATCAACTGCGAAGATGATGTAACCTTTTTGCGCGAGAAGTTGAAACCATAAATCTCTTCCCCAAACATCAGTAACAACTTTAGAACCGGGACCGCTGTAATTGTTTACAAGCACCGGATATTTTTTAGAAGGATTGAAGTTTGCCGGTTTTATTATTGAGGCATCAAGCTCAACACCGTCAGAAGTTTTAAAACGGAAAAGTTCTACCGGGGAAAGATCATAATCTTTAAATGCCGACATATCATTCACAACAAGATCACGGATTTTATCGCCGTTTGTATTATAAAGATATGATGAGCCGATAAGATTTATGTTTGAGTAGCGGTCAATAAAATATTTTTGGTTGGAAGAAAGATTTACGCCGTGCCAGCCCTTTTCATCAGTTATGCGGTTTCGTTTTCCGCTTTCAAAATTAACAACATACAAATCCGTATTAACCGTGTTTCTTTCATTCGAGGTAAAATAGATTCGTTTGTTCGTTTCATCAACGCCGAGAATTTTGTCAACCTCAAAATTCCCTTTGGTAAGTTGCTTGATCTGTTTGCCGTTGTAATCGAAAAGATAAATATGTTGGAAGCCGTCTTTGCCGGAAGTCCACACAAATTGTTTTTTATCCTTTAAAAATTTAAGATTATCATTGATGTCAATCCAGCAGGAATCAGTTTCCATAAAAACAGTTTTTGTTTTTCCTGTAGCGGCATCAGCAAAAAGAAAATCCAATTTGTTCTGTAACCTGTTTAACCGTTGAATAGAAAGAAGATTTGCATCGGCTGTAAATTTTATGCGAGGAATATAAATGTCGGTCTCTTCACCCAGATCAACCCAATTGATTTTTGGGGAAGTGATTTCAGCAATTCCAATTTTTACAAATGAGCCGCGTGTTCCCGCTTTCGGATAACGCATGTCAAAATAATTGAGATAGAGAGAATCCCATTTTGCGATGCGCATTTCGGGAACCTGCGATTGATCAAGCTGCCAGAAAGCAATTCGTTTGCTGTCGGGCGACCATTCAATCCCGTTAATAATGCTGAACTCTTCTTCATAAACCCAATCAAAACTTCCATTTAAAAGAGTTTCACTTCCGTCAAAAGTAATTTGTGTTTCTTTCTGTGATTGGATATCAGTCACAAAAACATTATTGCCGCGAACAAAAGCAAGTTTTTCACCGTCGGGAGAAAAGCGGGCATTCTCTTGCTCTATTTCGGAAACTGCAAGTTGGAAAAATCTCTTTTTTGCAATTTCATAAATGTAAAAAGCCCCACCGGTTTTAAGCGAACGAGCAGGTAGTGTGCCCGTGAACAAAATATATTTTTCGTTTGGGAGCCACTCATAATTCTGGATAACAAAAGGTTGATCTTCGGTTTTAAGTTTCAGATCATTAACGGAAACAAGAATTTTTTCTTCTCCGGTTTTGATATCGTGTTCGTATATTGCAGTTGCTTTGGCTTCCGGGTCTCTCTTTAAAAACGAAAACTTCTCTCCGCCGGAAAACCACTGCACGCCGCTTAAATTCTTACCAAAAAAATCTCTATTTGTTTGAATTAATTCAATTGTTAGTTCCTTCTGCTGGGAAATAATTTCTAAACAAAAAATGAAATAGAAAAACAGCAGAGCACCGAGGGGGGATCTTTTCATTATCCATTCTCCATAAAATGTATATTATTGATTTTGGTTTTAAGAAATATAATAAAAAGTTGTTAGTCGTCAGTTTTCAGTCGTCAGTAATAACTCTGAAATAATCATTAAAAACTGACCACTGATTACTAAAAACTAATCACCCATTTCCGCTTGGAGTTTTTCCGTTCTATCCGCCATTTTTATTTGGTTGATAAGTTCGGTTAGATCGCCTTCCATTATGCCGGAAAGATTGTAGAGCGTTAGTCCAATGCGGTGATCGGTAATTCTGTTTTGCGGATAATTGTACGTACGGATTTTATCGCTTCTATCACCGCTTCCAACCATTGATTTTCTCACCGCCGCAATTTCTTTATTTTGTTCCCGCTGTTTCAAATCGAACAATCGGGCTTTTAAAACCTTCATCGCTTTTTGCCGGTTCTTAAGTTGAGAACGTTCATCCTGACACTGTACAACCAAACCTGATGGAAGGTGAGTAATGCGGATAGCGGTTTCAACTTTATTTACATTCTGTCCGCCGGCGCCGCCGCTGCGGTAAACATCAATTTTTAATTCGCTTGGATTAATATCAACCTGCACATCTTCCACTTCAGGAAGAACAGCCACCGATGCGGCTGAAGTATGGACGCGTCCGCTTGCTTCGGTGGCGGGAACCCGCTGCACACGGTGAACGCCGCTTTCAAATTTCAAATCTCCGAATACACTTGTTCCCGTTACAGAAAAAACTACCTCTTTTATTCCACCGAGCCCGGCGGTATCATTTATGTCTATCAGTTCAAGTTTCCAGCCGCGAGTTTCGGCATAACGGGAATACATTCTGAAAAGATCACCCGCAAAAAGAGCGGCTTCGTCTCCACCGGTACCGGCACGAATTTCAACAATAACATCTTTGTCGTCATTCGGATCTTTTGGGAGAAGGAGAACTTTTATCTCGTCTTCTAATTTTTCTTTTTTGATTTTCAGGTCGTCAAGTTCTGCTTCGGCAAGTTCGGCAAGTTCTTTGTCTAAGCCGGCATCAATAATTTCTTTGTTCCCTTCAATGTCGGAAATCGTTTTTGAATATTCATCATACACGGTAATAATCGGAGTTAATTCACTTCGTTCTTTACTCAGTGAAATTAATTTATCGGTATTCTTTACAATATCGGGGTCGGAGAGGTGATCGTTAATTCTATCAAATTTTTCTTTTATTTTTCTCAATTTCTCGATGAAATCCATACAATCCTTTTCGTTTTTAACGTTGCAAATATAGGGAATTTTGAATGATAGTTGGGTAGAATTAGGAATTGCGAATTAGGAATGAAAAGTTATCACATTCCTAATTCGTAATATTTAATTCCTAATTACATCCGCATTCACCTTCCCAATTTTCTTTTCCTTCCTTTATCAGGTAATAGACGATAACAAATCCGGCGATAGGATCGGCTTGCCAAAATCCCCAAAAATAATTTGCTGCCAAGCCAAGTAATAAGGCGACAGAAAGAAATGCGCACGCGAAGGTTTCTTTTGCGTCAGCTATAAGAGCGCGGCTGTTTAATTGTTTTCCGATTTTCATTTTCACTTTTCCAACTATCGGCATGATGGTTAAGGAAAGTATTGCAAGAATAATTCCGCCGATTGATTCTTCCGGAGGGTTTCCATCAAGCAATGTTAAAACAGATTGCACAAAAACATAAATGCCAAGAATAAAAAAAGTGACGGCAACAAATTTTTGCGCCCGCTCTTCAATTTTTTCTTCTTTTTCTTTTGGAAGACCTCTTCCTTTTGATAACCGCCAAATTAAAACAATACCGGAAAGCGATTCGACGATGCTATCCAAACCGAAACCGGTTAGCGCCACGCTTGAAGCTATGCCGCCCAGAATTAATGCCGCTATAGCTTCTAGAATATTATAACTTACATTAAAGTATTCAATACGAAGTCCTTTTTTATATAAAGGATCAGAGGGGTGAAAGTCTTCTTCACAATTATCACGCATAAAAATTCCTAATCCAACGGCGGACTTTTAATTTTTCTAAAGTTACGTCGGAGAGTTTTCCCTTTTCAACCGCACTACAATTTGCCAAAAGATTTTTCTCGCTTCGCATTCCCGGAATTACAGAGGTAACGGCATTAAAACTTGTAATGTACCGCAAAGCAGCTTCGGCAACATTTTCGGTTTCATCTTTCACGTCCTCAAAAATTTTAAGTACACGTTCGTGGACTTCTTTTTTTCGACTGCCACCAAAATATTGATTTCTAAAATCTTCTTTTGGAAAAATTGTATCAGGAGTAATGTTCCCGGTTAAACTTCCTTCATCAAATGGGACTCGCGCAAGAATTGCAATTTTGTTTTCTTCGCAGAAGGAAAAAAGTTGATCGGTTGGCGATTGATCGAAAATATTAAAGATAACTTGAAAACTGTCGATCAATCCGGTTTTGCCGGTTTCAATTCCATTCCATGGTTGATGGTCGTTAATTGAAATCCCGAAAAAACGGACTTTTCCATCTTTCTTTAATTGATAGATCGCTTCTTTCCATTCATCTTCATGCGCCCATTTATCATTCCAAACGTGAAATTGCTGAAGGTCAAGATAATCACGTTTTAAATTGCGTAAGCTTTTTTCCGTCATTTCAATAATGTGATTTTTCGGAAAACTTTCTGAGAATAGGGAAGAATCTTTTGCGGGCCATTCATATTTTTTAGATGGAACTTTTGAAGCGATAAATAATTTTTTGCCCGACTCTTTTTCTGCTTCTCCGACAAGTTTTTCACTATGCCCCATTCCATAAACGTAGGCGGTATCAAAAAGGGTAACACCTTGTTCAATAGCTTTGTGCAAGGCTTTTTTAGATTCGGAATCTTCTGCACCGATCCACATTGACTTGCCAATTCCCCAACAACCGAAACCAAGAAGAGAAACTTCTTCATCAGATTTAGCAAAATTTTTATATACCATTATTTTTCTCCACAATTTTTCTTCGCAAAATTTCTTTATTTTCTTATGCCTAAAATAGAGATTTTCTTGTCGCAGAATAGCAGGGAAATAGGGAATTATTTCAAACGAACTTGGTAAATATTAATTTATGGAACGAAGAACTTTTGTAGAGAGAGCAGCTAAATTATCGGTCGGAGCATTTTTATTTTCTCCTTTTATTTCGAAAAAATCAGAGACCTCCGCCGCTGCTTCCGTATTAAAACCGGAACCAAATCTGTGGAAAGAAAGTGAAATAAATATTGCATGGCTTGGGCATTCAACCGTGTTGATTAATTTTTATGGAAAGGTCATAATTACGGATCCCGTTCTGCTTGACCGCTTTGGAGTATATTTCATGGGCATCACGTTTGGTCCTACGCGATTCACCGCTCCCGCTTTAACGATTGACGAACTGCCAAAACCTGATCTGTTACTTCTCTCTCACGCTCATATGGATCATATGGATTTACTCACGCTGAAAAAAATATCAGAAAGATTTCCCAAGCAGATCGATTGTCTTACCGCTTTTAATACTTCCGATGTAATTGAAGAATTTGAATGGAAATCTCTTCAAGAAGTTGATTGGAATGAAACGATTGAAATTAATGAGATAAAAATTAGAGCTCTCGAAGTAAAACATTTTGGATGGCGTTTGCCAGGGGAAAGAGACCGCTCAAGAGGATATTTTAAAAACGGTAGAAGTTTTAACGCGTACATATTAGAAAAAAAAGGGAAGAAAATTTTATTCGGCGGCGATACTGCAATGACCGAGAAATTTAAAGAATCAAAAGAAGAAGTTGATGTTGCCATCATGCCGATAGGGGCTTACAATCCATGGAAACACAATCATTGCAATCCCGAAGAAGCATTGCAAATGGCGAAAGATGTGAAAACAAAATTTTTCATTCCGATCCATACAAATACTTTTCGGCAGGGGAATGAACCAACCGCGGAGCCGCTTCAACGGCTACTGAAGTCGTACAAAGATTATGACATCGCACTCGGCATTAAGCAAATAGGAGAAACGTTTTCGTTACCTTCGACTTAATTTCCCTCGATCACAATTTCATCGACAAAAATAAATGCTTTGTCCCCACTCCCTTTGTGCCATGCAGGAAGATCGTTAATATTTTTTGCGAAGACTCTTAAATATCTTCCTTTTTTATCCACGCTGCCGGACGAAATATTTATTATTTCAGTTTCATCGTTCGGATCTGAAGCTGCAATTTTTTGTGAAGAAATTACTTCGAAGGAATTCCCGTCGGATGACAGAGAATATTCAACCAACTCAGGAATAAATATCCAAGAACCCTGGTTACGCAAAAATCCGGTTTGGATTGATTTGATAGAAACTTGTTTTCCCAAATCGATGAACGCGTCAAGATTGTTCGGCTGAAAACCAAGCCATTTGCCATCACGAAAAATTTTTGAACCGCGAACTCCATCGATTAATACATTTTCACCATTGCTGCTATAAATGTGATGAGATTTTTCTGATAATGCTATTGTTGGATAAACAGTTCCATCATATACGTAAAAAGGTGAAGTAGAATCTCGAACGATCACTTTTAAAAATGTTTCTTCCATTATTTCAGATGGTGGAAGAATTTTATTAAATGCTCGTGCTTTTACAGTGGTTGTTTTGTTGATAGTAAGCAGTTTTTCATATCTTGGAGAAGATAAAGTTGGTTCGCTGCCGTCAACGGTAAAATGAATTTCGGAATTTTGAGTGAAGCAATCGAGTTTAATATCTTTTATTGAAGAAAAGTTGCGAGCATCGGAAATTACCGTTGGTGCGAAATTCCATTTTTGTTCTACGGGAAGAAAGGATGTTCCGGTGATTTCTGAAACAGGTTTGTTTCCATTTTCTTTTCCCCAATTTTTATTTGGTGAATCGGACATTTCAAACTGAAGATCACCGCCATTTTCGATATCGGAATAATTCAAAAATGATTTATCATATTTCCTTTTGTTTAGCAATGCAGACTGGATATAAACATTTTTATCTGAATTGTTTTTTGTTTCAACAACAAACTTTTTCCCGTTATCTAAGTTGATCGTAACTCTATCGAATAAAGAGCTTCCGATAGCGTAAACATTGCTCCCGGGCGTTACCGGATAAAATCCGGCCGCACTAAAAATGTACCAGGCAGACATTTGTCCGCAGTCTTCATTTCCGCAAAGTCCATCACGATTTGAAGTGTACATTTTATTCATAATATCACGAATTCGTGCTTGTGTTTTCCAAGCATCGCCGGTATAATTGTAAAGATAAGCAATATGATGGCTTGGTTCATTACCGTGTGCGTACTGGCCGATTAATCCGGTCATATCCGAAGGAACGAAATAATCTTTCAAAGAATCAACTTGGAATAATTCATCCAGATTAGCAGAAAATTTTTCATTGCCCCCCATCAAATTAATTAAGCCGCTAATATCCTGTGGAACAAACCACGTGTATTGCCACGAACTTCCTTCAGTAAATTCACCTGAGCCGCCGGGGAAAGGTTCTGCGGGGTCAAAAACTTTTTTCCACATCCCATTGTAATTCCGTCCGCGCATAAATTTTGTATTCGCATCAAAAACATTTTTGTAATTCTGCGCGCGCTCAATAAAATAGTTGTAGTCATCATTTTTACTAAAAAGTTTTGCCATCTGTGCGATGCACCAGTCGTCATGAGCATACTCAAGTGTTTTGGAGACAGATTCAATTTCTTTATCCATCGGCACAAAACCAATTTTTCGATATTGATCTAATCCGTGGAAATTTTGCATCGCGCTGTTTTTCATCGCTTCGTAAATTTTCAAAGTATCGTAATTTTTTATTCCTTTCATAAAAGCATCAACAATAACCGGAATGGCGTGATAGCCGATCATGCAGTTTGTTTCGTTTGATGCGAGTTCCCATACGGGCAGTAATCCAGATTCTTCAAATTTTGCAAGCATAGAATTGATGAAATCATTCGTTCGCTTTTTATCGATGATTGAAAGTAAAGGATGTAGAGCGCGGAACGTATCCCAAAGAGAAAAGACCGTGTACATTGTAAAGTTTTTTGCGTAATGAATTTTCTTATCCATTCCGGTATAACCTCCGTCAACATCACTAAAAATATTCGGCGCCAGCATGGTGTGATAAAGCGCAGTGTAAAAAGTTATTAGGTCGTCTTTCTTTTTCCCTTCAACTTGAATTTTTGAAAGTTCTTCCTCCCATTTATCGGAAGCGGATTTTCTGATTTTTTCAAAATCCCAAACCGGAATTTCTTTCTCTAAATTTTTCTTTGCTCCTTCGATACTTGTGGAGGAAATTCCGATTCGCACTAATACGGATTCGTTCTTATCAGTAGAAAAAGTAAAAAAAGATTTTACGATTTTTCCGTCGAAGCTTTTTATTCCATTAAGGATTTTCTCTCCATCATAAATTCCGGAAGTTTTAAACGGCTTTGAAAATTGAGCATAGAAAAAGACCGTATGATCATTTGCCCAGCCGCCGGAGCGTCTGAATCCTTGTATCGTTTGATTATCGATAATGTTCAGTGAAGCATTCTTGGTGATATCTTGAATTCCGTGAAATAGATCTAAAACAATGTTTGATGAATCTGATTTTGGGAAAATGTATTTATGAAATCCGCAGCGTTCCGTTGCGGTAAGGTCAACGTTTATTTTGTAGTCATCTAGAAAAACAGAATAGAATCCAGGTTCTGCTTTTTCATTTTGATGAGAGAATCGTGAGCGATAACCTTCATCGGGATTTTCCCGGCTGCCCGGTTCAAATTGAATTTTTCCGGTTGTGGGCATCAATAAAATATCGCCGTAGTCTGAGGCGCCGGTTCCGCTTAAATGAGTGTGGCTAAATCCCATGATCGAACTGTCGGATGTGTGATACCCCGAACACCAATCCCAACCCTCTGTATGAGTATCGGGACTTAACTGAACCATCCCGAACGGTAAAGTTGCACCAGGATAAGAGTGTCCGTGTCCATCGGTTCCGATAAATGGGTTTACATATTGAGTTGACTTTTTATTTGAAGTGTTTTTACAAATTGTTTTGCTGACCGAAACAAGTAAGAAAAGGGCAATAAAGAAAAGAAAATTATTTTTCACATGGATTCTCACTGTGTAATTACTTACTAGAATTCATTTTACTCCAAAGCTTTTTGGCGACTTTTTGCGCTTCTTTGTAAATGTTGGAAGTGTCAAAAGCAAATGACCCTTCTTCATAAACTATTTTTCCGTTGATAATAACGGTTTCGACATTGCGTGAAGAAAAACCAAAGAGAAAATGTCCCGCGACATTTTCACTCTGCAACGGAGTTGGAGCTTGATAATCAAGAACAACAAGATCACTTGCATACCCCTCTTCAACTTTTCCAAATTTGCTATCGAAATATCTTTCGAGCAAAACATTCCCATTCTGTAAAACATGCATCCATTCATCCATTCCCATTTTCCCCTTGGCGTCCTGGTTCTTGAAGTAAGCGAACTTCATTTCTTCAAACATATTTGCGCCGATACCATCTGTTCCAATGCCAAGATTTTTTACTTGATGAAGCTTATTCATATAACCAACGCTGTTGTTCATATTTGAACGCGGATTGTGAATTAAGAATGCATCGTGCCGATTGAGAATTTCTAAATCATTATTTGTAAGATGAACTCCGTGAACCAGAATTGATTTATCATTAAGCAAAGAATATTCTTCAAGTCGTTGGAGAATATCTTTTCCATAATGGTGATGGGAAAATGAAGAATCATATTCGTCTTCGGCAACATGCAAATGAATTCCGCTCTTTGTTGAAGCAACAATTTCCGACATTAGTTGAAGTGCAGTATCATTTAGGGTGAACGGCGCATGTCCGCCAATTGCAGATTCAATTAAATGTATTTTGCCCCCAGCTTTTTCGGTTTGAATTTTTTGTATGAATTGAGCCGACTCTTCTATTCCCTCGTGCAAACCTTTTGACCCGTTCCTGTCTGTAATTTCGTAAGCAAGAATTCCGCGAAGACCAACTTGCTCAAAACTTTTTTGTAGAATTGAAAGAGAACCTTTAATAAATGAAGGAGAAGCGTGATGATCGATCACGGAAGTTGTTCCGCATTTTACCGCTTCTAAAGCGCCGAGGATCCCGCTGTAATAAAGCGATTCTTCATCAAGTGCTCGATCCAACCGCCACCACAAATTTTTAAGAATACCAATAAAATCTGTCGAAGGCTGAATGTCCGCAAGAATTCCTCTTGCAAGCGCGGAATAAAAATGATTGTGTGCGCAGACAATTCCCGGTGCAACTATTTTATTAGAAGCATCAATAATTTTATCCGCTTTATATTTCTCTGCAATATTTTTTCCGACCGCTTTAATAAATTCATTTTCAATTACAACATCTACTCCGCTTGTAACTTGAGCCGGATAAAATTGAATAACGGTTGCGTTTTTAAGTATGATCATTTTGCCGCCATTTTTATTACAAAAACAAGTAACGATAATTTTTAAAAGTTTCCGAAATAAGTTTTACTTCGGATTCATCAATACTACCAACAATAGTTTTTACATTATAGTTTTGTGTGTCAATTTCAAGTTCCGATATTTCATTTTCTTTTTTAATAAGAAAAAAAGCCGTTCCATCCATTTTTGACAAGAAGAATCCGTTGTTTTTGCTCTCGCGCATTTCCTTTTCACTCCAGAACAACATCAACTTATCTTTGTACGGTGCACCGATATGCGGGCAGAAGGTTTCGCAATTTCCGCAGTCGTTGCACATGCCGTCAATATGCAAAATCTGGAACGCATCTTTGAAACCGTCGATCTTAATCGTAACATTTGCACGGTTCGGACAAACATCGACACATTTGTTACAAATAAAACTACAGCTCAAACAGCGGCTTGCTTCGCTCTGTGCTTCGGTTTTTGTTCCTTCAATGAATCCCTTTTTGTCATTCACGTTTTCAAACAAAATTGATTTATTGAAGAGATTAGAAAAATTATTTAAAATCGGAAGCGAAGCATTTTCTTGTTTCAGAATAGCTTCTGCTGCTTTCTTTCCGTCTGCAATTGATTCCACCACGGTCGATGGTCCGCGGTAAGCGTCTCCGCCGATGAAAACATTTTCGAGCATTGTTTCGTTTGAATTTTTGTCGATCAAAATATTTTTCTTTTGGTCAAAAGTGATTTTATTATCGGAAAGAATATTGTAATCAACGCTCTCTCCAATAGCAGAAATAACATTGTCGATATCCAGATCAACAAATTCATTCTCAAGTGGAGTTACGTTTCTTCGCCCGTCCTTTCCAACTTCGTCTAACTTCATTTTTTGACATTTTAATATTTTGCAGTTGTGTGAAACCGGAAGAAGAAGTTCTTTAAAGATTACTCCATCTTCTAAAGCAGCGTCAAGTTCTTCTTTATCCGCGGGCATAAATTCTTTTGTACGGCGATAAACGATGTAAACATTTTCAACTCCGGCAATTCGCTTGGAAGCGCGCGCTGCATCCATTGCAGAGTTGCCGCCGCCAACAATTGCAACGTTTTTACCGAGTGGAATTTTTTCTTTGTTGTTAAAGTGCCATAAAAATTCTATAGCATTTTGAACATTATCGCTCCCTTCTTCTAATTGAATTGGACTTGATTTAGTTGCTCCGATCCCGATGAAAATATATTTGTATCCATCGGTTTTTAGTTTTTCAATTGAAAAGTTTTCATCCGTTCCGAATTGGAATTTTACCCCATGTTTTTTTATAAATTCGATGTCGGCATCAATAGCGGTTTGCGGTAAACGAAAATCTGGAATAACATTTTGCACCGTTCCGCCTGCGCGAGAACTTCTCTCAAAAATAGTCACATCAAGTCCGGCTTTTGCGAGAAAAAATCCGCACGACAATCCGGCAGGACCCGCGCCAATTATGGCTACACTACTATCGCTTAATTTATCTTTCGAAGAAATTTTATCAAAATAATTTTGATAGCCGAACTGTGCGGCAATTTTTTTCATTTCTCTAATTTGAACCGGATCATCGTAGTCCCATCGCGTACACTTTGCCTGGCATTGATGATCGCAAATGTAACCGGTAATAAACGGCAGCGGATTTTTTGAAACGATAACTTCAAATGCTTCGTCATATTTTCCTTCTTCGACTAGTCGAATATATGCTGCTACATCTTGGTGGATCGGACAGGCCTCTTCACATGGTGCAACGTAGCAGTCAAACATTTCCAAATTAGTAGGAATTTTTACCGTACTGATTTCCCTCTTTTCTTTTTTATAATTCAAATCAATTAAAGAATTGGCCGCCAGAGTTTTAATTTTTTCAACATCAATTTTTTTACTAAATGAATCATTTTTTTCAATTTTCTCCGACATTTGAAATATTCTGCTATAGCCCCCTGGTTTTAGCAGATCGGTAACTAATGTAATCGGGGAAATTCCCGTTTCTAGAATTTCTTGTACATTGTTGATTGTTGCGCCGCCGGAAAAAGACATCGGCAATTCACCGTTAAATTCTTCAGCCAGCATGCGTGCAACATTCATTGTAAGCGGAAAAAGCGAACGTCCCGACATGTACATATCGTCTCCGGCAAGAACTTTCTTTCTGTTCTTAACGCCAAGTGTGTTAGAAAGTTTTACGCCAAATTGCCTATTATTCTTTTTAGCAAAGCTTTGCAACCGCTTTAACATTGGAACTGCATCAGCAAAATTTATATCGTGTTCAAATGATGTTCGATCTAATTCGATATACTGAAATCCCAATTGATGAAGAATAGAAGTTGCTTTTTCATAACCGAGCAGAGTCGGATTTAATTTCACATACGTGTGAAGACCTTTTTCTTCTATAAGATACTTTGCAATGGCTTCAATTTCCGTGGGAGGGCAGCCGTGCATTGTAGAAAGTGTAACCGAGTTGGAAATGTTGGGAGAGATTTTCTGAATAGAAAAAATTACTTTATCGAAATTTATTTTGGAATTGATCGAGTTTCTTAATGTCTGGCGGACATCTTCATTATTCAACTTTGCAATCAAGTCGTTTTTATATTGAATAAACTTTTCGTGACTTGATGAGTCTTTTAAATTCTCAATAAAATTATCCATGCGGTCGGTTTTAATTCCCTCAAGGTTATAACCAACGCTCATATTAAACACGAATCCTCTTTCATCTCCTCTTGAAAATCCGAACAATTCTTTTAAAACATGAAGTAAAAACCATGCTTTCAGATATTCCTCGTAAGACTGTTCCAACTTTAATTCTTGCGACCACTCAACATTATATCCTTCATCTTGCGCGTCGATGCAAGGTTTATCAACTTTCAGTTCATCGAGTATTTGTACGGTTTTTAGTTCAAAGAATCTCCCGCCGGTTAAATAAGAAGTAATAATATTTTGTGTAAGTTGTGTGTGTGGACCTGCGGCAGGACCGAGAGGCATTTCTAATGCTTCGTTGAAAATTATTATTTGAGATGAGTTCTTCTTGAAAAAGAAATTTGATTTGTGAATGCCGAAGATGGTTTGTTCGTTTTTATATTCGGTTATCATCCAATCAAAAAGTTGGTTAAAGGGAATTGGGGTCATTTGATCGGACATAAATTCGTTCCTTCAGAATGTTTAACCATAAAATATTTGATCTTGATTTTTTTGCCTTTAGAATTTTCTGCTCAAAATTAGTGAGAATATTTCAAACAATCCCTATAAATATTCTAAGAGAATTTGTAAGTTTGTAGTCCAATTATGAAAAGTTAGATTTAGTGAAATCAGTAAATCAATATTACCCTTCACAACTGCGACTTACATTCCCGCTATGCCGCACCGGAAATCACAATTAAAAATGGAAACAAACATGGAACGCGCCAAACAAATTCTTGACCTCGCCAAAAAGTACGAACAATACACTGCGGAAAATCTTTCTAAACTAATTAAGATAAAATCTCTCAGCGCAAAAGAAAAAGATGTTATTTTTGAATTAAGACGAATGATGGAAGAAGCCGGTTTTGATGAAGTAAAAATTGATGGACTCGGAAATATTATCGGAAGAATCGGTAATGGCAAAAAAATAATTGCTATTGACGGGCATATTGACACCGTTGATTTAGGAAATAAACAGAATTGGAGTTTCGACCCGCTTGGCGGAGAAATTAAAGGCGGCTTTGTACATGGGCGCGGCAGTGTTGACCAAAAAGGGGGACCGATTGCCGCAATTACTGCCGGAAGAATTTTAAAAGAACTCGGTTTGACGAATGATATAACGTTACTTGTTACCGGAACGGTTATGGAGGAAGACTGCGATGGTCTTTGCTGGAAATATCTTGTTGAAGAAGAAAAAATTAAACCCGATTGCGTAATCGTTACCGAACCGACCAATATGAATATTTACCGCGGACACCGCGGAAGAATGGAGATTGAAGTTTCTTTCTTCGGAATCTCTGCACACGGCTCGGCACCGGAACGCGGAAAGAACGCAATCTATATGGCTTCGCGTGCCGTTCTGGAAATTGAAAAACTTAACGAACGATTAGCTTATGATGAATTCCTCGGCAAAGGTTCGGTTACAATTTCCGAATTTGTTTCCTCAAGTCCTTCGCTTTGTGCGGTTGCGGATTTCGCAAAAATTCATCTTGACAGAAGATTAACCTGGGGCGAAAATAAAGAACTTGCCGTAAAAGAAGTTGAAGAAATTGTTAAAGATATGAATGCAAAAGTTGAAGTGATTTATTACGATGAAACTGCTTTCACCGGCTTGAAATACGGTATGGAAAAATATTACCCTACGTGGAAACTTGAAGAAAGTCATCCCGTTATTCAAACCGGAATAAAAGTATTTACAGAATTGTTTGATGAAAAACCTGTTGTTGATAAATGGACTTTTTCAACAAATGGTATTTCAATTAATGGAATGTATGGAATTCCGGTTATCGGTTTTGGTCCCGGTAATGAAGTAATGGCACATGCGCCGAACGAGAAAGTCCCGGTAGAGCATTTGGTAAAAGCCAGCGCTTTCTATGCGTTGTTTTGTGAAATGTTTTAAATTTTAATTAGAAAATAAATTCGGAGAAATAATATGGTATCAGATCTTTCAAAAAAACATTTTCTTTCAGATGATGACTGGTCAAAGCAAGAGCTTGACACAGCGTTTGAAGTTGCATTCGATTTAAAAAGAAAATTTGCAATGGGTGAATATCATCGTTTATTGCAGGACAAAACATTGTTCGCCATTTTCTTTGAGCAGTCAACCCGCACGCGGAACTCAATGGAAGCCGGTATGACGCAACTCGGCGGACACGCGCACGATTTAACTCCCGACAAAATGCAAATCACTCATGGTGAAGTCGCCAGAGATACGGCAATCATTCTTTCGCGCATGGGACATGGCATCGCCTGCCGAAATTGTTTTTACGGTATCGGAAAAAAATATTTAGACGAACTTGCCGCTAACGCTACCGTTCCGGTAATGTCGCTGCAGGATGATGTTTACCACCCCTTTCAAGGTTTAGCAGATTTGATGACAATCTTTGAGCACTTCGATAAAAACCCAAAAGGATTAAAAGTAACTGTATCCTGGGCGTACGCAGACACTCACAGCAAGCCGTTATCCGTTCCGCAAACACAAATCCTTCTCTTCCCTCGTTACGGAATTGATGTTACTGTAGCACATCCGAAAGAATTTCCGTTAAGCAAAAACATTGTTGACAAAGCTTATAAGAATGCCGAAGCCGGTGGAGGTTCACTTAAATTCACAAATAATATGGATGAAGCTTTTGAAGGCGCTCACATCGTCATTCCAAAAAACTGGGGCGGTTTTGGTTTTTATGATGTTGATCATTATTTACAGAATGAAGTCGAGTGCAAAAAAGAAATGAAAGGAAATCTGGAAAAATATAAATCATGGATTTGCGACGATAAGCGAATTAAACTTGCTGACAAAAATGTGAAACTCATGCATGCTTTACCGGCAGACCGTGGTAATGAAGTAACGGATGAAATTTTAGACAATCCAAATATCTCAATTGTTTTTGATGAAGCGGAAAATCGCCTGCATACGGCAAAAGCAATAATGGCGCTAACCATGTAATGATGTTTAGTATCTAAAATAGTATTGATATATGAAACCAATCCGGTTAAGTTTGCATGCACAGAGTTACTTGATTAAATGAGGTTTTTCTTTTGAAGAAGTTGAATCCGCTATCAGAGATTGTGAGTGGCAATTAACCGATCAAGGAAGATATGATTGCCGAAAGAATTTTACTTTTGGAAAAATGTGGAATGGAATAGTTTATTCAACGAAACAGATTAGACCAATCTTTGTAGAGGAAGAAAATGAGATTGTTGTAATTACTGTTTACTCATACTTTTTTTAAGGAGCAGTTATGAAAATAAGTTATGATAAAGAAATTGACGCTTTAAGTATTACTTTCAAGGAAACAACAGTAACTACCAAGCATATTGCGGAAGGAATTGCTGTTGATTATGATAGCGATGGAGTTGTTTCAGGAATTGAAATTCTTGATGTTAAAAAAAGACTTGGCGGAAACGATACTTTTAAACAAGTTGTGCTTGAAGGCGTTGGATTAGAATTAGCAGCTTAGTTTAATCTGTTA
Source organism: Ignavibacteriaceae bacterium (assembly GCA_023229425.1). Classification (GTDB taxonomy): domain Bacteria; phylum Bacteroidota; class Ignavibacteria; order Ignavibacteriales; family Ignavibacteriaceae; genus UBA1563. The sequence continues at coordinate 18,485 of JALNZG010000009.1, forward strand.
AAAACAAATAAATGTAATTTAAAGAATTCATTTTATGAAAACTCAAAAATATTCAGTCAACCAGCATTTAATCGAAACAATTCTTGCATGGGTCAAATCCGGCGAAATTGCAATACCTGAAATACAGCGTCCTTTTGTTTGGGATGCCTCAAAGGTTCGTGACCTCATGGATTCTCTTTACCAGGGTTATCCTATCGGTTACCTTATCGCATGGAAGAACCCTAACGTTCGCTTAAAAGATGGGCATAGTGCAGAAGGTAAAAAAATTCTTATTGATGGACAGCAGCGCGTTACAGCTTTAACCGCCGCAATTCTAGGACAAAAGATCATTAATAAAGATTATAAACGAGCCAGAATAACAATTTCATTTCATCCTCTTGAAGAACGCTTCGAAGTCTTTAATACGGCAATTGCAAAAGATGCTCATTGGTTTCCCGACATTGCAATTTTATTTCAGCCGGAAACCAATCTCTTTACTCTTGTTAATGATTACTGTTCAAAAAATCCTGATATATCTCAAGAGTTAATCTTTAATCGTTTTGATTTACTAAAAAAATTAATCACAAAACAAATCGGTCTCATTGAGCTAGATTCTGATCTTGATATTGAAGTTGTTACGGAAATATTTATTCGCATTAATTCACAAGGAGTGGTACTTAGCCAAGCTGATTTTGCTATGTCTAAGATTGCCTCAAACGAATTATATAACGGCTCGATTATTCGTAAAAGTATCGATTATTTTTGCCATCTTGCTATTGCTCCGGAATTTTACAACATTATTTCAGAAATCGATACGGAATTTACCGCCAGCGATTATTTCAAAAAAATGTCCTGGCTTAGAAATGAGAATGATGATATTTACGATCCCGCTTACACTGATCTTTTACGCGTAGCTTTTACATCCGAATTCAATCGTGGTCGTCTTTCAGATTTGGTTAGCCTGCTCTCCGGTAGAAATTTTGAAACAAGAACATTTGAAGAAACTATTGCCCAACAATCTTTTAAACAGCTTGAAAATGGTATCCTCAATTTTATTAACGAGTCGAATTTTAAAAAGTTTGTTATGATAATTCGGTCTGCCGGCTTTGTTTCATCTTCCCTTATTCGCTCTCAGAACACTCTCAATTTTGCTTATATCGTTTATTTAAAACTCAGACAGCTAAATTATAACCAAGCTGAAATTGAAAGGTATGTCCGCAAATGGTTTGTAATGTCAGTGTTGACCGGTCGCTATTCCAGCTCCCCAGAATCTGTTTTTGATTTTGACATTAAAAGTATTTCCTCAAAACCCTTCCAAGAGTTTTTACAGAATGTAGAATCAGCAGAACTTTCAGAGGCTTTTTGGGATTCTTCTTTAGTGCAAAGTCTTGATACTTCCGTTTCCAGCAGTCCATTTTTTAATGTTTATCTTGCAGCGCAAGTCAGAGCCAATGATAAAGGATTTCTATCTCGCGATATTTCTGTTGATGATCTTATAACTCATATGGGCGATATTCATCATGTATTTCCTAAAGAATATCTCAAACGTAATGGTTTAAAAAGAGCAGAGTACAATCAAATAGCTAATTATGTTTATATGCAATCAGAAATAAATATCAAAATCGGAAGCAAAGCCCCAAATGATTATTTCTCGGATATTTTGAAACAATGTGAAGGCGATAAACTTAAATATGGTTCGATTGATTCCAAAGAATTACTTGAAAATAATCTTGTTCAGAATTGTATCCCTGTATCAATTTACGAGTTGGATGTTAATTCTTATGAACAATTTTTAATTGAAAGAAGGAAACTCATTTCAAGCAAAATTCGAGACTACTACTTGAATTTATAACTCATGTAGTTGACGATGAGCAAATTGATATTGTTTTGCTCTGAAGAAACGAAGAAAGTTTGCCAATTTTTTAAAATAAATGATAAACGAATTCAAATACATTTGCAGCGAATGTGGAAAACAGTATGAAATCACAAAGGATTTGATGCTGTGTCCACAATGCCGCGAAGAAAATCTTGAGGGAAAACCTTTAAAAGGAATTCTCAAAGTCCAACTTCCCGAGTCGTTTCGGAATTCAAAAAACGAAAATGATTTATTTGATATCCACAATTATCTTCCGGTAGAGAAAGAATATTTTCCTAATCTTCCCGTTGGCAACACACCGCTTATTCATGCAAAGAATTTTCAAAATGAATATGGATTTGAAAATATTTTTCTAAAATTCGACGGTACAAATCCTACCGGATCATATAAAGATAGAGCATCGTTTCTTGTTTCTGCATTTGCAAAGAAATTTGGTTTACATGAAATCGTTCTCGCATCAACGGGAAATGCCGCATCATCAATGGCGGGAATTGCTGCTGCGACTGGACAAAAAGCATTCATCTTTATGCCAACAAATGCGCCGAAAGCAAAACTCGTTCAGTGTTTGCAGTATGGTGCGACTTTGATTCAGATACAAGGTGATTACGATAAAGCGTTTGATCTTTCTCTAAAGTTTTCGGAACAAACAGGTTTCTTAAACAGAAACACTGCTTACAATCCAATGACGATTGAAGGTAAAAAAACATCTTCCTTCGAATTAGTTTCGCAACTAAAAAATATTGATTATGTTTTTCTCCCAGCGGGAGACGGAGTTGTGTTAAGTGGTGTTATAAAAGGTTTTCTCGATTTGCAATTTATCGGCCTGATAAAAAACCTACCGAAGATCATTGCCGTGCAAGCAGAAGGAAGCCGCTTTCTTTTTGATGCTTTTCATTTTGACAAGTGGGATTTGAATTACAAAGCTGCTACAGTTGCCGATTCTATCTCTGTAAACGTTGCGCGAAACGGTTATTGCGCTGTAGCAGATTTAAAAATCGTGAATGGTGATGTGATCTTAATTTCCGATGATGAAATTCTTTCCGCGCAAAAACAGCTTTCGCAAAAAACCGGAATATTCTGTGAGCCTTCTTCAGCCGCATCGTTTGCGGGTTTGCTAAAGATAAAAGAAACAATTTCAAAAGATGCGACGGTGGTATGTCTTCTAACCGGACACGGATTGAAAGATATTGATTCGGCAATAAAAAAAGTTAATTTCCCAAATACTTTTCCGCCGGACTTAGAAATTATTTCAAAAGAATTAAAGCTGAATATGTGAAAGAGGAAAAAGCAAAATATTCGGGAATTCTTTTAGCCGCTGGAAATTCATCGCGGATGAATAAATGGAAGATCGAAATTGAAATTCAAAATATCCCGTTGCTTTTTCACTCATTACAAAAATTGGAAACCGTTTGCGATGAAGTTATCGTTGTCGGTGGTTGCAACTTTGATAAATTAGTTGAATTGATCGAACGAACGAAACTTGTCGAAACAGGAAACATAAAAGTTATTTGCAACCAGCAATATCAAGCCGGAATGTTCTCATCAATTAAAACGGGAATGGAAAACGCACAATACGGAAATGTATTTATCGCTTTGGCGGATATGCCTTTTATCTCAACTGAAACTTACGGTTTGCTGAAAACAAAGTTTAAAGTTGAAAGGCAATATGATTTTATTCAACCGGCAATGATTCTTGAAAACGGAAAACGGAAAAAAGGTCACCCGATTTTGATAAATGATAAAGTTAAATTGGCTATTAAAAGGGAAAACGATTCGTCAATTCTACGAGAGGTCCTGAGGAATTTTTCGGGCAATTCTTTTTTATGTGAAGATTTGGGAATCAATTATGATATTGACACCGAAGCCGATTTGTTAAACGCAGAAAAAATATTTTATTAAAAATGTAATAAGGAATTCTAATGATCAACTTAAAGAGAAACGAACAAGCGCGTAAAAACAATATTCAACGCTGTAAAGAAAAAGGGATTGTTATTCCGACTTTCGAACAAATGAAGCATCCTGAAAAAATTCATGCTAAGACAAAAGATCAACTTAAACAAATCGGTCTGTGGGATGTTAATCCGTTAAACCTTTTCAGAATTTCTTGGAAGAACGAACAAAAAGAATTCGGCGGTGGATTTGGCGACGTTAACTTTGTTGAGTTTCCTTCTTCGTTAACCGGAGTAAAAGCAAAAATAATCGGCATCTCAGGGAAGTGGTTTCCGACTGGCGCACATAAGGTTGGTGCAACATTCGGCTGCCTGGCTCCATCACTTGTAACAGGAAATTTTGATTCAACCTGGCAGAAAGCCGTTTGGCCTTCAACTGGAAATTTTTGTCGCGGTGGCGCATTCAACTCTGCATTGCTTGGCTGCGAATCAATCGCCATTCTTCCCGAAGAGATGAGCAAAGAAAGATTTGCGTGGTTGAATAAACTTGCCGGAGAAGTGATTGCAACTCCAGGCGGTGAAAGCAACGTGAAAGAAATATTTGATAAATGCTGGGAATTAAAAAGAACGAGGAAAGATGTTTTGATCTTTAATCAATTTGAAGAATTTGGAAATTATCTCTGGCACTACGAAGTAACGGCAAGCGCGGTTGCGGAAGTATTTGAAGCCATGAAAAATTCAATTGATCCCAATTTAAAATTAGCCGGATATATTTCTTCAACTGGTTCGGCGGGAACAATTGCAGCCGGAGATCATTTAAAAGAAAAATATCCTTCGTGCAAAATCGGCGCGAGCGAAGCTTTGCAATGCCCAACGCTTTTACAAAACGGTTTCGGCGGACACCGCATTGAAGGCATTGGCGATAAACATGTCCCGTGGATTCACAATGTAAAAAACACTGATTTTGTTTTCGCCATTGATGACGAAGACTGCATGGAACTTTCACGCTTGTTCAATGATGAAGAAGGGAAAAAATATCTTTTAAAAGAAGGTGTTGATGAACAAACGGTTGCAAAACTTTCCGCCGCAGGAATTTCGGGAATTGCGAATATGCTCTCCGCTGTAAAACTTGCAAAATATTACGAGCTGAATGAGCATGATGTTATCTTCACAATTTTAACCGACTCGATGGAGCTCTACGGTTCACGTCTTGAAGAAATGAATGATAAATATGGAAAGTATTCCGAACTTGATGCGGCAAAATCATTTCACAAATCACTTAAAGGACAGAGAACAGATAACATGCTTGAGCTGAATTATCAAGACAAAAAGCGGATCCACAATTTAAAATATTTTACTTGGATCGAACAACAACAGCGCGAATTAAGTGAATTGAACGCTCAATGGAATGATGAAGAATATTGGAACAGTACACGTTCACTAACCGGGAAAATTGATTCGTTGATTGAAGAATTTAATAATGAAGTTGGAATTTTATGATCGAAATATTTCAGACTCTGCAAGAACGAATAAAAGAAAACAAGCCGTCCGTTTTAATTACTATTACAGAAGTAAAAGGGAGCACGCCCGGAAGAATCGGATTTAAAATGCTTGTTGGGGACGAAGGAAGAGTTGCCGGAACCGTTGGTGGCGGCGGCGCCGAATATTATATAATGAAGAAAGCAAAAAAACTTATCGAGGAAAACGCTCAAAATTTTTCCGAAACCATTTTGATGACGAAAGAAAAAAACGATGTAGAAAAAATAAAAATAAAGAACAAGGATATTGTTCCGATGGATGCACTTTGCGGCGGCGAAATGAAAGTTTTTTACGAAGTCTTCCGGTACGAAAAAATTATGTACATCTTCGGCGCGGGACACGTGGGGCAAGCGGTTGCGAAACTTGCCAAGCAGTTAAATTTTTATGTCGTCTTTGTTGATAATCGAACCGAAATGTTAGAAGAGATTAACGATTCGCTTTACAACAAAAAAATATATTATGATTTTTCAAAACTTGCTGCGGCAGAAAAAACCTCTATTCCATTAGACGAAAATGCTTTCGCTCTTTTGGTTACGCACTTTCACGCACATGATCTTGATGTACTGAAATATATTTACAAATTTTATCCGGGAATGAAATACGTCGGGATGATTGGTTCTAAGAAAAAAGTTAAAGAATCTATTTCGAAATTGAAAGCAACGCTTAAAGAAAATACTTCATTGGAAAATCTCTATTCACCGGTTGGACTTGATATCGGCGGAGAAACTCCAAACGAAATTGCAATTGGCATTCTGGCAGAAATTCAATCAATCAGTTATAAAAAAGAAGCGAAACATTTTCGATTGAATTATTCGGAAATAAATTAAGCCGAAATCAATATGAAGATTTTTTTTGAATATCTCGGACTCTTGCATATCGAAGACATAAAGAATAAAAGTTATATCGATGTTGAATCCGGCTGCACCGCCGCTGAAATGATGACCTTCCTAAAAATTCGAAAAGAGCATCAGAAATTCATTTCAGTTTTTATAAATGATGAAGAAAAATCTCGACACACTAATCTAAAAGAAAACGACAGAGTAAAACTATTTCTACCAACCGGCGGCGGGTAAAATGAATAAAATCACTTACGACCAACTAACTTCACGGAACTCCTCACAACTTAAAGGAAAATTAGAAAAAGCTGTAATTGGAATTGCGGGATGCGGTGGACTTGGCAGTAACGCCGCCATTGCACTTGCGCGCATTGGAATCGGAAAAATAATCCTTGTTGATTTTGATGTTGTTGAACCAACGAATCTCAATCGTCAACAATATTTTATTGATGATATTGGCAAATGGAAAGTTGATGCTCTGGAAGAGAAGTTGAAAATGATAAATCCGTTTCTACAAATAGAAAAGCATTATGAAAAAATAAACGGAATAAATGTCAAAATCATTTTCAAGGAAGCTCATGTTATCGTAGAGGCGTTCGATAAGGTTTCTGAAAAAGCAATGTTGGTGAAAGTGTTCACTGGAAATCTTTTTAAAGAAAAGTATTTAGTAACCGCTTCAGGTTTAGCGGGATATAGTTCTGCAAACACAATTAAAACAAAAAAGTTGTCGAAAAATATTTTTGTGTGCGGAGATAATAAAACCGATTTTTTGATTGAAGGTGTTATGGCTCCCAGAGTGATGATCGCCGCCGGGCATCAAGCAAATAAAGTCGTTGAGATTATTGATAAAATTATGTGAACTGAAAATCTATTTTTTCTGCAAAGCATTTAAATCATTTATAAAAACGGTTATTTGTTTCGGTTGAAATCCCTTTTCTTTTGCGGCAGCTTCAAGAGTTCCCCAAGCCGGTTCCCCGCATCGCAAACAACGAATTCCGTGCTTCATTAAATACTCAACCGCATCGGGAAGTTCACGGACCAAATCTTCAATAAAAATTTCTTTAGTTATTATCATCTGTTTGTTTATCGTTTGTTGGTTTCTTTTTCTTTGAAGGGAAAATAAAAATTCCACCTAGCATTGCACCGTAAAGTGTGCTTAAATATGGATTGCTTTGAATTGCACAATGTCCGCTCTGGCAACCGATGAAATAGTAATAAGCATAACCAAAAGCAGCCCCAAGCGGAACAACTCCATATTTCCAATAAGTTAAAAAAATTTTCTTCATGTTTATTCCAAATTTTTTTTGGTTTGTACAGTTTGATGTTCTTAATACTAAAAAAGATTCAAGTTTGTGATTTTGGGATTTGTGTAAGTGATTTTACTTCAATAAAGAAGGAATCTGCATGTATTTTCTTTGTAAATAAATTCTATGATTCACGCATGCCTATTTTAAAAAATCCGGCTGCCATTTTATAGCTATTCCCGTTGCTTCGGCTGAAGAATACATCCCCAACAAAATGTTCTTGTCCTGTAAACGATGAAATTCCGGGATTAATATACCGCATAGCGCTCCTACTCCAAAGCCGGTTAATAAATCTGTTGGGAAATGAGCGAGCGCTTTCAATCTAAAATATGACATGATAAGAGGGGGTATTGACGCCGCCCCATAGATGAGATATTTATTCCATCCCAATTCCGGATGGTAATCGCAAAATATTTTAGCGGCAAAGAAAGTAGAAACTGTAGTAGCTGCAACATGTCCACTATAAAGTGAATTCCGGTTATTCGGGGCAGATCTCTCTCCTAAGTCAAGTTGATCGTAATAAACAACGGGGCGTAATCTATTTTGAAAAGTTGCACCAAACGGGCTATAAAGGTAAAAATTGTTTGTTACAGTTTGAGTCTGCATATACATCAGCAGTACGTCCAACCAGTCTTGCCTGATATTGTGATCCAGCATGGTGAGAAACGGAACAAAGACTACAGCGGTAAGCAAATGACTTGAAAGTTTTTTGTAGTAGTTCATTTTCGATGGATCAAATTTCAAAGCCCACTCATCAATTGGAGAAATATCATCTCTAGTCAAATTCTGTAATTCTCCAATTGAAATGGGTGATTTGTTCGATATCCAACCTATTCCAATCTTTTCTAACGTCAGCCCACCGATTATGATGCCACCCGTTATCCAGTAATCAACATGGTAAGGATGAAATGAAGAATCACTTGCAGATGGTTGAGAATATGTCGGTTTCACAAAACCGATAATAGCAAATGAAATGATTATGAAATTAAAAAGAATGAAACGATTATTTGAATTCTTTGTCATGATTTTACCTTTTTTAAAGAGTAGTCAACCGAGTGCAACACCAAAAACGAGACCAACTATAACAGTGAACTACTCCGGTTATTGCCACCTATCCAGCCGTTTTCAGTCTCATCTTTCCATTCATTCTGCAATCCATCCGTGTCACGCTGCCGAAGTATAAAAAAGTATCGCCATGACTAAAAATTTATTATCTGTCTTGTTCACCATATGAATCTTCGTTGTACTACTTGATATCATTTCCCATGGAAATTTTTTTAAATTAGTTCAGAGTGCAATCCTAATAGATAACGGGTAAACCGAAGACATTTCTACTGGGGATTTATTATTCTCATGAAGATCAACAACCCAAGTTGCAACAACGTAACCGAGCGCAGCACCGGAAAAATCATCAGATGTCCAGTGTTTATCTTGGTAAACTCTGGAGATAAAAGTCAGCGCAGCCGGCAAGTAAACTAATACTTTTAACCAGGTTGGTTTAACATTTCTTGAAAGAACGGTAGATATGGTAAATGCAGCGGCATTATGCCCGCCGGGAGATGAATGAAAATCGTCGTTAAAAGAAAACGGGTGAAATGAAGAATGACCTTCGTTCGTATAAGGCCGGGCTCTGCCAAATGCTACCTTGAATAGATAAGTAAGTGCGCCGGCATAGAGCGAAGCCTGTCCGATCTCATAACCAATCTTCCTGGTTCCAATGTCATCCTTTAATAATGAATGGATAGCGAAACCGCTAAAGATTACAACAGGTGCATATAGTTCTCCCCACATTCTGCCGAATTCAATTGGAACACTTTTGTAATATCTATTTTGATCCCTCAAAACTGCGCTTCGAATAGGTTCATCAGCAGTTTGCATAAGTAAAAATGATGTGGCTCCTATCAAACCAAATTTGAGATAATCGCTTCCATCCCATTTAGCCGGTTGCTTGAAGATGCTAACGGTTTCATTTCCGAACTGAGAAAAAGTATATTTTAGCTGTCCGAAGAGAGAAGATTCACATAGGATGATTAAGAGAAGTGATAAATATAATTTCTTCGGTAGTATGGACATTGTTTTTTTCCTGTTGTTAATAATTCAGAATAGATCATCTTATTTTCTTTTAAACTTAAACTCTTCAAAGAATATTTGAAGGAAAATTTTCTCTTCGGTTCTTACAGAATGTATACTAGCAAAATCTTTCGGGTATCTATCCGTGTAGTGAATCAAATGTTCAAATCCAATGCTTACATTGTTATAAATTTTGAAAGTAATACTCGGTTTAATTAATGCAATATAACTGTTTTCTGCAACTCCAATAAAGGTATGAAACCACCAGTAATAAGCTTTAAGGGCAATGCCTGCCCATCCAAAATTGTAATCGCTTTCAAGCTTTATTTCCGCTCCGCCGGCATAATCATAATCTCTAACCTGTGTAGTATCGGGTCCAAGTCTATTGCTAAGTGCGCCGAAAGGCATTAAATCAATATGAAGACTAGTATTAAGACTTGAACTCTTGCTTATTTTCAGATTAGAAATTACTCCGGGTCCAAAAGCAATGGTCCCTAATTCAAAAGTGTTGTTATCATAATAGTCCATGTTTTGAAATAATCCAGTTAACATTTCAAAATTACCAACTTGAACATTACTACCAAATAAAATTCCATTTCCGGTTGCATTTTCAATAATTTTTCTCCCTACTCCGAAATTGAAATTAGTTCGGATTTTGAAAAAATCAAAAGGTTTTCGAGATCTTTTTTCAAACGGGTTTCCATAATCAAAATGAAAATTGAAATTAAGGCTGCTCATCGAAAGTGTGATTGGAGTTCCTTCATTAATCTTATGATATCCAACAGCCATTGTTATGTTTAACGGCTCTTTCTGATATACTTCGGCCGATGTAGACCTGGTAAGTTCTCCATGCAAAAGTCTGTTAAAAAACCTTGTAGGTGTCATAATGGCGACTGCCATTTCCCGGAAAAATCTATCCGCCCCGGTTGTTTGATCATCCAGAATATTGGAGCCCATCCGGTAAAATATTTCTCCTAAGAAAGCGCCGGTAATTGGAGTATTGATGATGTCGTTATACGAGGGGCGAGTATTTTCTCCGAAATACTCCCACTCTAAACTACCTAAATAGGCAAAAGGCAAGGATTCAAAGAAAGAATATCCGTTTACACGCGCTGTATTAAAAAACATTGCGCCTGAATAAGGATGAAAAAAATAATTCATACCGAATCTGTCTTGATCCCATTCCCATCCCTTTTGTATGTTGTTATTCCATGAATTAAATCCCACCCTTGAAAAATCATAATTTAAGATATACCTGTCAAATAAAAAGGTCGTAATATTAGACAAGGTAACTCTAAGAGCAACCACCTCTAAAGAAGATTTCTTGTTATAGAACGGATTATCATTCAACAAATCACCATATTTGTTATGCATCATAGTATCCGTTAAAGAAGCATTAACATTGTCAGTGAATGATGTTTTTTTTAAGTTAAGTACTAAATCCGAATAACGATTAATTTCATTATTTGATGTCGGGCGACTTAACCATGTGTTTTGATTTTGTAATTTCTTTTTATCAAATACAGGTTTAAACTGCGCTTGATTTAAAGTTGAAAACAATACAAAGAAAACTAAAGTGTAGACAATTTTCATTTGTTTTTTCCTTATGATTACTCAAGTTGATCGCTTTAATTTTATTTGCTTGAAAAGTAAATCGGCATCAGTTAAGTTTGCAAATTGTTGTTTGAGTTTTCCTACGGATTCATTCCAGTTACCTTTAATTATAAGAGAATTCATTTGATAACTCCTTTCTAATTTGTAATTAATAAACACTTAATGTTATAGTTACTTTATTACAATAATATGATAAGAAGGAATTTAGAATTGTTCAATCGGTCAAAGGGATGAAAAAGGAACTACATCTTTTAGGAGGGTTTATTTGACGTTTTTTTACGATGAGAATTATTAGCAGAAAAAATTGTTGGGAAAGATTTTCAAACGATAAGCACAATGTATTTTGAAACATTACTCTTCGCAACATTTCTTCCATCAATAGCTAAAGGAACCGCAGAAAGAATTCGTCCGTTTGTCTATAATAAGGAAGCGCCATAGAATATTAAACTTGAAGTTGAAGCTAAGAAGTCTTTCTTTTCGGGACATACTACCGCTGCATTCGCTTCTGCCGTTTATTTTCGACCGTATATGAGGGATACTTCCCGGATTCTAAATACACGAAATATGTGTGGACGGGCTCGTTGTTATCCGCTTCACTTGTTGGTTATCTTCGCTATGTTTCGGGCAATCATTACCCAACAGACATTTTAATCGGTGCAGTTGTTGGAAGTGCAATAGGTTATTTCATCCCTTATTTACACCAAACAAATAATAGCCAGTCTGATTTTTTCCCATCTCTCAATCAATCTAACGGATTTACGATTCATTATTCATTTCAATTTTAGTCGAAGATAAACGAGTTGCCGTTCGGGGAAAATAACTACTGGGTTAATTTGCTTTTTCTCGTTTTTGTAATGCCGTTTCTATTGTTTCAATCAAGATCTCGATACTCACAGGCTTAGCTAAAAAAATATCAGCACCCGCGTTCATCGCATTTATTTTGTCCTGGCTAAAAGCATGAGCAGTGTAACAGATGATGGGTGTATGTTTATAATCTAGATTGTTTTTTCGCAAGTATCGAATTAATTCAAGTCCGTTTTTTTCACCATTTAAAGAAATATCCATAAGCACGAGATCGGCTTTTGTTTTTTCGAGAATCGCTAGGAAACTCATTTCCTCATCGCAAATGCTTAGGTCATATTTCTTTCCCAAAAGAAATTTAAATAGTTCCTGACTGTTACGGTCATCTTCGACAATAAGGATTTTTGGTTTGGTCGTTTTGTTGCTTTTCAATGTGTTCACCCCATTAGTTGAATATGAGAGAAAATGTAGTGCCTTTTCCTTTTTCACTTTTTGCTTCGATAGCAGCATTATTTAATGCTAAAAGATTTTTTGCCAATGCAAGTCCCAACCCGTTTCCTTCATAAGGTCTGCAATAGCCCATAACTTCCTGGGTAAAGGGAGTGAATATTTTTAATAAATAGTCTTCGGAAATGCCGATTCCGGTATCGGCAATATCAATACGAAATTTATCCTTGTCAAAAAAAGAAGTAATTCTGATTGATCCTTTTTCTGTAAATTTAATTGCGTTGTCAATAACATTTTGCATGACCAAATTAAAACTGTATAGGTCTGTTTTCAAGAAAGTGCTGTTAGACAAATCTTCATACAGGCACGAGAGATTTTTTTCTTTTATTACTGTTTGGAATCCCTTTAGAATCGTTTCTATTTCTTTTTTAAGATTTAGTTCAGCGGGATTAAGCTTTATTCCGCCTGTTAGTACTTGAGCCATATTAATAAAAAGATCCATAGTCCGATTTAACCTATTTGATGCATCTTCTAAATTGAGAAACCAAGTTTTATGTTCCTCGGTTAAAACATCAGACAGACTCTCTTTTAAGAAACCGCTAAACCCCAACAACCCAACCATTGGTGTTCGTATTTCATGTGAAAGCTGGCTGAGAAAATATGACTTAAGTTTTTCAGATTCCTCCGACTTTTTTAAAGCCAATTCAAGTTTTTCTTGAACTGCTTTAAGCGCCGATACATCTCTTCCATAAATTTGTCCGATTTTGAAATGGGGAATCCCGCAAATGGTAAATTGATAGATTTTATCCCCAATTGAAGAAGTTATCTCCAACTGCTCACCTTCGTTGATACATTTAGTGAGATTAATGTTTTTCAATTCCGGCAGCAGGCTATAAATTTTTTCTCCCAACATTGGTTTGGAGGCAAGAAGTTTATTTCCTGCGTTATTAGCTAAAATAACTTCACCGCTTAAATCAAATCGAAAGACGGGAGAGGGATCTAATTCAGCAAACATCGCCATTAACTTTGCATGTTGAAGACGAATATTCTCTTCTTCTTCAAAATGCTTTTTCCTCATCGGTACGATAACATACTTATAAAAGATAAAGGTAAGCGATAAAATAATTACCACCAATATTAACGAGAGAATTACCGGATTATATAAGCTTATAAACAAGTTTGGAGCTATCCTCTCTGAACGTTGTAAAGAAAACACCTACAGCAAGTTCAAACACTGTAGTAATATAAAAATATGTTTGAGCATCAACATTTAACTCGAATAAAAAATTTAAGAATTTCAATAAAATAGTAAACTCGTAAAAAGCTAACACAAGATAAAAAAAGTTGATAACCTGTTTTTCAGCTACCACCATTACAAAGAGATAGAGTATTCTGAAAATGATCATTAAATGCAGAAAGGCGATTAAATAGATATAAGGAGCTCTCCTCTCCTCGAAAAAACTTAATAAAATAATCATCAACCCTAAACCGATGAAGAATATTTTCTTCTTTTTCAGATACTCACTTTTTTGTAATGCAATAAATGTGCAAAGCGAAATAATTACATAGAAATGTTGAGACGAAATTTTAAATAAATTAGTAAATGAGAAGCCAATAATATCAGAAATTCCTAAAACCAAGAAATATTTAAACACTAATGATCTATACTGTCTTATCGGCGGAAATAACCAAATGAAAATTGATAAATAGGTTAATATATTCGCAGAAAGACTCATAGAACTTTTAATTGCAATAAGGTGGGCATGATGGTGGCATTGAATATTCAAGTGTATATGCATCTCCACCAGATGAAGAAGTAGTTATTGATAGAATATTGTTGGCTCTTTCTTCAATCATTACTTCTAAACCTTTCTCCAGATTGATAATTTCTTCTACAACGCTCGTGCTGAAAAGATGAAGAACATCACTTTTGTCCAAAGCCACAGTTGAAGGGAATTGTTCTTTTTTGTTTTTGTCAAGAATGTGAATTCTTCCGTTTTTAAAGCTGACCAAAACATGTTCAGGTGTGTTTCGTAAAATCATTTTTAAATGTTGAACATTAATTTTTTCGGATTTGAGAACGGGACCAAATAATGCATTTGCCTCACTTGCTTTAATAATTTTTCCTTGTCCAAGTATATTGTTGGTTAAAAGAAAAGTAAAAAAGAAAATGAAAAGGAATCCTGGGAGTGCTAAGCGATTTTTCATAAATACCTCTATTTAGAAAATGAATGAATTAGTGAATTTAGAATGAAATCCACAACGATAAAATATTGGAATTCCCGGAAAGGTCAAAGCATTATTTAAGATTTATTGAACCGGTTGCCCCGGAACATTTGCTCTATTGTTCATTTGTTATTCATACGATACTTTTCTAAATTTATTTGTAAAATTTTATAAATAAATAAAGAGTATTATTGAGAGCAATAATTCCGGTTGCCGGATTGGGCAGCCGCTTAAAACCGCATACGCACACTATTCCCAAAGTTTTGCTGAACGTTGGAGGAAAACCGATCCTGGGGCATATTCTTGACAAACTTCTTGCCGAAGGGATAACCAAAGCAACTTTTATTTACGGGCATTTAGGCGAACTTATTATAAAGTATATTGCTGAAAATTATCCCGACCTGCAAGCGGATTTTGTTGAACAAACAGAACTCGAAGGTCTCGGACACGCAATTTATACCGCCATCCCTACTTTTGATGATAAAGAAATTTTTATCATTCTCGGAGATACTATTTTTGATGTAAATCTTGAAAATGTTTTTACTGCAAAACAGAATTCACTTGGTGTAAAATATGTTGAAGATCCAAGCCGCTTTGGTGTTGCTTTAATGACTAATGGCTATATTGAAAAGCTCATTGAAAAACCCAAAACTTTGATTTCCCATTTAGCCCTTGTAGGTTTATATTATATTAGCAATGCAGATGCTCTTAAAAAATGTTTAACTACCTTAGTTGAAAAGGACATTCGCACCAACGGTGAACTTCAACTAACTGATGCTTTACAAATGATGATTGATGATGGAGAAAAATTTACAACATTTTCTGTTGACGGCTGGTACGATTGCGGAAAACCGGAAACGCTTCTTTCAACAAATCAGTATCTCTTAAAAGAAAAAAGTACGGATGTTTCGATTCCAACGGTTATCATCAATCAGCCGGTTTTTATCGCCGAAACAGCGGTAATTGAAAATTCCGTAATAGGACCTTTTGCCACCATCGGCGAAAACGCTAAAGTGAGTGAATCAATTATAAAAAATTCTATTGTTGGAGCGCAAGCAGAAGTAAACCGCTCATTGTTAGAAAATTCTATTGTCGGCAGACATTCGTTAATTAACGGAAGTTTTAAAAGATTGAACACCGGCGATTCAACTGAATTAGATTTTTATTAATAAACTAAAAACGAAAATAAATAAGGATAATTAATTATGTCATTCTTTTTCACTTCAGAATCCGTTTCCGAAGGACATCCGGATAAAGTCTGTGATGCCATTTCTGACGGCGTATTAGACGCCATTTTTGTACAAGATCCAAAAGCCCGCGTTGCCTGCGAAACCTTAGTTACAACAGGACTCGTTGTTGTTGCCGGTGAAGTTACCACAAGCGCTTATGTGGATATTCAAGCTGTAGTCCGCAACACGGTAAAAAATATTGGTTACACAAAAGGCGAGTATATGTTCTCGTATGATTCTTGTGGAGTTTTAAACGCAATTCATTCACAATCACCGGACATTGCTCAAGGTGTTGATGAAGGAAAAGGTCTTCATAAAGAGCAAGGCGCCGGAGATCAAGGAATGATGTTCGGTTACGCTTGCGATCAATCTGCTGATTACATGCCGTTAACTTTAGAATATTCACACAAGCTCGTAAAGAAGTTAGCTGATATCCGAAAAAAACAGCCGAAGCTAATGCCTTACCTTCGTCCCGATGCAAAATCTCAAGTAACGATTGAATACGATGAAGTTACACGCAAACCGTTGCGCGTTGATGCGGTTGTAATTTCTACACAACACGATGAAAATGTAAATCAAAAACAAATTGAAGCCGATGTAAAGAAGCATGTTATCCCACATGTCATTCCAGCGAAATTTCTTGATAAAAAAACAAAATATTATGTTAACCCAACAGGAAAGTTTGTTATCGGCGGACCACACGGAGACAGCGGTTTAACCGGACGAAAAATTATTGTTGATACATACGGCGGATGGGGCGCTCACGGTGGCGGCGCATTTTCAGGTAAAGACCCTTCCAAAGTTGATAGAAGCGCAGCATACGCCGCAAGACATATAGCAAAAAATTTAGTTGCCGCTAAATTAGCAAAAGAATGTTTGGTCCAAGTTTCTTATGCAATTGGCGTTGCAAAACCGATGTCCATCTTTGTGAATACATTTGGAACCGGTGTAAAATATTCCGACGCTGAACTTTCAAAAATGATTGAAGAAATTGTGCCGATGACTCCCAAAGCGATTATCGATAGACTTAAACTTCGCAATCCTATTTACCTAGCAACTTCTTCTTACGGACACTTTGGCAGAAAATATCAAAAGAATGCGAAGATAAAAGTAATCGTTGGTGAAGAAAGCGGTAATGCAAAGTTTATTGAAAAAACTGTCGATCTCTTTACATGGGAACAATTAGACTTAGTTTCATTGTTTAAAGAGTATAAAAAAAAGTAATTGTTCAAAAGTCATTTGTTAATGGTCAGTTATCATTTTACTAATGACTGATTAAAAGTGTTTAATATAAAAAAGGATAAAAATGAGTTACGAAGTAGAAACAAAAAAACTTCCCTATAAAGTAAAAGATATTTCTCTTGCTGAATGGGGACGCAAAGAGATTGAATTAGCCGAAGCAGAAATGCCCGGTTTAATGTCTCTTCGTGAACAATATAGAATTACAAAACCGCTTAAAGGCGCGCGTATTGCCGGTTGTCTTCACATGACTATCCAAACTGCCGTTTTAATTGAAACATTAATTGAACTCGGCGCAGAAGTGCAATGGTCATCGTGTAATATTTTTTCAACGCAAGACCACGCCGCAGCTGCAATTGCCGCAGCGGGGATTCCCGTTTACGCATGGAAAGGTATGAACGCAGAAGAATTCGATTGGTGCATTGAGCAAACTCTTTATTTCAAAGATGGTCATGCGTTAAACTTGATCCTTGATGATGGGGGCGATTTAACAAATATGGTTCTTGATAAATATCCCGAAATGGTAAAAGGCATTAAAGGATTAAGTGAAGAAACCACAACCGGTGTTCACAGACTTTATGAAAGAATGGAAAAAGGAACACTTCCTCTTCCGGCTATCAACGTAAACGATTCGGTTACAAAATCAAAATTCGATAATAAATACGGATGCCGCGAATCTTTAGTTGATGCGATACGCCGCGCTACAGATTTAATGCTTGCCGGTAAAGTTGCCGTTGTTGCGGGTTACGGTGATGTTGGTAAAGGTTCTGCCGAATCATTAAAAAATTCTCACGTCCGTGTTATCGTTACCGAAGTTGATCCGATCTGCGCGCTTCAAGCTGCGATGGAAGGATATGAAGTTAAAAAGATGGTTGATGCAGTTAAAGAAGCAGACATCGTTGTAACTACTACAGGCAATATGCAAATCGTTACCGGTTTACATTTCAAATTGATGAAAGACAAAGCTGTTGTCTGCAACATCGGACATTTTGATACCGAAATTGATATGGCTTGGTTGAATGCAAATTACGGCGACACCAAAAACACTATCAAACCGCAAGTTGATAAATACACGATTGATGGAAAAGACATTATTGTTTTAGCCGAAGGCAGATTGGTAAATCTCGGCTGCGCAACGGGACATCCGTCGTATGTAATGTCTAATTCATTCACCAATCAGACTTTGGCTCAGCTTGAACTTTGGAATCATTCAGATAAATATGAAAATAAAGTTTATACTTTACCGAAGCATTTAGATGAATTGGTTGCACGGTTACACCTTGCAAAAATCGGCGTTGTTCTTGATACGCTTACCGAAGAACAAGCTAAATATATCGGCGTTAAAGTTGAAGGTCCGTACAAACCCGATTATTACCGCTATTGATCTTCTTCATTTAATTGAAAAGAAAAGGCTGAGTTTTTGCTCAGCCTTTTTATATAACTAATTCGAAAAAATCTTGAATTTAAAATAGTACACGGTAAAAAACAAGAATTGTGCAGAAAAAGAACTACGTTTTAGATACTTAAATGTTATGAAATATGAATAAAAAATAAATAAATGAGGGTTTTCAGCTCAATAATGAAGCGAGGGGTTAATTTTTTTCTTGACTTTTAATCAAAAAAGTTTACTATATTTTGTACACAAACAAAAAAAGTCCTAACATTTAATGATTTTTAAATAATTTTAATCCAAGAATAAAAACTAAAAATTCAATTTATTTGAATTATTTTTGATTATAATTATAACAACAGAGCAAACAATGAAACACGATTTAAGCATAGAGTTTAAATATTACCTAGATCACCAAGATAAACTGGTAGAAAAATATAATAATAAATTTATTGTAATTAAGAACCAAGAAGTTATCGGTGCATTCAATTCCACTACCGAAGCTTATGAGGAGACTAGGAAAGAACACGAACTTGGTACATTTTTAATTCAACATTGTTTACCAGGTAAGAATTCATATCAACAAACATTTCATTCGAGGGTTGTATTCCAATAATGGGGTTAAATAATCACCTTATCCATTCATTTACTATAAAATCACCTGGTTTAAATAGGTGTATCATTATTCCTTTGGAAATGGCTTTCTCTTCAAAGGGGACTCATTATAATACTGCTGAAAAAACTAATTTAAAGGGGATTTGGGATACGGGTGCCACTGGAACAGTTATAACCAAAAGAATTGTTGACGAATTAAAACTAGTCCCTACTGGGATCACATTTGTGAATACTGCGAGTGAAACTGGGAGACAAGTTAATACTTACTTAGTAGATATTTATCTAAAAAAAGATTTAAAAATTGAAGGAGTTACGGTAACCGAAGGGACAATAGGACAAGGAATAGATTGCCTGATTGGAATGGATATTATCAACCTTGGTGATTTTTCTATAACGAATTTTAAGGGGAAAACAACATTCTCATTTAGGATTCCCTCGCTTCATGAAATTGATTATTATGCTGAGGCTCAAAAAAAAAAGCCAATCGTAATTGAAAATAGACAAGGAAGAAATGATCCATGTGCTTGCGGGAGTGGTAAAAAATATAAACACTGTCACGGTTTTAATCAATCATAAAATATTTTTTCATTCACCCGCTGCGGCGGGTTTTTTATTTCTTGATGTGTGAAATAAATAAGTGGTCAACTTCATAACAACTTATATCTCCAACGCAATCTGTTTATTCTTTTTCCCTTTGAAACTTGCAGCTTTAAAAGTAACGTTATCTTGCGGAAGCTTTAAGTTTTTGTTATTGAAAAAATCTTTCAAAGTAAATATCTGGACTTTAGGATATTGTACTCTGTTAAACTCAACAAAACCTTGCTGAGCAACTGTATCAAGCATTGGTTTTGTTGCCGGTTCTATCGTTAAAAAAACACCAAGCTCGCATTTATGTTTTGAGAGAACGCCGATCAGTGCATCAATATCTTTCGATTGAACTTTACCACCTTTTACTTGAAAAGCTACTCGAGTAGTTTCGTTATTGCCAACCATGTATTGACCGATTCCATCAATCCCTTTGTCTGCGCCTTTCTTTCCTTCGGTGGTTGAAAAGACTTCGAATTCCGTAAGCCACCAATCCTGGAAAGCAAAAGGATTTTCATTCCATAAACGAATTGCTGAAGGCTCGTCTTCGGGAACTCCGCGCACTTCAAATTTATTTAAGGATTTTCCGTAAGCATCTTTTAATCTTCTTTTGATAAGTGAAATTGCAATCGGAGAAATATCTATACCTATCCATTTTCGGTGTAAGCTTTCTGCAGCATCAATTGAAGTTCCGCAACCGCAAAATGCGTCGAGTACGGTATCGCCTTCATTGCTGCTTGCATTTATAATTCTTTCCAACAATGCTTTCGGCTTTTGTGTTGGGTAACCAAGCCGTTCCTTTGCTTGAGAATTGATTGGAGCAATATCATCCCAAATGTCCGGGATAGCTTGTCCAGGCATTTCATCAAGATATCTAATCAATTGTGGTATTTTACTTTTTTTATAAATATATCCGTTTTTATCAAGCTCTTTCATTCTTTCTTCAGTATAACGCCAAGGTTTAGTCACTCCACTAAATTCATAAATAGGTCCTCGCCCACCAGGAGGGTTTAAATTGTCTAATCTAAATCTTCTGTTGTTCTCATAGTGTGTGAATTTATTTTCAATATATTCCTCATTATACTCCTTTACCTGTCTATTAAAAATGAAGTTCTCGGATTTAGAGTAGAACAATATACGGTCACTTATAGTCCCAAATCTTTTTGCATCAGCGTGAAAATTAAACCTTTTCCATAATATTTCATTTAAGAAGTTTTTTGTTCCAAAAACAACATCTGCCATTGTTTTTAAGTAATGACTCATCGTCGGGTCGCAATGGAGATAAAAACTCCCGGTTGGTTTTAGAACTTGATGCAGTTCAAGAATTCTTAATCCCATCATAACCAGATAAGGAAATGCTTGTGGTGCGACTTCTTGATAAGTTGTAAGTAATTTATAAATATTATGAGTTTGAAGTGTGTTCAATTCGGCAAGAGAATCTTGAATATTTATTAGCGTCCAAGTATCTTCAAATGCAATTTTTTGTGTTTGAATTTCTTTGTCATCGAAAAAGATATTGTAATTTCTTTTACTGTTAAACGGCGGGTCAATATAAATCAGATCAACCGATTCGTTAGGAACTTGTTCCCGCAAAACATTTAAACAATCACCAAGATAGATATAGTTCATAGTATTATTTAATTTTCTTGGATAAAAAGTTATTTAAGTAGGTATTGTATAACTTGGGAATTCGTAAATAAATCTCAATAAGAATTCAACAAATAATAAAAGCTCTTTAGCTTCATCTTTATTTACAATAATAATTTCATGATTTGCTTCATTCCCTTTTTGTCTTATTTTATCAACCCATGGTCTTCCGTTTGGCGGGAAATAGTGACCACTCTCTAAAAAATCAATATAACTAACAAAAGATTGTCCTGGAGCAGCTCCTTTTTCAACTGCTAAATGCATTATTATTTTTCTACATACTAAAATTGCTGATGTATAAGCCCCAACAGAAGTACAATCTCGTGCTTCGTTATATAAGTTTTTGACAGATTCATCAGCTATATTTTTAACTTCGTTTCCTAATCGAAAAGCAGGTGTTTGAGTTTCCCCGAAAAAGAAGGATGGTTTATTACAATAAGAACATATTACTATAATGCCCACCAGAGATGGACCCTGGTGACCAGAATACCCAGAATCTGAACCTATTTGTTTATTGCAATACCCACATTGATAAGATTTCGAACTAATTTTTTGAAGGTTGTGCCATGTTATTGCCATTCTGTTACCTACTCTTTATAAGATTACCTTGGTAAACTTAATCATTTTTAATTACTTGCAAAAGTACTACCAACTTTCCTCCTAGGTTATCCCTCATTCCAAAATGTAACCAGTAGGGCGAAACTCCGTTTCGCCCTAACCAGTTATACTCAAATAATTATTTTTAAAGTGGAGACATGCCATGGCAAAATGAACTTATTGAAGTCTTTTGTTGTTTTCATTTACATCGGACAGGATTCCAAATAATTTGGACTGTTTTTTATCATTAAGCAAAACGCGAGGAATTATATGCACGTCTTTACAAACCAGCCTGTCGGCAAGGCATTCGGAAAATTTATATTAACAACAATGTTTTTATCGGTTGCTGTCACAATTTATGTTTTTGGTTACAGCGGAGGCATAACAGGCAAAACACAAAAAAGTGGAGACGAAGGCTGTTCATGTCATGGGAGCGCTCTTTCAGCGGTAGTTTCAGTTGTTATTGATGGACCGGCATCTCTGATTCCAGGACAAACAGGAACCTATAATGTGACCATCAGCGGTGGACCACTTGTCGCTGCAGGAACAAACATTGCCGCATCAGCAGGAACTTTAGTGCCGGGAGCAGGCTTGCGTTTAGCAAGCTCCGAATTAACCCATCAGGAACCCAAAACATCTTCCAATGGAAAAGTTGTTTATTCCTTTACTTATACAGCCCCGGTAACAGAAGGATCTGTAACCCTGTACGCCAACGGCAATAGTGTAAATCTTGATGGCACAAACGGAAACGATCAATGGAATTTTGCACAGGACAAAACAGTTAGTGTTTCGAGTGCAACGGATATCGAATCGGAAAAATATAATTTAAATTATGATCTTAAACAAAATTATCCGAATCCTTTTAACCCAAGTACGACGATTTTTTATCAAATTCCGCAAGCCGGGAATGTTGAGTTAAAAGTTTTCAGTATTACCGGTACAGAAGTTGCTTCCTTGGTTAATGCTTACAAACCATCCGGAAGTTATGCTGTTGAGTTTAACGCTTCAACTCTTACTTCAGGTGTTTACTTTTATAAAATATCGGTAAATAATTTTTCCGAAATCAAGAAAATGGTTTTACTCCGTTAGTAATTTGAAAGCGGATGAATTAATAATGCGTTGTATATAAGGAATATTTCATGTCGATTAAGAAAAAGATTTTCGGGTTTTCGTTCGTTCTTTTTTTACTAATTTCTTTAGTTGGTTGTAAAGTTATTGTTGAACCGGAAGCGAGTAATTCACTTCCGGACAATTCAGCAGCGACGTTTTCTACAATTCAGAAAGAAGTTTTTAATGTGTCGTGCGCGTTATCCGGTTGTCATTCAGGCACCGATGCAGCGGCTGGAATGGATCTTTCCGCCGATAAAGCTTTTAACAATTTGGTGAATGTTTCAAGCACAAGTAATACAAACTTCGTCCGTGTTCAACCTGGAAATAGCGCAAACAGTTTTATCATCAAAAGACTGAGGAACACAGGGGAAAGCTCCGGAATAATGCCACCTTCCGGCAAGTTGAGTGAAAACGCTATTCAGCTTGTAGAGAACTGGATAAATAACGGTGCTAAAAATGATTAATCACTCGTTGGAGTTAATATGAGAAATTTACTCTTCCTTTGTCTTCTAATTTCGGTAGAACTTTATTCTCAGGGAACTGAGTTACACGTTAAACAAGGGTCAAAGAATCACGTTGAATTTATTTCCGACGCTCCCTTTGGAAAATTTTCAGGAGTAACGGATAACGTCGACGGTTATATGTATTGGGAAGGAAATAATTACACTACGAACAGCAGTCTTTATTTTGAGGTTGATCTAAAGACATTAGATACCGGTATCGGTCTCCGCAACCGGCACATGCGCGAAAATTATTTGCAAACGGATAAATTCCCGGATGCTTCTTTTAAAGGAAAGATCACAAATGTTACGCCGGCGGCGCAAGGTACGTTTAATGTTGATGCAGAAGGAGAAATGTTCATTCATGGAGTAACAAAGTATAATAAAATCTCCGGCGTGCTAACAAAGTCTAGTAATTCTGACTACAGCATAAAAACTAATTTTAACATAAAACTTTCTTCATATAATATTGATATTCCAAGTATCATGATGGTGAAACTGAGCGAAGTTATCGAACTTCAATTGAATTTTAATTTGTTAGCGGTAAATAAAACTGAAGGAAAGAAATGAAGCTACGTTCAAGAACTGTTTTAACACTTACATTTATTATTATTCTTTCTTTACAAGGGAATGCGCAGATAAGCTGGAAGAAACAAGAAGCAGTAGATAATCTTCCTCTTCAACTTTTTCATTCGCCGCAATCTATAAATTTGCCAACTGTTGAAACGCTGCAGCAAGGAGATTTTGAGTTTGAGATTTCTCACCGCTTTTTACCTTCGATAAAAGATGGAGCAAAAGATTTATACGGTTTCGATGGTCCCGTGAATATGAGAATAGCGCTTGGTTATGCGGTAACTGATGATTTAGTGCTTACATTAGGCAGATCAAATGTTGATGATAATCTTGATCTTAAGGGCAAATACCGCTTGCTTCAATTTAAAGAAACTTTCCTTCCCTTGCTTGTTGGTGTTCAATTCGGAATTGCAAAAAACACCCAAACAATAAGACCTATTGCCAGTTCCGGAAGAGCATATCAGTATTTCGGACAAATAATTTTCAATACAATGGTGAACAAAAAACTCGGCATTGGTCTGGTTCCATCTTATTTATCTAACAGCAACATTTATCGCTCAGATGTGCAAAACTCCTTCACGTTGGGAATGAATCTGCAATATTATGTTACCAACATGTTCAGTGTTTTGGCTGAATTCAATCCGACTGTGAACGGATATTTGAATCGTTTTAATTCTGCTGCATTTGGATTTGAGTTGGAGACGGGAGGACATTTTTTCAAAGTAATTTTATCGAACAATGCAAAGTTGAATCCAACACAATTTCTCTCCGGTGCAGATAAAAATTTTGGAAATGGTGAATGGAGACTTGGGTTTAATATTACAAGGCTTCTTAAATTTTAATAAATGAATATCGCACGACCATGAACGGATGTGCTACACAAAAAAATCCTGATTAATTGGGATAATGAATATTTGCCCATCATCGTTTACGATGATTTATTTGTATAGCGATACCGTTTACGGTATCGCGATTTATGACAGCGCTAATTTCGTTCATGTCAAATATCGCCCAAATCCCTTTTCAACCGCTATTCCAGCAACATCACTGTAAATAATTTTCCCGCGCAAAATTGTTAGGATAACTTTTCCATTAAACAATTCATTGTTAAAAGGAGATGTTTCCCCTTTCGATAACAACTGTCTGGTCTCAAACTTCCAAGAAATACTGGGATTGATGATCGCGAAATCGGCGTCACTTCCTTCTCTCAAACTTCCTTTTTGCGGATAGAGATTGTATCTTTTCGCGGCATTGGTAGAAATAACTTCGGTAAATCTTTTCAAACTAAGTTTTTGTTTTTTATATCCTTCGGAAAAAACAACAGGAATCAATGTTTGTACACCTGGAATTCCACCATAGTCTTTCCAGAATGAACCCGTTTGTTTTTCCTTCAGTGGTGCAGGTGCGTGGTCGGAGGCAACAAAGTTGCAACTACCATCTTCTAAAAATTTCCAAAGTTCATCTTGATCTTTTTTCGATTTGATAACGGGAGCAGTTTTTAACGACGAACCTTTTGTCTTGAAATCCTCCTGAGAAAAATATAAATAGTGGGGACACGTTTCGTAAGTGATGTTGTATTCATTGCGAACTTTATTTACAAGCTCCGCGGCTTCCGAAGAAGCAACATGAACGATGTGCAAATTTCCGTCAACGCTCTTTGCAATTTTAATCGCGTTAGCAACTGCAGTTACTTCCGCTTGTGCGGGACGGGAATTACAGTAACGCAAATAATCATCATTTGCGTTTTCATATATCTTGGTCATGTTGGAAATGACGTCAGCATCTTCGGCGTGAAGTAATACCGGAAGATTCAATTCTTTTGCTTTTAGTAAAATTGATTCGAATTGAGGAAGCGAGATTTGCGGGAAAGTTTTCATTCCGGAAACGAAATAAGTTTTAAATCCTTTTACTTTTTTAGCGGCGAATTCTTCCATCGATTGAGAAAATCGCTCAAAATTATTTGCGCAGACTCCGCCGTATAATCCAAAATCAATTACAGATTCATTTTTAACTGCCGCAAATTTTTCCTCGAAATTCTTTCCATTGGTTACTGGAGGAAGAGAAGTGCAGGGCATATCGATTACAGTTGTGATGCCTCCGGCAGCGGCTGACATGCTTCCGTGATAAAAATCTTCTCGATGAGTAAAGCCGGGAGTATCGAAATGCACATGAGGATCAATTCCTCCAGGAATGGTTATCGTTCCTTCGCAATCTAAAACATATTTTTCAGAATGCTCGTTTATATCTGCGATTTTTGTCCGGTCAAGATCAGATAATTTAACGGTGATTTTATTTTCAATTGAAATTGTTTTTGACAATTCTTCTTTAACTTCGGTGATTCTTTCATCAACAAGAAAATCAACAAGTTTTTCTTGTCCGGTTAATTCATCATAAATGTAGCAGTTTTTTAGAATCATTATTTTTCAGAAAGAACTTTTAAAACATACTCCGGCGCAAACGGACCACTGTGTAATCGTTTTCCCGTGGCGTTGTAAAATGCATTCGCAATTCCTGGCAAAGCTCCGTTGATATTTATTTCTGAAATTGATTTCGCACCGTAAGGTCCGGTTTCTTCATACGATTTAATTAACTTCACTTTCATCGGAGGAATATCAAATGCCGTATATACTCCATACTTTCCGAAAGTATCGTTTAACATTTTTCCATGCGGAGAGAAATAATAATTTTCGAACAGTGCATACGATAAACCGTTTACGATTGCTCCTTCCACCTGTCCTTCGGCAGTAACCGGATTGATCGGTGTGCCGCAATCAACCGTGGCGGTATAATTCAGCACTTTGATTATTCCGGTAAAGGTATCAACTTCAATTTCAATAAAATGAACGGCAAACGGCGGCGGAGATTTCGGTGAAATGTGCGAAGCCGTCGCTTGAATTTGAAATTGATTTTTTTGATACAAACTGTACTGGCAAATATCCGCAAAGGAAACTTCTTCCTTTATATTTTCTTTTGCAGTAACTCTGCTGTCGTTTAATTCAACTTCATCAACTGAAAGAGAAAGCATTTCTGCTCCAACTTTCAGAATTTGTTTTTTAATTTCCTCCACGCATTTTCTTACTGCTTGTCCCGAAAGATATGTAGTTGAAGATGCGTAAGCGCCAGTATCAAAAGGCGTGAAATCAGTATCGGACGAATAAACAATAAAACTTTCAACCGGCGTATCAAGAACTTCGGAAGCGATTTGTGCAAGTACAGTATCCGAACCGGTTCCTAAATCCGTTGCGCCGACATTCAAATTGAAAGAACCATCGTCATTCATTTTAATGTACGCGGAAGCCATATCAATCTCGGGAATGGCAGAACCTTGCATCATCGCAACCATACCGATTCCACGTTTTAATCTTTTCCCTTTATTGAAATCGGAATTTGGTCCATACAATTTTCTTTTCTCATACCAATCAGAAAGTTTCGCTCCTTCATCAAGACATTCGACCAGCGAAGTTGAACCGATAGTCATTGCAACGCCTTCTTTTCCCTCGCCTAACGCTTGAAAAATCGCTGAGGTTTCACCCGACTTGATGCACCATTTTTTGTAATACTCAACAATATCAAGTCCGCAGTCCTCACAAACCATATCGATCGCTTGTGCATAAGCTGGGTAAGATTCCGTTGCGCCGTATCCGCGATATGCGCCGCCAACCGGAAGATTTGTATAAACGCCCATTCCGGTAAAACGGAGATTTTCAATTTTGTTTAACAGCGGAAGCGTTTTCGATCCGGCGTTTGCAAGCACTGTTAATGCATGTGAACCATAGCCGCCCGCATTTTCCAACGCATCGAGATGAAGCGCGTTGATTTTTCCATCTGCTTCGTAACCAACGGAAACTTTGGTTTGGTATTCGTGTCTGCATCTTGTTGATTTAAAAACTTCTCTTCGTGAGTAAACTAATTTAGCGGGACGTTTGGTACGCCATGTCATTAATGCCACAATTGGTTCTAAAAGAATTTCCTGCTTACCGCCGAAACCGCCGCCGAGTCTTGGTTTAATTACTCGGATTTTTGAAACGGGAATTTCAGCAACGTGAGACACAATTCTTCTTACATGAAACGGCACTTGTGTTGTAGAAATGATCACAAGTCTTCCTCTTACATCAAGATAAGAAACTGAAGCGTGAGGCTCTATCGCACAGTGGGAACCGTACGAACAATAAAAATCAAGTTCGATTTTTCGTGAAGATTTTTTAAATGCCGAATCAAAGTCGCCAACATTTGCTTCAACTTTTGAAGCGATATTTTTCTTCGCGTCATAAAAAACCGGGATTTTTGGAAACGCTCCGTCATCTTTATGGATGATGATTGATGAGCCTTCCGATTTTTCCAAATTCAAAATTGGTTTTAATTCTTTATACGTTACTTTTATTTTCTTTAGCGCTTCATCCGCAATCTCTTTTGATTCCGCTGCAACAGCACAAACATTATCACCAACAAACCGCATCGTTTTTCCAAAGAGAAGTGTGTCATACGGTGATGGTTCGGGATAACCTTGTCCGGCGGTTGTGTATAAAATTCGGTTAACATTTTTATACGAAAGAATTTCTACAACACCGTGCATTGTTCGCGCTTCGGAATCATCGATGTCAATTATCTTCGCGTAAGCATATCCCGAATGCAAAACTGAAACGTAGAGCATATTGTTAAAAGAAAAATCGTCGGTATATTTTTCCTCACCGGTAACGAGCGCAAGTCCGTCAATCTTTTCAATTGGTTGATTTACATATTTGAACATACTTACTCCATTTCCAAATTGTTAGTCTGCAATTTCTGCGCTGTCATTTCAACCGCATCAACAATTTTAACATATCCGGTACAGCGGCATAAATTACCGTCAAGCGCAGTTAGAATTTCTTTGCGTGTTGGTTTCGGATTTTCTTTTAACAAACTGTAAGAAGCAAGCACCATTCCGGGAGAACAGAATCCGCATTGGTCAGCGCCTGCTTCCACAAAAGATTTTTGCAAGAAATGCGGTGTGTAAAGCGTTCCAATTCCTTTTACGGTCGTGATCTCTTTTTCTTGAACGCTCATCGCAAGCACCTGACATGAATTGACTGGTTTTCCATCCAGCAGTACTGTACATGAACCGCACTCACCTTCATTACAACCGCATTTTACTTCGGTGAAATCATTATTGCGCAAAACGTGAAGAAGAGTTTCGTTTGGCAGAAGTTCAAGGTCTTTTGATTTGTTATTTACTTTGAATGGAAATTTCATTTCAACGTTCCTTTCAACTCATGGAGTAAATCCGTAAAAAAGACTTTAGCGGTGTGCTCTTTATATTCGGCGGAATATTTGTAATCCGAAACAAATTTCGGCGCAAAATGTTTTTCCGCTTGTTGAATGGTTTCGTCATTCAATTCTTTATCAATTAAAAAATGTTCCGCACGTTTGCAACGTTTGTGTCTTCCTTTAACGCCGGTTATAAAAATCCGTGCTTCTGAAACGGTTTTTTGTTTCACTTGTAAAACCACGGCAATGGTAAATAACGGATATTCGAAACGAATGAGAGAAAATCTCTTTACTCCGCCGATGATGTTTGGAATATCGTCAACAATAATTCTTTTAATGAGGTGTTTGGTTTTAATCATTCCCGAATCAAGATATTCTTCAAGTGAAAGTATTTTTTCATGCTTTTCTGCAATTTCGATTTGCGCATTTAGTGCTAATAGTGGTGCATAAAGGCTTGACCAGATTGGAAAATCTTTTAAAGAACCGCCAATCGTAATTCTATTCCTGAGCGGAGTTGAAGCCGCTTCCGATAAAGCCTTTGCCAGTATTAAAAGTTTATTCGTTTTTAGGGAGTAGCGGATTATATCAGCATAAGTTGAAGCCGAACCGATACTGAAATGATTGTCTGCGTGATGAATATAATTTAAATTCAACCTGCCGACATCAACCAATCCCTTAATGGATTTCGGTGATGTTTTCAAAATGCGGGTTCCGCCGCCGTGAAGAATCACTCCTTGTTGTTCAATGAGTTTTACGGCTTCTTCAACTTTGTGAGGGAAAAACCATTCAAGATTTTGGTGCAGCATAGTTTTACTTTCTACTATTTCATAAAAATTTTTGTATCACAGCACAACCATAAATGGGTTGTGCTGAACGAACAAATTCCGCTAAAGCGGTATATTAATCTGGATCATCGTTTACGATTATTTTATAGTTCAGCGATACCCTTTAGGGTTTCGCTGATTATTTCATTTCAAAAAATTTCTTTGCAATTTCATTTCCCTTGCGGATGATCAGTTCTTCATCCTCGCCGACAAGCCTACCCTTATCGACAACAACTTTGCCGTTCACGATTGTATATTCAGTTTGATGCGAAATGCCGGAAAATAATAAAGCGGCAAGCGGGTCGGACAAACTTCCGGTGTATTCTAATTTATTAATGTTGAAAATTGCAAGGTCGGCAAGATAGTCTGTTTTTATTTTTCCGGTTTTGGAATAACCGAGAATGTTTGCGCCGCCTTCAATTGAAAGTTGAAAAGTTTGTTTTGCAGTAAGCGCATTTGCCCCATATTTTACGCGCTGAAGCAGCATTGCATTACGAACTTCTCCAAGCATATCGGAAGAATCGTTTGACGCTGAACCGTCGACGCCGATGCCAACATTTATATTCTGTTTCAGCATTTCCGTTACCCTGCAAATTCCGGAACCGAGCCGCATATTTGAAGTAGGACAATGTGCAATTGATGTTTTTGTTTCCGCAAGAGTTTTTAATTCGTCATCGTTAAAGAAAATTCCATGGGCATAAAAAACATCTTCGCCGATGAACTCAACTTCTTCCATTAACGCGAGCGGACGTTTTCCATAAAGCGAAACGCAATAATCATCTTCATCACTTGTTTCGGCAAGATGTGTATGCAAGCGGACTTTATGTTCACGCGCAAGCCGCGCCGTGTCTCGCATGTTTTCTTTCGTAACCGAAAACGGAGAGCATGGCGCGAGCACAATTTTTCTCATTGAATCATCGGAGGCATCGTGATACTGTTGAATAACGCGCAAACTATCCTCTAAAATTTTCTGTTCAGTTTGCACAACAGAATCGGGAGGCAAACCGCCGTTCTTTTTACTTAGAGACATTGAACCGCGTGTTGGGGAAAAACGCATTCCTAATTTTTCCGCCGCAGAAAATTGTATTCCCATGAGATCACCGGTAAAGCTGTTCGGATATAAATAATGGTGGTCGGTTGTAAGCGTGCATCCGGTTTTCAGCAGTTCACCCATTGCAATTAACGAAGAATAGTAAACCGCTTCTTCGTCGATGTTTTTCCAAATCTCATAAAGATAGATAAGCCAGTCGAACAGTTTTGCGTTTTGTACCGCTGGTAAATTTCTTGTCAATGTTTGGTAAAAGTGATGGTGTGTGTTAACCAAACCGGGAATTACCACACAATATGAACAATCCAGAATTTGATGATCTTCACCAAGCGTAATGTTCTTCGCGATTTTTTTTATTTTATTGTTTTCGATAAGAATATCGTATCCGGAATACTTTTGATCGTTATCGAAAGTTTCAATATGAAAACAATTTTTTAGAAGCAGCATAAAACCTTAAATCTATTTATTCAAAAATAAACATTGCTTGTTAATTATTGTAAGTTTTACTCTTTATAAAGACCGAGCAAAACTTTTTCAGGTGTGAGCGGCGCAGAAAACTGAAATTCTCCCTCCGGTCGAAAAGCTTTCATCGCATTCTGCAAGGCGAAGAAGGTTCCAATACCATACATTAACGGAGGCTCTCCTATTGCTTTCGAATTAAAAATGCCAAGTGGATTATCCGAGTTCTCAAGAAAATGAATCTCAATTTCTTTTGGCGCTGAATGAATGTCCGGAACTTTATAAGTCGAAAGCGCATCGGTTAATAACTTGCCGTCGGAATTGTATATTATTTCTTCCATCGTCATCCAGCCGATGCCTTGCATTATTGCCCCTTCAGCCTGTCCGCGGTCAATCACATTCGCAAAACTTTTCCCGAAATCATGCACCGCTTTAACGGAATCAACAACGTACGTCCCACGAAGGCAATCAACGGTTACTTGAATAACCGCAGTTCCAAATGAATAATACGAAAAAGCATTTCCTTTGTTTTTTTCTTTATCAAAATAAATTCCCGGAACAGCATAATGAGCGTGAGCCGAAAGATTCACTCTTTTGAAAAAAGCTTTTTGAATTAACTCTGCCCATGTTAAACCGATCGCTTCATCGTTACAAAAAACATTTTCGTTGCGAAAATCAATTTTGTCTTGTGGAGAATAATTAAATTCATTCTTTACAAAACTTATTAACCGTTTAAACAAATTTTTACATGCGAGTT
Source organism: Ignavibacteriaceae bacterium (assembly GCA_023229425.1). GTDB lineage: Bacteria > Bacteroidota > Ignavibacteria > Ignavibacteriales > Ignavibacteriaceae > UBA1563. Next base: position 50,883 of record JALNZG010000009.1, read on the forward strand.
CCGTAGCTTTCCCATTCAGATCAGCGGCGCTGCTTGCGGCGGTTGGCGATGTGTTTGCAACCCGTGTAGTATTTGTAGTTTCAATTTTGATTTTCGATTTATCAATTGAAAATATTTCCGCTGCGACCAAACGGATTTTTTCGTTAACGCCTTGCCCCATTTCAACTGCGGCAGTGCTTACTCCAACGCTCCCATCGGAATAAATATGAACAAGCGAGCTCGCCTGATTCATAAAGGTATTGGTAAACGAAATACCGAAACAGATCGGCATAAAGGCAAATCCTTTTTTCACGGATTTATTTTCCGCATTAAATTTTTCAATATTATTTTTGATTTGACCGGGATCGAATTTTTCCTTTGCTTCATTCCAGCATGTTTGCGCTTTGGAGTTTTCCGCCAACTGTCCGTAATGAAATTCATCTTCTTCTTTTAAAAGATTTTTCTCCTGAATGATAGAAACTTCAATTCCCATTTTATCAGCAGCTTTATAAATTGCGGCTTCCATAGCGAACATCGCTTGTGGTCCGCCGAAACCACGAAACGCCGTGTTGGGCGGAAGGTTGGTTCTGCAACATAATCCTATTGCTTTAACATTTGGAACATAGTAGCTGTTTGTCGCGTGAAAAAGTGTTCGATCTAAAATGGGAGTTGATAAATCAGCAGCAGCGCCTGCATTTTGGAAGAACGTAACTTCATACGCTAAAATTTTTCCTTCTTTGGTTAAACCGATTTTATAATCTATAGAATAAGGATGCCGCTTTCCTGTCATACGCATATCTTCCTGTCGCGGAAGAATCAACTTCACCGGTTTCTTAGTTACAAAAGCCGATACAGCAGCCAAAGCCGCCCACGCATTTGCTTGATCTTCTTTTCCGCCAAAGCCGCCGCCTAACCGCATAACATCAACTTCAACTTGATGCATAGGTAAACCCAAAACTTTACATGCGGCACGTTGCGTAGCGGTTGGTCCCTGCGTTGATGAAATTATTTTTATACCGTTTCCTTCGGTTGGAAAGGCGATTGCACCTTGCGTTTCAAGATATAAATGTTCCTGCGCACCGGTTTCCACTGTCCCGTCAACAATTACATCGCATTGTTTCCACGCTTCTCCAACATTTCCGTTTGAAAAAATTCGTGGTGGAATAATCAACATTCCTTTTGCATACGCTTCTCGCGCGTCTGTAACTGGTGGAAGTTCCTCATACTGGATATTGATCTTTGTCTTTACTTCACGCGCAAGCAGTTGAGTTTCCGCAATCACAACGGCAATTGGCTGCCCGCAGAAATGAACTTCACTTTCTGCAAGCAGTGGTTCATCTTGAATAATACCACCAATTTGATTTTGCCCCGGAATATCTTTTGCGGTAATAATTTTTTTTACTCCTGCTAATTTTTCTGCATCTAAAAAATCGAGAGAAAGAATTTTACCATGGGCGATTGAAGAAGAAAAAACAGACGCGAACAATGTTCCTTCGGGAACGAGCAGATCATCTGCAAAAAGCGATTCGCCGCGAACGTGGCGGGTCATGTCGTAATATTTCATACAACCTCTTCAAGCGAAATTATCTTTGGGAATAATTTTATAAAATGGGCAAAGAATAATTGACGCAACAACAGCCGCTTGTACTCCGCAGAACCGCGTGCATCGCTGATCGGAGAAATTTCTGTTTGAATGATTTCAGCAGCTTCTTTAATCACTTGCGGAGAAATATTTTTATTGTGAAGAAAATCTATCGTTTTATAAAGATAAAGCGGATAAGGCGCAACACCGCCGGCTGAAAGATGCAATTCATTTATCTGTAGATTTTCTTCTTCCAAATAAATTGAAGTGTTGACGCTTGCAATATCTAAAAAAGTTCGCTTACTAACCTTTTCATAATTGAAATGAAAATGCTTTTTAGGAAGTGGAAAACTTACTGAAGATAAAATTTCATTTTCTTTTTTGTCATATTGCTTGTAACCGGTGTAAAAGTTTTTTAACGGGACAACTCTTTCATTGTTTTTTTCTTTTAAATGAAGCTGCGCATCTAAAGCCAAAAGAAAATTTGTCATATCGCCAATGGGAGAAGCGTTAATAATATTTCCGCCAACAGTCGCACGGTTTCTGATCGGGAGCGAACCGAAATACTGGAAATAATCTTCGAGTTGGAGAAAATATTTTTTAAGAATTGCTGAAGATTTTATTTCCGAAATAGTGGTTTGAGCGTCAACAAAACAGTTAGTGCCTTCAATCCAAATTGCCAGAGTTGATTCATCCCTTTGAAGAAATTGAACATCGCTTGATAAAAGTTTTTCCCATTGCTGAACAAATAAATCGGTTCCACCGGAAATGAGAACATCGTTTGCGCGCTGATTTATAAAGGGTTTTATTTCCGCTAATCTCTTTTGAATCATAAGAAAATAATCGGGAAGAATATTTAAGCTTACAAGTGTTTCAGTAGTTGAAGATGTCCCGCTCAACTTTATTTCATTTGTAACCGTTTCAACTGCACGCTTAATTGACGCATAACCCGTACATCTGCAAATATTTCCATCAAGCGAATTGATTGCCGACTCAACGGAGAAAGTATCATTTGAAAGAAAATATCCAGTAAGGGACATTAAAAATCCCGGAGTGCAAAATCCGCATTGTGTTGCTCCTTCATCAACAAAAGCATTTTGCAAAGGATTTAATTCTTTTTGATTAATCCCTTCAATTGTAACAAGATGTTTTCCGTGAAGTAATGCGAGTGGAAGAAGACATGAATTCATCGATTTATAATTAACCTCGTTTTTGTCCAGCTCACCAACGAGCACCGTGCACGCGCCGCAATCGCCTTCACGACATCCTTCTTTGGTTCCGGTTAACTGCAAATTCTTTCGCAGAAAATCCAAAATCGTGGTCGCCGGATGAAGATCGGTTTTGATCTCCCGGTCATTACAAATAAATTGAATTTCATTTTTCATGTATTGAATCTTTCGATGATCCAAAATTACTTTGTTTTTTCATTATAAAATTTTTGCAGAATATAAAACGCTTGCTTCCTTTCTCCTTTATCGGAGATCAATCCTTTTCTGTTGTACATATCTTGAATTCCTGGAAGCGGCCTTCTTGGCGAACGAAAATCAGTAAGTATCCAGGGACTCATTCCACGAAGGAACGGAATTTTTTTCAACATTTCAATTTGATTTTTATAAATGTTGGATTGATATTCTTCAGTGAAGCGAGCATGCGGATCCCCATGAAAACTAAATTTTGCATCGGCGCCAAACTCGCTAATAATGAGCGGTTTGTTGTATTTCGATTTCCAGCTTGTTTTAGGCGCGTCTTCAGCGGTTCCGCCATACCAACCGATGTATTCGTTTACTCCGATAACATCAAGCAAATTGCTGAGTGAATCGCTTAAAGTAATTACATTTTTTTCAGAATGAATTTCAGTTGCGGCAGTGATCAATCTTGTCGGATCTAATTCTCTTGCCGTTTTAATTAAATGATATAGAAAGTTGTAACGCGCTTCACCAACCGGAGTTTCGTTCGCAACCGACCAAATAATTATCGGTGCACGATTTTTATCCCGCGTGATCATTTCTTTTAACTGATTTTCCGCGTTTGCAAGTACGTCTTTATTTTCCCACAAGATTGTCCAATAAACGGGAATTTCTGCCCAGACCAACAATCCAAGTTCTTCCGCTTTCCGGATCATGTTTTCGTTGTGTGGATAGTGCGCAAGTCGAACAAAATTACAGCCAAGTTGTTTTGCCCAACTTAAAAGCGTGTCGGCATCCTTTTCAGAATTCGCTCTACCACCACCGAACGGTGCTTCTTCATGAATTGAAATACCACGGAGAAAAATTGATTTGCCGTTGAGGAATATTTCATCTCCCCTTGTCTCTATTGAACGAAAACCGATTTTGTCTCCAAGTGAATCGGTTTGTGAAAATATTTTTACTGAATAGGTTTTTGGATTTTCTGGAGACCATAATTTTAAATCGGCAGAAAAATAAATTTCAGCAAAACCGTTTTCATTCGTCTTAACTTTAATTAACTTTTTCGCTTCGGGGATTTCAACAGTTACATTTTGAAGTTTTTCTTTCCCTTCAAGTTGAATCCAACCGGAGATTTCGTTTAAAGAATTTATCTTCAGTTGTAGGAAATAATCTTTGATGAAGGTTTGAGGAACATCTAACAAATAAACATCGCGATTAATACCGCCGTAATTCCACCAATCGGTATTTAGTGTTGGAACGCCTTCGCGCTTTCTTTTATTATCAACTTTCACGACAACAAAATTTTCGCCGTCAACAAGTTCGTTTGTCGCTTCAAAATTAAATGGAGTAAATCCGCCGACATGTTCGCCAAGTTTTTTCCCGTTTACGTAAACAATTGCTTCATAGTTTACTGCGCCGAAGTAGAGGAAAGTGCGCGTATTGTTTTTCTTTTTATATTGAAAGGATTTTTTATACCAGATCGTTCCTTCGTAGAGAAATAATTTTTCTTTTTGTTTATTCCAATCGCCGGGAACGGTGAGTTCTTCGGAACGGTCGAAGTCGTATTCGACTAATTCTGATTTGTCTTTTGGTTTTCGATTTTCAAAATAACCATCGCCGCGGGGTTGATAGCGGTAGTTGTAATATCCGGTTTCGTATGGGTCAATAATGATCTTCCATTGTCCGTTAAGACTTTGTTTTTGGCGGTTCTCAACGTTTGTTAATAAATTTGTACTTTGAGCCGAAATAGTCACGGTTAAAGCGCAAAGCAATATCATTATACGAGCCACTGCCATTCTTTTTCCTGTTAATGTTGATCACATTTAATGTGTTATATTTTAGTTATAAAATTATCAAAAAAAAAGTTATAAACGATTTTATTTGTAAACGAATTGTAAAGCGACTTGGAAAAAGAAAACAAAAAAATAGAAATTGAACTGCTTGCCCCGGCAAAAGATCTGGAAGGAGGAATGGCAGCCATTAATTGCGGTGCGGATGCCGTTTATATCGGAGCGCCGAAATTTGGAGCGCGCTCTGCTGCCGGAAACTCATTGCTGGATATTCATAAACTCGTTCAATACGCTCATCAATATTGGGCGAAGGTGTATGTTACGGTTAATACCATTTTGTACGATGACGAATTGGATGAAGTTCAAAAATTAATTTGCCAACTTTATGATGCCGGTGTTGACGCAATTATTATTCAAGACATGGCAATTCTCGAAATGGATTTGCCGCCAATACCGCTTTTCGCTTCCACACAAACGAACAATTACTCTGTTGAGAAGATTAAATTTCTTGAGCAATCCGGTTTGCAGAGAATTATTCTTGCGCGTGAGTTGTCACTCGAACAGATAAAAGAAATAAAATTGAACACGAATGTTGATTTAGAGTTTTTTATTCACGGGGCACTTTGTGTTTGTTACAGTGGGCAATGTTATTTCAGCTTTGCAACAACGGGACGCAGTGCAAACCGCGGGGAATGTTCGCAAGCTTGCAGAATGCTTTATTCGCTTGAAGATTCGAATGGAAAAATTATTCATGATGAAGCCTATTTACTTTCACTTAAAGATTTAGATTTGTCAACTCACCTTCACTCCTTGTTGGAAGCCGGAATTACATCTTTTAAAATTGAGGGAAGATTGAAAGATGTTTCTTACGTTAAAAATATTACTGCTTACTACCGGCAAAAGTTGGGTGAAATTTTGTTGAACAATGATTCTTTTAAAAAAGCGTCAAGCGGAAAAATTATATTTTCTTTTATTCCCGATCCTGAAAAAACTTTTAACCGCGGTTACAGTGACTATTTCCTTTCCGGCGAAGGAAATGAGATTGCTTCTTTTGCTACACCGAAATCCGTTGGCAAGTTAATCGGGAAAGTGAAAAAAATCGAAAAGGATTTTTTTGAAATTGAGACGAAAGAATATCTGGTGAATGGAGACGGCATTTGCTTTTTCGATGAACACAACACTTTGGTTGGAATGAATATTAACCGTGTTGAGAGAAACAAAATTTACACAAAAGAATTATCGGAACTTCTTCCCGGCACTGAAATTTTTCGCAACCACGACCATCAGTTTATAAAAGAATTATCGAAAGACGAAACGAAAAGAAAAATCAATTGCGAAATTGAAGTTCAAACAGAACAGAATAAGTTGATAATCTCCGCTGTTGATGAGGATGGAAACGCCGTTTCAAGTAATGAGGTTATAGAATTAATTGAGCCGGAGGATTCACTTAAAGCAATTACTGTTATGGAAAATCAATTAAAAAAATCGGGAAGTACAATATTTTCTGTTGAGAATGTTCGTATCAAATCCGGCAAAGCAATCTTTCTTCCGGTTTCAAAATGGAATGAACTGAGGAGAACAATTTTGCAGCTTCTTCTGGAGGAGAGAATTAAAAATTATCCAAAGCAAAAACGTGAACAGGTGAATAATTCATTTGCCTTCCCGGAAATAAAATTAGACTACACCGGTAATGTGGTTAATGAAAAAGCAAAAGAATTTTATAGAAAGCATGGAGTTGAAACCATCGAAGATGGTTTTGAAAAGCTGGATGATTTTGAAGGAAAGATCTTGATGACAACGAAATACTGCATCAAAGAAGAGCTTCACATGTGTCCATTTAAAACCGAACACGCCAAAACTCCCGAAATGAAAGAACCGCTTTACTTGAATGACGGCAAGCAAAAGTTTAGATTACGGTTCAACTGTCAAAAGTGCGAAATGGAAATATACCTTTAACCGGCAGTGAAATTTAACCACCGGTTGGCTGAGTGTTATGTTGTGCAAAGAGCCAAGAGCATGGATGAATGTTTGCATGATTGAATGAGCAAAGAATCAGATAGTAAATCAACGTGCATATTGCTGACTGCTGATTGCCGACTGCAAACTTATGGTTTCTTCTCTTCTTTCTTAAAATCTAATGAAGCGGAATTAATACAATAACGTAAGTTTGTTGGAGCTGGTCCATCGTTAAAAACATGTCCCAAATGCGATCCGCATTTTTTACAAATCACTTCGAAACGGATCATACCGAAGCCAGAATCTTTTTTCAATTCAATTGCCGAACTTGAAGAGACTTCGTAAAAACTTGGCCAGCCGCAACCGGAATCAAATTTTGTGTCCGAAGAAAAAAGCTCACTTTTGCAAGCCGCACATTTGTAAGTTCCTTTGTCGTGATTGTCCCAATACAAACCGGTAAATGGGCGCTCCGTTGCTTTCTCACGCAGGACTTTATACTGTTCGGGGGTAAGACGCTGTTTCCATTCTTCTTCGCTTAAGTTGATTGTTTCCATTTCTGATTCATCCTTGTTGGTTAGTTAGTCCGGCGAAAAATGATTTGACTTTGCAGCAGCAGGAACCCCCATCAGCGGGGAAGTAAAATAGAGAAGTAGCATGAAAGTCCCCAAAAGAATAGCCGGTAAAATCAATCTGGTTCTCATTTTTTTTGCTCAAAGCTGATTGTGAAAGTTCTGTTGTTTTCTTTATCTATCTATCTAATCCAACAAATAATGAGTGAAAAAGGTTTCTCTCTTTTGTGGGTACTTTCTTTTTGCCCCTTTATCATTTCAATAAAAGTTTCATTATCAGAGTAATAAATTTCGGTGGAGTATATCTTATTTAAGTTGCTGAATCTCAGTGATTCCCGCTTCAGTTAAGGCACAAAATTTGTGCGATTGCCGTGCTGTGAAATTTTATCTCAGATAAAGTTTTAATATTTTTAGTTCATTCAACTAACATTTACTTGTGAGAACCTTATGAAATCCAAATCAATCGTCAGTCTCTTATTTATTTTCTTTTTATTCACCCAAAAAATTCTTTTATCGCAAAACTTAAAAACGGTCGAACAGCGAGTCGATTCCGTTCTGGCGCTTATGACGCAAGAAGAAAAAATCGGACAGCTTGTACAGTTTACAGGGGATTGGGATACGGGAACACATTCAACCGAACCTAAAGCAGGAAAAAAAGAATTAGTTGCCGAAGGAAAGATCGGGTCGTTTTTAAATATCTTTGGCGCAGATATGACACGGGGACTTCAGAAAATCGCGGTTGAAAAATCACGATTGAAAATCCCTTTAATTTTTGGTTTAGATGTTATTCATGGATTTCGAACCACGTTCCCTGTTCCTATTGCAGAAGCAAGTAGTTGGGAACCCGCGCTTGTTGAAAAATCCGCACGGATGCAGGCGATTGAAGTTTCAGCCTCAGGAATTAATTGGACGTTCAGTCCGATGGTAGATATTGCCCGCGATCCAAGATGGGGAAGAATTGTTGAAGGAAGCGGTGAAGACCCGGTTCTTGGCGCTGCAATGGCGGTTGCACGCGTAAAAGGATATCAAGGAAACGATTTATCAGCCAACAACACCATCGCAGCTTGTTTAAAACATTTTGCCGGTTACGGCGGAGCCGAAGGCGGACGAGATTACAACACTGTTGATTTTTCAGAGCGAACTTTTAGAGAAGTTTATTTAAAACCATTTAAAGCCGGTGTTGATGCTGGTGCCGCAACATTGATGGCTTCTTTCAATGAGATTGGCGGTGTTCCGTCTTCTGCAAATCATCAACTGCTTACAAAAATTTTACGTGATGAATGGAAGTTTGACGGATTTGTGGTTAGCGACTGGAATTCAGTTGGCGAGTTAATTCCCCACGGCGTTGCGAAAGATCTAAAACAAGCAGCCGAACTTGCGTTAAATGCAGGTTTGGATATGGATATGGAATCAAATGCTTATACCCAACATTTAAGCGAACTCCTTGCTGAAGGAAAAGTTTCCGGCAAAACTCTTGACGAAAGCGTGCGAAGAATATTGAGAATAAAATTCCGTCTTGGTCTGTTTGATGATCCGTACAAATATTGTGACGCAGAAAGAGAAAAGAAAACAATTCTAAGCAAAGAGATGAAAGACGCCACTTATGAAGTTGCAAAGAAGTCGATTGTTCTTTTAAAAAATGAAAAAGAATTTCTTCCATTAAAGAAAGAAACAAAAATTGCCGTAATCGGACCGCTTGCAAATTCAACCGCTGATCCGCTGGGACCTTGGAATCAGCAAGGAGATGCGAAGGATGTTGTTTCAGTCTTACAAGGAATAAAGAATAAATGTGGTGACAAAGCTAAAATACTTTACGAGGAAGGATGTTCTATCAGCGGAAAAGAAACAGATGGATTTAAAAAAGCAATTCAAGCCGCCAAAGAAGCTGATGTTATTGTTTTAGTTGTAGGTGAAAGTCTGGATATGAGCGGCGAAGCAAGATCTCGCGCAACGCTTGATCTGCCGGGTGTTCAAGAAGAACTTGCAAAGGAAATTTATAAAACCGGAAAACCAATCGTTGCAGTGTTAATGAACGGCAGACCGCTCACCATCAATTGGTTGAACGAACATGCTGCCGCAATTTTAGAAACATGGTTTCTTGGAATCAGAGCCGGTGATGCAATTGCTGATGTTCTCTTTGGCGAAGTAAATCCAAGTGGAAAACTACCTGTAACTTTCCCGAAATATGTTGGACAAGTTCCAATGTATTATAATCATAAGAATACCGGCAGACCTTACGATCCGAAAAATAATTATACTTCTTACTACGCCGACTATGACAATTCACCTCTTTATCCTTTCGGTTATGGATTGAGTTATACTAAGTTTGTGTATGATAATTTGAAATTATCTTCAAAGAAAATTTCTAAAACTGAAGCTCTGAAAATTTCAGTTGAAGTAAAAAATAATGGATTGTATGACGGAGAAGAAGTTGTTCAACTTTACATCCGCGATTTGGTTGGTTCGGTTACGCGTCCCATAAAAGAACTGAAAGGTTTTCAGAAAATCTTTTTTAAAAAAGGTGAAGCAAAAAAAGTTGAATTTACCTTAACGAATGAAGATTTGAAATTCTACAACCTTGATATGAACTTTGTTTCTGAACCCGGAATGTTCAAAGTCTTTGTTGGAACAAATTCTGTAGAATGTCTTGAGGATGAGTTTGAGTTAACGGATTAAAGTTTTTCAAAACGAACTAAAACAGATGTGCCGATCCCTTTGATCCTCGGATTCCGCATGCTGTTGTCTTAAAAAAGTCTGAAGGAAAAGATGAAAAAATTATTGTTCACTCTGGTGTTAATAATCATTATCGGCTGTACCAACGAACCGAAAAAAGACGATTATCAAAATCCGACCACTATTTCTGGAGTAGTGAAAAATAGTAGCGGACAAGTTGTAAGCAACGCGAAAGTTTCGCTCAGTACGGCACCTTCATATGATGGAATGCTAACCAATGATCAAGGACAATTTACCTTGCAGAATTTTCCGGCAGGCAAACATACGCTAAAGGTAGAGCGTATCGGATACGAAACTTTTCTTGGAGAAGTTCCTTCGGCAATCAACGGTTACTCAACCATCAATCCGGTTTTAACTTTAACAACGTATAATGTTCCCGCTGTAAAACCCTTAAGCACCGGACCTGTTCGCATCAATATTAAAAAACTTGAAGTTGATTTTGACGGAGATGGAATTTATCAACCCTATTATGTAAAAGGAGCGGCATATTCCATCACTCCGATAGGCAACAAACCGATAAATTCAACATTGGAAGATCGCAGCATTCAGTATTTAAAAAATATGAATGCAAATACGGTTCGTACATATGGAATTCCCGGTAAAACGATGCTTACAAAAATGGCGGCGCAAAATATTCGTGTTATTTCCGGATTTTGGGTCAATACGGATTTGGATTTATCTCAATCAGCCGTCCGCCAAAAAGTTAAAGACGATTTCGCAAAAATGGTTGTTGATCTAAAAGATAATCCCGGTGTGTTAATGTGGAATCTCGGCAACGAACAAAATTATGTTAACGGAAATAATGCTTATTGGTATTCGCTTTGCCAGGAATTAGCAGTTGTAGCTTATCAAGTTGAAGGAGAAAAATATCACCCCGTTTGTGTGAACAACGGAAATATTTATAACATCGGAAGCGTATCAATGAATGCTGATGATGCATCACTCTCATACATTGATCTTTGGGCTACTAACATTTACGAACTTAATTTAACACCCAGATTTGATACATACCGGACAAAAACCAACAAACCTTTAGTTATTACAGAATTTGGAATTGACGCATTAGATAATAGAATAAAGCAAGAGTATGAATCAACTCAAGCTGTAATTGACAGTATGAATTGGTCGCAAATACTTTCTGCAAACGATGTTGTCGTCGGTGCAACGGTTTTTGAATATACCGACGAGTGGTGGAAAGCCGGCGACGAGCAAAGTCATGATTACGGCGGCTATGCAACAGGCGCGCATCCCGATGGTTATTCGAATGAAGAATGGTGGGGAACGATTGCGGTAACACCGGATCAAAATGGTGATGGATTTGATGAATGGCGACCGCGGCAAGTCTATTACATGTTTCAACGAAATTGGAAATAAAAACAGTAGAAAGTTTAAACTGGAAAGTAAAAAGGTTTTTAGTTGAGGTGTTATTTAAATTGAAAGGATGAAAAATGAAAAAAGGAATTTTACTCGGCGGTTTGGGTTTTGTTGTAATTTTGTTTCTTGCCGGATGTGCATCTTCGAAACAATCGCAAGAAGAAGTAGTCGGGCAGCAAGCAAAAACTTTTTCAAAAGAAATTAAAAAGAAAGTTGAGATGAATTATCTGCTTTATCTTCCCAAGAACTATAACTCGGCACAAGAAAAATTCCCGTTAATGGTATTCTTGCATGGAGCCGGAGAACGCGGAAACGATCTTAATCTCGTAAAAAAACACGGGACTCCAAAACTCATTGATCAAGGGAAAGAATTTCCGTTTATCGTCGCTTCGCCGCAATGTCCCGAAAACGTCTGGTGGTCAACCGAAGATTTATCGGCTTTGATTGATGAGCTGGTTCAACTTTATCAAGTTGATGAAAAAAGAATTTATGTAACCGGACTCTCTATGGGCGGATACGGAACATGGGCTTTAGCGGAAAAATTTCCAAACAGATTTGCAGCCATCGCTCCGGTTTGCGGCGGTGGGAATCCGTTAACAATTTGTAAAATTGGGAAATTACCCGTTTGGGCTTTTCACGGTGCAAAAGATTTTGTTGTCCCGGTAAATGAATCACAGCAGTTGGTAACGGCTCTGAAAAATTGCGGTAATGATGTAAAGTTCACCATTTATCCGGAAACAGGACATGATGCATGGGTAGAGACATATAACAATCCCGAATTGTATGATTGGCTTCTGAAACAGAAAAAGTAGTCACCGAACTTATTACAAACTTTCTTAATCATACATGTCAGCCTCTGGCTGAATCTTTTTCTTAATCTTAATCCGGTTTGAAGCCGGATTAAGATTATAATTAGGAGTAAGATTAAGGATGAATATAACACCAAACATCCGCGGAACGGAAAAGCAATTCTTTGGGAAGGGAAAACTTGAGAAAGGTTGTCTAATATATTTTGTGTCACACCGAGCGAAGTCGAGGTGTGATTGATGCCGACAAGCTCATTTCTCGACTTCGCTCGAAATGACGGATTTACTTTGCGATAACCTAATCTTATAGTAAACTCATTTTAAAAGAGTTTTCGGGTAAAAATCAAATCTTATTTCTATCAAAGCGAAATTTCCTTATTTTGCAATTAAAATTAAACGAAGTCCCGAAAACCGCTAAGTGCGGTTTTATTTTATAAGAGTAGTATGAACAAACCTTTAGCAGTTATTGCCGTAAGCGGCGGAATGGATAGTTGTGTTACCGCAGCGATCTTAAACGAGAAATACGAATTGGCTTTCGCCCACTTTAATTATGGTCAACGTACGGAGAAACGCGAACTAAGTGCATTTAATGATGTGGCTGATTTTTACAACGTGCAGCACAGACTGCTTATCGACTTTTCGCACTTTCATAAAATCGGCGGTTCCTCGCTAACCGATTTTCATCTTGCGGTGGAAAAAGCCGATCTTGAAAACAAAGAAGTCCCCAGTTCGTATGTTCCATTCAGGAATGCGAATATATTAGCGGCTTGCGTAAGCTGGGCGGAAGTGATAAAAGCCGAAGCAGTTGGAATAGGCGCTGTTTATGAGGATGCAAGCGGGTATCCCGATTGCCGTTCTCAGTTTTATTCCGCATTTGAAAAAATGGTTGACGAAGGAACAAAACCGGAAACGAAAATAAAAATTCTCACTCCGATAATTAGTTTATCGAAAGCGAAAATTGTGAAAAAAGGAATGGAGTTGAAAGCCCCGCTTCATTTAACATGGTCGTGTTACCAAAGTGAAGATGAAGCGTGCGGAGTTTGTGATAGCTGTGCATTTCGTTTGCGCGGTTTTCAACAAGCGGGAATTGAAGATCCGATTCCGTATAAAATTAAACCGAAGTATGAATAGAACGTTTCATGGGTTGTTTTGAATTGAATAAGAAATGTTGCAAATAAAGTACTCAAATAATCATAGGATATTATCTAAATGAGCTATGAAGGGAAAATGCTTGAAGATTTAGCAATGCCAACACGGAAGGATGTTGAGCATGCTTTATTGAAGACTTTATTCAATCACAACGGAGTAATAAAAGAGTTTGCTACAGGTGAAGAAATTGTAACTGAAATTGCAAATGATTTTAATCTGGATGAAAAACAAAGAACTGTTGTATTAGAAAGAATTTATCGAAAAGAAAATCGAATCGTAAAAACCGCCTTGTGGCATCGTTTGCTTTATCGTGCGGCCGACTCGTTAGCGAAAGATAAATTGGTCTCAAGACCGACAACCACTATTCTTCTTACAAAAAAGAAAGAATGGATGCTAACTGAAAATGGATATGATGAAGCACTCAAGCTTTTGAACATTCCAAAAGCACAAAAAGAATTTCTCTCAACGAAATCTTTTGAAGTTCAAAAAATTGTAAAGAAACTCAAAGAGACAGTAAGACCAGATAATTATGATCCAATTGATAAGAATAAAAAATTTATCAAAACAACAAGAGACGCAGTTTTAAGAACAAGAGGTTTTCGGCAAGCTGTAATCGAAGCTTATGATTATAAATGTGCTGTTTGTGGAATGAAACTAAATTCACCAAACTCATCTTTCTGGGAAGTTGAAGCAGCCCATATTGTTCCGCACAGTTCGATGGGCAAAGATGATATATGGAATGGTTTATCTTTGTGTAGGCTTCATCATTGGGCATTCGATGTCGGTTGGTTTACTCTATTAGATGATTACACGGTGAAAGCTTCTTCTAAGTTGAATCATCTTCCAAAAGGTTATGGTCAAATGGGTGAATACAATTTCTCCAGACAATTGACTGATAATAGTTCAAAGCTTTTTTTGCCAAAGAGAAAAGAAATGTTTCCACACGTTAACTCAATACGGTGGCATAGAGAAAAATTTTTTATTGAACAAAACAGAGGTGAAAGATGAGAAGAAATAAAATCATTTATTCATTATGTGTTGGCGATATTCAGGATGCTGCCGAAGATGAATTGAATCGGAAACTAACAGAAGAAGAATTGAAAAAAGTTATAAACAGAGTTGGTGATTACATCTCTTGGTATGACGCAATAGAACTTACATTATCTGAATTGAACTTAGAACCAGCAGAAGAGGAAGACGAATAAGCATGAACTCCAAACAAAAAATATTAGTCCTCTTTCCGAATCCCAACCCGGAAAGAAATTACAAAATAATTCACACGGCGCACGAGTTCACTTCTGTTTGTCCGGTTACCGGGCAGCCCGATTTTGGAAAGATCACGCTCGAATATATTGCCGAAAATTTATGTGTTGAATTAAAAAGCTACAAATTTTATTTGCAGTCTTTCCGCAACGATGGAATATATTTTGAAGCGGTAACGAACAAAATCCTAAACGATCTTGTTGAATTGATGCAGCCGAGGTATATGAAGATCACCAGTGATTTTAACATGCGTGGAGGCATTTCATCCGTTGTTGAAGCGGTTTATCAATCTCCTAATTTTTCAGTGTAAAACAGAACATGAAATCAAAAGAAGAAATACAGAAAGAATTTTTCGCAAAGAAAGAAAAACTTTTTACGGTAGAAAATATTTTAACCGATTCACTCGCTTTTTCTTTTGAGTACAGCGTTTTAGTTGAAGATCTGCTCAGACAGATTTCTAAAGACGCTCATTACCCGTTTGCATTGGCTTCATCAGGAAGTTTCAGCCGCCGCGAACTTTCTCCTTATTCCGATATTGATATTATGTTCATCGTTCCTTCCATTCAGCCAAAGGCTGATGAGCCTCTGGCTCAGAAAGCGTCGGAAGAAGGAATAAGAGATATTGTTACACGCTGTTGGGATTTCGGTCTGGAAGTTTCCCATACTATCCGTGAACTCTCAGACATCAAACGCTTCTTAAAGGAAGACCTGCACACCTTCACACAGTTTTTTGAAACGCGGTATCTCTTCGGCTCGTTAAAACTTTTTAACGAGTGGAACGAACTCTTGTTTAAAACCATCACGGAGAAAGTAAAAAAACAAATCTTCACGGAATTTCTCGCAGACCGCGATGAACGTTATATAAAATATGGAAATTCACCTAAAGTAATTGAGCCGAACGTGAAACTCTCAGCCGGTGGTCAGCGCGATATTCAACTGATCGAATGGATTTATATTCTGCTCAACAAAGAAATTTTGAACAAGCAGTCCGAGCAATCGCAAACAGAATCGTTTATCGCTCTTCTTTCCGAACATGAATACACAACGCCGAAAGAATGTCTCCGTTTATTAGCCGGGTTCAAATTTATTTTAAAGATCAGAAACCTTCTTCACTTTCTGCACAAACAAAAAAATGATCGTTTGGAATTTGCCGACCAGCTGGCTATTGCAGATCTTTTACATTATGGTAAAGACGGCTATAAAAAACTGATGAAAGAGTATTTTGATTCATCCAATGTTATCTATCGGTTTAACCGCTCGTTCACAAAAAAAATGCGCGCGGATATTTCAACTTTCATTCCGGATGTACTTTCAATTGATCTTGATGATGATTTTAAATTAAAAGGAGACATCATATTTTTTTCCGGTCACCGTTACTTAACTATTTCCGAGATCTTTCGCGGTTTTTATTATCGCGGATTGTACGAAGCAAACTTCGATGAACATTTTAGAATGCAGATCATCGACAGCCTTGATCAGCATACGGTTAAAGGGGATGCCGAGTCTTCAACTTTTTTCAGGGAAATTCTCCGCCTTCCAAAAAATATCGGAAAAACATTATCGGTTATGAATGAGCTTGGAATTCTTGATGCGTTTCTTCCGGAATTTCACGACCTGAACGGATACATCCAGCATGGAGTTTATCATTGTTACACCGCTGATGAACACACGTTGATGACGATTCAAAATGTTGAAAAATTAGAAAATGATACAACGGAACTGGGAAACATTTATAACAATTTAAGAGAAAAAGAAATTCTTATGCTCGGTTTGCTTTTTCATGATATCGCAAAACCGATCAATGTCAGCGGGCATGAAATTATCGGAGCGGAAATGGCGGCTTCAATTATGCAGCGTCTCGGTTATGGTGATGTGGAAATTGAAAAAGTTTCTTTTCTTGTTAGGTATCATTTACAGATGGAGCAAATCGCCTTCCGCAGAAATTTAAATGATGCGGAAACTTTAAACAGTTTCGTTGCAAATTTCTCTGATGTAGAACAGTTAGAGCTTCTTTACCTGCTTACGTATGCCGACCTTTCTGCAGTTAATCCGGCTTTGTGGACTTCATGGAAATATGAAATGCTGAACGAGTTGTTCCGTAAAGCTAAAGCGATGATCGAAGACCAAATTTCGGGAGAAGAATTGTTGTTCGCTTCAACGCTTGTTCAACCGGAGGAAATTTCGAAATACTCCGACGCTGTTTCCGAAGACCACGTAAAGGATCACATTGATTCTATTAACGATACCAGTTATGCTTCGCTTTTCTCTGATGAAGAAATTGCTTTTCACATTGAAGAAATACTGTCGGGCACTCCGGTTTCGGTTTCATTTAAAGAAATGGAAAGCTTTACCAACATCACCGTTATTTCAAAAGATTCTCCCGCTCTTCTTTCGAAATTATGCGGTGTGTTATCCATAAATGATTTGAACATTCACGACGCAAAAATCTTTACGCGCAAAGACGGCATCATCATCGATAACTTTAACGTAACCGATTTCCGTTCAAACGAAAAAGTTGACGCGGGGCGTTACGGCAAAATCGAAGAAGATTTTTCTTTTGTCCTTTCCGGCTTAAAAGAATTAAGCACCGAAATGAAAAAGATGAAAACAAAATGGTGGCGCATCGAAAACAAATTCTTCAAGCGTCCCGGCAAAGTAAAAATTAAATTTGAAGAACAGGAAAAGTTTACCATCATAGATGTATTTTCTCCCGACAGGCTCGGCTTTCTCTATCATGTTACAAACAAACTTAACGAACTCGGATTAAGCATTTATTTTGCAAAAATCGGAACTCGCGGCGACGATATTATTGATGCGTTCTACGTGCTCGATAGTCAGCAGAAAAAAGTTTCTAAAAACTTTTACCCGTTTATCGAATCGGAATTAACAGAAGCTATCAACCAGATTTTATAAGGAATAGATTTTTGAACTTCATGGAAAAAGCAAAACCGATCGGCGTATTTGATTCCGGTATCGGCGGATTGACTGTCGTCCGGCAAATTGCCTCCACACTGCCGAATGAAAGCATTGTCTATTTCGGAGATACCGCCCGCGTTCCGTACGGTTCAAAATCAAACGACACCGTTATTGAATACGCGCTGCAAGACGCCCATTTCTTAATTGAAAAAAATGTAAAGGCGATTGTGGTTGCATGTAATACGGTTTCGGCAATTGCGTTGAATGTTTTAAAAGAAAAATTCACCGTTCCAATTATCGGGATGATCACTCCCGGATCACAGCTTGCGTTAAAGCATTCACGGACAAAACGAATTGGAGTTATCGGCACAAGAGCGACAATTTCTAATCACGCCTATTTAAATGAACTGAAGAACAATAATCCCGAAGTTGAAGTGTTTGAAAAAGCTTGTCCTCTTTTTGTTCCACTTGCGGAAGAAGGCTGGACAGACCACGAAGCCACAAAATTAATTGCGGAAGAATATTTAAAAGAACTGCGCGGTTTGAATATTGATACGCTTGTCCTCGGCTGTACGCATTATCCAATTCTCGCAAAGATCATTCAAGAAGTTATCGGTAGTGAAGTAAAGTTGATTGATTCAGGTGTCGCCTCGGCGGAGGTTGTCCGCCAGGAAATTAACCGTATCGGATTAGAAACAAATTCTCACGCGCTCGGCTATCAAGATTTTTATGTAAGTGATATTCCTACCACATTTAAAAAAGTTGCCGAATTGTTTTTGGGGCAGTCCATTCTTAACGTAAAAAAAATTGATTTGGAAGAATTACAGAAATAAACGAATGATCACCCCTTCGTGAAAAAAAATCAAGATATTTTCATTTCCTCCTTGAATTTCTTATTTATTATCTTTAATGAGCAAAAAAAAGGTGATGGCAGCTTGCCAAGCTGTTAAAATATGACTCGTTACCTTTCTTTGCACATTAACCCGCCTATTACTGCTATAATAGGCGGGACTTTATTTTGTTGGCGATGTATCTCCTTAAATTTTTATAATTAATTCCTTTTACCTATTTCTATAATTCCACGTCCTTGATTCTGTCCGCAAATAACAACCACATCTTCTTTTACATTAACTTTCGAATACCCTTTATCATTTGGAGAACTCATCACTTTCCAGTTTACACCGTTAAAATGGGATATGAAACCATAGTCACCAATAATAAAAATATCATTGATATTATTTCCCCTAACCGAATTCATTCCAACTGCGGGTAAAGTAATTTGATTCCAATATCCAAACTTATTTTCAAATGCCCCCTCACCACAGACAAATAAAAAGTTCTCTTTTGCCGTCCAAGCAGAATAAAGCCGTACATCTTTATTCCATAGAAATGAATCCACTTTGTTATTAGTGATCCTTAATATTTTTTTATCTCCAGGTTCAAAAAAAGATGATACAGGACAATAAAGAATAGAGTTGCCGACTTTATCTTCTATTCCCCAGACATCGTTAATAATCGAAGTCGTTCCGCTTTCTATCTTCTTCCAGCTCGTTCCATTGTAGTGGGCAATGTTCCCGCCGTTGCCTACCGCATATAAATCACTGCTACTTGTTCCCCAAATTTTGTTAATAGAAAACGACCAAGGTGAACATTGTGTTGATATTTGACTTGTTCCATTTATTCTCGCGACTTGGTCTCCATCCATAGCAATCCAAATATCTTTTTCACTAAAAGCATAGATTGATTTTGCTGGGTAAGCTGTCAAACTAGTTTGTCCACAAATAGTATAAAACATAATCCTCTTCAATTCCCACGTATTTCCATCCCAATGTACAGCGTTAAAAGCATGCGGGTCTGTATTTCCTAATGAGTCTTTCATATAAATTTCACCCACTGCCCAAATGTTATTTTCATCTATTATGGCAACATCGTAAAGGGTACTGCTGCTATGCTCGCCAAAGGTAAATGTTTGCCAGGTAAAGTTGTGGGTAGTGGTATCCATCGTTTTGGCAATTACTTCGTTGGTGGTTTGCTGCTGGTTGTTGGCGGCAAAGACTGCTTTTATTTTATAGCTCTGGTTTGGGAGGAGAGAATCAACGCAAAGTACAGTATCGCTGCTTACAAGTGTAAGGTTTTGGTTTGGCTTATCATCAACGAATAATGTTAATAAGCTTGGGTTTTGGAAATTGGCACTTGTAATTTTTACCCAAGCTTCGGTACAAGAAACATCTTCTACGCTTAGAGTAAAAGGGCTGTCCGGTCCGGTTAACGTCTTCTTACAATTAAAATTTAGTAATGCAAAACTTATTAATACAATAAAGAGAAGTTGTTTTTTCATATTTGTTTTCCTATTGAGATAATTGCTTTGCTGTTTTTTTCACCAACTGTAACTATTGTTTTCCCTTTTATATCGCATGACTTAAATGATGCACTCGCTTCAACATAATGATGCTGCCAGTTTACTCCATTGAAATGAGTTATTAAACCGGAACCACCAACAGCATAAATATTATTAACGGCATCTCCCCGTATTCTATAAATTAGACTTGCATCAATGTTAACCTTAGACCATACATTATTTGCGTATTTAAATAATCCATGTCCCCCTGCATACAATTGGTTTGTATTGGGCGCCCAAGAAGTATAAATATTTCCAAAAATATTTGAGGTTAATGTATTGATATGATTGTTTGAAATTTCAAGAATCCCTTTGAGAGTGGTTTCGAAATCTGATACAGCACAATAAATTCTTTGGCTTCCATCTTTCCCGGTTATGCCATAGACATCATAAATATTTGTTGTTGTCCCGCTTTCTATCTTCTGCCAACTCTTTCCATCGTAGTGTACGATAGTTCCTTTTCTTCCAACAAAATACAGATCATTGATAGATGTTCCCCAAATTTTGCTTACTCCACCGTCATCTTGATTCAAAACACCCATATCCCAAAGATGGTATAATTTCCAACCATTTGATTGAGGTAAATATGGTAAACCACTGGAAAAAATAATTTGATTATTGGGAAGAGCAAAAACACCCTCTAATGGTGCAACCGTTTGATTTCCTTTATACTCAACGGAAATCTTTTTAACTTCCCATTCCTTTCCATCCCAATGCACGGCGTTATATGCTATGGGGTCTGGGATGCCAAGAGAATCGTTCATATATATTTCACCAACCGCCCAAATATTGTTTTCATCTATTATGGCAACATCGTAAAGTGTGCTACTGCTGTGTTCACCAAAAGTAAAAGTTTGCCAGGTAAAATTGTGGGAGGTGGTATCAAGTGTGGTTGCCTGTGCCTCTGTTGTTATAGGTTTTGTGTTATTGGTTGTCAGTAGGGCGTTAAAGGTGTAACTTTTGTTTGGCAAGAGAGAGTCAACATAAAGTACAGTATCGCTGCTTACAAGCGTAATGCTTTGGTTAGCTTCGTTATTTACATACAGCGTAAGCGTATTTGGTGTTTGGTAATTGGTACTTGTTATTTTTACCCACGCTTCCGTGCAAGAAACATCTTCTACGCTCACGGAAAGGGTTTCGTTTGGTTCTGTTGGAGATTTTTTACAGCCAAAGTTAAGGAGCATAAAGAGTACCATAACCAAAGGAAAGAAGGAAGAAGGAAAAAAGAAAACGGATTTATATAGTTTCATAAACACCATTAAGTTTTTATTTACTAAACTAAAAGTAAGCATCACTATTTTTTTCATTTGAAAACTCCAAAATTGAAATAACAAAATAACATTCAAAATTCTTTTGCAAACTATAGGTTTAGATCCTTCCATTCGTCTCTGTCAAGGAATATTCCTTGGCAGCCGAGGAAAGTTTGTTTAGTGTTAAAGAATTTTTGCTGTTAATATACAATCTTGTCTCAATAAGCTGTTTGTTCATAGTTAAAAAAGCCGGCTTAATTTAGGATTAAATTAAACCGGTTTACCTATTGACCCGAATCAGAACTTGCATATTTTTTCTCCCACGCCCACTTTTGCAAGTGAACATTTTTTTGTTCTCCCAAATAAAAGCTTTTTCTACGGCAAAAAACAGTAGGCAACCCCCTACAAATGAGTAGGACACCTCCTACTATTTTTCATCCGGACGGAGGGGAAAAAAGTAAAAAGTTTATTTGTTTAACAAAATCTTACTATTTTGAGTTTACACTTATCCGAAGTTTAAAATGGAACAAAATACAAATGAGTATGGGAAAATATTTTCCCTTTCAGAAGCAGTACATCTTTTCGGAGAAGTAAAAATTTCGTTTCCGGTCAATTCAAAGGAACTGCTCACCCATTGTTCAAAAACGGAATCTGTAATTATGTTTGGCGTTGAAAATGCGACTCTTTTTATTGCAGGAAAAGGGCGAAATATTCTACAGCCGGCTGGTGTAACGTTATCACCGGAATTCGCCATGCGAGTTTTTCAGATACTAAAAGTAGAAGAATTGTTAAAATTAGGGAATAGTGAGATTACGGAAATTGAGTTACGCGATGAAGTGCTCGATTTGAAGAATGGAGAATTTATTTTAGAATTAGGGATGCCATGTCCTCCTTATTGTGCTTGAACTAATGTAAAATGAAATTTTTAAGTCCAATTTCGCAAATCTTGCTTTTTTTCTCGCTCTTCTTGTTTCTTTTTAATAAAATCGAGATAGAAAAAGAAAAAAAGCTTTTTGTTCTCTATATCGTTCTTGCTTTTTTCTCGGAAGTAATATCAATTGTAACTTGGTACTTTAATATCAGAAATGTATGGCTCGCACACCTTTATCTTCCTGTCGAATTTATTCTTTTCTTCTTGATCCTGCTCCGATGGGAAAACCGGTACCGGAAGTATTGGATAGCAGGGGGAATTTCAATTGGGACATACATTGTGATAGATTATTTTTTCTTAACCGATTTTTCTCATTATGCAATTATGGCGATGAGTCTGCAAAACTTTTTTTTCTTTTTGTTTTCAGCGCGGATACTGATAGAAATAACTACTAGAAATTTTATTCCTTTTTATAAAGATGAGAGATTCTATGTTGTTGCGGGTATATTTATCTATACCAGCTTAACTTCATTAATGTACTTATTTTATAATTTTTTTCAAGTTTTGCTTCCATTTTATATCGTTACTTTTGCCGGAGTTAGTTTAAATTTAATGTTTACAGGATCAATGTTGTGTTATTACAGATACAGGAAAATATTGTCTCAAATTTAAGTTTTATTGCACTTACCGTCCTTATTATTTTGGTGCTGATAATTCTTCTTTTTTATTTCATCATCCGGGACCGCAAACGGCGCGATGAAATTCATGATCTAAAAAATCAACTAAATACTTTACTTTTACAGCGCGAACTGGAAAATGAAGAAAAAAATTCTCATAGCTGAAGATGAACAACTTCACCGCTTTTATCTAAAAAGGGATATTGAAAGAGAGCGGGCTGATGTATATGAAGTAGTCGGCGAAGCGGCTAACGGGCTTGAATTGCTGAAACTGTGGAAGCAGCTTTCACCCGATATCATTATAGCTGATTTGAAAATGCCGGTATTAACCGGAGGTGAAGCGGTAAAAGAAATCCGCAGAATTGACACAACAGTAAAAATAATTGTCCTTACCAGCCGTGAAGAAAAATTTTTGTTTGAGGCTTTACATCCTTTTGTTGATGCTTATCTAATAAAAGGAAAAGAAAGTCCGGAAGGCGTTTTGGAAAAACTTGATGAAGTAGCCGGATTTAGTCAACCTCAAATACGAAAATATCTAACTTCTATGTTTGTTAGCGGAGGAGATCATTGCTCTGAACTGAAAAACAAGATAATTGAAAAGATTAAAGAAGGAGCAACGAATAGAGAAATTGCAATTGAGTTAAGTATTTCAAAAAAATATGTAGAAAAATTATTAACAGAACTCTTTAAGCAATATGATACAAAAAACCGGGCTGAATTGAGGATAAAAATAATTGAAATGGAGCGGTTGTAGTAAAATTATCTTCTTATCGGCGGTCTTATCCGGAAAGAATTTAATCCCTTCCCAGAGAGCAAAAGATATTAATCCCTTGCTAATTCTTAAAATAAATGGTAACTTTAGCAAGTAATTTTTCGCCCGTATCGGGCGATTTTTGTTTGTATGCAGTTATTAGAAAAAAAAATAGTAAACATTACCAAAGAAGTAACAGACCAAAATGGTTTGTTGCTGGTTGATTTCCTTTTCCGTGGTTTTCATAATTCTACGGTAATAGAAGTATATATTGACGGTGAAAAAAGCGTTTCGGTTGATGACTGTGCAAAAATCAGCAGAGAAATTAATGAAAAAATTGAAGCCGAAAACCTTATTGAATCAGCATACCGACTTGAAGTCTCTTCTCCCGGTGTAGATAAACCGCTTAAATTTATTCAGCAATTTATAAAACACATTAACCGAAGTTTTGAACTACAGCTGGCAGAAGAGCAAGGAATAATTAAAAAGGTTACCGGCAAACTGCTTCGTATTGAGGGAGAAACCCTGGTTTTTCTTGTTCAAAAAGAAGAAGTGTCCGTTCCTTATAACACAATTAAAAAAGCAAAAGTAATTATTAGTTTTTCATGACGGAGATCGCATAAAATGAATGCAGTAATAGTTGAATCATTCGCTCAAATGGTAAGAGAAAAAGGAATTGATAAAGATATTCTTATCGGTATCATTTCTGAAATTTTTGGACTTTTAGTAAAGAAAAAATATGGTGAAGATGTTAATTTTGATATCGTTACCAATATGGATAGAGGCGATATCGAAATATATTTGATCCGCGAAGTTGTTGAGGTTGTTAAAGATCCAAACCATCAAATCAGTTTGGAGGATGTAAAGCAGCGCGGAAATGAAGATGAATTGGATATCGGTGAAGATTATGTTGAGCGGCTTAAACTAGAATCCTTCGGAAGAAGATTGATAATTTTTGCAAAACAGAGTCTTAACCAACGCATTCGTGAACTGGAAAAAGATATCGTTTATAATGAATATAAAGAACTTCTCGGCGAAATTGTTATAGGGGATATTTATCAGCTAAGAAAAACCGATATACTCGTAAACCATAACAAAAACGAACTGCTGATGCCGCGGAATGAGCAAATTCCATTTGAACGTTACCGTAAAGGAGACACTGTTCGCGCTATTGTAAAAGAAGTTAAAAAAACAACCAGCGGACCGCAAATAATTATTTCACGGGCAGATAATCTCTTCCTGCGCAGATTATTTGAAATAGAAATTCCTGAAATCTACGACGGTATTATTAGCATAAAAGGAATTGCGCGCGAACCCGGTGAAAGGGCAAAAGTCTTTGTTGAATCCCAAGACAAAAGAATTGACGCAGTAGGCGCTTGCGTTGGAATGAAGGGTGTCCGAATTCACGCTATTGTAAGAGAATTACACAACGAAAATATCGATGTAATTAATTATTCCGAGGATCCGGAAACGCAAATTACGCGCGCTTTAGCTCCAGGGAAACTTAAAAAAATTGAAATTAATCAACAGGAAAATAGAGTAACTGTTTTTGCAGATAGCGATCAAGCATCATTAATTGTCGGTAGAAATGGCGTCAATATTAGGTTGGCAATGAAACTAACCGGTTATCAAATTGATCTGATCCGCGAAGAAAAACCGCTTGAAGAATATGAAGACGATATTGAATTAATTGATCTTCGTGAAGAACTTAGCGAAGAAGTTTATCAAATATTGATAAATAATCGTTTCGATACGGCGGTAGAAGTACTTCAAGCCGGAGAAGAAAAGCTAAAAGAAATTCCCGAACTTGACGAAGCAAAAATTAAAGAAATTATCGAGATCATTAAATCACAATTTGAAGAAGAGTAGTTAAATACAGGTTATTCGTTCTATGGAAGAAGAAAAAAGTAAAAAAATTCGGGTTTATAATATAGCCGCGGAATACAATCTTGCTGCTGATTTTATCGTTGAATTCTTAAAGAAAAAAGGGTACACGGTAAAGACACACATGACTATCGTTTCCGACGAGATGATGACGGATATTCAAAATCACTTTAAAAAAGATTTAGAAAAAGCCGAGAAACATCATAAAAAACTCGCCGAATTTTCTAAGAAAATGGGCGATAAAGTCAGTAAAGAAAAAGAAGTAAAGATTGAAGAAGAGCCTCTTCCAAAACATCCGGAGGAAATTCATCATCATGAACCGGAAAAAAATTTACAACATGTTGTAGAAGCGGAAACCATCCACGGAAAAAAACCTGTTGAAATTGAAACCACAACAAAACCGACATCAAAAGAAAAGCATGTTGCAACAACCGGTGAACCGATAGTTCCGGTTGAAGTAAAAGAAGAGCCGCAAGTTGAAGTCGTTCCGGCACATACTCTAAAACCTTCTTCCCCAAAAGTTGGTTCTCACATACATGAAACAAAAATTGAGGAAATCGCTAAAAAAAGAGGATTAACCGTCCTTGGTAAAATGGACTTGAAAACCGGGAAAGAAATTACTCCTGGTCAGGAAGGAATTCAGAAAAAAGAAGTAGAACAAACAGTCGTTAAAAAGAAGAAAAAGAAGCCGAAGCCCAAGAAAAAAGGCGAGGTTGCCCCCGAAGAAAATATTGTTGCAAAAAAGGTTAAAAAAGTTAAAAAATTTGAGATTGATGACAAGGAAGTAAAAGATACTATCCGCAAAACTTTGCTTAGCATGGATGATGGGGTTGTTTCCGGCAGAGCTTTGAGCCGTAAAAAAAAGAAAAGAGAGCGTGAAGAATTAGAAATTAAAAAACAAGAATCTATCGCGCTTGATAAAAATAAAATTAGGGTAACTGAATTTATTGCCGTTAGTGAACTTGCCAATTTAATGGGTGTTCCTGTTGGGGATGTTATTTCCAAATGTATTTCTCTCGGATTAATGGTATCCATAAATCAACGTCTGGAAATTGATAATATTACGCTCGTTGCTGATGAGTTCGGTTTTGAAGTTGAAATAGCAAAAGAATTTACTTCCGAAATTTTGGAAGATACGCCTGACCTGGAACAGACCCTTCTTTTCCGTCCGCCTGTTGTAACAATAATGGGGCACGTTGATCACGGGAAAACATCCTTACTTGATTACATCAGAAGAGCAAATGTTGTAGCCGGTGAAGCTGGTGGAATTACGCAGCATATAGGCGCATATAAAGTTGATGTTGGTTTGGGTAAAACTATTGCATTTTTGGATACTCCCGGTCACGAAGCATTTACTGCAATGCGTGCACGTGGAGCTCAAATTACCGATATTGTTGTTCTGGTGGTTTCAGCGGATGATGCCGTGATGCCTCAAACTATTGAAGCTATAAACCATGCTCAAGCTGCTAATGTTTCCATGATTATTGCGATTAACAAGATTGATAAACCCGGCGCTAATGCAGAAAAAATTAAACAGCAATTAGCCGATAGAAAAATTTTAGTTGAGGATTGGGGTGGAAAATATCAATGCGTTGAGCTTTCCGCTAAAACCGGAAAAAATGTTGATGTTTTACTCGAAAAAATTCTTCTCGAATCCGAAATGCTCGATCTGAAAGCCAATCCAAATCGTGCAGCCCGCGGCGTGATCATCGA
Organism: Ignavibacteriaceae bacterium; assembly: GCA_023229425.1. Classification (GTDB taxonomy): domain Bacteria; phylum Bacteroidota; class Ignavibacteria; order Ignavibacteriales; family Ignavibacteriaceae; genus UBA1563. The sequence goes on from JALNZG010000009.1 coordinate 77,950, forward strand.
ATCCGAACTTGATAAAGGGCGTGGAATAACCGCAACAGTATTAGTTCAAAAAGGAACGCTAAAGATCGGCGATCCGTTTGTTGCCGGTATTTATCACGGACGTGTAAGAGCAATGTTTGATGAAAGAAACAGAAAAGTTCAAGAAGCTTCCCCTTCAACTCCGGTTCTTGTAATTGGAATGGAAGGTGCGCCTCAAGCCGGCGATCTTTTTATTTCAGTTGAAAGTGAACGTGCGGCAAGAGAAATTTCAATCAAACGCCAGCAGTTAAAACGCGAACAAGATCAAAAACAAGTTCATCATTTAACTCTTGATGAAATTTCACGACAAATAAGTATCGGCGGTGTAAAAGAACTTCCGATTATTGTTAAAGGCGATGTTGACGGTTCTGTTGAAGCGTTGGCGGATTCGTTAATGAAACTTTCTCGCGAAGAAGTTCTTGTAAAAGTTATTCATCGTGGTGTCGGTGCAATCTCCGAAGGTGATGTTCTGCTTGCAGCCGCTTCAAATGCAATTATTATTGGATTTCACGTCCGTCCGAATTTAAATGCGCGAAAATTAGCAGAAAATCAAAAAGTTGATATCCGTTTGTACAGCATTATTTATGATGCTATCAACGAAGTTAAATTGGCTCTCGAAGGATTGCTTTCACCGGTAATTTCTGAAGAGATTACGGCTACAGTTGAAATACGCGAAGTATTTAAAATCTCTAAAGTCGGAAGTGTTGCCGGATGTCGTGTTCAGGAAGGAAAAATTCAAAGAAATAATAAAATCAGATTGGTTAGAGACGGAATTGTTATTTTTGAGGGCGATATTCTTACACTTAAAAGATTTAAAGATGATGTTCGCGATGTTGATTCCGGTTTTGAATGTGGCATCAGTCTTGCGAATTATAATGATTTAAGAGTCGGCGATATTATCGAAGCATATAAGTTTGTTGAAACTAAAAAGAAATTTGTCTAACCCGGAAACGGTCTGATAGATGGGAATTATATGTCATTTAGATTAGAAAAAATATCAAAACTGATTAAGGAAGAGATTAGTCTTATCTTTCTTCATAAAATTCAAGATCAGTCCATTGGTCTGGTAACGGTTACAAAGGTTGATGTTTCGCCCGATTTACGGAATGCGAAAATTTATCTCTCCGTTTTTCCGAACAACAAACGCGATAGCTCGTTGACCAAAGTGAAGGAGTTGCACGGAATTTTTAGAACCGAACTTGCCGCACGGATGACTACCCGCTACGTTCCGGAATTGAGATTTTTCCTTGATGATTCCGCCGATTATGTAGAACACATTGATACGTTACTTAAGAAAATTCACGAAAATGATAACCAAACAGACAAGTGATTTCTCAACCTTAGATTTTGTTTCAGGGGAAACTCTTTTAATTGATAAACCTTTGCATTGGTCTTCCTTTAAAGTGATTCACAAACTCAGACAAGTTATCAGTGAGAAAAAAATTGGACATGCCGGAACGCTTGACCCATTAGCTACCGGACTGCTAATTATTTGCACAGGAAAGTTGACCAAACAAATATCCTCATTTCAAGATTTACAAAAAACCTATACCGGTACGTTTACACTCGGCGGTGTAACGGCTTCAATGGATTCGGAAATGGAAGTAACAAACCCAATGCCGTTCAACCGTATTACCGAAGAAGAAATTTATGCTGCCAAAAAACTTTTTGAGGGAGAAATTGAACAAACTCCACCAATGTATTCTGCGGTAAATTACGGGGGCAAAAAACTTTACGAACTCGCACGAAAAGGAAAAACCGTTGTGCGAAGTTCGAGACGCGTAACTATTTACAATTTTTCGATCACAAAAATTGATCTGCCGGAAATTAATTTTGAAATTGCCTGTTCAAAAGGAACGTACATCCGGGTCTTAGCGCATGATCTTGGAGAAAAACTTGGCTGCGGCGCTTACCTTTCGAGCCTGAGAAGAACAGCGATAGGAAATTTTTCTGTTTCAGAGGCGTTAACGGTAGAAGAATTTGCGGAAAAATATGAAAAAAAACTCTTCATTTAGCCAATAGTGAGGCATAATGCTTATTTCCTTTTCAACCCAAAATGAAGTATATTTGTGTTATACTGAAAGCTAAAGAAAATGCATGAGAGTTTACAACGACCTGTTTTTGATAGAAAAAAACGACAATACGATAATTACGATTGGAACCTTTGACGGAGTTCATTTAGGTCATCAAGAAATTTTTAATGTTCTTATAAATAAATCGAAAACCAGCGGATGCAGAAGTTTTGTTATTACTTTTGAACCGCATCCGAGAACGATTATTCAGCCAAATTCTCAATTAAAATTGCTGACGACTTTTCAAGAAAAAGTTGAAATCTTAGAAAAAATGGGAATTGATAATCTGTTAGTCATTCCTTTCACAAAAGAATTTTCCCAACTTACTTCGGAAGAATTTTTTAGAAAATATATTCTTGAAGGTCTCGGAGTAAAGAAAATGGTAATCGGTTATGACCTCCATTTCGGTAAAGGAAGAGACGGCGACGAACAGAAAATTCGTGAATTGGGTTCTGTAAATAATTTTGAAGTTCAGAAAACGGAAGCGGTAACCATAAACGAAACCGTTGTGAGCAGTTCCAATATTAGAAACGCTCTTTCCGAAGGTGAAGTTAAAAATGCTGCCCAACTTCTTGGACGGAACTATTCGTTTTCCGGTTTAGTTGTTGGTGGTGATAAACGAGGAAGAGAACTCGGTTTCCCGACTGCAAACATTAAGTTGGAAAATGAATTTAAACTGATCCCTAAAAACGGAGTTTACGCCGTAAAAGTTCTTTTGGAAAACAGTATTTTTAACGGAGTAATGAATATTGGTTTGCGCCCTACTTTTAAAGAAACGACCATCGTTTTAAGTGAAGTGCATATTCTAAATTTTAATGAAGACATTTACGGAAAACAAATTGGTGTTGAATTTATTGCGCGGATCCGTGATGAAAAAAAATTCGCCTCTAAGGAAGAGTTGATTAAACAAATTGAAATTGATAAACAAAAAACAAGTAAACTTTTAACAAACTAATTGATTCCGGCTTGCTTGCAGAGAGTAAGGTATTGCTGGAATTACATCGTACAAACAAATAGGAGAAAATAATGACCAAAGAAGAAAAATTGGAGCTCGTCACCAAATACGGAAAAACAGAAAAAGATTCCGGGACTTCGGAAGTGCAGATCGCACTTTTAACCAAAAGAATCAACGATCTTACCGAACATTTTAACAAGCACGCAAAAGATCATCATTCACGCAGAGGATTGTTGATGATGGTTGGTAAACGGAGACGTTTACTTGATTACCTCATTAAAAAAGACATTGAAAGATATAGAACCATTATTAAAGAATTGAATATTAGAAAGTAGGATCATTTTATGGTAGTTACAAAAAGTGTAGAAATTGGCGGAAAGCTATTCACAATTGAAACAGGACGATTTGCTAAACAAGCAAACGGCGCAGTGATGGTCACGTATGGTGAAACGATGGTTCTTGTAACTGCTGTTGCATCCGAGCAGGCAAAAGAAGATCAAGATTTCTTTCCTCTTCAAGTTGAGTACAGAGAAAAAACTTCTGCCGCCGGAAAATTTCCAGGCGGATTTATTAAACGCGAAGGAAGACCAACCGAAAAAGAAATATTAAGCGCACGGTTAATTGATAGACCGATCCGTCCTCTTTTTCCGGCTGAATTCTTAAATGAAACTCAAGTAGTTGCTTCCGTTTATTCTTTTGATAATGAAAATGATGCTGATGTCTTAGCCGCTTGTGGAGCTTCGGCAGCGTTATCAATTTCCAATATTCCTTTTAACGGACCAATTGCAGAAGTGCGTGTCGGATTATTCCATGACGAACTTATCGTTAATCCAACACATCAACAAATTGCAGAAAGCGATTTAGAATTAGTCGTTGCCGGAACAGCAGATTCCATCATGATGGTTGAAGGCGAAGGAAAAGAGGTGAGTGAAGAAGTGATGTTGAAAGCAATTCAATTTGCCCACAACGAAATAAAAAAACTTGTTCAATTACAAAAAGATTTTGCGGCTGAATGCGGAATAGCAAAAAGAGTAGTTGAGAAAAAAGTAATTTCAGAAGAACTTTATCATGACGTCATTTCACTTGCAAAAGATAAATTGACAGTGATAGTTGCTTCCGTCCTTGCAAAAGAAGAACGCAGTGCACAGAATAAAGAATTAACAGAATCTGTTCTTGCTTCGCTTGAAGAAAAATATCCAGAACAGAAAAAGGTCATCAAGTCGGTGCTTCACGATCTTGAAAAAGATTTAATGAGAAAACGTATTTTAGCTGAAGGATTACGTCTTGATGGCAGAAACACAACTCAAGTTCGCCCAATTACAATTGAGCTTGGCGTTCTCCCCCGCACGCATGGCTCGGCACTATTTACACGCGGAGAAACACAAAGTTTAACCACCGTTACGCTTGGAACCAAAAATGACGAGCAAATTATAGATGGATTGCGCGAGGAAAGCACAAAACGTTTTATTCTTCATTATAATTTCCCGCCTTTTAGTGTTGGTGAAGTTGGAAGAATGTCCGGTGTTGGCAGAAGGGAAATTGGACACGGTAATCTTGCAGAGCGTTCATTAAAAATAATGGCGCCTTTAGAGGGTGACTTTCCTTACACCCTTCGTATTATCTCAGACATTTTAGAATCAAACGGTTCCTCCTCAATGGCAACGGTTTGTGCCGGTTCGCTTGCAATGATGGACGGTGGCGTTCCACTGAAAAAAGCTGTTGCCGGAATTGCAATGGGTTTGGTAAAAGAAGAAAATCAATTTGCTGTTCTCACGGATATTTTAGGCAATGAAGATCATCTCGGCGATATGGATTTTAAGGTTGCCGGAACTTCCGATGGAATTACCGGATTTCAAATGGATATCAAAATTGAAGGTATTTCATTTGAAATTTTGGAAAAAGCTCTTAATCAAGCAAAGGATGGAAGACTGCACATATTAAATATTATGAATGAAGCGATCAGTCAGCCACGTGAATCGCTTTCTAAATATGCGCCTCATTTAATTTCAATTAAAGTTGAAACTGATCAAATTGGAATGATCATTGGACCCGGTGGCAAAACCATTCAGGGAATGCAAAGATTGTTCGGCGTTGACATCAACATTAATGACGACGGTATTGTGAACATTGCTTCTCCAAATGCCGAAGGCGCAAAAAAGTGTAAGGACTATATTAAACAAATGACGGCAACGCCTGAAGTCGGTGAAATTTATGATGGCGTTATCACCAAAATTATGGATTTTGGCGCTTTCGTAGAAATATTGCCTGGCAAAGAAGGTCTGTTGCATATCTCCCAGATTGATAATAAACGGGTAAACAAAGTAACCGATTATTACAAAGAAGGAGATAAAGTTAGAGTTAAATTGCTAAAGGTTGAAAACGGTAAATTTAGTTTAAGTAGAAAAGAATTACTAAATGAAGCCGGACAAGAAATTACCAATTAACGTCAGCTCTTTTCTTTCCATCAGAGAAAATGAGTGATAAAAATATCCGGTTATACAGCAATGCTTCAGCAGAGACCGCCGGTTTCTGCGAAGCATCATTCTGTTTGGAAATAAAAAGTTTTTTCAATGGTATTAGTGCGGTTTGCTCAACAATAAAAATTACAAAGGAAACACTTGTGTTCCGTTTAGTCAAAAGTCTTTTTGAAGGATTTTTCTTCTTCTCTTTTTCAGAGAATTGTTCCTCATTGATAGGAACTAAAATCCATTCATTTACGACCAAGTTTTTAAAATGTATCTACCACCCATTCATGGAACCGGTACATACGATCAAAGGTTTTTACAATTATGGTAAAAGAAATTATTATCAATTCTTCTGCATCAGAAACACGCGTTTCGATAACGGAGGATGGGAATTTAGTCGACTTCTTTGTTGACTATCCTGAAAATCGCCGCATGGTCGGCGACATTTATCTCGGCAAAGTTGCCCGCGTTCTCCCCGGGATAAGAGCTGCTTTCATCAATATCGGAATGAAGCACGATGCGTTTCTTCACTTTTCCGATATTGGTTTACGCACGAAAGATTTTCAAACATTAGCCGGGGATGATTCCGATGTTGAAGTGGAAGACGAGGGTGATGATAAACCAAATTCTCCGCAACAGCAACCAGCCCAGGATTCTCGTCTCATCAATGGCATTCCAAAATTAAAAAAGGGACAGGACGTTATTATCCAAATAACGAAGGAACCTGTAAGCAATAAAGGCGTACGCGTTACTACTTCGGTTTCCATTCCCGGAAGATTTTGTGTGTTGTTACCTTTCGACAACAAAGTTGGCATTTCAAAAAAGATTAGTGACTATAAAGAAAGAAGACGACTACGAAATCTTGCACGCGGAATTCTCCCACCGAATTACGGATTAATTATCCGTACGGTTGCTAAAAACCAAAGCGAGGAAGCGCTGGTTGAAGATTTAAACCTTCTAAAAAAGACTTGGGCTAAAATTGAAGAGGCTATTAAAACAGAACAACCTCCGGCGCTCGTTTACCAGGATCTGAACACAACCTCAAGCGTCATTCGTGATCTATTTACTCCCGATGTTTCTAAAGTTGTTATTGATTCTAAAAAACTTCACAAACAGATAAAAGATTATGTGGAATTAGTTCATCCTGAATTGGCAGAAAAAGTTGAGTACTATAAATCAAAGCAGTCTGTTTTTGAAGCATACAAAATAGAAGAACAAATAAAAACTCTTTTCGGTAGAAAAGTTCCAATGAAAAGCGGCGGTTACTTAATTATCGACCATACTGAAGCAATGGTTGTTGTAGATGTAAATAGTGGGAGATATGCCGCAAATAAAGAGCAGGAATTAAATTCGTTAAAAACCGATTTAGAAGCCGCCCGCGAAATTGCCAGACAACTGAGATTGCGCGACATCGGCGGACTTATTGTTATAGATTTTATTGATCTGGAAGATGATAAGAACCGCAGAAAAGTTTATGATGAATTGAAGAAAGAATTCCGCAGAGACCGCGCAAAAGTTTCTCTTTTACCGATGTCTGATTTCGGGTTAATTGAAATTACCAGGCAGAGAATCAGGCAAAATATTATGCAAATGACGTATGAGCAGTGTCCCTATTGTGCGGGAACCGGTTTGCTTACAAAAAAATCGCATGTCCTTCATGATATCGAAGAATGGATCGGAAAACACAAAACAAATTCTTCGGAACGTTCACTTATTCTAAAATGTCATCCTTCAATAGCAGACAAGTTGAACGAAGGATTTTTCAGTATGTTGTTAAAACTTCAATTGAAAAATTTCATACGTATTAAAATCGTTGAAGAAAACACGTTGAGTATGCACCAGTACAGGTTTTACTCAAAGAAAGATAAAGTAGATATTACAAACTAAGCACATTGCATTTTAAAATGATTTAGTAATTTTGATTTCAAAAACCGGGAGAGTTAGATGAAAATATTTATTGATACCGCAAGCATTAAAGAAATTCGCGAAGCCGCGTCACTCGGCCTGCTTGATGGAGTGACCACAAATCCTTCGCTTGTAGCAAAAGAAGGAAAAGATTTTCGCGCAATGCTGGATGAAATTTTAGCGATTGTTGATGGACCTGTAAGCGCTGAAGTTATTTCAACCGATTACGAAGGAATTCTAAAAGAAGGACGTGAGCTTGCGGCTATTCATAAAAATATTGTTGTTAAAGTTCCATTGATAAAAGAAGGATTGAAAGCGGTTCGCACCCTTTCCTCCGAAGGAATTAAAACAAACGTCACACTCTGTTTTTCTCCGTCGCAGGCTTTACTTGCAGCAAAAGCCGGCGCTTCTTACATCAGTCCTTTTGTTGGAAGACTTGACGATATCAGCCACAACGGAATGCAGTTAATTGAAGAAATCGTTCAGATTTATCGGAACTACGATTATCAAACCGAAGTACTTGTTGCCAGCATCCGCCATCCTCTTCATTTTGTTGAAGCGGCATTGATCGGAGCAGACGTTTGCACTATGCCTTTTTCAGTTATTGATAAATTATTTAGCCACCCTCTCACTGATAGCGGATTAGAAAAATTTCTTAGTGATTGGGAAAAAACTCAAAAATAAAATATAAAAACAAAGATGAAACGAACAACCTTTTATTCTATTCATAAAAATCTTAATGCAAAACTTGTGGAATTTGCCGGTTACGAAATGCCGGTTCAATATTCTTCAATTATCGCCGAACATAAAGCCGTAAGACAATCGGCAGGCGTTTTCGATGTAAGCCACATGGGGGAAGTGTTTGTCCGGGGCGAAAAAGCTTTTGAGTTTGTTCAGGAAATAACGGTGAATGACGTAGAAAAATTATTTCCGGGACGGGTTCAATATTCTGCCATGTGTTATGAAGACGGAGGAATTGTTGACGATCTTCTTGTTTATTGCATCTCTCCAAACGAATATTTTCTTGTTATCAACGCGTCAAATGTTGAAAAGGATTTTGCGTGGATGCAGAAAAATAATTCCTTCGGCGTTGAATTGATCAATGCAAGCGACGAATATTCTTTGCTTGCCGTGCAGGGTCCAAATTCAAAAAAAATAATTGAAAAACTTTACGGCAAAGAAATCCCGCTTGAATATTATCATTTCCTTACCGAAAAAATTTTAGATGTTGAGATGATCATTTCACGTACAGGTTATACCGGTGAGGTGGGTTACGAACTCTATTTTAAAGGTGATGAACAAACTGCGGAAAAAATCTGGAACGCACTTTTTGAAGCCGGAAAGGAATTTGATATTCAACCGGTTGGATTAGGTGCACGTGATTCTCTTCGCCTTGAAATGGGATATTGCTTGTACGGTAATGATATTGATCAAACAACAAATCCTCTTGAAGCCGGATTAGGATGGATAACCCGTTTATCAAAACCACATTTCATAGGCAAAGAAGCATTAATGAAAATAAAAGAGAGCGGTTTAAAAAGGAAATTAACTCCTTTAGTAATAAAAGAAAGAGCTTTTCCGCGTCACGGTTATAGAGTGGCTTTCCGAGGGGAAGAAATCGGGATCGTTACAAGTGGAACGGTAAGTCCGGTTCTTGAAAAAGGAATTGCACTTGCCTATCTTTCTGCCGATACTTTGCAGGAAACCAAAGAAGTTCAAATGCTTATTCGCGGAAGAGAAATACCTGCTCAAGTAGGCAGGCTTCCGTTTATATCAAAATAAAAAGAGGGTTGAAAAAAGAATGAAAATAAATGTTGTTCTTTCACCGGCGAATGTTGACGAACTTTATTTTTCAGGCAAAACAACCGTAGTAGTGGATGTGCTTCGTGCAACTACAACTATTATAACTGCATTAATGAACGGAGCAAAAGAAATTGTTCCCGTCGGTTCAGTTGAATTTGCAATGAAGGCTTCGAGCAATATGTTCGGCGGTCAAACGCTTATCTGCGGTGAAAGAAATGCCAAAAAAATAGATGGTTTTAACCTTGGCAATTCTCCATTGGAATTTACAAGTGAGGTTATCGGCGGAAAAACTCTTGTTTTTTTTACAACCAACGGAACGAAAGCGATTGTAAAAGCAAAATATTCAGACGAAGTTATTATCGCTTCGTTTCTTAATCTTTCCGCTGTTGCAAAATATTTGGTAAAATTGAACAAGTCTTTTGAAATTCTTTGTGCGGGAAGAAACAGCAGCTTTTGTTTAGAGGATACTGTTTTTGCGGGGAAGTTGATTTCTGAAATATCTTCTCTTTTGCAGGGTATTGAATTAAGTGATTCCGGATTGGCTTCGGTTTCAATTGCAAAAACATTCGGCAAGAATTTGAAGAAAATGTTTGCTGAATCGGAACACGGAAAATTTTTAATTGAAAACGGGTTTGAAGAAGATTTAAAATATTGTGCGAGGGTAAATATAACCGGTGATATTCCGGTGTATTCGTCAAACATAATTAAAATCTTACATCAGCAAAATTCGGAACATCAAGTATCCGGTTTATCAACTATCAGCTAAAAGAATGGCAAAAAAAACTAACGGAAAAACCAGCGAAGTAAAAAAAAATTCTCCTTATTTTTCTTTATCTGCCGAAAAGAATAAGAAAATTCTCGGCATCTTTCTGTTGATTTTTGCTCTGATCCTTTTGTTGAGTATTGTTTCTTATTCGCGATTCGACCGCGCATTACTCAGCTATCAAATGAAAGATTTCTTCCGCATATTCAATAGCGATGAACTACAGCGCGAACTTCATACTGCACAAAATTGGCTCGGAATTGTCGGCGCTTATTTTGCGGAATTCAGCATCAACACTATACTTGGAATTTTCTCACTCGTTTTTCCATTTATCATTGGTCTTTGGGGATTTTCCTTCTTCAAAAAAATCGAATTAAAAACATTACTAAACATTTCCAATTTTTTAATTGTTTCCGCACTTTTACTTTCCGCAATGTTTGGCGTTGTTCGTCTTGAGTATAGTATTTTCTACCAGACGTATGAACTCAGCGGCGCGTTCGGAGATTTTTTAGGAAAAGCTTTGGGTACATTACTTGGTGGAATTGGAAGTATGCTTCTTTTAACTTCGTTGATGGTGATTACCCTCATCATTGCATTCGATATTAAAATTGAAAAAATATTTGTTTGGATAGCTACTTTATTTGCAAGAACGCGCAATACCGCTCCGGAAAAAATGAATGAAGAAAAAATATCCGGCAAAGAAAAAGATAATTTAGACAAGATTAAACAACTTCGCGAAAAAAAGAAAAGTCCGATTCTGCCTCCTGCAGATGTAACAAAAGCAGATGCATCGCAAAATGGACTTACAGACGATCAAAAGGAAGAAACAACGATCCGCATTATCAGAAAAGATGAACTTCCTTTAAGCAAAACTGAAGTGAAAAAGCTTGAAGATGATTCTGAAGAAGATGAAAGCGTAGCAAAGACAAAAATAAAAGATGATGATACAATAATTTTTGCGAACCGCGATATAGAAGCGGCTTTGCCGGATCCATGGGAAGAAAAAATTAAATATAATTTCCCTTCACTTGATTTGCTTAATGAAATTCCGGAAGAGAATTTTAAAGTTGCTGAAGAAGAATTAAAAAAGAATGCCGAACTTCTAAAAGACAAACTTTCTCTTTTCGATATTGAAATTCAAGATATTTCCGTAACACCGGGACCAGTTGTAACCTTGTACGAAATTGTTCCTGCGCCGGGTGTAAAGATCAGCAAGATAGTTAGCCTTGAACACGATATTGCTTTAGCGCTTGCAGCGCGGGGAATAAGGATCATCGCTCCAATCCCGGGCAAAAGCGCAATAGGCGTTGAAATTCCAAACTCGGAACCGTCTCTCGTTGTAGCGAAATCAGTCTTAAGTAAACTCGCCAACACTAAAGCAGAACTTCCGCTCGCATTAGGGAAAGATATTGTCGGTGAAGTTTTAATTTCAGATTTGGCAAAGATGCCTCATTTATTAATTGCCGGTTCAACGGGTTCCGGAAAAAGTGTCGGCATCAACATGATTATTGCAAGCCTGCTTTATTCAAAACATCCTTCCGAAGTAAAACTTGCGATCATTGACCCGAAGAAAATTGAACTTTCGTTTTATAATTGTTTGCGTAAACATTATCTCGCGGTCTCACCCGATTTTGATGAAGACATTGTAACTGTTCCAACCAATGCAGTACTTCTTTTAAAATCTGTTGAATACGAAATGGAAAAGCGGTACGATAAACTTGCCAAAGCCGGTGTAAGAAACATCGTTGATTATAATGCAAAGATTGCCGATCCAAAGAGAAAACCAAAAGATTCCGAGACGATGAAACATTTTCATCTTCCATACATCGTTGTAATTATCGATGAACTTGCAGACTTGATGATCACCGCCGGGAAAGAAGTTGAAGAACCGATTGCACGATTAGCGCAATTAGCAAGAGCCGTTGGAATTCATCTTGTACTCGCTACACAACGTCCTTCGGTGAATGTTATTACTGGTGTTATCAAAGCAAATTTCAGTGCACGGATTGCTTATCAAGTTGCAACTAAAATTGATTCGAGAACCATTCTTGATATGAACGGCGCGGAACAATTGCTTGGGCGCGGCGATATGCTTTTCCTTCCGCCGGGATTGCCGAAACCGATCCGCATGCAAAACGCATTTATCACTACTGAAGAAGTTGAACGTCTAACTGAATATATTTCAAAACAGGAAGGTTATTCAAAACCATATAATCTGCCTTCTTTGTATGATAAGAAAAAAGATATGGCGGCAAAGTTTATGGATGATGTCGATCCGTTATTTGCTGATGCCGCAAGAGTTGTCGTTCGGCATCAACAAGGTTCCGTATCACTGTTGCAGAGAAGATTAAAGCTTGGTTATTCGCGGGCAGCGCGCATTGTTGATCAACTTGAAGAAGCCGGTATCGTTGGTCCGAACGACGGAAGCAAAGCGCGTGAAGTAATTATTGAAAATGAAGAACAACTTGAAACTATTCTCAGAAATATTTAAATGAAGAAAATTTTAATTCTTACCTTTTTAATTTTAGCAAACATTTTTCCGCAAGGGAAAGATGTTCCGCTTTTAAAAGCAATGCAAAACAAATTTTCCTCGTTGCATGATTTTTCCGTTGATTTCTCGCAGGAAGTAAATGGAAAAATCTTGATGACGGGAAAACTGTCTTTTAATAAAGGAAACATGCTTCATCTGGAAATGAAAAACTTGATGATTGTTTCCAACGGTGTTACGAATTGGAATTACAATAAAAAAGAAAAAAAAGTTATTGTTAGTAATTTTAGTGAAGAGGATGCTTCGCTTTTTTCACCCAAGAAATTTGTTTTCGATTACCCAAATCAGTGTAAAGTAACAGAAGTGATGGAAGATGGGAAAACCTATCTTTTATTGATTCCGGCATCTTCATCAAGTGATTTTAAACAGGCAAAAGTTTATCCGACCGAAAATCAAACTTTACGGCAAGTTGTTGTAACCGGGAATGACGGCAAGGTTATTACATTCCATTTTTCAAATTTCCGGGGCAACCAAAATTTTGATAAAGAAAAATTTTCTTTCCAAATTCCACAAGGGACAAAAATTATTGACCTCCGCTAATTCAAAACAAAGGATCACTCCGAAAGAATTACTCAGCTATGCGGTTTCAGTTTTGCTGAGTTTTGTCTTTTTGTATTTTGCGTTTTCCGGAGTTGATGCTTCACATTTATTAGAAATAATTGTCGGCGCTTCGTTGTGGTGGATTTTTATTTTTATTTTGCTTACGCTTTTCGGGCATTATCTTCGCGCGCTAAGATGGAAAGTAATTTTATCTTCAATTAAAAAAGATGTCGAGGTAAGCCACCTTTTTGGTTCGCTGTTAATCGGGTACGGAGTGAATAATGTTGTGCCGCGTCTTGGAGAAATTTCACGCGCTGTTTCTGTTGGGCAGCTAGAAAATATTTCCCGCTCATCAATCTTTGGAACGATTGTAGTTGAACGAGTCATTGACATTATTTTTTTCGGAAGCGCTGTTCTTCTTTCCGCGTTTCTCTATCAAGGAAATCTTTATGAGCAATTCCCATGGTTAAAACTGACAATGTATTTTGGTTCGGCGATCATTTTCATCGTTATAATAATTTTAGTGTTAAGCATTCGCTATAAAGAAAAATTTTATTCGATCATTCTTTTTCTTACCAGAAAATTCTCGGTAGCATTTGCAGAAAAAATAGCTTCGATATTTGAAAAACTTACTTTCGGATTCAGCAGTCTTTCCGGTTGGAAGAATTATTGTCTCGCTATATTTTTTAGCGTTTTAATCATGCTTACGTATGGGTTTAATTCGTATGTCGGATTTCTAATTTTCGATATGCACAACTCCGCTAATATCAATTTAGGTTCAGGCTGGGTGGTGATGAGCATTAGTTCAATTGGGGTGATGATCCCAACTCCCGGCGGCATTGGTTCGTACCACACCATAACCAAATCGGTTTTAGTTTCGCTTTACTCTTTTCTTCCGGATGTTAGTATTGCTTATGCAACATTAACACACGGAATTTCCTATATCATTCATTCTGCTTCGGCATTGATTTACTTTTTCTATTTCCGAAAAAAGTATTCAGCGTTAAAACAAACTTCTCTTTTCGATTTGGAGGAGAAAAATTAGATGAAGAAAATTTTCTTTTTAGTAATTGTGGCTGTAATAAGCCTGCCAGCCCAATGGGAAGTACGCGGCAGTATGGGACTGAATTATGTTAATATGGCAGATCTAAAAGATTATCTGAACTTGAATTATTTTATTGGAGATATGGCGCTTTATCAGTTTTTCCCCGCATTCGAAGCTTCAACAGAAATTGGTTATCAACCAACCTCAAATCTTGAATTCGGTTTGGAACTAGCATACGAATTAAATTCTTTTCAAACTTCATATTTAAGTATTTATCGTTTTGATTATGGTTTCATGTCACCCTCACTTTTGGCTTACTATGTTTTGCAAGGTGCCGGATATAAATTTAAATTTGGCGGTGGAATTGGTCCGAGATTTATTTCAGCGGATGAAAAACTCCCTAATCTTACCCAAACGGAAACGTATTCTGCAACAGGTATCGGAATGGTTCTAAAAGCAGAAGGATTAACGGCTCTCGGCAAAAATGTTTTTGCTTCTATTGGTTTTGATTTACGATATTCATCCTTTGGAAAGTTTGCCACCGCTTCCGGAAAAACATTTATTAATAATCTAACCGGCTCGGAATTAAAAATGAATTCTCTTTCTGCCGGATTAAAAATCGGCGTTGCCGTAACATTCTAAGGAAACCTAATGTCAGTTTTTGAAGCAATTATTCTCGGAATTATTCAAGGTTTATCAGAGTTTTTACCGATCAGCAGTACGGGGCATTTAACTATTTTCGGAAGGATGTTCAATCTTATCTCGGAAGAAAATCCGCAGGCATGGACTTCATTCATCGCGGTTATCCAACTCGGCACACTGGTTGCTGTACTTGTTTATTTTTGGAAAGATATTTTGCATATCGTTACTGCTTTCCTGAAAGAGAATTTAAGTTCAAGAAAAAAGTTTTCTTTACAGTCGCTTGATGCAAAGATGGGTTGGTTTATCATCCTGGGAACGATCCCGATCGTTACGTTTGGATTGGGGTTTAAAAAAATAATTGAAGGAACGTTAACAAAGAATCTAGTTGTTATTGCCTGCAGTTTAATTGTTCTTGCGGTTATCCTTGCAATAGCGGAAAGAAAAGCAAAATTCAAAAAAGAGATGAAAGACATTACCGTTCTTGATTCAATTGTAATAGGAATAGCGCAAGCGATGGCGTTAATTCCCGGTTCATCCCGCTCCGGCACTACGATAACCGGCGGTTTGTTTATGGGATTAACGCGTGAATCAGCCGCGAGATTTTCATTTCTACTCAGCATTCCTTCAGTATTTGCAAGCGGTCTACTGGAACTTTACCAACAGATAAAATTTATTGATCATTCAGGGATTGTTAATCTTGTGGTTGCAACAATCGTTTCGGGGATTAGCGGATACGTTGCAATAGATTTTCTTCTAAAATACTTACGGAAGAATACTACTTTTGTTTTTATTTATTACCGGATTGCGCTTGGCGTTTTAATTCTGATTTTAATTTCATTAAACATTCTAAAACCATAAAAGGACTCAATGCAATATCTTTTGCTTTTCTCCATTTTTGCCCTGGCTCTGGGCTGTAAGAGTGAATCAACAACAAAACAAAAAGGTGATATCGTGACACAATATATGAACGGAAAAGATTCGGTAACCGTTGCCGTAATCAAAACTACTCTAGGAACAATCGAGATTTTGCTTCTTGATAAACACGTTCCAAAAACAGTGGAAAATTTTGTAGGACTTGCCGAAAAAGATTACTACAACGGAATTATTTTCCATAGAGTGATTGAAAATTTTATGATCCAGGGCGGCGACCCGACCGGCAGCGGCAGAGGCGGTGAAAGCTTCTGGGGCAAAGCTTTTGAAGATGAATTTAATTTGGAATTGAAACATGAAACTCCCGGCGTTTTATCCATGGCAAACTCAGGACCAAACACAAACGGGAGCCAATTTTTTATTACACTTGTTCCAACTCCCTGGTTAGACGGGAAGCATAGTATCTTCGGACACGTAATAAAAGGAATGGAAGTTGTTCAAGCGATCGGGAAGGTGGCAACCACACCATCTTATAATAAGCCGGTTGTAGATGTTGTTATGGAATCAGTGACCATCGAAAAAAGAGTACCTGAACAAAAACAGTCTCCAAAGAAATAAGTTTAATAATGGCAAAGCAGTTCTTTCAAGATATTTCTGAAATTCAGAAGCATTGTAAGCTTAAAAAATTTTCCCCCGTCTATTTTCTTGCGGGGGAAGATTCGTTTAGTATTACAGAGGCTGCCGAAAATCTTGAAAAAGCAATCGCACCTTTGCTTGCAAGTGAATTTGATAAGCAAATCTATTTTGGAAGCTCTTCTTCACTAAATGAAGTGATTGATTATGCTCAATCATTTCCATTCGGTGATGGCAAAAAATTCATCCTTGTAAAAGAGTTTGAAAAAATGAAGGAAGAGAAGGAATCAAAACTTCTTGAACGCTACGTAAAAGATCCGCCCGATTTTTCCGTGCTCGTTTTTCTTTATAATGCTTCGGTAAAAAGTTCTGAAAAAGGATTTATAAAAGTCTTTGCCGAACATGACTTTATTTTTGAAGCTAAGGCGCTAAAAGAAGTTTCGCTCGTAAATTGGATCATGCAGTACACTGATCTTCACAAAAAGCAGATCACAAGAGTTGATGCTGAGTTTCTTTTAAGTCTGGTTGGAGAAAACCGGGGAATGCTTGAGATGCAGCTTGAGAAAATAATTTCGTCGCTTGGTGAGAATAATGAAATTACTCTTAAAGAGATCGAAGCAAATGTTGTTTCAACAAAAGAATACACAATCTTTAATTTGCAGGATGCGATAGGCGCGCAGAAAAAAACTGAAGCGGTGAAAATCGCTTTTCAATTATTGGAGAAAGAAGGAATAATTCTTCTTCTTGCAATGCTGAATAAATATTTTACTTCTTTGATGCAAATCCCCGAAATGCTTGAACAAAAACTCCCCGAACAAATGATAGCCAGAATTGTTGGAACGCATCCTTACTACTTGAAAAATTTTATCGCGGCAAGAAAATATTTTAGCGATGCTAAACTGTTGGAGATAAGCAGAGTGCTGTTTGAAAGTGATGTAGCTGTAAAATCAACTTCAACAGACCACAAGACAATTCTTTTGCTTTTACTTCAAACAATTTTTAGCGAATAAGAAGATACGCAACAACTGTAACGACCGCGCCGGCGGCACTCCAAATTTTACTTCTTGAGTTAAACATTCCGACCGATACAACCAACCAGATAAACGCAAAAATTAGATCCGGCAGAGAAAACATTTCAAACATTTGCGGCGGAGCTTGATTAACCGCGCCGAGTTCAAATAACCGTTTCACCGGAACTAAAAACAGTCCATACAAGCTAAACGAAATGAGTGTAAAAATTGCGAATGTTTTTGATTTCGACTGCGGCTCAAAATAGGTTAGCCCTATACGGATACTGAGGAGTAATCCTAAAAAAAATGTAATAACAAGTGTTGAACTGATTGATTGCGGTACAAATCCCCAAAAAGTTGTGTGTAGAGTTTGTCCGGCTGGAATTTGAGTGATCGAATTGTTCCCTTGAACAAAAACTTGATATGAAATTTCTATTTTCGGTTTTTGTAACGGAATTGAACAAGAGAGAAATCCCTTTTCTTTTTTTAATTGAACGGTGTCTTTTAATGAAGAGATTTTACTCTGCCAGACAATAAATCCATTTAGAGAATTTGCATCTGTTCTAAGAGAAATTTTTAAATCTTCTTTTCCACGGAAAAGCTTATCGAAGGCATACGTTATCTTTTCTCCGTTTACCGCCGTTGTTCCGGTAACGGGAAAGTTGGCAGAAGTTACGCTTTTAAAATAACTGAGCAGAACGGCAAGCAAAATTGCCGATAGCCAGAGGATCAATTTTTGTTTCTTTTCCATAACTCTTTCTTTTCTCAGCGGTAAAAATACGAAATTAGTGGGGTCTTCTTTGGTAGAACGAAATTCTGCTATTAAAAGAATAGTATTAAAACCTCTTGACTTTCTCGTTTTTTATCTTTTATTGTCATGGAGAAAAAATCAGTTTTTCTTTTGTTACTTGTTTTTATTGTGTGAACGATTAAGTTTTACATTTTTGTAATAGGGTGCCCTTAATTAAACATATCTTCCTTGGAGGGATATGAAACACTTTTTTAGAACTGAACAAAATAATTTCTTCTTACTTCCACTTTGCGACGCTTGTTGCTTGTTCCTATTTACCTGGAGTTTTTATCCCCATTCTTTTTTAACTTTAAGAGGATGTATGTTATGAAAATACACACATCCTTTTACCTTATTTTCTTTCTCCTTTTCTTTTGCACTGTGGAAACATACACACAAGACAGTTTATATCTTGTAGATACCCTTACCGGCACAGCAACAAATAATAAACTCTGGAAAGCGCAAGGCATTGGTGATTTTAATGGTGATAGCTTAGCCGATTTTATAATTTGTTATGACAAATACGTTGACCTATACTTTGGCAATAACCAATTTAAACCCCAGCTTGCACACCGCTTTTCTCTGCCACCAAAAGATAATTACTTTAAAGGTTCCGCTTATGGAATAGGTGATGTAAATGGGGACGGCTATACCGACTTAATGATTATAACTGGGGATACATCATATTATCCAATTTATTCTTATGGTGAAATAATATTAGGAGGAAAAGAACTTGATACGATACCCAAATTTAAATATTACCCGCCGTATTATTGGAAGATGTTGATGAGTGATAAGATTTATCCTCTTGGAGATTTGAATGGAGATGGATACAATGATTTTGCACTTGCTGAATATTACAATTGGAGTGATGGTCTTGGAAAGGTCTATTTATTTAAAGGAGGTATAACTTTAGTTGAAACGCCATGGACAGAGTTAATAACTACTTTAGGAAGAGGAACTCATTTTTTTGGTTCTTCGATATTGGGAATAGGGGATTATAATGATGACGGTTATGATGATTTTTTAGTTTCCGTTCCTACTTTGTCGGCAGATTCTGATAAAGTATATCTTTATTCAGGAAATAAAGATAGTTTAAATAAACTGCCTTATAAAACATTTGGACCATATACTTTTCTTTCTGATATAAAAGCTGCTCCCAATATTACATATGATAATAAACCTGAATTTATTTTAGCTGCTGGCGGTAAGATATATTTATACTCCGGAATGGATTCTGTGAATACCTTTTACCCAACCAAACTAAGATTCGGTTTAAGCATTGGAACTGGTGGAGATATTAATAACGATGGATTCAATGATTTGTTAATCGGAAATGAGCAATATTTAAATTCTCAAAGTATAATGGTCGGCGGGATAGTAGGGTTCTGGGGCGGAAATAATATCGATACCTTAGGAAACTTTTTACTTGAGGGTTATCAAAAATGGTCTTCTTTCTCGCATAATTTAGATATACCCGGCGATATAAACGGCGACGGTTATGCTGATGTTTTTGTATTGGCGCCAACATATTACAAATCAAATGATTACAATTACGATAGTACTCTTGGTAGATTATATATCTACTCCTTTACTAAAATAACCGGTATAAATAATAAAGATATAACTACTCCAACAGATTTTATATTAAATCAGAATTATCCAAATCCATTCAATCCAACGACAGTTATTAGTTTTCAGTTATCGGCTGAGAGCTATGTAACGCTAAGGGTTTACAACTCACTAGGACAAGAAATTGTAGTGATAAAAAATAACGAAATACAAAGTTCAGGAGAGCAAAAGATTACATTTGATGCAGAGAAGTATAACCTAAGCAGCGGGGTATATTTTTTAGAGATGAAAGCTGTTAATATTAATTCACAAACAACTCAATATCATAAGGAGATTAAAATGCTTTACCTCAAATGACTTCTGTTTAATAGTTTCTGGCTATGTCAGGTTCGTTAAACTAATTTTCTCGGCTTCAAGGACCACTCCTTGACAGAGAATGGAAGTGTAAGCTGGCAATTTCCTCCGCAGTTATGGGATTTAAATCTCCATTTCCCCCGTTTTAGAAGCAAGCCGGGTTTGAATCGTTTTTTTAAGCTTTTTCGTCAATTTTTAAATATTTAATGGCTCTAAATTTGTTGACTTAACAAAGGTTAATCTTTATATTTGTTTACTAATTTTACTCAAATAAGAAATATTCCATGAGTCTGAACATTAAAATTTTTTCCGGTTCTTCAAATAGGACTCTAGCGGATAAAATAGCACATAAAACGGGAAATGAGTTAGGTTCTATCGTTTCCAAACGCTTTAGCGATGGAGAAATTTGGGTAAAGTATGGTGAAAATATTCGCGGTTCGGAAGTGTTTATTATCCAGTCAACAAATCCTCCGGCGGAAAATTTATTAGAATTGTTGATTATGATTGATGCCGCTAAACGGGCATCAGCTAAGAAAATAACCGCGGTTCTTCCCTATTTTGGATACGCTAGACAAGACAGGAAAGATCAACCAAGAGTATCAATTACTGCAAAATTGATTGCAAATTTAATAACGGAAGCCGGCGCTGACCGCGTAATGACGATGGATTTACATGCAGCACAGATTCAAGGATTTTTTGATATTCCGTTAGACCATTTATTCGGGTCCTCTATTTTTTTAAGTAATTTGGCAGAGATAAGCGATAATCTTGTTGTCGTCTCTCCCGACGTAGGCGGAATAAAAATGGCACGCTCGTATGCTAAAAAGCTTAATGCAAGTTTGGTGGTTATTGATAAGCGCAGACCAAAACAAAATCAAGCTGTGGTAACAAACATCATTGGCGATGTTAACGGAAAAGATGTGTTGCTTGTTGATGATTTAATTGATACTGCGGGAACGTTTTGCGTTGCAATTGAAGCCTTAAAAGCAAAAGGCGCAAAAAGGATTTTCGGCTCTGTTACTCATCCTTTGCTTTCAGGAGATGCGGTTGAAAAATTAAATAATTCCGCTTTAGAAAAGTTATTCGTCTCGGATACAATCCCATTGACGCCGGAAAATCAATCGGAAAAAATTGAAATTTGCACAGCTTCGGATTTATTTGCCGAAGCAATTATCAGAACATATAAAAACGAATCTATTAGTTCATTGTTTGATGTAGATAAAGGTTAATGTAATTAACCAAAAGGAGACCTCATGGAAAAAATAGCCTTAAATGGTAATGTAAGACAAAACTTAAGTAAATCGTCTAAAACACAGTTGCGAAATTCTGCAAGAGTACCCGGTGTACTTTATGCTAAAGGAATAGAAGCAATTACAGTTGATGTTGCGGCAAGCGCCATCAACGCTTTAGTTTTTACAACAAAAACTCATCTTATTAATTTAGTGCTCGATAATCAAAAAGAATTTGATTGTGTATTGAAAGATTACCAATTTGACCCGGTAACCGATAAAGTTATTCATTTTGATCTTTTAGGAATTGTTGCGGGTCAAAAAATTGAAATTGATATTCCTATACAATTTATCGGTACTCCTACCGGAGTTAGAGAAGGGGGGCAGTTGCAAGAATTTATGCACAAGCTTACCGTTCTTTGTTTGCCGAACCAGATACCGGAACAAATTGAGATCAACATTGGCAATCTGAAGATCGGTTCATCAATTCACGTTGCTGATCTGAAGGTTGAAAATGCTGAAATTTTACATGCAGCAGATGCTGTTATTGTTGGTGTTGTACCGCCGAAGGTGGTTAAAGAAGCCGAACCGGGTGCCGAAACTCCTAAAGAACCGGAAATTATAGGTAAAGGCAAAGAAAAATCTGAAGAAGCATAAATCTGCGTGAAAGCAATAATTGGAATAGGTAATCCGGGGGATAAGTACCAACTGACCCGCCACAATATAGGGTATATCTTTTTAGATTATTTAGTGGATAAGTTTGGTTTGAAGTTCTCTCAATCTTTATTTAGTTATCAAGAAGCAAGAGGGCGTCTCGGAGACGTTCCTTTTGTTCTTATTAAGCCCACAACATTTGTAAACCTTTCAGGCGTTGCCGTAGCTCAGGTAATGGAAAATCTTTCCCTCACTCCTGATGATATTCTTATAGTGTATGATGATATTAATCTTGAAGAGGGATTATTTAAAATAAGAAAAAGCGGTGGAGACGGGGGACATAACGGAATTAAATCCATTATTTATCACATGAATTCACAAAACTTTTCCCGTTTAAGAATTGGGGTCGGGAATAGATTTAAAAGCGGCGAAATGGTTCGTTTTGTTCTTAGCAGTTTTGATTTTGAAGCGATGAAACGGGTTGAACCTGTCTTGGAAACTTCGTTTGATATGGTTAAAGCTTTTATTGAAAGCGGCGAAAAAGCAATGTATGACATCAATAGCCGTTTGAATAATGCAAACACAAAACCTCCCCCCAAAATGGACTTAGAAAGTTAAAATCAAGAGGATTTTTTTCACAAAAGAGAATTCCTCTCTTCAGGCTCTGTTTACAAAATAACTGTGTTTCGATCAACAATAAAATTCAACAAGAGGACTTATGAGGAACAAAATTTCTTTCTTTGTTTTTTTTCTTTTTGCCCCAATTTTTAGTTTTGCAAGTGAAGCAAATCTCAAAATCCCCAATCTTACTACCGATCAAAATAATCTACTCCTTCTTGGGATAGTGGTTTGCTTCCTTGGTCTTGGGTTCGGGGTCTATCAATTTTTTAAAGTTAAAAATTTGCACGCACATCAATCCATGCTTGATGTTGCACAAATTATTTTTGAAACTTCAAAAACTTACCTTGTACAGCAAGGGAAACTTCTGGTTGTCCTCTTTGTTTTTATAGCAGTCTGTATAGCTTTTTATTTTGGTTACCTTCAAGGCAACTCCATCGGTGGAGTATTATTGATCCTTAGCTGGACGGTGATCGGAATTCTTGGCTCGTACGGCGTTGCCTGGTTTGGAATACGAATGAACACACTGGCAAACAGTAGAATGGCGTTCGCTTCGCTTGAAAGAAAACCGATTAAACTCTTAAATATTCCTCTTGATGCCGGAATGAGTATTGGCGTTATGCTCATCTGCGTTGAATTAATAATGATGTTAATCATCCTTCTTTTTGTTCCGAGAGAATTTGCCGGGGCAAGTTTTATAGGCTTCGCTATTGGTGAATCACTCGGCGCCAGCGTATTGAGAATTGCCGGCGGTATCTTTACCAAGATCGCCGATATTGGTTCCGACTTAATGAAAATCGTTTTCAAAATAAAAGAAGACGATCCGAGAAACCCCGGTGTTATTGCTGACTGCGTTGGTGACAATGCAGGCGACAGCGTTGGTCCTACAGCCGATGGATTTGAAACTTACGGTGTTACCGGTGTTGCGTTAATAAGTTTTATCGTTCTTGCAGTAATGGAAATTCCACATCAACAAGAATTATTGACGTGGATCTTTGCTATGAGAATAATGATGATCATTACTTCGATTGTGGCTTTTGGTGTGAATCGTGTATTCAGCCAAATCCGTTATGGCGGTAAAGATGAATTTGATTTTGAATCGCCGTTAACCTCGTTAGTCTGGATCACTTCTCTTCTTTCAATACTTGTAACGTTCGGAACAAGCATCTTATTAATTGGACATCTTCCAAATAACCTCTGGCTTACTTTATCCATTATCATAAGCTGCGGAACGCTCGGCGCGGCTTTAATTCCTGAATTCACAAAAATATTCACGAGTCCAAAATCAAAACATGTGAACGAAATTGTTTCCGCCTCACGAGAAGGCGGTGCTTCGTTAACAATTCTTTCCGGTTTAGTTGCAGGAAATTTCAGCGCATTTTGGAAAGGAATGGTATTCATTTTTCTGATGTTCATGGCTTATTTTGCGAGTACGTTTGGATTGGATGCCTTTATGATCTATCCTTCCATTTTTGCTTTTGGTCTTGTTGCTTTTGGATTTTTGGGAATGGGACCCGTTACCATTGCGGTTGATAGTTACGGACCGGTTACTGATAACGCACAATCAATTTACGAACTTTCTTTAATTGAAAGTATTGAAGGTGTTGATAAACAAATTGAAAAAGATTTCGGATTTAAGCCGGATTTTGAAAAAGCAAAACATTATCTTGAAGCTAATGACGGCGCCGGAAATACATTTAAGGCAACGGCAAAACCTGTTTTAATTGGAACTGCAGTTGTCGGCGCAACAACAATGATCTTTTCTTTGATTTTAGTTATTCAAAACGTACTTGGTGTAAAACCGGAAACCATTTTGAATTTGCTTAATCCTTATTCAATTTTAGGATTTCTTGCCGGCGGTTCAGTGATCTATTGGTTTACAGGCGCATCAATACAAGCGGTAACAACCGGCGCATACCGCGCTGTGGAATATATAAAGCAGAATATTCAATTAGATGAAACTGCCAGCAAAAGCGCTTCTACCGAGAAATCGAAAGAAGTTGTAAAAATTTGTACGCAATACGCTCAAACCGGAATGTTCAATATCTTTATCGGTATTTTTTCATTCGCTTTAGCTTTTGCATTCCTTTCCGCCCCGGTAAATCTTGTTCCTGGAATGACTGATGAAGCAAAAATTGCCGCAAGCGCCTCCGCTTCGTTATTTATAAGTTACTTAATTTCAATTGCATTGTTTGGTTTATTTCAAGCTATCTTTATGGCAAATGCAGGCGGAGCCTGGGATAATGCTAAGAAAGTTGTTGAAGTTGATTTAAAAGAAAAAGGAACTCCGCTTCACGATGCGACGGTTGTGGGCGATACGGTTGGCGATCCATTTAAAGATACTTCTTCGGTGGCGCTTAATCCGATCATTAAATTCACAACGTTGTTTGGTTTACTTGCAATGGAGATTGCCATTGATGAAAGATTTAGAGCAACTGCCCCTTATATCGGATTTGTTTTCTTATTGATCGCTCTAACTTTTGTTTGGCGGTCGTTTTATTCGATGAGAATTAGAAAATAGTTTGCGTAACCTGATCGTTTATTTCTAAACCGTTAAAACGGTTGCGAGACCCATCATTTTTTTTATTAACACCTCGATTAATCGAGGTGTTAATAAAAGATAAATAACGATTTACAACCGTTTCAACGGTTTTTCTTTCGGTTTGTTTGTGCGATAAAGGAAAATTCGCTAATTTTAAGCAGAAATTTTAGATAATTAGTTTCTATTAACCCTGCTCTCATTTATAGATGAGGGCCTAAATGTCCAAAGGGAGGTGAAACCTTGAGACGAAATAACTATGAAAGTGCAGTTATTATAAATGCTACACTTGACGATACACAGATCGAGACCATTGTTGCAAAGATCAAAGAATTAATTGCCGCTAACGGTGGAGATTTGAAAAATACCGATTTGTGGGGAAGAAAACGACTTGCTTATATGATCCAAAAACATAAAGTAGGTTACTACGCTTTTTTCCGGTTCGAAGCTCCTTCAGAATTTATTTTAAAGTTAGAAAGAATGTACAAACTTGAAGAAAATATTCTTCGGTTCCTTACTTTAAAACTTGATAAATATGCGCTTGGAGAACTTGAAAAACAATCGGCTAATCAAGCCCTAAAAGCGGAACCCATCCCCGAGATTCCTGTGATTGCCGAAGTTGATGTAAAAGAAGATGAAAAATAATTTTACTATCCCGATTGCTGTCGGGATGATTAGTCAGGAGATTTTCTATGGCTGACCTAAGAATGCCGGAAATTAATTATGTTACGATTGTAGGAAACTTAACAAGGGATCCTATCTATAGAACAACTACAAATAATACTCCGGTAGTTAATTTTTCTATAGCAACGAACAGGAAATACAGAGACAGTTCCAACGTATTGCAGGAAGATGTTTGCTACATCGGCGTTGTTGCCTGGAATAAATTAGCTGAAAGTTGTAAGAATAAGCTTAAAAAAGGTTATGCTGTTTTGGTTGACGGCGAACTTCAAAGTAGAAGCTGGAAAACCGAAGACGGGTATAACAGAAGTGTCGTCGAAATTAAAGCCCGAAGAATTCAGTTCTTAAACAAGCACCACAAAGGGAATAATCATTCCAATGAAGGAGCAGAAGAACATGAAATTTTTGTGGATGATACGGTTGACTACACAGAAGATTCTTTCGATAAGTTTTTATCGCCGGAAGAATCAAATTTAATTAACAATGATAATAACCGACAAGGTAGTTAATATGAGAAATCAAAAAGTTTGCAGATTTACCGAAGCGGGAGTTGTATATATCGACTATAAAGATACTAAGATCTTGCAGCGGTTTATTTCCGAACAAGGGAGAATTATCCCAAAACGGATTACCGGAACAAGCGCTAAGTATCACCGAGAATTAACTCTTGCTATTAAACGTGCGAGACACATGGCGCTTATGCCTTTTGTTTCCGATACAGTTAAGTAATTGATGAGGCAATGAAATGAAAGTTATTTTAAGACAGACCATCGATACATTGGGCCAAATTGGCGAAATTGTCGAGGTGAAAGACGGATACGCTTTGAATTATTTGATCCCAAAGCAGTATGCCTACTTAGCTTTAAAAGGAAACCTAAAAGCTATTGAAGAAGAGAAGAAACAACTTCAGAAAAGAAAAGATAAAGAAATTCTTGCAGCTAAATCTTTAGCCGCTGAATTGGAAAAAGTGTCTATTCAAATTTCTGTTCAAGTTGGCGAAGAAGATAAGATTTTCGGCAGCGTTACTTCTCAGATGATCGCCGACAAGCTTAATGAAAAAGGCTTTGAGATCGAAAAGAGAAAAATTGAGATTGACGAGCAGATAAAATCGCTAGGCATTTATGATGTTAAAGTGAAAGTGCATCAAGCGGTTTCAGCTAACATTAAAGTCTGGGTTGTAAGAGAATAGTACTCCATCACACAAACGTGTATGGAATAGAGAATTAAATCGTTAGCAAAAATATTCTACGCAGAATGGTGAGAATATTAGAAATTTAAGAATAACGATTAACGATATTTGATTTTTGATGTAACAAAATATTCTAACTTCTAAAATCGTTAATCCTTGTTCTGAGATCAATTATGGTTCTGGCTTTGCCAGGTTATGAATTAAGAAGTACAACTTCATCATTCTTTAATCAATATTCGATATGCTAAGTGCGGATACAAATTATAGAAAAGGCTGTAGCATTCCGGTAATAATCGGGATTGTTCAGCCTTTTTTATTTTTAAAAAGCTTAGCCAGTTCAAAAATTCGTTGGGAAATAATTTTGTTCGTTTCCATAAAATGTAATAGATTTGAAATGTAAATGTTTTTCAGGGTGTTTTTTAACTTTTTTTCGGAGGTTCTATGCGAAAAATAGGTTTCATCTTTATTCTTTTCTTTGTTTCATTTTCACTTTTAAGTGAAATCTTTCCACAAGTTCCAGATCAAATACAAAAATATAGGGCAGAACCCTACGGTAGTTATCAATCAAGAAAGAAAGCTATTCTTGATGGAAATAATATTCGCTCTCTCTTTATAAATACCGGAGAAATTGCTGAATGGCCATTTGAACCTTCTCTTGAATGGCCCAAAGGAACGGGACATTCTAATCTTGATGGAATGACTTTACTAATTGGCGCTGAAGTAACAGCACCTGGAAATCAAGCGGTGATTCATCCAATAGAAGCTTCATACCGTGAACAAATGGATCGAGATCCTGTAACCGGCGAAACTTGGGGATTGGAACCGATTCCTGGTTATTCTAATCTTTCATCTTTACAACCGGCAATGAGCGTTGACCCAAATTCGTGGCCTGCTACCTGGCCCGAGGCATTGGATTTACTTCCAGGTTATGATGGTGTATTTCCCAGTTATTTTGGCAAAAATTCAGCAAAAGCGTATGAAACCTTTTTTGTTATGGATGATTCGCGTGATGGAGAATTTTTACGCTCACCTTATAAATACTTCCCGATCTTATCAGATACTACCCGGGGAGGATTGGGGCTAAGAATCGAAACCCGTTACTTACAATTTTCCGATGCAGAAGTGCAAAACGTTCTTTTTATGAAATATAAAATCACGAATATCTCAGATTTTTCTTACGACAAAACGTGCTTTGGTTATTATGTTGATCCCGGTGTTGGTGGGAAGGATAGTGGTGGAGACGATGTGAGATTTAACAAAGATTTAAATTTAACCTACGCATGGGATCATGCCGGTATAGGAACTCCCGGTGGCTGGGAAACTGGTTATATGGGATTTGCGTTATTAGAAACTCCCCAAAATTTTGGTTTGTCGGCTGTTTCTTTGGTTGGACTTGCGGAAACTCCTTCAAATCCCTGGCCTATATGGGATGAAACCGTTTGGCAATCAATGGTCGGTGGTTTTGCAGATACTTCAATAACAAATACAAATGTAAATATTGTTTTTTCAAGCGGACCTTTTCCTCTTCCAAAATTTTCTACCGACTCAATTGCCACAGCTATTATTTGTGCTAATGATTTAGACGAATTAATCCTAACATCTAAAACTGCAAAACAGTTTATTAGTAATAATTTTAGTTTAAACTCAACCTCAGGAAATGTTTCTTTAACTTTAACTAAACCAATCCACAAAGAGAAAGTTTCCGGAGTATTACCAATTCAATATTCTCTCTCAAATTATACCGGAGCGGCAACTTATTACATCTATCATTTTACTCCTGAAGATGGCTGGTCATTAATCGGTAAGGACGAAAACAATAGCGGATATTTTTATTGGCAGACAGAATCTGTCAGGGGCGGTATCCATCATCAAATAAAGATAATTTCTGTTACAGATAACTCAATTCTAGCAGTTACATCAGGATTTTTTACAATCCAAAATCATCAAACCACCCAACCAAATATTTTCATTCTCTCTCCAACGGACGGAGCGAAACTAACCGGAGAAGTTGATGTAAAATTTTATGGCGGTGATGCTGATGGAGACACTTGTCTCATTAATTTCTTTTATAAAGCAGATGTCAATTCCATTCCATTTTTGGTAGCATCAAATTTGAGGGAGACGGATTTGTCCTTCACTTGGAAAACAAATAACTCATCAAACTCATTAACCGGTGAATTGATTGGACAAATCATTTCCAAATCAGACACATCTTATTGGACTTTAAATAAGTTGACCGTAGAGAACGAAAGATCGAATCCAAGTGCAACGAATTATATGGTCGAAAGAAAAAGTACCGGAACAGGAGACATAGAATTGCATATAGTTGAACCTTCTTTAATTACGGGTGATGATTACTTGATGGTTTTTGACTCAGCTTATTTTGATAAACCAACATTGTATTACAAACTTTATAATAAGACAAATGGAAATGCTTTTGTTGGTGATGTTTTTGAAGTGCAAAATGGAGTTGAGAGTCGGTTGTTTGATGGGTTAAGGGTTGTAGCAAATAACGATACTGGTAGTAAAGCAATAAAAGGATCATTAACAAAATGGGTGGCGGGTAATTCTAACTCTACTCTTGGTGTCTCGCCGGTTGTTAATTCGAATGGGTGGCAAGGGAAAGAAGATTATGAAATAACGTTCTATGATCACATAGTTGATACTTCATATATTAAATCAGGGACTTATGTTACTATCCCACTAAACTTTCAAGTTATTAATATCACTTCAAATTACAAAACAAAAATTGCGATGACAGATCCCGACAAATCAGGTTCGTTTACTCCCGGTGATGAAATTCGCATTTTAGAATTTGTTGGAGCTTCTGCTAAAACTTCATGGAGTATTTTTTATCAAGAATTTTCGTCAAATCCAGTTCCACCCGTTGCTGGCGATGTTTTCCGTATCGTTGCAAAGAAAGAATTCGTAAAAGGAGACTCTATTACTTTTACTACTTCCGGTTTGGTTGGTGTTAGAGATATGGATGCAAGACCTTCGTCTTATT
Organism: Ignavibacteriaceae bacterium; assembly: GCA_023229425.1. Lineage (GTDB taxonomy): Bacteria > Bacteroidota > Ignavibacteria > Ignavibacteriales > Ignavibacteriaceae > UBA1563. The sequence continues at coordinate 107,852 of JALNZG010000009.1, forward strand.
CACTCTCGCAGAATTATCCAAATCCGTTTAATCCAGTAACAACAATTCAGTTTTCGGTTCCACAAAATGAAATGGTGAAAATAAAAGTTTACGATTTTCTCGGAGCGGAAATTGCAACACTTGTAAATAAAGAAATGAATTCCGGTAGTTACGAAGTTGATTTCAACGGTAAAACTTTTGCAAGCGGAATATATTTTGTTCGCATGGAAGCAGGAAAATTTGTTGAGACGAAGAAAGTAGTTCTCTTAAAATAATCGGTATTAATAGCACGCGGATAATCTGATTAAATCAGTATGATCCGCTGCTATTGTTTTCATTATCAGAATCAGTTCAAGATTCATTGGAAAAGATTTTGTTCGTTTCAGTAAAATTTTATAGTTTTAAAATGCAAATGTAGCTCTGAGTGTTTTTTAACTTTTTTTCGGAGGTTCTATGCGAAAAACAGGTTTCATCTTCATTCTTTTCTTTGCTTCATTTTCACTTTTAAGTGAAATTTTTCCACAAATTCCAGATCAAATACAAAAATATAGGGCAGAGCCTTATGCTAATTATAAATATGAAAAAGAAAGCATTCTCGATGGAAATTTAATCAGAACATTATTTAAAAATACCGGAGAGATTGGGCATTGGCCCTATCGACCGTCTGTTGAATGGCCCAAAGGAACCGGACATACTTATTTAGATGGTATGACTTTATTAATTGGCGCTGAAGTAACTGCTCCGGGGAATCAACAAATTATTCATCCGATTGAAACCTCATACCGCGAAGAAATGGATCGGGATTCGATAACAGGAGAAGTTTGGGGAATAGAACCAATTCCCGGTTACTCAAATCCTTCGTCTTCTAAACCGGCAACGAGTATTGACAAAACTTCATGGCCTGATGTTTGGCCTGATGCATTAGGCTTAGGATCAGAATGGAATGGACACTGGTATGGGTATTGGGGACGGGATGTAAAAACTGCCAGCTTTGAAACCTTTTTCATAATGGATGATTCGCAGGATAAAGAATTCACCCGATCCCCCTACCGTTTTTTCCCTGTCTTATCAGACACAAACCGTGGTGGGTTGGGGTTAAGGGTTGAAGTCCGCGGATATCAATGCTCAAAAATGTCATATCCTTTAGCAGATAACATTCTCTTCTGGCACTATGATATTGTTAATATTTCAGATTTTTCATATGACTCAACATGTATTGGTTTTTACTTCGATTCAGGTGTAGGTGGCACCAATGATAATGGGGATAATGTCGGATATGATAAAAATTTGGAAATAATTTATGCTTATGATAGTGATGGTCTTGGAACTCCTGGCAATTGGGTGACAGGGTATATTGGAGTTATGCTTTTAGAAACCCCATCAAACAGTGTGAATGGAATTGATGATGATGGAGATGGTATGATCGATGAGAGGCGAGATGATGGAGTTGATAATGACCATGACTGGATTGGCTATTTAGATATAAATAACAACGGGAAATGGGATTCGCCAACTGAACCGCTAAATAATGATGTTGGAAAAGACGGCGTGGGACATTATGATAATCAATATATAGGCCCTGATGAAGGTGAAGGAGACGGAATACCGACCGACGGGGAACCCAATTTTGATAAAACCGATAATGATGAATCCGATCAGATTGGAATAACGGCAGTCTCATTAAATTATGTCTCTCAAACTCCATCTAGTTTTTGGCCCAAAAATGATGATGTGGTTTGGAGCAAAATGGTTGGTGGTATTGGTGATACATTAATTGCAAACGCAAATGTTAGCGCATTGTTTTCAAGTGGTCCTTTCCCATTGCAAAAATTTTTAAGAGAAAGAATTTCTACTGCAATTATTTGTGCTGATAATGTAGAAAAGTTGACAAACACTGCAACTTTTGCAAGAAAACTCTATAACAACGACTATGATTTCACCACTGTAGGAATTGATGATGAAGATTTGGTTTCGGTAATTAATTTTTCACTTTCACAAAACTATCCAAATCCATTTAACCCGGTAACAAAAATTCAGTTTACTCTTCCGCAAAATGAAGTGGTTAAAATAAAAATTTACGATTTCCTTGGAGCGGAGATTGCAACACTAATAAATAGAGAAATGAATTCTGGTAGTTACGAAGTTGATTTCAACGGCAAAACTTTTGCAAGCGGAATATATTTTGTTCGCATGGAAGCAGGAAAATTTGTTGAGACGAAGAAAATAGTTCTCTTAAAATAACGGAACAGCGCACAAAGTTTGTTGATGATTATAGTAATGCAGTTGTTTTAAAAAGTTTATTAGTGCCACACTGAGTGAATTCGAAGGGTGAATGAAGCGGGAATTCCCGTTTCTTGGTTTCTCATTTCTCGACTTCGCTCGAAAGGACGGTGTTAATTCTTAGGTGAGTCTCATTACACCACTCTGACTTTTATTACTACCTTTATTACTTCTGATTTCTTTGTAATAGCTATCCCCGGTTTGTGAACTTCGTGCGGAAAGATTATCGCAAAAGTTTTTTCAATTAAAGGAAAATGGTTCCCGCCACCGATAAAAAACTGGACATCTTTTTCTTTGTCATATTCAGTTAAGTGAGGTACTTTATTAATGTCTTCAATTCCTATTTGCTCAAAACCTTTTGAAACAAATTGAATATCAATATACTTTCGATGCGCTTCCCATTTTAATTCTTCAGCAGATTGAGTTTCATATCTGTTCACGATTGCAAAAACATTTTCACAGTCAAGAGGATATTTGCCGTTTGCAACATGTGTAAAATCGGTACGCAGTAAATAATCGAATGCCGTTCTGAAATTTTTGTGCATCCCGAAGCATAGAGAAGCATTTCTAAGATCATCAATTACCATAACTATACCGCCTTCTCTTTAAAACCTTTTATCATCCATTTTCTTGCAAGGAATAAACCAACCGGACTGATGATGGCTATGAATCCATAAATTAACCACATCATTTGTGTGTTCATCAATTGCGGCGCAACTCCTTCGGGGCAATAGTGCATTAAGAACCAGCCGGAATACAAACTTGTTACTACCTTTGTTAAAAACCAGGGGAACTGTCCGATGCCCATATAAATACCGGTCATTCCTTTCGGTGCTATTTCTGCAACCCATTGGAGAAATCTCGGCTGCCACATCGCTTCGCCAATCGTCATGATAATTAAATATCCAAAAACTGTGTAGAGATTTGGTCCAAATGCAAGTAAAAATGTCGGGGAAGCCATCACGAGCGTTCCGAGGATCATCATCTTATATGCATTTCTATTGGAAGTAAAAGCCGCAACCATCGGTGTTAAAATAAAAATTAAAATTGGATTGAAGTTTGTGAAGAACTCAAAATTATCGCTCACAACGCCGGTGAAAGCCCGGTTAAAATAAACGGGAAGCGTAAGCCAGTTATGCGCGAACAAGGTTTGCACGGGAATCAAAATAAAAATGAAATAGAGAAAACGTAAATCCTTTAAAGGAAAATTTTTCATGTAATATTTCATTTTATCTTTTAAAGGAAGCTCCTCAATAGAATTTTTCCCTTCAGATTTCGAACTAATATCTGTTACCGTCGCATCTTTAATAGCTTTGTTTGTAATAACAAACATCACCACAAAAATTCCCGCAACGGTAAGAATTACATACACCCAAAAGACACCGGTTATTGCGAAACTTTTTCTGATGGGAGGCGAAAGTAAACCGGGTAAAAATGCGCCGAGATTCATAACTGCGTACAACATCGCGTAACCCATTGCAGAAGTTTTTTCTGTTGTAAATTGCTTTACGGCTGCATACGCTGCAGGCTGGTAAATTCCGTAGCCGAGGACAATCCAAAAAATTCCGAACATTGCAACTGAGTGGGGAATTGACCAAAGTCCGTTTACGCCAAACTGTGGACTGATAGTGAGCAAAACTCTTCCAACCAACATTAAGATCAACGAAACGAGAAAGGATTTTCTTACGCCGATAATATCAACTGCGGCGCCGAGAAAAAGCATGCTTAGCGTAATTCCGGCAGTAAGAACACCAACCATTTGCCCTGCGTAAATATCGTTCAACCCGATGTAATCATTGAAGAAAATAGTAAGCAAACCAACAACGCCGAAGTATGTCAATCCCTCAAGCAGATAAGAAAGATTAACGCCCCACAGCGCGCGTGGTGCGCGGAATAAATCGATAAATGGTTGAGTAACTTCTGATACTGTTTGCTGAAAAACGCTTTTGCCGGTTGTGTTTTTTTGTTCTTCCATTACATTCCTTTTAGTCCAAAATGATGTTAATTATTCTATGAAATTCTTATTGAAAAATAGGAAGGAACTTTGACAATTATAAATAGAGAAAGGCTGCATTTGATCAATTATTTTATAATACAGAAGATTTTCGGCGGTAATGAAGATGCTTTTTCTTATTCTATTTTTCCTTCGATGAGCGCTTTCTGAAGCAAATCTAATACTCCTAATTCTTTAGCCCAATTCAACAGATACTCTTTATCTAATAAGGTTCCCTGTACTTTAATAACGCCCAATACATCTTTCCACTGATGTTCGGAAGTACTCCCACCTAATTTAAACCACTCTAACTTATAAAGAATAATGTCTTCCGCGGAGCAGAGGTTAACTTGAATGGAATCTTCTTCCTCCGAGAGATTATCTCTTCGTTTTCTTTCAAATGATTTCTGATAATATTTCTTTTCTTTAAGAATAAACACATCGATTTTCAACATCGTTTCAAGATGGATTAGATTAAAAGAGGAACGGGTTTTTATTGCATCTAAAATCATATTCTCATCAACATAAAAGGCATGCTGTAATTTTTTAACCAGCAAACTTACCTGATTTTGTTTCAAGTCTGAAACCAAGTCAATATCCATCGTGGCTCGAGCAATACCGTAAACAGAACTCGCAACAGAACCGCCGATATAATAGACAATGCCTAATTCTTCAAACGCACGCACTACCGGTTCAAGCGCATTTTGTAGTTCGTTATTCTTCATACTCTGTGTTTGTCAAAATATTTTTGAATCGTTGCCGCCAATTCATTACTATAATGATATTTCACAAAAAGAATATCGTGCTCTTGTTTGGTTAAATTTGGATTAGCACGTGCAATGGCTCTTTTTGAAAGTTTTATAATTGTTGAAGAAAAAGAGAGCATTTGGTCGAACTTTTTTGCAAAAGAAATCCTCCGAAGAAGAAAGATAAGCATCTTTTCAACTTCCGGATGTGTATCGTTTAATTGAGTCGTCAGCATTATGTTATTCTTCTCCCAAATCAAATTCTTTTTCTGCTGCAACTGTTTGAGCGGAGTTATTGTCTTTGATGTTGATAACGAGTTTGTATTTCCCTTTAACGAAAGTTGAATCAAGCTCAAATTGAATGTTAAGCTGCTGGTCGGTAAGCTTATCTTTTTCTTTATTTGTCATAACATCGAAAAACTTGTTGTTCACAAAGGAGCCATCCGGTTTTTGCAAATCAACGGAGTAACTTAGTTCAGAATTAAAAAATCCGTCTGCTTCATTTTGTTGAAATCCTTTTACAATTACGGAAGCATTAACTTCCCATGCCCCCTCACCCATATCAAACGCGGCTGCTTCGGGATTAATTGCCTGCAGTGTTGTTTCTTCTTTTTTACCACAGCTGGTAATGAAGAGAAATGCTAAAACTAGAATTGATAAGTACTTCATCATAAACCTTTTTTAAAACTTTGCGCCTTTGCGAGAAACCGTTTCACGCAAAGACGCAAAGTCGCTAAGAAAAATTATCCATTCTTGGATTTGAATTCATTCATAAATTGAACAAGTGCTTCTGCGCCTTTAAGCGGGAAAGCATTGTAAACCGAAGCACGAATTCCGCCGACGGAACGATGACCTTTCAACCCGATAAATTGGGCTTTTGTTGCTTCATCAATAAATTTCTTTTCAAGTTCTTCACTCGGTAAACGCCATGTGATATTCATTAATGAGCGACTCTCTTTTTCTGCATGACCTTTGTAGAATCCACCGCTTCCATCTATTGCATCATAAATTAATCCTGCTTTGGCGAGATTCGTTTTATACATCGCATCAAGTCCGCCGTTCTTTAATAAGTATTTTGTAACCAATGCAATCATATAAATTCCAAAAACATTTGGCGTGTTGTAAAGCGAATCATTTTCTGCGTGAGTTTTGTAATTCAACATAGTGTGAAGAGAATCCTGGCTTCTTTCCAACAAATCTTTTCTAAGAATAGCTAAAACAACACCCGAAGGTCCGATATTTTTTTGCGCCCCGGCGTAGATCATTCCATATTTGTTCACGTTAATTTTTTTGTGAAAAATATCTGAAGAAGCATCGCATATTAGCGGAACGTTTCCTACTTCAGGTTCGCTGTGCCATTCAGTTCCGTAAATAGTATTGTTTGAAGTGTAATGAACGTAAGCGGCGTCTTCGTCAAGGTTCAATTCTTCTTGTTTTGGAATTCTGTTAAAACTTTCCGCTTCAGTTGAAGCAGCGATATTTATCGCTCCAACACGCTTCGCTTCTTTTAATGCTTTCTTTGACCAGACTCCGGTAATGATATAATCGGCTTTATTTTTCGGAGGCATTAAGTTGAGCGGTACCATCGAAAATTGCAGGCTCGCACCACCGTGTAAAAATAAAATTTGATAATCGTCGCTGATATCTAATAATTGTTTCACTCCGTTTTTTGCATCGGCTAAAATTGCATCAAATGTTTTAGAGCGGTGGCTGATTTCTAAGATCGACATTCCAACTCCCGGTAGGGAGAATAAATGTTCTTGGGCTTCTTTTAAAACTTCTTCAGGTAAAATTGCCGGACCGGCATTTAAATTATAAACACGATTTTCCATGACTCGTTCCTTTTTTTTCTAAAGTTGAGAAATTGCTAATTCAAATTTACGAGAAATTCCGAACACTCTCAACCAGCTTCGCCTTGCGTGTTCGAAAGATTTTCTTTTGCTCTCGGCAGGGCAACACAAATGTTAGTTCCAACCCCTACCGTACTTTGGATCGTAATGCTGCCGCCATTTCTTTCGGCTAACTCTTTGCAGAGTAGTAAACCCAAACCTGTTCCCGTTTCGTCGGTAGTGCCTCTGGTTGTGTGTCTTGTTTCTATGGTAAAAATTTTATCTAATAAATCGGGATCAATTCCGATTCCTGTATCATTAATGCAAATTTCAACAAAATCATTTTTCTCATTAGCTGAAACAATTATCACTCCCTGCGGATTTGTAAACTTGACAGCATTTGAAACCAAATTTTGCATGATGGACCTAAAGCTGTATTCATCAGCAAAAACAAGAATTGGAGTTGAGATTTTATTGAAAATTGAAATTTGTTTTTTTCTCGCATTTGCTTTGAGCAGGGTAAGTATCTCGGGCACTTCAGTTGAAAGGTTGATAACCACCGGCGTTATCTCAATTCTCTTTGTTTGAATACGCGACCAATCAAGGAGGTTCTCGATGAGGGTATAGACGCGTTTAATAAGAATTCTCAAATCCCCGACCATTTTGACTTTCTCCTCCTGCTCCATTGAATCAAATTCTTCGGAAAGAATTTCTGAGTAGCCAAGCAATCCGGTAAATGGACTTTTTAAATCGTGCGCAATAATTGAAAAGAATTTATCTTTTGCCGCATTGGCTTCTTCAAGTTCTTTACTCTTTTGAGAAATAGCTTGATTCTTTTCCTCAAGCAAAATTTTTAAACGGCGAATTTTTATAAATCTGAATACAAGGAGCAAAAGAATACAAGCGCCCGCAATCGCTGCAATGAGAAAAATATTGTTCCTGGTTTGATGTTTTTCAATTTCGAGTGCTTGGATCTTCTTTTCTTTGATAAGCAGGTCAACTTCCTTTTCTTTTTCGTCAATTTCACTAAAAACTCTCAACTCAGCAATTTTATCGCTCATCGCAATGTTTAATATGGAATCAGAATATGCAGAAAAAAGTTTGTGTAACTTTAATGCTTGTTGATAATCATTCCTAACTTCAAATAACGTAGAAAGCGCTAAATAAGCTTGGGCAATATATTTTTTATTTTGATTTCTCTGTGCTTCGAGCAGGCTGTTATTGAATGAAGATTCGGCTTCTTCCCAAAAACTTTGAGCAGCATAAACTTTTCCAAGATTTAGGGTAGTCTTTGAAATTCCATAATTATCTTTCAGGTTTTGCCAGATGGAAAGCGCTTTCTGAAAACATCCCAATGCTTTTTTATAATCCTTTTTCGCGAAATAAACTTCTCCCAAATCACTTAAAGAAAACGCTTGCCCTGAAAGGTCAATGCTTTCGCTTTTAACGCCTAATGATTTATTTTGAAAAGCAATTGATTTTGCGAAATCATTTTTCTGAAAATAACTAACACCAAGGTTATTTAATGCTCTGCCAAGTACATATTTGTTTTTGAGATAACGAGCCATTGATAAGCAGCGGTTTGCGTAGAGGATTGCCTCGTCAGGGCGGTTTAGTTCATTATAAATATTTGCAATATTATTTAAAGTAATCCCGGTTTCAAAATCATCTTTTAGGATTTCTTTTAGGGAAAGAGCTTTAGAAAAATAATCGAGAGCAGAAGAAAATTCACTCCATTTCCAATAAATTAATCCGATATAATTTAAGGCTTGAGCTTCCTGTCGTTTTAGATGCTTTGCTCCGGCAATTTTCAACGAAACTCTGAAATTTTTATAAGCGGGAATGAATTGGCCCCTCTTCCAATAAAGTAGTCCAATTTGATTATACGTTTCGCACAATTGAAAGCTGTCTTTTAGGTGAAGAAAAATTTCTAATGCTTTCCTGTACTGCGGTTCAGCTTTCTCCAATTCATTTTTTCGATAATAACTAAACCCAATATTACGAAGAGCTACTGCCTCACCATAACGATAACCAATTTTCCGTGCAGCCTGCAGAGCATGTTCTGCATACGTTGTAGATTCTAAGATGGATTTGCGATTAGTTACATCGGCAAGTTGGTTTAAGAGATTAACTTTTTCTTTCCCCGAAACCGCGCTAAGCTTTTTCTCAAGTTCATCAGAGATTTCTTGCGGAAATAATTTTGAGGAAAGCAATAAAATGAAAAGAAGCGTATAGAATAAATATTTCCATAGTTTCTTCAAAGAGAAAATATGATATGCGTCAGTCTTCAATACCCTGTTAAAAACTATTTATGATTATTTACTTTTATTTTAAGCAAATCCCCAACATGAGCGGTAGGCTCAAAACCAATTTACTAAAATGAAATACAAAACAAAAATATTGAAAAAATTAAATTAGATGAATTAACAATCCGTCCCGCAATTTCGGCTCAAACCATGTTGATTTTGGAGGCATAACTTCATTTGCATCGGAGATATTCATTAAATCATTTACGGTAACAGGGTAAAGCGAAAAAGCCACGGCAAATTTCCCGCTGTTAACAAGTTTTTCTAACTCTCCTGTCCCTCGAATTCCTCCGACAAAATCAATCCGTTTATTAGTCCGCGGATCATCAATTCCTAAAACCGGTTGAAGTAAAAAGTTTTGCAGAATACTTACGTCCAAATGATCGCCGACAGACGAAGAAAGACTATTGCTTGCTAAAACAGCATCGAGAGGCTTAAGCAAATACCAATCGCCATTAAGTAACATACAAAATGATTTTGCTTCTCGTGGTTCTTTCAACAAAGTTTTTTCAATTAAAAATTTTTCTGCAACTGCGTTTAGAAATTCTTCTTTCGAATATCCGTTTAGATCTGCAACAACGCGGTAATAAGGAAGAATGTGTAATTGTTCTGCTGGAAAAAGTACTGCAATAAAGAAGTTGTATTCTTCAAGACCGGAGTGTTCGGGATTCTTTTCCATTTTTACTTTTCGTGCACGGCTTGCACTTGCTGCCCGGTGATGACCGTCTGCAATATAAAAGTTTTTTACTTGTGCCATTTCATCAATAAACAATTTATTGTACTCAGCCGGTAATGTCCAAACCGTATGCTGAATACCGTCCGCCGCAGTAAAATTGTACAACGGGTTTTCTTCTGAAGTAACTTTTTCAACCGCCTGATCAATTTTAGGAACACCTTTGTAAGTTAAAAAAACCGGACCGGTTTGCGCTTCAGTTGTAACGATATGGTTTGTTCTGTCGTCTTCTTTTTCTTTACGGGTTTTCTCATGTTTTTTAATAACGCCGTTATCGTAATCATCCACAGAAAACGTTGCGGCAATTCCGGTTTGTGCTCTGGCGTTCATTACAAGTTTGTACAAATAGAAGTTGGGTACAACATCAATTACAAGCGGTGCGGTTCTTTTAATTACTTCCAAAACTTCTTTGGCTTTTTGATAAACTTCTTTTGCGTAATGGTCGCATGAATCGGGAAAATGAATTTCTGACCGGGTACAATTTAAAAGACTTAACGGATTATCTTTAGCTAAGGTGCGGGCTTCTTCAGTATTTACCACATCATAAGGAACACTGGCAACCTTGGTTACCACTTCAGGAATTGGACGCATTGCTTTAAAAGGACGGATGACAGCCATAAAAACTCCAAGAGATTTAAAATTTAGTACTCAAAAATCGGAAATTTTTAGCAATATTCTATCCGGTTTGTTTTTCTATCTTTTAATAATTAAATATATTGCAAAAAATATATTTGGGTTTATGAAGACATATTCATATTTGTTAGATGTTATCGAGAAAAAAGGAGCGGCTTATCTTATCCTTATTGATCCTGATAAAATTTCCGGTGAAAGATTAAGCTCCTTTGTTTCTGCTTGCGAAAAAGCGGGAGCGGATGGATTCCTTATCGGAGGCAGTTTGCTGATGGGGGGGAATCTTGAAGTCGCAATTGACCTGATTAAGAAAAGCTGTAAACTTCCGGCAATTATTTTTCCCGGGGCGGTTCATCAGTTGTATAAACAGGCGGATGCCGTTTTGTACATTTCACTGATCAGTGGAAGGAATGCAGAACACATCATCGGCAAACATATTATTGCTGCACCGATTATTAAACGGATGGAACTCGAAGCAATTTCAACTGGTTATATGTTGATAGAATCAGGTACAAAAACTACTGCGGAATATATCAGCGGAAGTTTGCCGATACCGCGTAACAAACCGGAAATAGCGGTTGCGACTGCATTAGCAGGGCAGTATTTGGGAATGAAATTCATTTATCTTGAAGGAGGCTCCGGCGCGCAATTTTCTGTTCCGAATGAAATGGTTTTTGCAGTTTCAAAAGCTGTTGATATACCCATTATTGTTGGCGGCGGCATTCGCACACCGCAAGAGGCGCGTGAAAAAATTGAAAACGGTGCTAAGATTGTTGTTACAGGAAACTTTTTTGAGGACGAAAATAATTGGAACTTGCTGAAAGAGTTTGCTGAAGCAATACATATATAAAAATATTAGCTATTTAATTAGGAAAATAAAATTGGATAAACATAAATTTATTTCCGATTCATTAACGGAAAGTTCTGATACAAAGTTAAAGATAATTGAAACATGCACCGGGGATATTGAAAAAGCAGTTGATCTTTTAGTTGATGCATATAAAAAAGGGAAAAAACTTTTACTTTGCGGAAATGGCGGAAGTGCTGCTGATTGCCAGCACATCGCAACTGAATTAATGATCCGACTAAGCCATCACATTCAAAGACCAGCGCTTCCGGCAATAGCGTTAACAACCGACACATCAAATTTAACCGCCGGTGGAAATGACATCGGTTATGACAATGTTTTTGCCCGAAACGTTGAAGGTTTGGGAAACAATGGGGACATATTATTGGCAATTTCTACCAGCGGAAATTCTCTTAACATTATAAAAGCTGTTGAGATGGCTCATGCTAAGGGATTAAAAGTAATTGCATTGCTTGGAGGAAGTGGTGGAAAACTAAAATCACGTGGAGATGTGGCGATTGTCATTCCATCTGCCAACACGCAAAGAATACAAGAGGGACACATCACCGTTGCCCACATTATTTGTGAATTAACGGAATATGAACTCTACGGAGATAAATAAGTCTGACTTCAAAATAATTTGGACATCCTCACCCGCATGAATTGTTACAAAAGGAAATTTTAAGTATTTTTGATTGGAAGAAATAAAATTCTCTATGGAGAGTTGGCAGAGTGGTTGAATGCGACGGTCTTGAAAACCGCTAAGGATGTAAGTCCTTCCGGGGTTCGAATCCCTGACTCTCCGCACCAATAAATTAAGCCTCATTAACGTTCAGAATATGCGTTTTTGGGGCTTTTTCAATGTTTCACTATCCACCTGTTTTGCTGAAGTACACCTTTTTATACCCGGTTTGGACAGAATTTGGACAAGATTTCTAACAGAATTGATCAATCAGAAATGTGAATTTATTGTTCAGTGGTTTGATCTTTAAGCAAGCCATCCAACACCTTAACTTCTATGTGTAGATGGTTATATTGCACCCCAAAATGGTGAGAGAGGTCTAAGGTTGAGAGAAAAGGATTGATTCAGAGGCACGAAGTGGAGCGCAGCGAAACGTAGTGCCTCTGAATCCGGATGAAAATTAGTAGGAGGTGTCCTACTAATTTGTAGGGGGTTGCCCACTCATTTGTAGGGGGTTGCCTACTGTTTTTTGCCGTAGAAAAAGCTTTTATTTGAGAGGACAAAAAATGTTCACTTGCTAAAGTGGGCGTGGGAGAAAAAATATGCAAGCTGTGAATTGGGTTAAAATGAACCGGTTTAATTAGATTCTTGATTAAACCGGTTTTTTTTTCTCTAAGAAATGCTTTTAACCAAATAAACCTTATCACGTGGTCTAACTAAAGCTTCACAATTGAAAGTAACTTTATCGCCCTTCTGCGCTTCGTTTACTTCAACTTCTTCATTTAAGATTTTTGCTACGGTAGATTCAATTACTCCGGTTGTTTCCCCGATAAACAGAACATTATCCCCAATTTTCAAACTCCCCGTTTCAATTACAACATGAACAATTTGGGGAGTTTTATAATAGTTTAAAACTTTACCGACATATTCTTTCCGCGTTGTCGCAACACTTCCATGAACATTGATAATGTCTTTACCGTCAGGTTTATCAAAATAAAATCCGGAAGAAAATCCCCGGTTATACACGGAAGTTAGTTCAGCTAAAAATTTTTGCTTTACTTCAACGGTCAGTTTCTTTTCAAAATAAAGATCGATCGCCTGGCGGTAAACAGAAACTACTTTTGCAACATATTCGGGACTTCTTTTCCGTCCTTCAATTTTAAAAGAATTGATCCCCGACTCAATAAGCTGGTCAAGAAATTCAATCGTACAAAGGTCCTTCGCCGACATAACATAATCAGTTCCGAGCATCAATGAAGTATCTTTTGTGCCGTCGTAAATTTCATATTCGCGTCTGCAAGGCTGAACGCATTCACCGCGGTTTGCGCTTTGTCCGAATATCTCGTGGCTCATAAAACACCTGCCGCTAACGGCAACACACATTGCCCCATGCACAAACGCTTCAATTTCTAAATCTGTATTTGCTCTTATCTTTTTTATTTCTTCAAGAGAACATTCGCGGGCAAGCACAATTCTTTTTGCGCCAAGCCGCTCAAAAGTTTTTGCTGATGAAGAGTTGGAAATAGACGCTTGTGTAGAAACTGCAAAAGGCATTTCATATTGATTACATTTTTCAATAATTCCAAAATCCCAGCAGATGACCATATCAACACCGGCATTTTTTGCAGCGGGAATGATCTCATCAAGTTGTATTAACTCTTCTTCAAATAAAATGGTATTTAGCGTGAGGTATGTTTTTATTTTGTGTTCTTTACAGAAAGAAACAATTTCATTCAGTTCATCAAGCATAAAGTTTTTTGCTTTTGCCCTCATGTTTAATTTATCAACGCCAAAGTAAACAGCATTTGCGCCATTGTTTACAGCGGTTCTCAGCATCGTCCAATCTCCGGCAGGAGCCATCAATTCAGGTTTAGTAATCATTCGTTTCTTTTAATCTAAATAAACCTACAATGTTCAAAAACCAAATTCCAAAGGTTTGATTTTTGACATTTGTTTTTTGGAATTTCCTAAATCATTTCGTTCAACAGTTCTTGTCTCGGCTGTGCAATAACAACTTTGTTAACAAGTAATCCCCTTTCAGAAACTACTTTTGCGCCTGCATCAACCGCGGCTGTTACAGCGGCAACTTCTCCGGTACAGGTAAAAAATGCTTTCCCGCCGAGCGCCATTGCAAGACGAACTTCAATTAATTTTACATTAGCAGATTTTACCGCCGCATCCGCAGCTTCAATCAATGAAGCAACTGAAAACGATTCAACAATTCCAAGCGCTTCTAAAAGCTGCACATCCGTGTGTCCCGAAATTGCCGGGAAAATATCGCGATGTACATTCGGAATAACAAAATGATCTATTACTCCAAATCCCACTGTATCTATAGCCGCTTCAACAGCAGCTGAAACTGCCGCAACTTCTCCACCGATCAACGTCATATATTTCCCGGAACAGATCGTACGGGATAATATTAGTTCAACGTGAGAAGTTTTAAGCATAATATCGGCAGCTTGCATACCGGCAGCGATACTGCTCATTTCAATTAAGCCAAGTGAATTCATTTGCATCATAGTTTTTAGTCTTCTCAGCCAGAGGCTGATCCGCCTTTGGCGGAAGTTGTCAGTTTTAAGTTCCAATTACGCCGGGAAAATCTGTTTTTCTTTTCTTAATCTTATTCATAATCTTAATCTAATTTAGCGACCTAAAAAACGAGTAAGATTACGAATACGATTATGATTAAGAATCACTTCTTCAAGAACTGCGTAAAGTATTATTTATTTGCTTTGTTATTTGCTTTTTGAAATTATTAAACTCAATCACTTATTTTAATGTACTCATCGCCAACATGCGTTACCATCCCGGTTATGGACGCATGGATATTAGCGCCGAGTTTTCCTTCCGGTACTTTTGCGATCAATTGATCCTTTTTTACGTGGTCTCCAATTGAAACTACCGGTTCCGCTTTCTCTCCAACATGTTGTTTTAACAATATTTTTACAATTTCAGTTTCAAATTTTTGCGGATTAAACGGAGTAGGTACATCGTAATTTTTTAATTGTAGTTTCTGCATTAATTGTTTCAGGGGAACGTGTCTGCCATCTTTCATCGGATGAACTTTTACTGGTTTTGTTTGGATGTATTTTGTTCCTTGCAAACGCATTTCTTTTTTTGATTGATCACAAGCTTCTTTTGGAAAGAGATCTTCGGGGCATGAATAAAGCGTACATAATCCGCAGGCACAGCAGAGTTCCGCCATTTGATTCCACACTTCCGCGCCGGTTTTTGTAAATTGCAGCGAACGCATCACTTTATGCGGTTGAACATCATAACCAAGTAAATAGCGGGGACAGAATTCCGTGCAGTAGCTGCATTGGTCGCATGCAGATTTTCCGATACGGGCAAAATTTTCTTCCGGCTGGTTTTTCCTTTTGATAAGGTAATGATCTTTCGGAAGAATTATCAAACCGGCAGTTGTTTTTGTTACTACTTCATCAAGATCGAAGGTTAATTTTCCCATCATTACACCGCCGGCATAAAGAGCATAATCGTTTACCAATGCGCCGCCGGCGTGATTAATTAACTCACGAAATGTGCTTCCTATAGGTACAAAGAACGTGGATGGTTTTTTTACTGCTCCTGCAATGCAGACAAATTTTTCCGTAACCGGAGTTCCTTCGTAAGCTTTTGAAATGTTGTAAAGCGATTCAACATTATTCACTACACAATCAACATCTAATGGAAGACCTGCAGGAGGAATTAATCTTTTTGTTGCGGAATAAACCAATTCGAATTCATCTCCAGCCGGGTAAAAATCGCCAAGTTCGGTGAATTCAATCAGACTGTTTTTAATTTCTTTTTTAATGGATTCGATAGCCGTAATATTTTTTTCTTTTACTCCGAAATATCCTTTTTTTGCGGAAGTGCTTTCGAGCATTAGCTCCAATCCGCTCACAATATCCGCTGCGAAGTGTACCATTAATTCATAATCTTTATGAATCAGTGGTTCACATTCAGCACCGTTTGCCAATACAAATTCCACTTTTGAATTTGCTTTGACATGAGCGGGAAATCCTGCACCGCCGGCGCCAACCACTCCAGCTGATTTTATTTTTTCTGAAAGCATAAACCTAAATATTTTGTTATATGTGCCACAAATCTAACAAATAAGAAGAAGAAAAATTAAACCCGAAAACGGTATTCTTGGATAAATAGTTAAATAAAGTAAAGATAATTACATCATCTTTATAATTTATTAAAGTTATACTTGACTTTAAACTTACATAATATTAAGTTGTGCCCAAGATTACCTTAATTAATAAGGATAATTACTGTGTTTAACTTAATAATTAAATAGTTTACAAATACCAAAGAGGAGTACTCATGAAAAAAATAGAGGCAATTATCAGACCTCATAAACTGGATGAGGTTCACAGCGCTCTACAAGAATCCGGTTTTAACGGACTTACTGTAACCGAAGTTCGCGGATACGGAAGACAGAAAGGTCACAAAGAAGTCTACCGCGGTTCAGAATACAACATTGAATTCGTGCCAAAACTAAAGTTAGAATTAATCTGCGATGACGATAAATTGGAATCTGCCATCTCAATTATAATTAAATATGCCAAAACCGGCCAGGTTGGAGATGGGAAAATATTTGTTCTAAGTGTTGAAGAAACAATTAGAATACGAACGGAAGAATCCGGCTCTGCGGCTTTATAAAAAACAACTCAAGGAAAAATCAAAATGAAAAAAAACATGTTATTATTTGCGATAATACTTTTATCAAGTATCAGTTCATTTGCTCAATTAAAATTCGGTTCCGACATTTACAGCAGATACGTTTGGAGAGGCGTGGATTTTGGCGATTCTCCGTCATTCCAACCAACTTTATATTACACAACCGGAGCCTTTACCATTGGAGCTTGGGGAGCCTATAGCTTTCCAGGAAATGTCGTTAATTATTCGGAGAACGACCTTTTTGCTTCGTATGCTTTTTCAACTGAAAAAGCCGGGACGTTCACTTTACTCTTTACAGATTATTATTTCCCGTCAGCCGGCATAAAATTCTCTGATTTTGAAAAAAATAGCGGCGCACATACTATGGAAGCCGGTATTAGTTATTCAGGTCCGGAGAATTTCCCCGTTGCTTTAGCCGTATATTCTAATGTCCATAACGATGCGGATAATTCTTCATACATTCAAATTGGATATCCATTTACTGTAAGTGATGCAACTCTTACGCTTTCTGCCGGATTTACTCCTTCAAAAAGCGTTTATTATGGAACAACAAAAGGAGCAATAATTAATCTTGCGGCTTCGGCAACAAAATCGATTTCTATCACTGATAAGTTTGCTATTCCAATTACTGTATCTTATATAAGCAATCCGACTCTGGACAAAACATATTTAACATTCGGACTTAGTCTCATTTTTTAATTGAATGATAAAATCTTAAACGGGACCGGAAAAATTCTCCCGTAATTATTGTCTTATATAGTAATCAATTATAAAGAAGAAAAAATTACCCGGGTTCCTTTATATAACAAATAGGAGAAAAAATTATGATGAAAATAAATAACCGCTTTTTAGCAGTTGTATTGTTTTTCGTTCTGCTAACATCGCTTGCACCTTCTGATTTATACGCGCAAGCTGATCCCACAGGGGCAAGAACGGGAACGATTAGCGATGTACCGGCAGCAAAACCGGGTGAACCGACTTTAAGTGAAATTGCCGAGGTGGTCGGGCATAACAAAATAGCAACAAATATTATATGGACCCTTATAACCGCATTTCTGGTAATGTTTATGCAAGCCGGATTTGCGATGGTTGAAACCGGATTTACCCAAGCTAAAAACGTTGCCCATACGATGGGAATGAATTTTCTCGTCTATGCAATCGGATTGATCGGTTTCTGGATTTCCGGTTTTGCCATTATGTTCGGAGGTGTTGGAGCCGTAGCTGCACTGGGCGGAACTCCGGGATTAACCGGTGAAGTTGCAATTACTTTATTCGGCAAATCTTTCGGTTTATTCGGAACTTCCGGATTCTTCTTAAATAATGTTTACGATGTCGGAGTTTTCACTTTATTCATATTCCAGATGGTATTTATGGATACTACCGCCACGATTCCAACGGGAGCTATGGCTGAACGCTGGAAATTCAAGGCATTCATCTTTTATGCTTTCTTTATTTCTATGTTTGTCTATCCCCTTTTTGGAAACTGGGTATGGGGGGGCGGCTGGTTAGCAACGCTTGGTGTAAACTTTGGATTAGGGCATGGGCATGTTGATTTTGCCGGTTCTTCAGTTGTTCACATGGTGGGCGGCGTTGCTGCTTTAGCCGGATCGATGGTTTTAGGTCCGCGAATCGGCAAATATGGAAAAGATGGCTCTGTACATGCTATTCCTGGACATAATATCCCGATGGCAATTATCGGTACGTTTATTTTGGCGTTCGGCTGGTTCGGATTTAATTCAGGCTCAACGTTATCCGGTAACGATTTACGCATTAGCGTGGTTGCTGTAAATACATTAATTGCATCGGGAGCCGGTGCACTCTTTGCAACATTTTTTATGATGTGGAAATTCGGCAAACCTGATCCGAGTATGATGGCGAACGGATTACTAGCCGGTCTTGTGGCAATTACGGCTCCTTGCGCTTTTGTTCCATCATGGGCGGCATTCTTAATCGGCGCGATCGCTGGGGTATTGGTTGTGCTTGCCGTATTCTTTATCGATCAAAAACTTAAAATTGATGATCCGGTTGGCGCTATTGCTGTTCACGGTATAAATGGTTTATGGGGAATTATTGCTCTCGGACTGTTCGCCGATGGAACCTACGGAGACGGCTGGAATGGCGTTCCCGGAACGGTAAAAGGTTTGTTTTACGGCGATGCAAGCCAGTTGGTTGCACAACTTATTGGCTCTGCTGCTTGTATTATCTTTGTCTTCATCGCAATGTATTCCTTCTTCAAACTTCAGCATAAATTCTTTGGAATCAGAGTTGAGGCAAAAGATGAAATTGATGGTTTAGATATGCCCGAAATGGGAATTATCGGTTATGTTGATGATTCTGCTTTTGGAAAGGATTAGTAAACCTAAAAATATAATAGTGTTCGTGTTATGCAGTTACAAAAAGCCCGGTTGTTGAGTGCCGGGTTTTTTGTTTTTGTCCGTTCAATTTTTAATTCAAGATAAACGTTGGGGCGGTTGTTTCTCGCAGATAAAACGATTTTTCTTTCCTAAACCACTTTGTTTTAAACGAACCCTGTTGGTAAAGTTAACTCAGTTGCTAAATTTTTGCCCCCAGTAATAGTTTCATTATCTACTAAAATCTCATTGTAAAACAGAAGACATTCTTTGTTTTTCTCCAATTTCTTTGAAATTTCCATAAAAACGAGCTTTCCGTCTTTGGTATGAAAGTCGTATGTCGTGATTCACTAAAATTAAACTAATTTCAAAGGTGTGTCATGAAAAAAAATATTCTTTTAACATTACTCAGTCTGATTGTTTTAACAACAACCGGAACTCCTCAACCGAACAATAATTGTAATTTAACTGGATTTATAACCTTTACCCAAGGCGGCTGGGGAAGCCCTTCCAACAGTACACCCGGTGGAATTAGAGACCAGTATTTCAATCAAGTTTTCCCCGCTGGATTAATTATCGGTTCGGGAACAAAAACAATAACTTTAACTTCTGCACAAGCAGTAAAGGATTTTTTACCGCAAGGAAGCACTCCTTCTGCCTTAACACAAAGCTATATAAATCCCACAAATAGTAATATTACGGTTTTTGCCGGACAAGCTGCCGCATTAACGATGAATGTTTTCTTCGATTTAAACGGAGCCATCGGTTCCAATTCAACCAATTTAAGTGATCTTATAATTGTTTCCGATACATTTTCAGGCAAAACAGTCAGTCAGCTTTTAGTACTTGTTAATAACGCTCTTGGCGGAATAAATACCGGATTTTCACTTAGCGATTTGAATGACGCTGCAACAGCAATTAATGAAAATTTTGATAACGGAACTGTTGATAAAGGTTATCTTACTTGTCCTGTAACTGTTCAAAAAGCTTCGATTGGAGATAAAGTTTGGAATGATATAAATCATAACGGGATACAAGATTCAGGTGAACCGGGGATAGCCAATATAACTGTAGAACTTCGCAAATGCAGTGACAACAGTTTAGTAACTTCAACGACAACTAACTCAAGCGGCGCTTATTTATTCAGCAATGTAGTTGCCGCCGATTATTATGTAAAATTTGTAGTTCCTAGTGGTTACACAGTAAGTCCTTCTTTGCAAGGCGGAAACACTTCAATGGATTCAAACCCGGATGCAACCGGGAAAACAGCTTGTATCACTTTAGCTGCCGGAGAAAACAATTTAACCGTGGATGCAGGTATGTATATTACTCCAGTACTACCCGCCAATCTTGGAAATAAAGTATGGAATGATGCAAATCATGATGGAATCCAGAATGCAGGTGAAGTTGGCATAGCTAACGCAACAATCAAACTATACTCATGCGATAATGTTTTAAAAAGCACAACCACAACAGATGCAACTGGTGTTTATCATTTCGCAAATCTGTTACCTGGTGATTATTATGTTCAGTTTGTACTTCCATCAGGATATACATTCTCCCCGGCAGATCAAGGTGGAAATGATGCAACTGATTCAGATGCAAATACTACAACAGGTAAATCAATCTGCACTACACTAACTGCCGGTGAAACAGACAACACCTGGGATGCCGGTATTTATCAAATACCTCAAACCGATACGGATCTTAAAGTTGAAAAATTTGCAGGTAACTCTAACCCGAATTGTGGAGATAATGTAACCTTCTCAATAAAGGTAACAAATTTAGGACCTGGTTCATCAACTGGCATCGTAGTCGGTGATTTATTACCGGCTGGTTTAAATTATGTTTCTGCAACAGCGTCTCAAGGAACATATAATCAAGTTACCGGAGAATGGACTGTTGGTTCTTTAGCAGCGACCGAAAATGCAACACTAAGTATTTCCACATTGGTTGATTGTACTGTATTCAATTCGACATCAATTAATTTCGGCGCAGCCACAGGATACAATTTATTTGTCCTTCAAGATTTATTACAGCCATCTGCAGATACGGAAGGTAAAATAGCTGTTGGTAATAATGCAGACTTAACCCATTATTCAATTGCCGATTTGCTTCCAGCGGGAAGTGGTGATGTTTTAGTTGTTGGTAATAATCTTACATATAACAGCGGAGCAGTTCATGGTGGAAACGTTGTTTATGGAAACACTACCAATCTACCGATAGATGCGGTTACGATTACCACTGGAACACTTCGTAAAGATGCTAACGTAATTGATTTTGCGGCAGCTACCACACACTTACAGAATTTATCTGCCACACTATCAACCTATACTGTAAATGGAACAACAACCATGCAATGGGGAACACTCAACTTAACCGGTACTGACGCTTATCTGAATGTATTTAGCGTAAGCGGTTCAGACCTTGGAAACGCACATACCGTTGATATTACAGCTCCAAACGGATCAGTAGTAATTGTTAATATCTCCGGAAGCAATGTTACATGGAAAGGTGGTTTAATTATCAATGGTGTTTCTAAAAACAAAGTATTGTATAACTTCTTCCAGGCGACAAACCTTACAGTAACGGGTATTAACATTCTGGGTTCTGTACTTGCACCGCTGGCTCATTTAGATTATCCGGCTGGATTAATTACCGGTCAGGTTATAGTAAAATCAATGAGCGGTTCCGGTCAGTTTAACTTGAATTTATTTAACGGAAACATTCCGGGAGACAGAAAAATAACCAATACCGCAGCTCTGTTAAATAGTACTCCAACTGATCAGAATTCAACTAATAATAGCTCGATCGTTCTTCTCACAATCGGTCAAACAAATAATGATGACAATGGCGAAACCGGATCAAATCTTGTTGTACCAACACCATCGTGGCCGGTTGAAAACGCAACACAGTATAACAATCCGCCTGCACTAAATTGGTATTTAGGTTCATCTACAACAGGACTAACGTATGAAATCCAGTGTATAGCGGCAAGCGCAGAATGGCCTGCAGATAACGTATTTGCAACTTCATCAACAACTTCATTCACAATGCCTGGTGCATTGGTTAATGGAGTTCAATATGCATGGAGAGTAAGATCAACGGATGGTTCGGCAAAATCAGCCTGGTCATCAACCGCATTATTTACTATGGTTGCTAACGCATCCGGATCACCGGTTGTTCCAACAGCTTCATGGCCGATTGGGAATGCAACAGAGTATAATAATATGCCAACACTTAATTGGTACCTTGCCTCTTATTCACCCGGTTTATCTTATGAAATCCAATGTGTAACAGCAAGTGCAGAATGGCCTGCTGATAATGTATTTGCAACCTCCTCCTCATTGTCCTTTACAATGCCTTACGCATTGGTTCACGGAACTCAATATGCCTGGAGAGTAAGATCAACGAATGGTTCGGCGAAATCAGCCTGGTCATCAACCGCATTATTTACGATGGTTGCCACTACTTCCGGATCACCGGCGGTTCCAACAACCTCATGGCCAATAGGAAATGCAATAGAGTATTCCACCCAGCCTACTTTAAATTGGTATTTGGGTTCATCTACAGTAGGACTAACCTACGAAATCCAATGTGTAGCAGCAAGTGCAGAATGGCCTGCTGATAATGTTTTTGCAACCTCATCCTCATTATCATTTACGATGCCTTATGCATTGGTTCATGGAATTCAATATGCTTGGAGAGTAAGATCAACGAATGGTTCAGCAAAATCAGCATGGTCTTCAACCGCATTATTTACAACGGCAGCCAATGCTGAAAATGGCCCGGTTGTTCCAACAGCCTCATGGCCTATCGGAAATGCAACAGAGTACAATAATCTGCCAACACTCAATTGGTATCTGGCTGCAACTTCAACCGGATTGACGTATGAAATCCAGTGTGTAGCTGCCAGTGAAGAATGGCCTTCAGACAACGTATTTGCAACTTCATCTACAACTTCCTTTACAATGCCGAGTGCTTTAGTTAGTGGAGTTCAATATGCATGGAGAGTAAGATCAACGAATGGTGCAGCAAAATCAGCCTGGTCATCGACCGCATTATTTACAATGGCTGCAAATAATTGTGTTGTACAGCCGATAACCGGATCTCCGGCAAACGATGTTACGGTTAGTACCGATGCTCCTCAATTATTCTGGTACCTGCCGACAGCAACAACTGCAATCTCAATGTATGAAATCCAGGTAGCTGATAATGCGGATTTCCAAGACGCAAGATCATTCAACTCTGCTAATGCCAATATTCAAGTTAATGGTTTGGAAAATGGAAAAGATTACTTCTGGAAAGTCCGTTCAAAAGACGCAAATGGAAATCTATCTTATTATTCGGGAACCGGTAAATTCAAGGTAAATAACAGCGCAACCGGAGTTGAAGAGAGTAAAGAAATCCCAACAGAATTTTCGTTAAGTCAGAATTATCCTAATCCATTCAATCCGACTACAACAATTCAGTTTACTGTTGTAAAACAAGAAGTTATAAAATTAGTTATCTATAACACACTTGGAGAAGAAGTAAAAACATTGATCAACGCAAACTACGCTCCAGGCAAATACACCGTAGCATTTGATGCAAATGAATTTGCTAGCGGACTTTATATTTACAGAATATCTAACGCAAGTACGATGATAACAAAGAAAATGATGCTGTTGAAATAAGACAGCAAAAGAGCCCCCGCCAAAGTCTCCTTCTCTGAAATGGGAGGCAAAATGGTCCAAGCCCGACAACTGATGCCGGGCTTTTTTTTGCTCATTTCTCTACTGTTTCTTTTGGGTAGTAAAATCATTAATTTTATTTTAAGTAACTCCGGATTTAAAAACTAATTTCTTGGGTCTAGTGAAAATCTTTATGAAAAAACATTTTCTCTCTTTTGTATTTATTTGTATTGCACTTTTTAACCTTAGTTGCAAAAAATCTCCAACTGAAGTTGTAGATAACACACAACCCGGCAGAAGAGATTATGTCTGGACAGTAGATACCATTTCTACAGACCCGTTTGTTTATATAACAAGGTTTTGGGGAAGTGCGCCCAATGATATTTGGGCTGTTGGCGGTAACTTATTTCATTATGATGGGAATAAATGGGTGGAAATAAAAACGAAGAATCCAGTTTATCCACAAGCAGTATTTGGATTTTCACAAAACGACGTTTGGGCTGCCGGATACTCAAAGATATGGCATTATAATGGAAATCAATGGTCCTTCTTTAGTGATCATAGCTTACCAGGTTATCACAATTCTTTTTTCAATAGAATTTGGGGAGAAACCGCAAATGATGTTTATTTAGTCGGAGGATCAAATAGTGATAGTTTGGGCAATTACAAAGGAATAGTTTTACATTATGATGGAATTAAGTGGAATTACATTGATATACCTGAATTGCGAGTAGCCTTTGCAGATGTAAAAAAAAGTAGTAGTAAACTAATTTTTACTGCGTATCAAGATGAAAATAATAGTAGTACTACGTTTTTTGTTTTGGAATATGGTGGAAATACTTTTAAAATTTTGTATAAAGGAAATGAAGTACCGCAGCTGACTTATCTCAAAGGTAACCTATTTGTCAATATTGGGAAAAAAGTATTCAAATATTATGATGGAACTCTTGTTCAATTTTTTGACTTTGTCCAACTGGAATATGTAGGCGGTTTTTGGGGAAGAACGGAGAAGGATTTTTTCTGTGTTACCCAGAATGGATTAGGTCATTATAACGGAACTGATTTAGCCACTATCTATAACTTCGATATAAACAAACAAAGCCCCTTTAATGGATTGTTATTTGAAAATGAAGTGTTTTTTTTAGGGCGTGACGAACAAGCAAACATTAGCATAATAATTAAAGGAAAATTAACGAAATGAACCAATCACAAATAAAATATAGGAGACCCACATGGAACCAATAAATTAACCGGAGTTAGCGGTGCAACGCTAACTCCGGAGAAAACGGCATTAAGATAGTCCTAACTAGCAAATAGCAGAAGTAAACTTAACACCTCTGCTATATTCCCTCGGTTGTCAAGAACTCTTCCTTGACAAAGAAAAGATAATAATTCTATTATGGTAAATTCCGTAAGTTTGTGTAAAAATAAAAAAAGAAGGTGCCACTCAAATCGTTCCAACCATTCCATTCCAATTTGGTGATGAAACCTTGAAGGTTAATGTAAAAACAACTTCCTCAATCCATTCCAATTCGATAAAGAGTCTCAAAGTAATACAAGGAAAAGCAACGGAAATCTCCCCAAACCGCTCATTTTAGCAAAAAACCTAATTGGTACGGTTTCTGGTGTAAGGAAGCTGTTAAATAAAAGGATAATTTTAATGAAACTAAAACAACTTACTTTTTTATTTCTATTCGTACTCTTAACGGCTTCCGGACTCTTACAAGCCGGCGTTCAAAGTACAGCAACAGTTACGGGAACAGACAAAGGCGTTAATGTTACCTTGCCTGCACCATTTGGCAACTCTGTTTTCTCCGGCACGTTCAAAGCAACCGTTAACGGAAATCCAACAAGTTTGTACTGCATTGATTTGCACCACTATTTGGTGTACAATTCACCCTATCAGGATGTTGAATCAACTAACGACACTCTTTCTTATATTTTAAATAATTATTATCCTTTCCAAACCAGCTACCCCGGGAAATTGACGGATGTCAGAGAAGCCTCGGCTGTTCAATTAGCTTTATGGCATCTTACGGATGGACTTGATATTACTTTAGTAACCGGAAGCAGCATTAGCGATATTAAAACCAGAGCTTTGGCAATCGTTGCCGATGCTTTATTAAATGCTCACAGCTTCAATTTAAACACTTTTGTAATTAATATTCCTCCACAATCTTTTGCGATCGGTTCCCCAATAACTTTTACGGTTCAGGCATTTAATGATGATGGTTTGGCAATGCCTAACGTTCAGGTTGCTCTTTCTACAACTCTAGGAAGTTTAAGCCAAACAACCGTTACAACCGGCATAACAGGCGTTACTCCTGTCGTAACTTTAACTCCGGTAAGCGGACAAACAACTGCAACCATTACGGCAACCGGTGTTGTCGGTATTCCTTCCGGTACAAAATATTATCATGTGGCTAACCCTAACGGACAGCAAAAGCTTATCCTCGCAACACCAACTATCGCATCAAGAACTATTACGGCTGCTGTAAACTGGTGTAATTCATTTAACCTCGTAATTTCTAAAGTTGCCGATAAAACTGTTGTTAATGAAGGCGACATTATTACCTACACGATTAAAGTTAAAAACACCGGAACCGGTAATGCACAGAATATTCAAGTTTCCGATCAATTAGCTTCGGTCTTAGATTTTATTTCATGCACACCTAGCGGCGTTTATAATCCTACTACCGGAATTTGGAACGTAGGAACTGTTAATGCACACGATTCAGCTTCTTTAGAAATAAAAGTTAAAGTAAACTATGGAAACACTTCTGCCCCAACTTATGATTTAGGCGCAGCTACAGAATTTAACTTATTCGTAATTGATACTTTAATTCAGCCTTCTTCTGATACCGAAGGAAAAGTTGCTGTTGGCGGTTATGCCGATTTAAGAAATTACAGTGTTGGCGACAAATTGCCCGCTAACTCAGGCGATGTTTTAGTCGTTGGAAATCATTTAACCTTTTTCAGCGGTCGAGTTTACAACGGCAGAACAACTTATGAGAACTTCATTACTTCTACAACTCAATTCACTTCAGACGAAGGAATTTTTCAAGATACAGTACTTGATTTCAGCGGTGCAGAAAATCATTTATTAAATCTTTCTAACCAACTTTCAAACTTAGCTGAAACAGACACCGTCGGCTTTGAATGGGGAAACGTTCAATTAACAGGAACAAATCCGGTTCAGAACGTATTCTTTGTTGAAGATTCTTTGATCAGCGCGGCAAACAACTTCACTATCGATGTTCCGAACAATTCTACCGTTATCGTAAATGTTAAAGGAAATTCGATCACGTGGAAAGGTGGATTCAGTGTAGTTGGAACTCAGATAGATAACGTACTTATCAATTTCTTTGAAGCTGATACTGTAAAAGTTTCAGACATCAATATTACCGCTTCATGCTTAGCTCCTAAAGCGGTCCTCGATTTCCCGCACGGATTGATTACCGGACAAGTTATGGTTCGCTGCATGTTCGGCGCCGGACAATTCAACCTTAGTCCTTTTAACGGAACGGTAACCGGAGATACCACCATTGCAAATTTTGCATCGATTATAAGCGCAACACAATTAAGTATGCCGAGTATTGTTGATGTACCTGTTTCGATGGCAAGAGTAAACGCAAACCCAACCGGAACAACCGGTGTTGAAAATGATAACGTAGTTCCTAACGAATTTAATCTCTTGCAAAACTATCCTAATCCGTTCAACCCGGCTACAACAATCTCTTTCTCACTTGCAAAGAATGGTTTCGTAAATCTTTCAGTCTTTAACATAACCGGTGAAAAGGTTGCAACATTGGTAAATAAAGAATATCGGACCGGAAATTATACAGTAGAGTTTAATGCAAATAATTTACCAAGCGGAATTTATCTCTACAGATTATCTGCCGGAAACTTTGTTTCAACAAAGAAAATGGCGCTGTTGAAATAATACAGCCAAAAAGCCCCCACCTAAGCCTCCTTTTCTGAAATGGGAGACACGATGGTCCAAGCCCGACAATAAATGTCGGGCTTTTTTTATAATTTTTACACCAACTCCAACATGCTGCTATCTCTTTCAATAATAGATTTAATTGATCCTCCATTTTCAATTCGATAATCGGTCTCATAATAAAGCACACCATTGTTTGATGAAACCTCGAAAACAGCCTCTATTCAAGTAAAAATTGTTGGTACGATTTCTGGTTAATAAGTGCAAGTTTTAATTAATAAGGTAACAAAAATGAACAAAAAATATTTTACAATCGGACTTGCACTTTTAGTAGTAAGCATGATCTCTTTCATACGCGCCGATGTTAACAGCATTGCTGAGGTTACAGGAAAAGATAAAGGTGTAGGAATTCACTTACCTTGGCCCGTAAATGATGATTACTTTGCAGGAACCTTTAAAGCTGTAGTTGACGGAAATGCAACAAGCCTTTATTGTATCGATTTATATCATCATCTCGCCTATAATGAAGATTATCAAGACGTTGAAGCTACAAATGATACGCTTGCTTACATTTTAAATAATTACTATCCTTATAAAACAAATTATACCAACATGCTTTCGGATATCAAACGCGAAGCTGCCGCTATTCAATTAACACTTTGGAACATTACCGACGGGTTAAATTTAAGCACGCTTTCCGGACAAGATGGCGCCTACATTGGCGATATTTTAACTCGCGTTGCAGAAATAAAAGCAGACGCTTTTGCTAATACCCATAGCTTCAATTTAAACACTTTTGTAATTAATATTCCCGCTCAATCTTTTACAAACGGTTCACCGGTAACTTTCACCGTCCAAGCATTCAATGAAAATGGATTGGCAATGGCAAATGTGCAGATTTCACTTTCTACAACCAGTGGAACTTTAAGCACAACCTCCATTACAACCGGAGCAAACGGAGTTTCTCCAAATGTAACCTTAACTCCGGCAAGTGGACAAACCACAGCTACTATCACCGCAACCGGTGTTGTCGGTATTCCTTCGGGAACAAAATATTATCACGTTGCTAATCCTAACGGAAAACAAAAACTTATTCTTGCAACACCAACTATTGCATCAAGAACTATTTATAGAACTGTTAATTGGAGTAATTCATTTAATTTAGTTGTTTCCAAAACAGCAGATAAATCTGTTGTTAATAACGGCGATATTATTAACTACACAATAAAAGTTAAAAACACCGGAACCGGAAACGCGCAGAATGTAAAAGTCTCTGATCAATTAGCTTCGGTTTTAGATTTTATTTCTTCTGTTCCAAGCGGAGTTTACAACACAACTACCGGAATTTGGAACGCGGGAACTGTTAACGCTAACGATTCAGTCTCTTTATCAATTAAAGTAAAAGTAAACTACGGAAACACTTCTGCTTCAACTTATGATTTAGGCGCAGCTACAGGTTTCAACTTATTTGTACTTGATACGTTAATTCAGCCTTCTTCTGATACCGAAGGGAAAGTTGCTGTTGGCGGTTATGCCGATTTAAGAAATTACAGCGTAGGAGATAAACTTCCACTTAATTCTGGCAATGTTTTAGTTGTCGGAAATCATTTAACTTTTATCAGCGGAAGAGTTTATAACGGAAAAGCTCTTTACGGAAACTTTATTACTTCAACAACCGGTTTTTCTGCTGATGACGGAATTGAACACAACTCTGTAATTGATTTTAATGCTGCAAAAATCCATTTAACAAATTTATCTAATCAACTATCAACTTTAACTCAAACTGATACCGTAAAATTTGAATGGGGACATGTTGAACTTGTCGGACATAACAATAGCGAGAACGTTTTTTATGTTGACGGAGCAATGTTAAGCGCAGCCAATAACTTTTCTGTTACTGTTCCGAATAACTCAACTGCAATTGTAAATGTTAGAGGAAATTATGTTGATTGGATGGGTGGTTGCAGTATAGTAGGAACTACAAAAGAAAAAGTTCTTCTTAATTTCTTTGAGGCTGATACAGTTAAAATACACGGCATTAACGTCACCGCTTCAATCTTAGCTCCTAAATCTGTTTTAGATTTCCCAACCGGATTAGTAACCGGACAAGTTATGGTTCGCTGCATGTTCGGAGCCGGACAGTTTAATAACAGCATGTTTGAGGGATCTATTACCAATAATATAACTGTTGCAAATTTTGCTACAATCGTCAGCGCAACACAATCAAGTATGCCAAGTATTATAGATGTGCCGGCATCAATGGCTATGGTTTCAAACAAAGCGAATGGCGCTACCGGTGTTGAAAATGATAACGTAGTTCCAAACGAATTCAATCTCTTGCAAAACTATCCTAATCCGTTCAACCCGGCAACAACTATCTCCTTCTCACTTGTTAATAGCGGTTTAGTAAATCTTTCAGTCTTTAACATAACCGGTGAAAAAGTTGCAACGTTGGTAAATAAAGAATATCAGACCGGAAATTATACAGTAGAGTTTAATGCAAATAATTTACCAAGCGGAATTTATCTCTACAGATTATCTGCCGGAAACTTCGTCTCCACAAAGAAGATGATCCTTATGAAGTAGTTCTCAGTAATCAGTTTTCAGTTATAAAAAAAAGCCCGGCAGCATTGTCCGGGCTTTTTTGTATAGTACATTTCCTTGTTAAGAAATGGATCATCAAAATGGAAAAACCTAAAAAACAGTTGCAGAAGCATCCTCTTTCTCTTACTTCTTGTCGTGGATCAATTTACTTCGAGCTCAACCAAGTTAGAAGATACACCCGGCAAAACAGAAAGTTTACGTGCGATCTCCTGGTTTTGTTCATCGCTGCCGACCATTTCCAAGATCAACAAACCGGAATCGGAACAGTTATCAAGCACGCCGTCGTGGATTCCCAAACGGGTTTTGATCAGGCATCCCCAGCCGGTTAAAATCTGCTGAACCCTCACAGCTTCTTCTTTTCTCTTTCCAATCAAAACTAAAAGGATGGTCTTTTTCATATTTTTCTCCTAAAGTTTTACATTTTAAAATTAGACTCAACACACCGAAAGAGCAACATCAAATAAAACGGCAATAAACTTCTGCATGAATCACCGAACATCAATCGAAACAAATTCTGACTTCTTATTACTTAACCAGAACCATCTTCTTCGTAATCACCGAATTATTCTGTCTTAACTGGTAGAAATAAACTCCGGAAGAAAATGCTGTGGCATCAAAACCAACTTTGTACACTCCTGCCGGTTGAACTTCATTTACTAAAGTTACAAGTTCATTTCCGAGTACATCATAAATTTTTAGACTAACATACTGTCTATTGTTCAGAGAATACTGAATCCTTGTCGTAGGATTAAATGGATTGGGGTAATTCTGGTAAAGTGTAAAATCTTTTAAGTCAAAGGAACTATTGTTATCTTCAATCTTTGTTAGTACAACTCCAAGTTGACCATTTTTATTTATTTGTTGAGCTTTTATACCGTACAAAGGTTCGTATTCCGCCCAGACCAAAATAAATCCTCCTTTTTTATCACTAATTTCTGCATATCCTGTAATAGTAGTTGTTGAAATTGTTTTCCCTTCTTGTCCCCAAATGTAGTTATCGTTACCATCAATTCTAAAGCAAGTTATTGATTCAATTCCATCAATGTTTATAATATCCCAAAAGATATAAGAAGAATCGCTTTCGATAGCTAATCCACCCGGCGCTTGCTTCCCGGGTTTTTCATATTTTAATTTCCCGTCAAGAGTAATTCTTTGATAATATAATTGCTCTAAATTGTCATGGTAGTAGTTTGTCATAATCTCATTTTTAGCGCTATCGAAGAAGGACTTACTATAAAAAGAATAATGATCAACAACACTATCAACATAGCTTATTCCTGCAGTATTTTCTAAAAAATTACCATGTATATCTATTATATTAAAAATATAGTCTCTTTCTATTTTTCCACTTTTTCTTAATCTACCTGTAACAAAAACGCCTTGCTTATTAAGGCTGATCATTTCTTCATAGAATTCATATCCAAACATGGATTTTACTTTCCATAAAGAATTTCCATTACTGTCTAATCGTTCAAAAAAGGAGCTGTTTATCGACCCGTAATATATAATTACTCCTCCATCACCATCACTTACCATTAATGGTTTTATTCCTGCTCCTAAACTATCTGCTACCACTTTTCCCGTATCACTCAAAAGTCGCTCACCATTTGCCGATATTCTTTGTATAAATTTTTTACCCCAATAATTCCCCGGCACTCCTCTTGTTTCACCCCAAAATAGTAATACGCCACCTTTCCCATCACTTACAAAAAGTGGAATACTTTGTCTTGCTGCCGAGAGTGTCATCCTTAAACTGTCAATATTCCAGAGTCGATTTCCATTACGGTCAATCTTTTGCAAATGGATATTATTATCATATTCTACCCTTCCATCTGGGTCGCGGCCAATTGCTTTCATTACATCAACTATTGCAATACAGTTACCGTTTCCGTCTTCTATCAAATATGGCTGGCTCTGCATATTGCCTTTATCAAGTATTATTAGAGGTTCATTCCATTTTATATTACCGTATTTATCTACATACTGCAAGTAGGCTCTTGTATGTTCGTAGCTAAAATTTTTCCATCCTACAAAAACACCTCCACTATCATCGCTGCATGCAGTTACAAGCATGCCCCACTTCGATACTTCTATATTTGTATTTGGGTCGCTGCTCCACTGCGTAAACGAGAAAGGAGTGAACCATAAGAAAAATAAGATAACACTTGCTTTATCGGTCATAAATTTCATTTTTACTACTTAACCAGAACCATTTTCTTCGTAATCACCGAGTTATTCTGTCTTAACTGGTAGAAATAAACTCCGGAAGAAAATGCTGTGGCATCGAAACCAACTTTATATGTTCCGGCAGATTGTACTTCATTTACTAAAGTTACAAGTTCATTTCCGAGCACATCATAAATTTTTAGAGAGACAAATCCCGGCTCTGAAATATTGAACTTGATTGAAGTTGTCGGGTTAAATGGATTGGGATAGTTCTGTTCAAGCGCAAAGCTGTACGCAATCTGATCTTGAAATTCTTCAACATCGGTAACAATCCCGTTTTCCTGGTTGGGGAGTTTTGCGGTTGTGTAAATAAAAAATTCACCAGGAGCTAAAGCTACACTTTGATTTACATCTGAGACTTCGATACTGTCGTTTTCAAAATAACGGTACCATCTTCCGGGTTTAGAAAAATTCATTGGAACAGATTGGTAAGAGAGATCAAAGTTTCCAACGATTGAAACATCCATCGAAGCATCAAGAATAGAAATTTTCTTTACCGCACCTGCCACATCCATTGTGAAGTTATTGCTTTCAAAAGCCGGATAATTTTCTTTTAGCTTAATAAGCGATGAATAGACTTTGAACAAATTCGAGCGGCGGGCGTCAGACATATATTCCCAGCGCGGAGGTTTGTTCGCCAGTCTGCTATCACTAGTTCCCGATGGATAATTGATTGAAAGATCATATCCGCGCTCTCCAAACTGCCAGATCATCTTTGGTCCCGGAATAGTAAAGAAAAACGCTGCGGCAAGTTTCATTCTATTTAAGCCCGTTGCCAAATCTTTTATACTGTAAGCTCCGCTAACGTTTCCGTACATTTCGTTTTTGTACATCAGCCGTTCTTCGTCATGGCTTTCCATGTAACCAACAAGCAGTGGATTAGTCCAACTGCGACTTTTGTATGAAACACCTGAGAAATTCGATTTGCCGTTATCATTCCAGCCCATTGTTGCTTCGTTGTAATTAAAATTCATATTTCCCCAAAGCATAAACCCGTTATCGGAAAGAACTTTTTCTTCATTGTTATCTGCAAAATGTTCCAAAATTAAAAATGATGTTGAGTCTGTTTTGCGGGCTTCAACCGACATTCTCTTTAACAGATCAATTCTCGATTGATCATACGCGCCCCATGCACCCACATTACAACTTCCGCCGTTGATATCGCAGGTTGGTTTTTGCGTAAATCCTTTGCTTAGATCGAAACGGAAACCGTCAACTTTAAATTCGGTCATCCAATATTTTAAAACTCTATCAACCAAATCTTTTGTAGCCTGGCTTTCGTGATTAAAATCCATTCCGACATTATACGCATGTTTTGCAGCCGTATTAAACCAAGGATTGTTCGCCGCCGGTCGGTTTTGTGCGGCATCCCAGTAAAGACGAACAAGCGGAGACTGACCAAAACTATGATTTAAAGCGATATCAAGAATAATTGCGATTCCGTTCTCGTGGGCTTTATCAACTAATTTTTTCAAATCATTTTTTGTTCCGTAATACTTATCAGGCGCAAAAAAGAAAGCGGGATTGTATCCCCAACTTTCGTTTCCTTCAAACTCCATTATCGGCATTAACTGAATTGCATTTATTCCCAATCGTTTTAAATAAGGAAGCGAATCGGTTAACGTTTGATAATCGTGGCGGGCAACAAAATCGCGAAGCAGCAATTCGTAAGCAACTAAATCGGTATTTTTCGGTCGTTGATAATTTGTTGTCTGCCATTGGTATTGTGTTTGTGCCGTTTGAAAAACGGAAACGTATTCAGAAGTTCTATTGGTTGGATATGCTTTTAAATTCGGATAAGTAATTGCCGGAATGTAACTGTCGTCCGGGTGAAGTAGTTTATCCGCAAACGGATCAGCAATAACGAGATTGTCATCAATCAAATATTGAAAAGCATATTCTTTAGCAGCTTGTAATCCGTCAATCGTAATCCACCAACGGGTATTGTTTGCATCAACTGAATCACGTTTCATGAAATAATTTGAGGTCACTGTCCAATCATTAAAATCACCAATTACATAAACGAATTTTTTATAGGGAGCGAAAAGGCAAAGCGTAACTTTTGTCGGGTCGGCACCGTAATTAATTCCGTTCACAATTCCAACTGGAACTTTTTCATTTACAATAGGAGGATTAATAACATAATTTACGTTGAGTGAATCAACTGTTGTAGCGCCGGTGTTTGTAACGGCGACAATCTTTATCTCGTTCAATCCACTAGAAAGTTTTTTTCCGAAAACAGAAATAGATGGGACAAATAAAATCTGTTTCGTCTGGTTAAAATAAGCTCCAAACGAACCGGCAAGTATATCGTTAATAAAAACTTTTGAAGCTTGAGTATCAATCGTTTCACCAACTTTTGCAGAAACCTGAACGGTTACCGCAGGTTCATCGTAGCGGAGAAGTTTCGTTGAAGTCGGTTCAATCTGAAAGATCATTGGACTTTTTACAATGATGTAAGAGTTATTATTATCCGCAGCATTTTTATTTGGATTTATCGGATCGCTCAACCACGAATTCGTAGTTCCGGTTGCATTATAATGCTCGTGCATTTTATATTGATAACATTTCACACCATTGATTATCGTAGTTCCGCCGCCAACAGCCAGGCGAATGGTTTTATAATAAATACTATTTTCCAACGTCATTGCCGAAGGAGCAGTGGGAGAAATTATTCCACTCGCGTTCGGTCCCCAATTATTAAATTCACCAGGCAAAAAAACCTTTACCGCGGTTGCACTTGCTTTATAACGGAAGGTAACATCAACAGAATCTTGTCCCAACAAAACAAACGGAACAAGCAACAATAAAAGTATAAATTGATTTCGCACAAAAACTCCAATAGTTTTAATGATGATTATTTGAAAGAATTAAATTTTGGTTTGCCGGCTTCAAGCCAGGCAGTATAATAAACAGCGGCTATGTCTTCAGCGGCTTCTTGTAAAGCTTCTTCTGTTACATATTTAGTTTTGAACCACAAAATAGCATAGTATAAGGAATCATATTTGCCGGAAGTTTCCAGAACAGCGGCTTTATCTGCAAAAAATAAAATTGCACAACGGGCATTTGCACGGTAAACTATTTGGAAAAACTCTCGATTTGGATCATCAATCCTTTTGACTTTTATCGAAGTTGAAAACACTTTCTCTAACTCTTGTAAATGAGCATTTATCATCTCCGATTCATATCTTTCATGTATGTCGGTTTGCCCGCTAAGCTGCCCGTTATAATTAAGTACTGTGTGCATTGGTTGATGAGCATCGGCAAAATAGTGTGAAAGATCGCGCATCAATTCTTTGGTTTTTTCTTTCAGTTTTTGTTTCATCGCCAAAACCAATTGACGATAGGTATCTTCCAAAACCCATGGTAAAATCCCGTTCAATGTTACAACCGAATCACCGTAAATTTTATAAAGTGAATCTTTGTTTTCAATCATCCTTGCCTGGTTAAATTCCTTAAAGAAATCAAGATCAATAAAATGTTTTGGATACTCATCTTTCATGTACTTTTTTCTTTGGTCCGGTTGGCTTGCTTCAGCGATCAGATAATCTGAAAATTTCCGGAAGTCTTTCATCTCAGCAGGTAAAAGTACCATTGCATGTTTAACAATTAATTTGTGTCCACTTCCTCCCCAGCCGTAAATATTCTGAAGTGTCAAAATTAGTATTAAGGAAGAAAAGAAAAATTTATTCATTGGTCATTCCGCAAAGTTGTAATATTCTGATTGGTTCATGTGAAAAGTCCATGAGCCTGTTATAGGATTATTTATTTAGGATTTCTTTTAAGTTCATATATAAATTAAAAAAACTGAGAGGGATTAACAAGGCATTGTCCGAAGATGCCAAGAATAGGAGAAATATGCGAATTCTTCAATCTGATTGGGTACTTTTTTCTCCTGCTGCTGACTTTCAGCGTATAATTTCTTAAATTATAAATGAAGAAATAAAAATCAAGGAAACTTTATGACCACGAAAGAAATTATAGCTATTGAAGACAGATATGGCGCGCACAATTATCATCCGCTGGATGTTGTTATTGAAAAAGCTAAAGGTGTTTGGGTTTGGGATGTTGATGGGAATAGATATCTTGATTGCCTTGCCGCTTACTCTGCCGTTAATCAAGGACATTGCCATCCGCGCATTGTTAATAAAGCAAAAGAGCAATTGGAAAAAGTAACACTCACTTCACGCGCATTTAGAAACGACCAGCTTCCGTTTCTTTGCAAAGAGTTGTGCGAACTCACCGGATACGAAATGATGCTTCCGATGAATTCCGGCGCTGAAGCCGTTGAAACCGCTTTGAAAGCTGCCCGCAAATGGGGTTATAAAGTTAAAGGTGTTGAAGAAAATAAAGCAGAAATTATCTGCTGCACAAACAATTTTTCGGGCAGAACGATCTCGATAATTTCTTTTTCTACAGAAGAACAGTACAAAGACGGATTTGGTCCATTTACTCCGGGTTACAAAATTATTCCTTACGGTGATGTTGAATTGCTCGAACAAATGATCTGTTCCAACACAGTTGCTTTTTTAGTTGAACCGATACAAGGCGAAGGCGGAGTAATTGTTCCGCCGGAAGGATATTTGCAGAGAGCATTTGAGATTTGCAGAAAAAATAATGTTCTGTTTATTGCAGACGAAATTCAATCCGGTTTAGGAAGAAGCGGAAAACTTTTTGCATTCGAGTATGAAAAAATCCGCCCCGACGCTGTAATTATTGGGAAAGCCCTTTCAGGCGGTTGTTATCCGGTGTCGGCAGTTTTGGCAGATAAAAAACTTCTCGGAGTTTTTAATCCCGGAGATCACGGATCAACATTCGGTGGAAATCCGCTCGGCGCCGCAATTGCACGCGAGAGTATTAAAGTCCTAATTGAGGAAAAGTTAATCGATAATTCTTTTGAAATGGGAAATTATTTCAGAGAAAAATTAAATGAAATAAAATCAAAACACGTAAAAGAGATTCGCGGAAAAGGGTTATTCATAGGCGTTGAATTGCATCCCGAAGCCGGCGGCGCAAGAAGATTTTGCGAAGCTCTAAAAGACCGTGGTTTACTTTGCAAAGAAACACATACCAATGTTATCCGGTTTGCTCCTCCGTTAGTGATTACGAAAGAAGAAATTGACTGGGCAATGGAGAGAGTTACCGAAGTGCTCGCTATGGATTAATTGTACACGTTACGGACAAAATTGAATTTGTATCACAGAATACTATTCTGTGATACTGAATTTTTATTAAAAACAGCAGATGAAGACAAAACAAGAATTACATATCAAAAACATGGTTTGCAACCGATGCGTAAAGGTTGTGAATGATGAATTAGAAAAACTCGGCTGCACCGTTCATTCTGTTGAACTTGGCAAAGCCGTGGTTTCCTATCCGGAAGATAAAACTCTTGAAGCAATAAAAATAGTTCTTGAGAAAAACGGTTTTGAATTAATTGAAGATAAAAAAGCGCAGCTTGTTGATGCAATTAAAACAACAATTATCGAGTTGATCTATCAAAACAAACTTGAGGCGATGAACATCAATTTTTCCGATTTCCTTTCCGAAAAACTTGGGAAAGATTATCACTACCTCACTTCCCTTTTTTCTTCGATGACCGGTATTACTATTGAGAAGTTTTTTATTCTACAAAAAGTTGAACGTGTAAAAGAGTGGTTAGTGTACAATGATTTTACGTTAAGCGAGATGGCATTTAAACTCGGCTACAGCAGTGTGGCTCATCTTTCAAATCAATTTAAACAAGTTACGGGATTAACTCCCACACAATTTAAAAATCTAAAGATCAAACAGCGGAAACCGCTCGACAAACTCGGTCCTCATTAAAAATCTTACAAACCAAATAAAAAATTTTACAACAAATTTCGTCCCTCACACCATATTTTTCGTATAGAAAAATTATGGGTTCACAACACGAATGAAAAAAGAGAAAAAAATATTCTCGGTAACCGGGATGAGCTGTTCTGCCTGCGCGGTTAGTGTGGAATCAATGTTAAAATCGCAAAACGGGATTTTCTCCGCAGCGGCTAATTACGCCGACAACACCGTAATGGTTGAGTTTAATCCCGGACTTGTTTCTCCAAAAAAAATGAAAGAAGCCGTGCAAACGGTTGGCTATGATCTGCAAATAGATGAAACCAAAACACCGCAGCAATTAGATGAAGAAAGAAAACTGAAACTTGCAAAAGCAAAAACGAACGTTATTTTCTCCTTGATTTTAACCATTCCCGTTGTTGTAATTGCAATGTTCTATCATCACCAAACACAAAACCAGAAATGGATAGAGTTGATACTTACCGGAGTAATCTTATTTTACTTCGGAAAAGATTTTTTTGTTCAAGCGTACCAGAAGGGAAGGCATTTACAAACAAATATGGATACGCTGGTTGCGTTAAGCACGGGAATCGCTTTTCTATTCAGTTTCTTTAACACGATTTATCCGCAGTTTCTTATTTCACGCGGATTTGAGCCTCAACTTTACTTTGAATCCGCCGCAGTGATTGTTTCGTTCATTCTTCTTGGAAAGTTTCTTGAAGAAAAAGCAAAACACCGTTCTGCCGAAGCAATAAAAAAATTGATGAATCTTCAACCAAACACGGTCACGGTCATTCGTAACGGAAAAGAAGTAATCATTTCTATTAACGAAATTTTGAAAAGTGAGATCATGGTTGTTAAGCCCGGTGAGCGTATTGCTGTTGATGGAAAAGTGCTGAGCGGCGAATCTTATTTAGATGAAAGTATGTTAACGGGAGAATCACTTCCGGTGTTAAAAAAATCGGGAGACAAAGTTTTTGCGGGAACGCTGAATCAAAAAGGAAGTTTGCAGATTGAAGCATTGCAAATCGGGGAAGAAACTTTGCTTGCTCAGATTATCCAACAAGTGCAGGAAGCGCAAAGCAGTAAAGCGCCGGTGCAAAAATTAGTTGATAAAATTGCTTCCGTATTTGTTCCGATGGTTGTGGTTATATCAGTGCTGACATTTTTTTTATGGATCATTATTGGCGGGACAGAATATTTTATACAGGGCGTAACGGGAATGATCACCGTCCTTATCATTGCTTGTCCATGCGCGCTTGGATTGGCAACACCAACGGCATTAATGGTTGGTATCGGCAAAGGAGCTGAGAACGGAATTCTAATTAAAGATGCGGAGAGCTTAGAAAAAGCTCACAAGATGAATGCACTTATTCTCGATAAAACAGGAACGATAACAGAAGGAAATCCTAAAGTTGTTGAAGTGGTTTGGAAAAAAGGGATCCTTAATAAAAATGATTTGGAGAATATTCTCTATTCAATTGAAAGTAAATCCGAACATCCTTTAGCTTCTGCGGTTGTTAATCATTTTACAAAAGAAGCGAATAAGAAAATTGAGGTTGAAGCGTTTGAAGCGATAACCGGTAAAGGTGTAACCGCAACTATCGGAGGTTTAAAATATTTTCTCGGAAATGAAATTTTTCTTTTTCAACAAAACATTATGGTTGACGATGAACTGCAACATCGTGCGGCGGAATTAAAAGCCGAAGCAAATTCAATTATCTTCTTTGCCGATGAACAGCAGACGCTTTGCCTTATCGCTGTTGCCGATATGGTCAGGGAAACTTCAAAGGAAGCGATCCATCAATTAAAAAAAATGGGGATAAAGATTTTTATGCTTACCGGCGATAATCACCAAACGGCTTTCGCAGTTGCAAAAAAAGTCGGGATTGATTCATTTCAATCTGAATTGCTTCCCCAACAAAAAGCCGAGTTCGTTAAGCAGTTGCAAAAAGAAAATAATATTGTCGGGATGGTTGGTGACGGAATAAACGATGCGCAAGCATTAACGGTTGCCGACGTTAGTATTGCAATGGCAAAAGGAACCGATATTGCGATGGATGTTGCGCAAGTTACATTGATGAAATCGGATCTGTTTTCTATTGTAAAGGCAATTACTCTTTCGCGCGCAACAGTAAAAACGATTAAGCAAAATTTGTTTTGGGCGTTTGTTTACAACATTGTTTTGATCCCGGTTGCTGCGGGAGTTTTCTATCCGTTCACCGGTTTTCAAATTGATCCGATGATAGCAGGAATTTCTATGGCGATGAGTTCGGTTTCTGTGGTTTCAAATAGTTTGAGATTAAAAAGTTTAAAACTTACTTAAAAATGAAAATTCAAATTCCAAAATTCAAATAACAAAACACAAATAAAGTATTTAATGGTATGAAAGAATTATTGTTTAAAACGAACATCAAGTGCAACGGCTGTATTGCAAAAGTTACACCGTTCCTTAACGGCGAAAAACAAATTGAGGAATGGGATGTTAATCTTGAGAATCCCGATAGAGTCTTATCAATCAAAACAGAAAGCTTCTCAGCAGAAGCTGTAACGGAGCTTGTGAAAAAAGCTGGTTATAATGCAGAGGAAATAAAGTAGATGGTAAGCAAAAATATTGTGCTCAAAATGGCCTGCCCGCCGCAGGCAGGCAAGAATGTTTTTTTTAATTTTCAAGAAATAAGTAATGTAGGGAATGGTCGAGACCATTCCGCATAAGATAATAACCAGAGCTTAAAACCCGGAACGCTCGCGAGCGTTCCTACAACTGAAACTCAAATTAGTTTTGTTTTGCCCAGGTTAGGAATTATGAATGTTTTTTCAATTACAAATAAACTTGCATCGCTTTTTTAGTTAATTCAAATGCTTGTTTTAACCTTGGCATGTGCTGCATTGCTTCCTGCAGATTATTTGCTTTGCCGGAAAATTCCAAAACTTTAGCTTCATCGCCTAACAAGGTTGCCCCAAGAGCATAGCTCGCTCCTTTTATTGTGTGTCCTTCGGCGGAAATTCTTGCAGAATCACCATCCCGAAGATATTCCTCAAGTTTTAGTATCCGCGCGGTGGTATCTTCAAGAAAAGTTGAAACGAGGTC
Organism: Ignavibacteriaceae bacterium; assembly: GCA_023229425.1. Taxonomy (GTDB): domain Bacteria; phylum Bacteroidota; class Ignavibacteria; order Ignavibacteriales; family Ignavibacteriaceae; genus UBA1563. The sequence goes on from JALNZG010000009.1 coordinate 149,268, forward strand.
CCGCTCAAATTCTCTATCGTCCATACTCATTGAAGAAAAATGGGCTTTATCAAAAACTTGAGTTTGTTCTTCCATTTTGGGCTTTTGTTCTTGTTGCATAGTTTTCCTATAATGTTTTCCGACGTTCAACCATTTATCGAGCAGAGCGATAAATTCATCGGTTTTAATAGGTTTGGAAACATAATCGTTCATTCCCGCCGCCAGACATTTATCTCTATCCCCAAGAAGGGCGTGGGCGGTCATAGCGATGATAGGAATTTCTTCACCAATTCCTTTTATCTCTCTGATCTTTTGGGTTGCCGTCCAGCCATCCATTTCCGGCATCTGAATATCCATTAGAATTAAATCGTATTGAGCGGCGGCAAGCATGGTTTCGTATGCTTCTTTTCCATTATTCACAGCATCAATTTGAAAGCCGGCTTGAGCAAGAATTTTTGATGCAACTTTTTGATTGACGGGATTGTCTTCTGCCAACAATATTTTAAATCGGAACCGCTGTTCCCGTAAATCATCTTTTGATAATGCTTGCTGTTGGATTATTTCTTTATTGGCGGCATCACTTTCAGCGGTTTTTGCCTGACTTCTAATTGCAGAAAACAGCGAAGTGTTCTTTTGTTTTTTTAAGATGACGGAAAAGACGAAGCGGCTTCCCTTTGTGTAATCAGGGTCAACTTTAATCGAGCCGTTCATTAATGAAACAAGCTCTTTACAGATTGCCAACCCTAATCCGGTACCGCCATATTTTCTTGACATTGTTCCGTCAACTTGAGAAAAAGATTTAAAGAGCGCATCCATTTTATCTTTTGGGATTCCCAGCCCAGAATCTTCAATTGCAGAAACAATTTTAATTCTTTCTTTGTCAACTTTTTCAGAATTTACGGTTATGCGGATTTGTCCATGCTCGGTAAATTTTACTGCATTTGAGATAAGATTAATATAAATCTGTCGCAGCCGTTTAGCATCACCAATCAATAAAGGGGTCGTGCCCTGATCAATATCAACAATCATCTTCAGTCTTTTTTCATTCACTTTCGTTGAAACCGTTTGTAAAGCGCTGTCGATAATTTCGCGAATATTGAAGTCTTCTTCTTCAAGTTGAAGTTTGCCCGCTTCAATTTTAGAAAAATCTAAAATATCATTTATCAGATCAAGAAGCGTTTCTGCCGATTGTCTTGCGGTAGTAACAAAATCGTGCAATTCTTCAGAACTTTTGTATGCTCCCTGCTCAATTAAATTTAAAAAACCGATTATCCCGTTCATCGGTGTGCGGATCTCGTGACTCATATTTGCGAGGAAAATACTTTTTGTTTCGCTTGAACGGACAGCATCTTTTGCAAGTTCTTCGGATCTCACCATTTCCTGTCGAAGTTTTTCCTCCGCTCTTTTTCTTTCCTTTTCTAAAGTAATTTGCTCGGTAATGTCCTGCATATTTCCTTCAAAAAAGAATCTTCCATCTTCATCTCTAACAAGGCGGTCATTGAGGATAACCATAACCGTACTTCCGTCTTTCTTTTTTAAAGGAACACGGATGTTACGAACTTCTTTATGCTCTTTTAATATTTCTATCAGTTTTTCTCTGTCCTGCGGATTTTTATATACATCTTTTACAATATCAACTTTTCTTAATTCAAATTCATTTTCATATCCAAGAATTTTTGCTAATGCGGGATTTGTAGTTACATATCTTCCGTCAAAGGTAGATTGAAATACTCCTTCGGCTGAGTTTTTAATAATTGAACGGAATTTTTTTTCAGACAAATTCATTTTATAGGATTTTTCCGCAAGTTCAGAACGAAGCTTGAAACTTACGGCACTCCCCACAACAGAAATGATACTAAGAAAAAGGACAAAGATTACCGATTCAATCAGATTCGGCAGGAAATAAATCTCCTTTTCGTTCAGTAAAATTGCCCCGGCAAAAACAATATTATAATAGATTGCCACAATAATTTGATTTTTCACTTCCCAGCTAAGAAATAATGCGGAAGTGAAAATCATCAGACCAACAATTTGCGTGTTTACAATTAGCGTTGAGGGCATTAAGTAGATCATATAACCGCTTGAGGCAATAATAGTGATCAATAAAATATGAACAAGCATTACAGGTCTTTTTAACGCATGTTTTGAATTGAGAACAACAAGGATGACAAACGCAATTGATGTTGCCGCAAGCCGAGTGGCATATACTTTAAGTGAAAATTCAGAAAAATGCCGAAGCTCAAAAATCATTGCAAATAGCCCGGAGATTGCGATAAGCAGCGTAATAACTTTTAAAGGAATGACAAGATATTCTTCCGATTCCTTTTTAATAAATTCATACTTACGGTCATCAAATAAAGCGGCCGGATTTGTGAGAAAGCTTAAAAGCGAATATTTGGGATTTGATTTAGCCATTGATAACTTAATTAAGTAATTTTAAAAACTTCTTGATCTTCGTATTATATTTTTTAGTAAACAATTTAACACGGTTCTAAATTAGTACTTAGAAAGAATTTTTCAAAGGAAAAGAAAAAATGGCTGAATTGCTGAAACAACTCGATCTTTCTGTTTTCTATTTTTTTAATCACACTCTCTCATCCGGAATTCTCGACGTTTTTTTTTCATTCATCACCAATGTACGGCATTGGTTTCCCGTTTACATTATCGCGCTACTTTATCTTGTAATTAAAGGTGGACGACAAGGAAGAATTGCGGCGATACTTGTTTTGCTGTTAGTTGCTACAACAGATCAACTTGGGGCGAAAGTGATAAAAGAGATATTTCAGCGGCTGCGTCCATGCAACGCTTTACCCGATGTGCTTACACCGTTAGGCTGCACGGGAACATTTTCTTTTCCATCGAATCATGCTTTAAATAACTTTGGTGTGGCAATCTTTTTTTCAATCCTTTATCCGAAAGCTAAATGGTATTTAATTACCGCAGCTTCTCTAATAGCAATTTCACGCGTTTATCTGGGACTCCATTATCCATCCGATATTTTAGGAGGGGCAATTTTGGGAATTGGATTTGGGTATTTGTTTTCATATCTCCACATTCAAACAGAAAAGTTTATGATTCACTTGGCGGGGAAATAACAACACTTGTTAATGAAGAAAAACCGGCAGGAATTCATCAGATAGAATTTGATGCAAATAAATATAAACTGAGCAGTGGAGTTTACTTTGTTCAGATGCAAGTAACGGCAAAAGACACAATACTCTTCTCCCAAACTAAAAAGTTATCTTTGGTTAAGTAAATATTGAAGGAATATGAAAAATGAAAAAGATGATTTTATTACTCACTTTTTTACTGTTTGGTATAAATGTATTTGCTCAATCCGCAAGAGAGTTGCATACAATTTACGAAGTAGCCGGCGCAGACTCTGGGGCAATGCTGGGTTATTATGTTAAAGGAGTTGGGGACTTAAATAAAGACGGATTTACCGATGTAGCCGTTAGTGCACCGGGACAATTTAAGACATACATTTATTATGGGGGTGTGTTAATGAGCCCAAAACCAACACTTACACTTGAAGGAGGAGGAACAATTGTTTCTGGAGATTTCAATGGAGATGGTTGGATAGATTTGGCAATTGAGAAGTGGTTTCGTGATACAGCACTTGTTTACTTTGGCGACGCTAATATGGATATGGTACCGGATCTGATTATTACAGAATCATCAGATTATTTCGGACATTCTTTAGCCGCAGGAGATATAAATGGAGATGGAATTGCTGATCTTATCATCAATACCCTTGATCAGAATAAAGACAGTACATTGTATTTAAAAGGAAGGATATTTATGTACGCTGGGTCCTCACAAATTAAAAACACACCAACGAAAATACTAATTGGAGATACTACAAATGCGAGGTTAGGACTTGATCTTGCTTTAGGCGATATCAACCATGATGGTAAAATGGACATCATTGCACTTGGATATAATAAAACAAGTGCTGTAATTGGTAACGATAGGTATTCTTGCTTTTCTGTATTTCTCGGCGATTCTGCATTCAACCTCAAA
>JALNZG010000007.1 GCA_023229425.1 Ignavibacteriaceae bacterium
GAGATTACTACATAGATTCCCGCAATATCCCCGGTGGTTTTAAAGAACATGTAACATGTTTTGATGTAAACAGTGACGGTTATGATGATATTCTTGTAAATAAAATTTATATATTCAAAGGAGGTGTTAAGCTTGATACGCTTCCTTCTTATTATGTAGCCCCACCGAATAACGATACATCGAACTTTGGACAATATCCTTGGGCAGGGGGAGGCGGAGATTTTAACAAAGACAGCGTTAAAGATGTTCTTCTTAGTTCTACGCAGGGTGTATTCGGTGTGGTAGCCGGGGCGTTTGTAATGCTTGGCGACAAAGCTTATCCCGGTCAATATGTAGCGTATAGAATTTTCAGTGATTATTGGTGGAAGGCTCCACTATATGGCAGACCGGAAAACGCCGGTGATGTAAATGGGGATGGAGTTGACGATATTATTATAGGGTCTGCGTTAGAGTTCACTAAAAATGAAGGTTTCTTCGGAATTTATTCCGGTGACACAACACTTGTAACAGAGGTAAAAAATCAATCCACATCTCAACCAAATAGTTTCGAGTTAAAACAAAATTACCCTAACCCATTTAATCCGGAAACAACAATAAACTACACTTTACCCGAAAGCGGGATAGTTCAAATAAAAATCTTCGATGTACTTGGACGAGAGTTGAAAACTTTGGTAAACGAATTTTCCGGTTCCGGTCTGCATTCTGTAAAATGGGATGGAAGTAACTATTCATCTGGGATTTACTTTTGCAGCATTACTTTTAACGGCAAAACATTAAACAATAAAATGTTATTGATGAAGTAAAAATTATGAATAAGGGAAAAAATGAAAATTCTTAACAGTTTGATTCGACCAACATTGACTTTGTTTATTGTTACCACATCTCTATTATTCATTCATTCTTGTGGATTAATTGATGATAATGGACATGAAAGAAAGCCAGAATTAAAAAGTGTGTTGCGGATTTATTCAATTAACACTGACGGTACTAATCTTAAATTGCTTGCCAATGGGGGCAACTTTATTCTATCCCAGACAGGTGATACCATTTTTTATATCAACGATTACACTGTTTATTCCATGGATACTGATGGTTCTAATAAACATCAATTGAGTTCGTATCGATTTAACGATTTGTGGTTATCACTAAACGGAAAAAACATTTGTTTAAGTGGAACGGACTATTCATACTACTTTATGAATACAGACGGCTCCGGTTTAACGAAATTAACTTTACCGAGTTCTATCAATTTTCTATGGAGTTGGAATATCTCCCCCGCAGGAGATCAAATTTTATGCACTAACCGAACGGGAATGTATTTGTTGGACAAGGTTGGAAATAATTTGAAGTTGTTAATCGATTCCTCAAATTCAAAATTTATTTATTCTTCAAACTTCACAAGTGATGGCAAATCGGCCATTTATAAACTTAACAAATCACTCAAATTAATAAACCTAAATGATGGAAAAGATACTTTGTTATTCCTTGGTGATGAGACGAATCAGGTCACTTCATTTGAAGTCTCTCAATGGAATACAATCTTATTCACAACTGATAAAAGAATTTATGAGGTAGATCTGAACAATTATTCAACTAGTTTGCTGGTTCAAACCGGTAGAGATGCTCATTATTCAACAAATGGGAAGTGGGTCTCTTATGCTGATAATATTTACCCGTGGTTATATACTTTCAATTATGAGTTAAAAAAAATAGCCTTGGTCAATCTTCCTCTCACAGGTAACTTTATTTCAAATCCACGATTAACTTATGATAACAGCAAGATAATATTTTCGGCGGATTCCAGTTATTACGTGCGTACACAATAAATCCTCTGAGAGTATAATAAAAAAGCGGCAGATCACTAAAAACCTACCGCTTTTTTACTAAATCATTCTAAGTTCTACGCCCAGGATTCTTTCAATCTGCGGAGAGTTGAAACAAAAAATCCGATAACAACAACTGCAACGCCAATCCACACTAAGCTGATAAATGGCTTTGTGCTTGCGTTAACCGCAAGAATTTCGGTAGGTTTAGTGGTTGAAACAGGCGTTGAAAGTTTGCCAATAATAAATTCAGCTTTTTTCGTTGTCGGATCTATCTTCGTCAGTTCGACTCGAAGGTCGGCATCTTTTAATTCAACGGGAATAAATGTTACTCCATCCCCCGCTTTTTTCATTAACGCTTCAATGGTTTCGGTCTTGCCGTTTTTGGTTACGGTAAGTTTGGCTCCCATTTGGAAGTTACCGCCGCCCATCATAACGGACATATCCGGTTTGATAAAATCAGCGTAGGTTAATTCGGCTCCTTCAATCGAAGTTTTTTCATTCGGCATCAAGGTAACCGCATTTCCCTGAGGACTTTTAGCGGCACTTGTGCCATCGTCATAAGAAAGTGGTGTGATGTAAAAATCTTTTGTAAAGCCTTCAAGGATATCAGGCTCTCTCATCAGACTATTATTAAATGTACTGATGTACATGACAGGCTTAATAACTGACGGACTGCCGTTGCCGTCTTTAATGCTAACATTGAATTCATACTTAGTATTATTTTCAATTGGATTGTAACTTGTAAATTCCAATGTGTGTCCCAAAACTTGAACCGGTTTTCCCTTGGTTAAATCAACTTCAAACTGCTTAGAATAAGCCGCCGAACCGACCACACCGAGAATAAAAAGTGCAATTCCTATATGAGCAATGTAAGCGCCGAGCATTTTCTTATTACCGGTAAAAATTTTATAAGCAATTTCCGAATTAACAAAAAATGCAAACGCCGCAGAAACGGAAAGCAGGATCATCATAATGTCATATACTTTTCCGAAAAGAATTATCAATAGGGCAAAAACTCCAGTTGCAATTAAAGAGAATTTTGATTTCTTCAAAATATCTTCGCCGGATGAGTGTCTCCATTTCAGCAAGAGGCTAAATCCATTGAGAAGCCCGATAATTATTGCCAATGGTACGTGCATTTCGTTATAAAATTTAGTTTCTACCGACTGTTTGAATATTGGAGCAGAAGTTCCAACGGCAACGATCAATGCGGAAGCGCCTATTGTAACAGTTGCGGTAAACAAAGCTAATTCCCGCGCAAGCAAACTTTCTTCCGGAACAATTTGCGATTCAAGATACTTCCACCGGTAAATGATCATTCCTACACCGAAGAGAAGAAAAGTGCCGACGAAAATAATTAAGAATAAATAAACAATCGTTCCGGGATCAACAAAAGAATGAACCGAGGCATCACCGAGGATACCGCTTCTCGTTAAAAAAGTAGAATAGAGAACCATAATAAAAGCCAAAATTGAAAGCATTAAGTTTGTCTTTACAAATTTTCCGATTCCGCCTTTAGCCTGAGTTTTGCGCTGTACGATCATCGTATGAATTCCGGCGACACTAATAAGCCAGGGAACTAAGCTTGCATTTTCAACTGGATCCCAAGCCCAATAACCGCCCCAACCGAGCACTCCGTAAGCCCAATAACCGCCGAGCATAATACCGAGTCCGAGAATTCCGGAGCCTGCTAAAATCCACGGGAATGACTGCCGAACCCAGTCTTTATAATCGTTTTTTATTAACGCAGCCATTGCAAAAGAGAAAGGGACCGTAGTCATTGCAAAACCGGTAAAGAGGATCGGCGGATGAATTTGCATCCAGAAATTTTGTAAAAGCGGATTCAAACCTTTTCCGTGAATAATGAATTGATTTACTGAAATTCCCGCACCTTGTAATGTTGCGTAAAGATCTTTACTCATTTTAACAAAATTTTGTCCCGAGCTCGGATCGCTAAACATAAAGCTTTGCATAAAGGGAAGTGAAAAATAAGAGGGATTAATTTTCGCCGCTTCAATAAACATCGGTTCAGCCCAAATGTAGGCAAAGGGATTTTTTAGCATTGGGGAAACCATTGCAAGTAAAAATGTGGTCGCCAAACTGAAAACCATCATAACTCTTGGTTCTAAATCGTCTCGTTTTCCTGTATAAGATTGAAGAAAAACTCCGATAAGTACAGTAACAAGGAGCCACAACATAAAGCTTCCCTGCTGACCTGCCCAAAAAGTAGAAAGTAAAAATCCGAACGGTAAATCATCGTTGCTATAACTGTAAACATATTCATATTGATATTGATGCGTGATAATCAAATACATAAGAAATGCAGATGCCATGATGACCATTATTGCCATTGCATGATAAGACATACGCGCAATGTTAAGGGTATTTTTTGCACCGCGGTAAGTAAAGTAATACATCACCATAGAAAAAACACTGAATGCAAGCGCCAGGGTAATTAATATACTGCCTGCCATGTGAACTCCTTAAAAATTAGGAATTAGGAATTAGGAATTAAAAATAACTGATAACTGATAACTGAAAACTTTTTAAGATGAAGCCGCTTCTGTCTGTTTATCTTGATATTTAGACGGACATTTTGTCAAAATATCTTTTGCGTGAAAGTTTCCGTTTTTATACTGCCCGGTAACTACAATACTTTGAGCCGATTCAAAGTTATTGGGAATTGTTCCGGCGTAAATAACTTTCATTTCATGCCCGGTTGCATCTTTCATGTAAAAGATAAAAGTCCGTTCAGATTTATTAACCTCATAACTTTTTTCCTTCACCCAGCTTCCGGTAGCTTTAATAGTGCGTTCGGAGGACATTACTTTTACAAAATCACTTTCATATTGAATATTGCTTTTCGTGAATAAGTAGATCATCATACCAAGAAAGACGACGACGATAACTCCGCCGAAGATATATTTATTTTTCATTTTAGAGTTTCTCCTTTTATTTCTTTTTCTATATTTTTAATCCGGTTATCAAGGACAAATAAAAATCCAAAGACTCCCGCCCAAACGATAAGGACGATAATCATAACGATGTATATTGCATTTTTTGAAAGGAATTCTTCCAACACTCACCTCAATGATATTGTTTATTTAATTTTTCTTTATAAAGCATTGATTTGTATCCAACGTACCATATCCAATAATATAAGATCGTAAAGCCTATTAGCGATAAGAAAAAAATGAGGAGCATATTTCCGTTCATTTTAAAATTAACTATCGTACCGGCGTTTGTATCGTCGGCAGAACCGGGATGTAAACCTCTCATAATTCTCGGCATTATAAAAACAAAAAACGGAACGGTAACAAAAGCGATAATTGAATAGACTGCCGAAAGAGCTGCTCTTTTTTCTTCAACCTCAACCGCCGAACGAAGTGCAAACAAAGCGCCGTAAATTAAAAGCAGAGCAAAGATGCTTGTCTGCCGAGGATCCCAGCTCCAATAAGAGCCCCATGCAAATTTTGCCCAAACAGCGCCGGTTACTGTCGCTAAAATGCAGAAGATCATTCCAAGTTGAGCAGAAGTATGCGCTTTAATATCATCGACGAGGTCTTTCTTGCGAAGATATTTTATGCTGTAAACGGTTGACATAAAAAACGCAATAACGGTAAGCCATGCTGTAGGAACATGAAAAAAAATAATTTTTGCATTTTCGCCGAGTCCGGGGATAAGCGGAAAATCATACCAATGTGCAGGGGTTGCAACAATGGGAAAAGTTATTCCGGCAATGGAAACAAAAGCGATCAAGAGAAAAAGGATTATTTTCCAAATCATAAGAGTATCTGTTTAGTAATTGAAAAAAACATTAATCTTTCCAGATAAAATCGAACAATAAAAAAGATGCCGCTATCATTACAATATCGTAACATCCAAGCACCGCAAGTTCAATGTAGCCGCTTTCAAAAGTTGTTCCATCCATCGCTTGTTTTGTTAAATCAATTAACGTTAACATTAACGGTAGTAAAATAGGAAACGATAAAACGGGGTAAAGCGTTCCCTTTGAACTTGCTTTTGCAATAATTGATGCGATTAGTGTTGACGCAATTGCAATGCCGATATTTCCAAGAACAAACGCATAAAGAAAGAGCGATAAATTTTTAAGAACAAAGGAATCAAATAAAGCCGAATAAAGGAGCGCAATAATTATATTCATAGCAAAAACGAGAATCAAATTAAACAGGAGCTTTCCGCTGAAGATGGTTGTCGGTGATGCAATAAGCTGCAGCGTTAAAGTTGTTCCCCGCTCTTCTTCGGAAACAAAAGCACGGGATAATCCCGACATTGCCGAAAAAAAAATAACAACCCAAAACAACCCGCCGGAAAGAAAATCGCTAATTTTTTCATTTCCGATTGAAAACAAAATTACGCTGATAGTTACCACAATAAACATAACAAGCGAGTTTATTGCGTACCGCGTACGCAGTTCGGATGCCAAATCTTTTTTAAATAATGCGTATGACGACATTTAGTTTTCTCAGCCAGAGGCTGATCCGCCTTTGGCGGAAGTTATTTGTTTTCAGATTTAGGTGCAATCTTATAATTTTTTAATTCTAAAACGGTGGAACATACAGCCAAATCACTATCTTCGTTTGAAGCAATAATAACGATGTTGTTCTGAGACTCTTCATTTATAGTTTGATAAACTTTTTCTTTGCCTGAATTATCCAAATTTGAAGTTGGTTCATCAAAAAAAAGAATTTTCGGTGAATGAATTAAAGCGAAAATATACTTCAGCCGCTGTTTCATGCCTGAAGAATAGCCTTTTACCAGATCATCCTTCCTATCAAATAAGCCAAAATGTTGAAAGAGAAAATCAAATTTTTCTTGGGTAAAGTTAATCCCTCTAATCTTTGAAAAAAAGTGAATATTTTCTACCGCAGAGAATTCATCGTACAAGATCACATACGGCGCTACAAATCCAAGAAAATTATGCAAATGCTCGGATTCAACTACTTTTCCGTCAAACGAATGAGTTACTTTCCCTTTGGTTGGAGAAATAATTCCGGAGATGATCTTCAAAAAAGTTGATTTCCCGGAGCCGTTAGGACCGGAAATCCCATAGATACCGTTATTCTTACAAGAAAAATCAACATCTTTAAATATCAATCTTCTTCCAAAAACCTTTGAAATATTTTCCGCATGTAATTCAAAACTACTCATTTACAATAACCAATTTTCCCAAGGCTGTGCGCGCTTGTGATTTGATGAAATAAATGTAAACACCGCTTGCAAGTTTTTCGCTTTTATTGTTCAACCCATTCCACTCAACAACCGCTTCCCCTTTAATCGGGTCCCGGAAAAGTATGAGCGCTTTATCGTAAACCAAATCCATAGAAACGGAAAAAACTTTCATGGAAATTTCTTCATTAAAGTTCCCGGCAAAAGGAATTTTAAGAAAATTATTCATTCCATACCTAAACGGTGAAGGGAATGGAGCTTCTGTAACCGCATAAACTTTTTGACTATCACTAATAACGATGTTGTTGATGATGGACGTGTTTTTCCACAGATATGGATTGTCCGCACTAAACAAAAAATAGTACCCTTCCGCAAGTTGTGTAAATCCGTCTTGCTTAATTGAACTTAACGTGATCGATGCAGAAAATTGTTTATTTAAATTGTTAATACCGTTTTCCAATTCAAAATTAGAAATTATAAAGTGGAGTGTGTCTTTGGGACTTGTTTGTGGATTAACCACTTTTAAAAAACTTGTTGAAGTAACATAGTTGCTCAATTGAACCGGCACAGAATTTCCCGTGAAAGTTACGGTCATAGAGGGTTTTACGGGTGGATATTTTGCCGCTTCGTCAAAAAACATCCCCGGAACTGCGCGGTAGTTTGTGTAGAAAGTCCATATAGCAAATTCTTTATACGCTTCAAGAAATGAAGATTGATTTTCAATTAAACTTCTATCTATCGCTTCCAGGGCTCGGTAAGTTCTCATTAACTCCCATTGGCGTTTGATAATGTCGTAACCGAATTTATCTTTTAAATATATATTCCAAATTGCAAGATTATAACCCTCGTTAGAACCAAACGCTTTATCTGTGTAATTTAAATATCCACCGGTCTTAAAGTAGTAATAGTAGTCGTTAACTTCATCAAAAACGAACTCTTCCATCGCGGTGGAAGTCAGTTCATAAAAATAAAGATCAAAAATTTCAGTTTCTGTTTGCCGTAAAATATAATTTCCGATTTGGATTGCGTGATGAAGTTCGTGCGCGGCAGTTACCTTTGCAGCTTGAATTCCGGTTGTAGGATAACCAACAAATCCATTATCCATTTCGATATAAGAATAATATGTATTAGACCCGGAAGAAATTTCTTCTTCGGAATTTGTATTGCCGTAAATATTGCGCCCCAAGTTGTACACATAAATATCATATTTATCATCGCCGCCAATGCCAAGATCTCTTGGAGGTGAAAGAAATCCCAAATAGTTTACCTCAACTGAATAAGAAGAATCAAATGCTTTTGCTAATTCATAAATATCATATTTAGGGGCGTTAAGCGTTTTATTAAAATGAATCCGGAAAAATCCCGAAGGAGAAACAATACTGGTATCAAGTATCGGGCGGTCAAATAAAGGTTTTAACACTTTTTGCTGTGCCGGTGAAAAAGATTTTATCCCAAGTCTGACAGCATTTTCAATTCCGAAACTACATTTTTTGTTTTCTTCGGATGCCAATTGACTAAGATTTTCTGGAAATTCTTTTTGGTGAAGAGCAAGGTATTTATTGTAAAGGGAATCAATCCGCCGAAGGCGGATTGATTGAGCCGAAATACCGGCAGTAAAAATCAATATGATTAAAAAATATCTCATAATTTTTTAAAACTCAAACAATTTTCTTTTGTATTCGTATAGAGAAGATACCAGCGATTGGCGCTGAACTTATCAACCGCAAAACTCCCGACATTTTGTATATCACTAATTTTTTGAAGATTGAAGAAACCGGTGCGCTTATTAACACCAGCTACAAGAAAATTATTCGAAGATGAAGAATAAAGAAAGAATCGTTTTACTCGATCGCCAGAGAATTTTCCGAAATAATTCATTCTTGTCTCATCAGACAAAAAAGTTTTGGCAATACTAGGTTGCCATAAAACTTTATAAAACCTGCTGTTTCCAATAAAAAGATAATTCGACTGGTTATTAGAAACAGCCGTAAAAATAAATTCTTCGCCTGTGCTGTACACATCAGCAAGATAATTTCTAAATTGAAAAAGAGAATCGTACTGAACGCTGTGAATTGATTTTACAACTACAGGATTTTTAAAAGAAGCATACGACAATTCAGCTTCCCCTTTCCCTTTTGTCCAAAAATAAATATCGCCGTGCGCATCAATTTTTGCATCAAGAAGTTTTCCGGTTTTAAGGGAAGCGGTTGCAAGCGAGTAACGGAAATTTTTATAGGTAAATGATGAGTAGAAGAGTTTATCGTCTAAAGTATGAACAACAACAATGTTGGCTCTTGTTCCTGCAGCGCTTTTCATTAACCGGCAATCTTTTATTCCGCCGTCAACGTACAAATAATCTCTTTTAACAGAAAGGGAATTGAAGTCTATTAACAAATATTCAATTACCCTCTCATCAATATTGAAGAAGTAAATTCCTTTTTGCGATTCATCGTTGTCGTCAATTAAAAGCGAAGAGTAAGCGCCGTTGATCTTTTGAGAAAAGAGCGTTGAAGGAAGTCCGTCTTTTCCACGCAGAACAAATGAACAAAGCCCTTTGTCTGCGTTATATAAACATAAATCGCTGATCCCGTCTTTTCCGTTATCGAACAACGAAATGGACGAGGGCATATTTCCAAAGACTAAATCAGAAGTATCACCGTAGGATGAAAGATTTGAAACGAAATAAATATTCCCTCCAGCCTTACCTGAGTCGGCAGATGCATCGGAACTTAATGACGCAAAACCATAAACAAATTTGCTATAAAAAGGAATTACATCAATAAGGCCTCTTTTTTGTAAGTAGGGAATTTCAGGATAAAAAGCACCGTCATTTTTCTGAAATAAAACTGAAACCTGAGAAGATTGCAATCCGCCTCCGGTGGATAAATAAGCGATGTCGAACTTACCGTCGCGGTTAAAATCGCCCCAAACAAATTTATCTGGCTTTAGATTTGTTTTGATTATTTCCGTTCTTTGATAACCGGAAACAGAGTCTCCAAAGATGATTTGCAATTCATTTCCGCTAATAAACAAGAGGTCGGCATAGTAATCCGAATTAAAATCAAATGCTTGTAATGAAGCAATAGGGTGCTGTAATTCGATAGTCCGGATTAATTTAAATTCGCCCCGGCTGTTGTTGTAAAAGAACTGAAGCGAGTTATTGTTTATATTGAAAGCGGCAATGTCGGGATAGGAATCGCTGTTAAGATCAATGGCAACAGATTGAGAGAATGCCGTTCCTCTATGCAATTTTTTTTCTTCAATCTTACCGTTGTTGTTGTTCAAAATAGAAATTCCGTCAAACGCAACGCCTGAAATGAGCAATTCCTTTTTCCCATCGGCATTTAAATCAGCAGGAGTAATTACATCCGGAAACGAAGAGAAAGAAATTTGATTTGCAACCGAAATACTCCCCAAAGTTGAAACGTTCAACCAGCCAGCTATTTTTTGCTTACGCGATACAAAAGCATATTTGGGTGATTTATCAAAAGTTTCAATGTAGGAAATAAAATTGGATATTACGGGTGAAAAACCTGCTTTGCCGTTAGGCAGGGAAGCTGAAAAGACTTTGGCAAAATTATCAATTCCTTTCCCGGCAATATTTGCATAAGAATTTTTCTCTCCACCGGTAAGCAGTAAGTCGGAATAAGAATCTTGATTAAAGTTTAACGCAAACAACTGTCTGAATTTTCCATCAACCGGAAAAACCGAATATTTACAAAAACCATTAATAGGAATTTGGGCTGCTCCACTCTGATAAAGCATAAAAAGAATAAGAGAACCGTTAATGACTTTTCTTTTCAGCAAGCCTTGTTTCTCGTCGTTGTAATGCTTTTTCAAATCTTCTTTTTTCGTCTTCAGTTTCGGGAATAACTTTTACAGCTTCAACCGGTTTTGCTTCGCTATCTACACTAACAAAAGTAAGGTAAGCGGAATTGGTATGAATCCTTTTCCCCTCTTTAAATGATTCGGCAAAAACTTTTACTCCAATTTCAAGAGAAGTTCTAAATACTCTGTTTACCGATGCCACTAACGAAACTGCATGCCCGAGTTTTATAGGATGATGAAAATCAATCCTATCTACAGAAGCGGTTACACAAACATGCTGCGAATGTTTTGCAGCACAAAGAGCGGCGCAAATGTCAATCCAATGCATTAACTGTCCCCCCAGTAAGTTGCCTAATTGATTTGTATGTTGCGGCAGCACCAGCTCGGTCATGATCATTATTGAGTCGCTTACTTTTTTAGGACTCATTTGCTTGCGGTTTCCTGATCAGATTTTTCAAGCTTGGTTTTCAGCTCCTCAACTTTTATGTAATTCGCATCCTGGGGATATTTAATAAGAAAATTTTCAATTTCTTTTAGGGCGTCGTCATTTCTTTTTAAACCGATCAAAACATTTATTTTATTGAAGGAAGCCATCGGTGCATATTGGGTATCAAAATAAGTTGTTTCAACATTGTCATAATAAGCGACTGCCGCAATGTTATAATCCATTTTTTCATAAATAACGGCAGCATTAAACGCCTTGTGGGCAAGTTTATCATTCAGCTCTTTTATTTTTACTTCCGCTTCGGGGACTTTCGGATCTGTCGGGAAAAAATCAATATACGCCTGAAACTCTTCAATTCCCTTTTTTGTATAGCGTTGGTCTAACGGAAAAGGGGGGGAAAGTTTATAGTAACATTCTGCAAGATTATATTGGGACTCGGGAACAAAAGAACTTGCGGGCATATTACGGATCAACCTGCTAAATTCGGAGGCGGCTAAAATATACTCGGTCCTGGCTAAACGGCATTTTGCCAAATAAAACTGTGCATCGTCAACAATTTCATTTCCGGGAAATTGGAGCATAATTGCATCAAATTCCTGGATAGCTCTGTCGTATTCTTCATCGTTATAAAAATCCATTGCATACTTAAAACGCTGGTCGGAAGTCATATTGGCGGTATCAACAGTTGATGCACAGCCGATAAAAAATAATATGAGAAAAGGAAGAAAGATTAGTGTTTTTGTCATAGTCTCTTTATGTGTTAAAATATAAATTCTAGTGTATGTTACACTTAAAATAATTATGTGGTATTCCGTTTCTTAATCATAATCTTACTCTTAATCATAATCCAACGGGAAGAGTAAGATTAAGAACATGATTAAGATTAAGAAGGTAGTCAATAAATACCACGTAATACCGGTTACAAAATAAGGAAAGCCGAAAAGCTTACCAAGATAAAAAAAATTACTTACTCCTCGCCGTAAAAAAGATATACACTGCCGCCGCCGCAGAACCGAGAGCGATTGCCGGTTCCAAAAGACTTGAAAAAAAAGGTTCAGACGGAATTTTCCCTTGTGTGAATGGAAAAGAAGAATTTTCCACCATTCCAATATCCTCATACAGAATTTCGTCACTACACTCGTAAGAAAAGTCCTTCACCTCTGTGGATTCTGAAATTATTGAGTAGTTACCGGATAATTTTAAATTCCGTTTAACCACAAAAGAACCAAATAAACTTTTCCGTTCCGGTTCTGAATATTCTACTTTGGCTTCTTTTACAACGAATTGAATCCGGGTTTTTCCCGATTCCTTTTTTTGAAAATGAGATAAGATTGAATTTTGGAAAACTTGATAATCTTTACCAAGAACAAAATCAATTTGAAAGTTATTCTCATCGAGTAAATTCAATTGCAAATTGTTTGCGGCAGAATCCGCAAGCTGAAAAAATAATTCCAAATTTGTTTTTGTCTGTCCGTAAATAGGGAAAGACAAAAGAACGAGGAGAGAAAGAAAACATCCACTTTTAATTACAAATTTCACAAAATCATTCATTTAATATTTCTTTGCCAATTGATGCAAACGTGATACGCGTTCTTCCAGCGAGGGATGAGTGGAAAATAGTTTCATCAATCCGCCACCTCTTAATGGATTAACAATAAACATGTGTGCAGTTGCGGGTTTTGCATCCATAATCGGATGCGCTTGATTTTGCACCGAAAGTTTTTCCAATGCCGAAGCTAATGCAAGCGGTACACCGGAAATTTCAGCCCCACCTTCATCTGCAACAAACTCTCTTGAACGAGAAATTGCCAATTGAAGAAGTGTTGCGGCTATCGGGGCAACGATCATTAAAAAGAGAGAAGCTATGCCGCTATCGTCATCGTCACTATTTCCGCGTCCAAACATCATTGCCCAGCCTGCCATATTTGCAACAAAAGTGATCGTCCCGACAAAAGTTGAAGCGATCGTTCCGATCAAAATATCGCGGTGTTTTACGTGCGCTAATTCGTGTCCGATAACTCCGGCAAGTTCTTCAGTATTTAGGATTTTCAAAATTCCAGTTGTAACTGCAACTGCGGCATGTTGCGGGTCTCTTCCCGTGGCAAAGGCGTTTGAGGTAGGATTTTCGATCACATAAACACGCGGCATTGGTAAGGAAGCGCGTTGGGAAAGTTCTTGAACCAAACCATAGAGTTTCGGGGCAGAATCTCCGTTCACTTCCTTAGCCTTGTACATTGCAAGTACAACTTTATCGGAAAACCAGTACGAGCCGAAGTTCATCGCCAAAGCAAACATAAACGCAACCGTCATTCCCGATCTTCCGCCAAGCAAATTTCCGACGAAGATGAAAAGCACCATCATCAGCGTCATTAAAAAAACAGTTTTAAGGGTATTCATAATTTTCCAAATATTTTCTTATTTAAGACGAAAGAAATCCATATAAGTTCTCGGTAAAATTAGAATTAAAAACGATTTGAAAAAAGCCAATTTGGAGAGCAAAGGGTTGGTTGGTGGATATTTTAAAATAATAATGGGACACAGATTGTTTCTTATTCGAGATTCTCATCTTCAATATTTTGTTCTAATAAAGCATTTAGTTTAGCCGCTAAGATTTCTTTGTCAGGCAGGTAGAGTTGATACTTGCTTACAAAAAGTTGAGAACTGATATTATGCAAAGCGTATTTTACGAGTAAATCATCTTTTTCTCTTGCAAGTACAATACCTACCGGCGGATTATCTCCTTCGGTATTTTCTTCGTTTTCAAAGTAACCGAGATACATATTCATCTGTCCAACGTCTTCATACCCGGCTTCTTCTTTTTTAAGATCGATCAATACAAAACATTTGAGAATGCGATGATAAAAAACTAAATCTACGTAATGAGGACGATTCCCGAGCATAATACGATACTGTCTTCCTATGAAGGCAAAACCTTTTCCAAGTTCAAGTAAAAAGTTCTGTAAATTCTCAATAATCCGTTTTTCAAGTTCGGTCTCGCTAAGATGGTAAGGTTCAGGTATTTTCAAGAATTCCAGAACATATGGTTCTCTGATAAGGTCATTCGGTTTTTCAATAATTTGACCGTGTTTTGCTAATTTTAATATACCTTTCTTGTCTTTAGATGCCGCGAGTCTTAGAAAAAGTGAAGATCTTTTTTGGCGAATAAGTTCTGTTGAACTCCAATTTTCAAGTATTGTCTGTGAAGTATAAAACGAACGTTCAAGAGGGTCATCCATTTTAAGTAATTCAACGAAATGTGTCCAGCTTAATTGGTGCGGAAGCTCCGCACTATTTGGGTACACTGAGTAAAACTGCCGCATTCTCTTCAAATTACTCAAACTAAATCCTTTACCGAAAGAGAGAGTCAAATCATTAGAAAGATTTGGTAAAAGAGCTTTTCCATAAGCAGCTTTTAAATTGCCCTCTTGTTCATATTTGATGATATATCTACCAATTTGCCAATAGGTTTCTACAAGTGCAGTATTTACTGCTGATACGGCATTTTTCTGTCCTTGCAGATAAGTTTCTGAAATTTGGTGTATTAGATGGGAATAGTTTTGAAATTCAGTTACTTCCATACAAAACCCTTATTTAATATCTGTATTAATTTTATAGCTATTTAAAGTATCTCCTTCAACGCCTCGTAATTCGCTTTAATTGATTTATCCAAATCCTCTTTGCTGTGAGCAGTGGAAACGAATAATGCTTCATACTGCGCCGGAGGAAGATAAATTCCCCGGTTCAACATTCCGTGAAAATATTTTCCATACAGAGGTGCATCAGAGGTTACGGCAGAATTGAAATCGGTAACTTTTTGTTCAGTAAAGAATAACGTCATCATCGAGCCGATGCGGTTGATCTGAAAATTCTTTCCCAGACTTTTTATGTTTTCTTTCCAACCGTTTTCCAAATATGCTGATTTCTCTTCCAACAGTTGGTAAACTTCAGGATGCGTTTTAATCTCTGTTAATGCGGCTAAACCGGCGCTCATCGCTAAAGGATTTCCGCTTAATGTTCCGGCTTGATAAACCGGTCCGGCAGGAGAAACCATTTCCATAATTTCTTTTTTACCGCCATAAGCGCCAACCGGCAAACCTCCGCCGATAATTTTTCCAAACGTTGAAAGATCAGGTTTTACTCCCAAAACTTCCTGCGCCCCGCCTTGTGCCAAACGAAAACCGGTCATCACTTCATCAAAAATTAGAACGATCTTTTCTTCATCGCAAAT
The DNA here is from genome assembly GCA_023229425.1 of Ignavibacteriaceae bacterium. Classification (GTDB taxonomy): domain Bacteria; phylum Bacteroidota; class Ignavibacteria; order Ignavibacteriales; family Ignavibacteriaceae; genus UBA1563. Next base: position 15,518 of record JALNZG010000007.1, read on the forward strand.
TGTTCTTAATTCTTTTATGAATGAATCAGTTGCGAGAACAGTTCCCATATTGCCGACAACCGCTTCGATAATAACTGCGGCAATTTCTCCTTTATTCGCTTTTACTAATTGTTTTACCGAATCAATGTTATTGAAGTCCGCAATCAATGTATCGGCAGCATTGCCTTTGGTAACGCCGGGAGAAGTTGGAATACCAAAGGTTAACGCACCGGAACCGGCTTTGATCAAAAAGAAATCGCCGTGACCGTGATAGCATCCTTCAAACTTTATAAATTTTTCTTTGCCGGTGTATCCGCGAGCCGCACGGATTGCGCTCATTGTTGCTTCTGTTCCGCTGTTCACCATGCGCACCATTTCAATGGAAGGAACAAGTTCTGTAATGAGTTTTGCCATTTGCACTTCAAGTTCGGTTGGAGCGCCGAACGATGTTCCGTTTTCTATCGCGTTGAGTAACGCTTGTTTGATGAATGGAGGGTTGTGTCCGAACAGATGCGGACCCCAGCTTCCGATAAAATCAATATATTCGTTTCCGTCAACATCATAAATTTTTGAGCCTTCTCCGCGCTTCATAAAAACAGGATTGCCGCCAACGGACTTAAATGCGCGTACGGGAGAATTTACTCCGCCGGGAATATATTGTTTTGCTTCGTTAAAAAGTTTTTCGCTTGTTGAGATGTTCATTTTACTTCCAATAATTTTCTTTTCTACAAAATTACGCAAACCGGGTGAAAAATTTTTGGAATGTTTTGCTTTCTTGTATTATTTTACACTGCTGCCCAAAAGCAATAGGCATTCGTCGGAACGCTCTCGAGCGTTCCCTACAATATAAAAAATATTTTCAAACGTAGGGAACAGTCGAGACCGTTCCGTTTTAAATAACTGAACGTTTTATAATTTGAATGGATATGTTAATTTTCAATCTCTTTAATCATAAACAATTTGTTGGTAGAAATGAAAAACTCAACTCCACTTGCTAAATATCTTTTTAGCATTCCCGTAATTGTAGCGGCGCTTGGTTACTTTGTTGATATTTATGATTTGGTTCTCTTCGGAATTGTCCGCGTGCCGAGTTTAAAAGCTCTCGGTTTGTTGGATTCTCAGATTCTCGACAAAGGTGTTTTACTTCTGAACATGCAGATGATCGGAATGCTTGTAGGCGGAATTATTTGGGGAATTCTCGGCGATAAAAAAGGGAGACTGCAAATTCTTTTTGGTTCTATTTTACTTTATTCGATCGCAAATATTTTAAATGGATTTGTTACTACGATAGATCAATATGCGGTGTGCAGACTGTTAGCAGGCATCGGACTTGCCGGAGAACTTGGCGCCGGAATTACACTTGTCGCAGAAATACTTCCAAAAGAAATACGCGGCTACGGCACAATGATGGTAGCAACGATAGGCGTATCAGGCGCGGTTGCGGCTTATGCAATTGCTGAAGATTTTGCTTGGCGCACTTCCTATTTCATCGGCGGCGGGTTGGGAATTTGTCTTCTCATTTTGCGTATCAGTGTTTATGAATCGGGAATGTTTGAAGCGATGAAGAAAAAAAATATTTCGCGCGGGAATTTTCTTTCGCTTTTTGCAAAGAAGGATTTATTTAGAAGATATTTGAAGTGTATTCTCATCGGACTTCCGACGTGGTATGTTGTAGGGGTATTAATTACTTTTTCACCGGAACTTGGCAAAGCGCTTAATCTTTCCGAACCTATTGCTGCCGGAAAAGCAATTATGTTTTGTTATATCGGGTTAATTTTTGGCGATCTTTCCAGCGGTATCTTCAGTCAGTTTTTAAAAAGCAGAAAGAAGATCGTTCTTATTTATATTTTACTCTCTGTAGTGGTAATAGCGTTTTATTTTACTTTGCTGCAAGGTGGTTCGGCATTTCTTTTTTATTCCGTTGCAACAGCTCTTGGATTTTCAATCGGGTATTGGGCTGTTTTTGTAACCATTGCGGCTGAACAATTCGGCACAAATATGCGGGCAACCGTTGCTACCACCGTCCCGAATTTTGTACGCGGCGCAACTGTACCGATAACACTGCTTTTTAATTTCGGCAAAGGTTATGTTGGAGTTATTCAATCGGCAATTTGGGTTGGAGTGTTCGTCTTTGCAATTTCCCTTTACGCAGTATTTAAATTGAACGAAACGTTTGATAAGTCGTTGGATTTTGTTGAAGAATAATAGACTTAAAAAACAAGGTCGAGGTTTCTTCAATCTCGACCTTATAAAACAACATTCTATTTTAGAACTATCATCTTCTTCGTTTGGATAAAACTCCCCGCTTTTAATGCGTAAAAATAAATTCCACTTGAAAGATGAGACGCATCGAAATCAATAGAATATGTTCCGGCTTGTTGTTCACCAGTTACAAGCGTAACCAATTCTTTACCCAAAACATCATAAACTTTCAGTGTTACCTGACTGTTTTCAACAAGCTGATATTTAATAACTGTACTGGGATTAAACGGGTTTGGATAGTTTTGGCTCAAAGAAAATTCAGCCGGAATATCTGTATTACTTTTTTCAACAACCGTAGTCCCTTGAATCGGATATCTATAAACACTTGTTGTATTTGAATTATAATAGTAAAGATACTCTGGTGTTGCCGCAAGTAAATCTATTGGTGAGCTTGCTAGGGCAGGGGGCAAGTCGTTTCCGACTTCATACCAGCTATTTCCATTGTTGTCGGAAGCAAAAATTTTAGCGCTTTGTGTTATAACATCGTAATAATATGTAAATATTTTGTTTCCAACAGAGACGGTACTTCGTGTACCGGCAGTAACTCCAAGTCCCACAGGAAAGCCGGTAATTATACTTTGCCAAACCGTATCCGAAACAAGTTTATACATTCCAAAACCTGAGCCGTAAATATCGCCGTTAAATGCATGGACTGCTGCTACATAACTACTTGGATCTGATAATATCCATTTAGCTCCTCCATCATTGGAAATAAATGAACCAATATTGCCCATGCAGAAAACCATTTTATTTCCACTAGCAGCAAAATCATTACCTGCAGCAATCGCATTAACATGGTTTACTTTTATTTCACTCCATGCATTACCATTATCGGTAGATTTAAATACGCGGGCGCCATCGGATAAGGCATAGAGAGTAGTACCGTCTGAGATGAGACGAGATACAATTGTCCCTGTAAAACCAGTACTAGAATTTACACTCCACGTTACTCCATCATCAGTTGAGTAATAGAAAAAACCAATTCCCGCTGCAAAAACATATGTGCCGTGACCATGTACACACATAATTCTATTCGGGAATTTGCTGGCAATGTTTATCCAACTTGTACCGTTATCCGTTGAACGGTAAACAAACTGTTCGCCCTGGAAGCCGTATAAAAACACAGTGGAGCCATGAGCTTCAATTCTGCCGACTCCAACATTGTAACTGGCAATTTTTTCCCATTGCGCATATACACTTGCAGTACCGGTAAATAATAAAACTAAAAGATAAAAAATGATCTTTTTCATAAGACTTCACTCCTGTTAGGTTGATAAAGGTTTAAAAACTCAGCTGACAACACCCGGTTTCTCCAAATAATATTTTAACCGAAAATTCATTGGTTATAATGAATCGCTCTTGTGTCTTTGCGGTTAAATTGATTTTATTGGGAAAAGCTAGTGAAGCAATTAAATTTTAAAATAAAGAAACCCGTTATGACCTCTTTATTTCGGAAGGAAAAATATTTTAAAATGGAGAGAAATGAAATAAGACAAATGCCGTATTTTAAATTAATGATTTCTAAAAATTCGAAATCAAAGACTAAATAATTTTATGCTGAATGGCTTTTTTTACCGCTGTCATTTTGTTGTGAACTTGAAGTTTCCGGTAAATATTTTCGATATGTTTTCTTACGGTGACGGGAGAAAAAAATAAAGATCGAGACATTCATCTCGACCTTATAAAACAAATCTCTATTTAGTCAACAACATTTTTTTTGTTTGAATAAAATTTCCTGCTCTTAGTTCGTAGAAATAAATTCCACTTGAAAGATGTGACGCATCAAAATTAACCGAATAACTTCCCACATTTTTCTCTTCATTCACTAATGTTGCTACTTCTTTTCCAAGAAGATCAAATATATTCAACGTAACAAATCTGTTTTGTGGAATTTGAAATTCGATACTTGTTGATGGATTGAAAGGATTTGGATAATTTTGTTGGAGCGTATACACTGAAGGTAATTGGTTTGTGTTTCGTTCATCGACGGATGTTAAACCTGGATTATAATACCATAATTCAATTCCGGTGGCTTGCTCAGTCTTTGAAAAGAATACCATATTATTAAAAACAAACGGAATGCCGGTATAACCGGTGATAATGTTCGTTGTTCCAGCTTCCGTACCATCTGTTTCCCATATTCCTGTTGCTCCCGATGTATTGTACATTTTATTATTTAATACAACAAAAGAAGTTCCACTACCGAGGTTGGTTGAAACTTGAATTGTACCATCTGCGGTGCCATCTGAACGCCAGTAATCGAATCCCATATAATCTGGTGGGGGCAAGATTTTAACTTTACTTGTATAAAAAGAATTGCTATTTGCACCGGTAATTTGACCTACTGCGCTTTTAACTAAAACGGTACCTATGGTTGTTCCATCACTTTTCCATAGGTTGTTACTCGAAGTAAAAAACAGCTGATTACTAAATATATAGGCTTTATCAAACTTACAAGCTGCAATTATTACAGTTCCAGAGGCAGTACCATCTGTTTTCCATAATTCGTCATTTGAATAACCTCCACTAAAATAAAGTTCATTCTTATAAACGATCAAATTTTTTGGTTTATAAGCACCTGCTTTTACCAGAGTAGTTCCGGCAGCGGTGCCATCACTTGAATAAAGTTCATAAAGACCCGGTGCATTGCTGCCTTGAAAATACAATTTACCATTGAAAGCAACCATCCCTTCAAACACAGACACCAAACTTTTTGTCCCTGCTTCAGTCCCATCACTCACATACAGTATGCTTCCCATGTTAAAAAATAATTTGTTCCCAATAACTGTAAATACTGTTGGATTTCCTACTGCAGTGTATGAAAATGTACCAATCAGAACCGGAGTAGTCCCATCGGTTATCCATAAATAAGTTATACCTCCAGCAGTTGGCCCGGCTGCATTCACAGTAAAATATAAAATGCCATTCATAGTTGCCCTAAGGAGAACCATATCTTTTATAGCCCCACTAATAATATTGTCTTTTATCATCACCGTATTTTCTACAGTTCCATCTGATTTCCATAACTGATAAATATAAGTTGGAGCTCTGGTATATGTAATGAAATACATCGTACTGTTCACACTCATAAATTGTATTGGATCTGCATGGGTTGCTCCTGGGTTTAAGTCTTTAAATAATGCCTGAGCATTTAAATTATTGCTCAAGCCTATAAAGGCGAGCAACATAATTAATAAATTTATTTTTGTTTTCATTTTATCTTCTTTTTATTTTTTAGGCAATTCTGTAAACGTAGCTTCTATTGAAGTAATTGATCCACCCTTAACTGCAAATGTAAAGTTACCAGAAAGTTTATTGTTTGTAAATGCAGTAACATTTAAGTTTTGATTAGAAGAAATATCATAACTATCTGTACTTTTCAAAAAAGTAAAATCGCCATTGTTTGCAAATAATGCTTTAGCACCTAGAGAAGTATTGTTTGCTGAAGCCCAATTTATCTCGAAAAAATTTTGCATTCCGCCTTTATAAGCTCTAATACCTGTCCCGGTACTCCATGTCGTCCAATACGCAGAATCTGCTGTTATTAATGCACCGGCATTTTCTTTCCATGTAAATGTAGATGTTGCCGGAGGTGTGACCGGTGCTGTTACTTCATCCTTTTTGCAAGATTGAAAGGACATGCACGCTAAAATAAAAAACACAGATGTTATTAAAAATTGTTTTTTCATCGTTTTTGTCTCCATTTTATTTAATTCTTAAATGTTTAATTGAAAATTTGTTGCCCGATGTTTAATGACTGTTCGGTAAAGTTAAAAAAAGAAATATGATCCTGCCCGTATCTGTTTATTCATATTACTGTCTTTTTTTTCATAATGATTTCATTTTTAGAACAACTTTTAGTTCATGGAAATAAAAATATAGCCTGCCAATTGAAAAGGCAATAAGGTAAATGCCGTATTTTTAAAAGGAAGATTTATAAAAAATTAGATGTGGTTAAATAATTTTATGCTGAATCGCTTTTTTAACAGCCGTCATTTTGTTGTGGACTTGAAGTTTCCGGTAGATATTTTCGATGTGTTTTCTTACGGTGAATGGAGAAATAAACAGAACTTCGGAAATTTCAAGATAATCTAATCCCTGGCTGAGTTTAGCAAGAACTTCAATTTCCCTTTTTGTTAGATCGTAATCTTCTTGATTTTCTTCTTGAATTAATTTGTTGGGATTTCTTAACAGAGCTAATGATTTTGCGGCTATGGTGGGAGACATTGGAGCACCGCCTTCCATAATCTCCTTAATTCCATTGCAAATTGTATCAGGTGTTTCATCTTTTAATAAATAGCCCATTGCCCCGGCTTGAATGGAACGAAATATTTTATCTTCATCATCAAAAACAGTTAACATAATTATTTTTATTTGCGGAAATAACCGCGAGACCTGATGTGTCGCTTCAATACCGTCCATTTCCGGCATCTCAATATCCATTAAAATTGTATCAACGGAAGAGTCAGCATTCAGCTTTTTTAAAAGGTCAACTCCATTAACCGCCCTATATTTAAATTCAATATCATCCGGAAACAAACCCAGCTTTTCGCGGATTGAATCAGCTAATAACTTATTATCTTCAGCGGTTGCAACTTTTATTTTCATAGGTGAAAATTATTGTATCTCACAACGTTAAAAAATACGGCAGATGACTTATATTACTTTTAAACAACAAGTTATTGTGGTACCGCTCTCATCACTTTTAATCTCAAAACTGCATCCGGCTTCTTTGCAACGGTACCCCATATTTTTTAATCCGTTACCAAGATTAGCGTTTTGAAGATCGAAACCATTTCCGTTGTCTTTTATTTCCATTGTAAATCCCGGATCATCATCAAAAAAATTAATGATTATTTTGTCGGCATGTGAATGTTTGATGCTGTTTTGTACTGCTTCCTGAACAATTCGATAAAGGTCATACATTTGTGCAGAAGTAAGTGCTACCGGTTTAGAAACTTTGTTGTTCACCTGCATGCTCAGATTATCAATATGGTTTGCAATCTGATGTTTCAATTCCCGAATCTTTAAGATCAACTGACTCAAATCGGCATCTTCATTCTTCATCGCCCAAATGGTGTTACGCAATTCATTAAGCGTTTCCCTGCTGAATGTACTTAACCGGCTTAACTTACCTAAGAGTTTATCCTCTTTTGCGCCGTATGTTAAATTATCCAGCGAGCTGATAATAAAGGTTAATTGAGACCCGATATTGTCGTGGAGTTCGCGGGATATTCTTAATTTTTCTTCGGATACTTTTCTTTCTAACTCAGCCTGTTTTAATTTACTTTTCAACTCTAACTCTCTTTGAATTCGTTCGCGTTTTTGTTTTTGATATTGATAAATACCAAAACTGACAAATAACAGAGTGACAACAAATCCCAATAAAATTAAGAGTTGATTTGATTTCCTTTGAAGTTCCAAATTATTTTCTGCAATCCAGCGGTCTTTTTTTTCACTTTCAAATTGAATTTCTAATTCAGCTACTTTGGAATTTGTTTCCAGGTTTAAAACCGAATCTTTTAGCTCCGAAAGTTTTTTTTGATTGATGAAGGCATTCCGGTAATCTTTCTTCATTTCATATCCGGCAGCTAATTGTTCAAGGCAATAGCGGGCAAGATAGTTTTGTTCACCGGCGCCGGGGAAATTTATTGCGCGGGAATATTTTGCAATTGCAGAATCAATATCTCCTTTTTGAAAATACGTATCTCCCCAACGAACTAAATTATCAAGTCTGCCATAACCGGCTTTTTCCTTTTCCCGGTATTCATCTGATTGACGAAGAAGCTTAAACGCTTCATTGAAATTTCCTTTCATTGTCGCAATGCCCGCTAAATCATTTAAGCAATAAGGAATGCCTTCCAAATCGGAGAATTCGAATTTCAATTTCAACGCTTTCCGGTAATAAAAAGCGGCGCTATCCAAATTGTTGTTCATTTCGTGCAGCACACCATAATTATTGTACATCGAGGAAAGATCAAATTTATAATTATGTTTTTCAGCAATGCCAATTCCCTTAAGCATATATTCCATCGCTTTTTTTAAGTCTCTCCTCTTTATTTGATAGCCGAATTCTCCGTACGCTAAAGCTAACTCTTTGTCAAAGCCTAACTGTTCAAACAAAGTAATAGCTTTAAGAAATATCTCCGTACTTTCATCATATTTCCCGGACAAATAAGAAACAATTCCTAAATTAAAAAGTGCCCCGGCTTCTCCATGTTTGTAATTGATAGCCTGTGCGTCTTTAACATTCTTTTCAAAAATAATAATTGATTTTCGAAGGTTGGAAACAACGTTACTTCGCGGCTGATTGTTTATCGAATCAATTTTTGCTTTATCATTGATTCCGAAAATTTGAATCTGAATTGCAAAAAATAAAATGGGGACAATAATCTTCAAACGATTCCTGTTCATGGATTAAATTCTTTTGATATTATGATAAACTCTGTACTTTTACTCTATAAAATAATTATACTTTCGTTTTTACCAAACAAATTATTTGCAGTTTCTAAATTAGTCCGATTGAGATTTACCGTAAGGCAAGTGGACAAATTTGTATTCCGGTTGCAAGTTTGTCCGGTTTTTGCAAACGACCCTAAATTAAATAGCACTATATTAAAAATAGATCATTTTATTCTAAATGGAAGAATTAAATTTTAAGCCATATAAATCGAAAGAAAAATTTCGATCCAACTATAAACTTCATGATTTAGCCGAAGCTGCCGGGAAAAATCTTCTTGTACAATGGGGAATTGATTTTAAGCCTTTCGGCGAAGATAACCGTTTTACCCGCGTTTGGGAACAAGGAACGGATAAGCCGGATGTAATTATTTCTTATCAAGGGAAAGATGCCTTTCTCGATTGGAAAGGGAAACATTCCGAAAAATGGTTAATGAACAAAAGAGCGGCAGTTTCATATCAAAATTGGGGGAAGAAATTTTCAATTCCCGTTTTTATCTGCTACGTAATTTTTTCAAGCGATAATGTTATACAAGAAGTCCGCTTTGTAAATTTAGCAATTCACAAATATGAAGAGACCAAAGAAAAAGCCTGGGACAAAAATGAAGTAGTTGTTCTTGTTGAAAAACCGCCGCTGTTTACAAAAGCTAATCTGCTGAAATACTGGAGGTAAAATTCCAAATAATAAAAAAACAAATATCAAATAAAATTCAAAAAACAATTCGCCGCGGTGAACCAGACCTAAAGCATAAATATCATAGTTTGAAATTTCGTATTTGTTAATTGGCGCTCATTTGATTCGCCGCGGCGAATTGTTATTTGGGATTTGCATTTTGTTTTTAGGTGCTTGTTTCAAAAAGATTTCCACTTCCCAAAATCATTTTCGGGTCTAAAACTTTTTTCAATGCGATCATTTCATTAATTGCTTCTTCGCCATACATCATTAGTAAATATTCACGCTTGCTTTTTCCAATTCCATGTTCTGCCGAAACGGTTCCTCCAAGTTCAACGGCTTTTTGACAAATCATTTTGTAAATCGTTTTTCCTTTTTGAAATTCATCTTCATTTCTCGGAAGAATATTCAAATGAAGATGAGAATTTCCGAAATGTCCGTAAGCAACGTAATCCAAACTTTCCTTTTCAACTAAAGATTTGCAATAGAAATAATAATCTAAAAACATCTCGTCGGGAACCGCAACGTCGGTTCCCAATTTTCTTAGATTGTTTCTCGAAATGTATTCGTTCACCTTTGAAGAAATCGCGTGGCGGAATTCGTGAAGTAACGTTTTATCCTTTTCATCAACCCCGATCCAGACTTTTTCAACATCACCGGAATGTTTCATAATTAATTCAAGCCAAAGTTCCGCCGCGGTGTCTTCGTTTTGAGTTGTTAATTCTTGCTCAAACCAAACCGCGCATGCAGCTTTTTCATCAACTTGCGGATAATCTGTTCGTAAAAAATTCAATGAATGCAAATCAAAAAATTCCAATGCCCGCGCATCAATACTTTCTAAAGAATTTGAACTTCTTGAAGAATAAGAGAGTCTCCTCGCCTCTTCGATAAAGGCTAATCCCTCTTTTTCTTCCGGGAAAAACGCCACACAGGAAAGGACATCAAATGGAAGCGGAAGAATTTTTAATTTCACTTTTGTTATTACTCCAAGCGTTCCTTCAGAGCCGATGAAGAGATCTATTGCATCCATGGTTTCATTAACAAAATAACCTGAAGCGTTTTTCACTTTCGGCATTTTGTAATTGGGGAGTTGTAGCGACAAATGATTTCCATTTTCGGCGCTCAAACTCAAAACTCCTTTTTCAGCAATCACTTCTCCTCTTTTAAGCAAAAGTTTGTCACCATCAGCCAAAACTATTTCGAGTTCCTGAACAAAATTTCTTGTTGCGCCATATTTGAAAGTTTTCGCTCCACTTGCGTTGGTGGCTATCGTTCCGCCTAGAAAACAGTTTGTTTCTGTGGGATCAGGCGGATAGAAAAATCCCAACTGCTTCAATTCATTTTGAAAATCTTTTAACAAAACTGCGGGTTCAACCATTGCATAGTTTTCTTTTGTGTTTATCTCAAGTATTCGGTTCATTTTTTCGGTTGATAGTACAATTCCGGTTTGAGGAACACCGCTTCCCGTAAGCCCGGTATGATTTCCTGCAATCGTTACTTTAATTTTAGAAGCGATTGCTATTTCTAAAATTTGTTCAACTTCTTCCGCGCTTTCGGGAAGATAAACAGCATCGCAATTTCCACGAAAGTTGGACGCATCAACTAAATAATTTTGTATTTCGTCTTGAATTGTTTTAACTATCACTCAAAATTTCCTTCTTCTCTAAAATGATTTCATTACCATAAAAATCTACTCCACAAATATTGAAATTATTTTGTAATTTTGAATCACTTAATTATAAAAACCTTGAGGAAAAATATGACTGCCAATATTGATATGATTAAAAAAGTTTATGGGGATTTTCATAACAAAATTGAAGTGACACGAAAAATTGTTGGAAGACCATTAACTTACGCCGAAAAAATTCTCTACATACATCTGTGGGAACAACCCACCAATTCTTTAACGCGCGGAAAAGATTTTGCAGACTTTGCCCCGGATAGAGTTGCAATGCAGGATGCAACGGCACAAATGGCGTTGCTTCAATTTATGTCTGCCGGCAAAAAAACTACAGCGGTTCCTTCCACCGTTCATTGCGACCACTTAATTCAGGCGCAAGTTGGAGCTAAGGAAGATTTGGATCGGGCAACAACAGAGAACAAAGAAGTTTATGATTTCCTCGAAAGCGTTTCGCAAAAATACGGAATCGGTTTTTGGAAACCGGGCGCCGGAATTATTCATCAAGTAGTTTTAGAAAATTATGCTTTTCCCGGTGGAATGATGATCGGCACCGATTCGCACACACCAAATGCGGGTGGATTGGGAATGATAGCAATTGGCGTAGGCGGCGCCGATGCAGTTGATGTTATGGCAGGAATGCCCTGGGAATTGAAATGGCCGAAACTTATCGGAATTCATTTAACAGGAAAATTATCAGGCTGGGTTTCTGCAAAAGATGTCATTTTAAAAGTTGCAGGAATTCTTACCGTCAAAGGAGGAACCGGTGCGATTGTACAATACTTTGGAGAAGGCGCTACTTTTCTTTCTTGTACCGGCAAAGGAACCATTTGCAACATGGGGGCTGAAATCGGAGCAACAACTTCTCTCTTTCCTTTTGATGAAAGCATGAGCAGATATTTACGCTCAACTGATCGAGCAGATGTTGCCAAACTTGCGGAATCAATTAAAAATATTTTAACTGATGATCCGGAAGTTTATAAAGACCCGGCAAAATATTTTGACCAGGTTATCGAAACTAATTTAAGTGAACTTGAACCGATGTTGAATGGTCCATTTACACCGGATTTAGCAGTTCCGATCTCTAAGATGAAAGAAATCGCCAAAGAAAAAGGCTACCCTGAAAAATTAAGCGTCGGGTTGATTGGAAGCTGCACAAATTCCAGTTACGAAGATATCGACCGCTCTGCAAGCATTGCTAAACAAGCTCTTGCAAAAGGATTAAAAGCAAAAGCTCAATTCACCATTACACCGGGAAGCGAGCAAGTCCGCGCAACTATTGAACGCGATGGACAATTGAAAACATTTGAAGATTTCGGCGGAGTAGTGCTTGCAAATGCATGTGGTCCATGCATCGGAATGTGGAAAAGAATGGATAATAAAACCGGGGAGAAAAATTCAATCGTAACATCATTTAACAGAAATTTTGCAAAGCGAAATGATGGCAACCCTGAAACGTTAGCGTTTGTTGCAAGTCCTGAATTAACCACCGCGCTTGCTATTGCCGGAACAATTACTTTCAATCCAATGACTGACACAATTGTAAATGATGCCGGTGAAAAAATAAAACTCGATCCTCCGGTTGGAGATGAACTGCCTTTGCGCGGCTTTGATAAAGGAGCAAATGTCTATATCGCTCCGGGCGCAAACGGAAATAATATTGAAGTAAAAGTTAGTCCGGCAAGTGATCGCCTGCAATTGCTTGAACCATTTTCGCCTTGGGAAGAAAAAGATTTGGAAGATTTACAAATTCTTTTAAAAGCCAAAGGGAAATGTACAACCGATCATATTTCTATGGCTGGACCATGGTTAAAATACCGCGGACATCTCGATAATATCTCAAACAATATGTTTATAGGTGCAATCAACGCTTTTACCGGTGAAGCAGGAAAAGTAAAAAATATTTATACCGGCGAGACAAAATCAACTCCCGAAGTTGCGCGTGAATATAAAAAACATGGACATGGATGGATCGTTATCGGCGATGAAAATTTTGGCGAAGGTTCAAGCCGTGAACACGCGGCTTTAGAACCGCGTCATCTTGGTGGAAGAGCAATTATCGTAAAAAGTTTTGCGCGCATCCACGAAACAAATTTGAAGAAACAAGGAATGCTTCCGCTTACCTTTGCTAATCCATCGGATTATGACAAAATTCGCGAAGACGATAAAGTTAGTCTTAAGGGACTTACTGAATTTGCAGTAGGAAAACCTCTGACAATGGTGATTAAGCACAGTGACGGAACAGCAGAAGAATGCTCTTTGAATCATACCTTCAACGAGCGGCAGTTTGATTGGTTCAAAGCTGGCAGTGCGCTTAACTTGATCGCAAAAGGACTTTAATTATAAACAAGGATACAGTTGGCATAAAATATTTTTATGTTAACCGCATCTACTAGTAACTTTTACAAACCAATAAATGACTTTTCTTAATCCTGCAGTTTTATTCGGACTTCTTGCGGCATCCATTCCGGTGCTTATCCATCTTTTCAATTTACGGAAATTGAAAAAAATTGAATTCAGTACGCTCATCTTTTTAAAAGAACTACAAAAAAATAAAATTAGAAAAGTGAAGTTAAAGCAGTGGTTGCTCCTTCTGCTTCGCACTCTTATCATTTTGTTTTTAGTATTTGGGTTTGCAAGACCAACACTTAAAAGTGTTTTCATCGGGAATTCTTCCACCGCAAAAACCACAGCAGTTTTTATTCTTGACGACACTTTTAGTATGAGCGTTGTTGATGCAAAAGGGTCTTATCTTAATCAAGAAAAAGAAATCGCTCTTCGTTTGCTTTCCCAATTGCAAGATGGAGATGAAGTTGCACTGATTTTAGTTTCGGATGTAAATTATCAATCCGCAGTTACTACCGATTTTGCTCAATTGAAAAAAAATATTGAATTGCTGTCAGTTTCAAACATCAGCGGATCGTTGCAGACTGCTTTAATAAAAGCCGCAAAACTGTTTGATCAATCATCAAATTATAACAAAGAGATTTATCTTCTTTCAGATTTTCAAAAGAGCAGAATTGCAGACAGGAATCAATTCCCAAATTTAAGCGAAGCAATGAAAGAAGGAATAAGAGTTTACGCTTTCCCTCTTGCCGATAAAGAAGTGTTTAATGTTGGAGTAGATAAAATCTCTGTCAATTCTCAAATATTTGAAAAAGATAAACCAGTTCAGGTTTCTGCATTTATAACAAATTATGCAAAACAAAAAATTGATAACAGCGTTGTCTCCTTATTCATCAATGGTGAACGGACTTCTCAAAAAAGTTTTTCACTCAAAGCAAATGAAACAAAAGAAATTGTTTTAGAAGGAGTTATAAAAAAATCCGGTTACCAAGAAATTTCTGCTGTAATTGAAGATGATGAAATATTGCAAGACAATAACCGGTTTACGCAAATTTACGTTCCCGAAAAAATTCCCGTTTTAATTCTTGCAGAAGAATTAAGCGATGCGACTTTTGTACAGTATGGATTGCAAGCCGCAAACACAAATCAACAGTTGCAAGTTGATGTAAAACAATTGAACCAACTTCCGTCAATTGATTTACAGAAATATTCTTCAGTTATTTTAGTTGGAATTGCGGGAGAAAACATTTCATCCCTCATTCAATTTATACAGGCGGGAAACGGTTTGTTCTTTTTCCCGGGAAGTACAACATCACTTCAAAACTATCATCGTTTCTGCGCTGCATTTCAAATTCCGAAAGCCAATAATCTTTCTGCAGGCGGAATTCCATTCCGGTTTGTTACCGTTGATTATGAACACCCTTTATTCTCGCGTCTTTTTGAAGATAAGAAGAAAAAATCAATTGAATCACCTGAGATTTATTCTGCATTTCTTCAGCGCACCGAAGGAAAAGGAAAATCACTTATCACTCTTGCAAACAATATTTCTTTTTTAAGCGAATTTAAGATTGATAAGGGAAAAATATTTGTCGCTTCAACTGCGCCGGTATTAACACAAACAAACTTTCCCTTAAAAGGAATATTCGCACCTCTCTTGTATGAGTCGGTTCTTTATCTTTCTTCAATTCAAAAAGATAATGTTGAAAACCTTGCCGGGGATAAACTTACCGTTAATCTTTCGGGCAATGTTTCCGGTCAAGTTGCAATTGTAAAACCTGGAAATGAGACAGAGTTTTTTTCTCTTGATGATAAAGCAAATGAATTTCAATACATAAATACGACGCGATTCGGCATTTACTATTTCTCATCCGCTAATAAAATTATTCAATCTGTTTCGGTAAACGCAAACCCGCTTGAATCAAAAACGGATTATGCCGAACAATCAGATATTAACGAATACTTCACAAAAATTAAATCAACTGCCAAGTTGACTTTCATTAAGAAAGACGAAAGTTCTGAAAATATTATTAAGAAAGCACGCTTTGGGACAGAACTGTGGAAATATTTTGTCCTGCTTGCTTTCTTGTTTGCATTAATAGAAATGTTTGTTTCGAAAAGTTCAAAAAAAGATTTGACTTCGCTTACGAAATAAGGTTGGCAATTATTTCATCGCAAACAACATAACCTTTTGGAGTTAATGAGATGCGGTTATTTTCTTTAAAGAGGAATACATTATCCAGGTAATTTTCAATTAAAACTTTCCTTTGTTCAAGCCAATCAACACCAAATATTTTATTAAACTCATCGGTATTTAAACCGTTGCTGCGCAATGCCAGCATGATAAATTCTTCTCTCCTTTGTTGTTCACTTAGAGTTTCTTCGCCAATAACAGCATTTCCTTTTTTCATCACAGAATCAAAATAAAAATTTAATGGAGAATAATTCCACCACCGCTTGCCATTTACAAAAGAATGCGCCGATGTTCCGAATCCGAGATAATCTTTGTGTTGCCAATAGGCAAGATTATGTTTGCACTCAAATCCTTTCAAAGCAAAGTTTGAAACTTCGTATTGGATGAAATTATTTCGTGTTAAAAAATCAATTGTGAATTCATAAAGTTCGGCATCATAATCTTCATCTTGCAGTACAACTTTTTTATCCAGAACAAGTTTATTTAGAATTGTTCCGCGCTCTAAAATTAAGCTATATGCGGAAAGATGGGTTATTGGCAAGGCTATTGCGGTTTGCAAATTGAGCAGCCATTTTTCTTTTGTTTGTTTGGGAAGATTAAAAATCAAATCAACGCTAATGTTTTTGAAACCGACTTCTTTAGCAAGCCACAAAGTATCAATAGCTGTTTGTTTGTTGTGGATACGCGTGAGGAATTTTAATTCATCATCATCAAAAGTCTGAATGCCAATACTGATGCGGTTGATTCCAGCTTTTAAAAAATCTTTTAACTTCATTTCATCAACAGTACCGGGATTTGTTTCTAGAGTAATTTCGGCATCTTCCGAAACAGTAAAATTCTTTTTAAGTTGAAAAATAATTTCTTCAATCTGGTGTGTGGCTAAAAGGGAAGGTGTTCCACCGCCAAAAAATATGGTTGTGAACTTTCTCCCGGAAGAAAAGTCACGGGCAAAATATTCGATCTCTTTTTTTAGTGCACCAAGATAAATTTGAATACTATCGTGCGTGATAATAGAATAAAAATCACAGTAGATGCATTTGTGGTCACAGAATGGAATATGAATATAAATTGAAGATTCTTTCATTGTATATCTTAATCGTAATCATAAACTTAATCGTAATCTTTTCTCCGCAAGGATTAAGATTATGATTAAGAAAAAGATTAAGAATCAAAAACTTTATTATCTGTTAAAAATCATCGTACACAGCTTCATCACTTTGCAGAAGCGTGTAAGAAAATTCCTGTGAGTTCGGATCATTCGACATTGATTTAATTTTTTTGTCTTTAGCTTCATCTACCAAAAACAAAACGCGTACGGTTTCATTTTTCGGCAGAATGTTTTTTATTTGGTCAGGCAAAATCAGTTTGCCGTTTTGATCAACCTTTACCTGATATTCGTAAGCTTTCATTAGTCTCCCTTTCTACTTTTGAATGCTCATTAGTTCCTTTGCTGTTTGCAAACTTGTCTCTGTAATAACTTCTCCACTTAGCAGTTTTGCTACTTCGCGGATGCGTTCTTCATTTTCCAATTTTTTAATCGAGCTAACGACCCTGTCTTCAACAATTTTTTTCTCAACTGCAAAATGAGTATCTGCAAGAGCGGCAATTTGCGGCTGATGCGTAATGGAAATGACTTGATGAAACGCGGCAAGATTTTTTAATGCCTGCCCGACTTTCTGAGAAATCCTCCCGCTGATCCCTGTATCAATTTCATCGAAGATGAGAAGCGGGAGCTTGTCATTCTTTGCTAAAATGGATTTAAGCGCTAACATGATCCGCGAAACTTCTCCACCTGAAGCAACTTTGCTCAACGGTTTTGCATCTTCGCCTAAATTTGTAGAGATGAAAAATTCAACTTCGTCATAACCGCGCGCATTAAACCGAAACGGGGCACCATTCTTTTGCGAGTTTTGCTCTCCAACCGTTTGTGTGATTTTAACTTCAAATATTGATTGTGGAATTCCGAGTTCTTTTAAGACTTCTTTTACTTCTTTAGAAATTTTTTTTGCAAGTTCATTCCGTTTTTGAGATAAGGCAGAGGCAAGTTTTACAAGCGTTTCTTTTTGTAGATGAATCGCATTATGAAATTTTTCAATTTCATCTTCAAAAGATTCCGCAAGTTTTATTTCATTAACGATCTTTTCATAATGATCAAACAACGCCTGTAATGTTCCGCCGTATTTTTTCTTTAAAAGATTAATAGCCTGAAACCGTGAACGAAGTTCTTCAAGCTTTTGCGGCTCAAGTTCAATTTGTGCACAATATTTGCGGACAACATCAGTAATGTCATTAATTACCGCTACAACCGATTGCAGTTCGCCGGAAGTTTCTGCAAATGTTTTATCAATTTTTGAAAGCGCATTTATTTTCTGCTGAACATTGATTAGCGAATCGTAAATTGATTTTTCAGAATCATAAAGTTGTTGGTAAACGTCGGTAGTAAGCTCAAGCAGTTGTTCCGAATTTTCAAGAATGTGTAATTCCGAAGCAATACTCTCGTCTTCGTTCTCAACGGGAGAAATCGCTTCAATTTCTTTCCGCTGGAATTCATACAAATCTTTTTTTTCTTTTAAAAAATTTTCTTTCCCGCGGAGTTCGATCAAGTTTTTTTGGAGAATGTGAAGTCGGTCGTATTCTTTTTTATAGTCTAAAAGAGGTTGTTCAAGACTTCCGAAATCATCAAGAAATTCAATATGCGTTTCTGTCCGCAGTAATGATTGGTGCTCGTGCTGCCCGTGCAAATCAACTAACAGATTGCCAACTTCTTTAATTACATTTAAAGCAACAGGTGTGTCATTCAAAAAACAACGGTTAGAACCTTTAACGGAAAGTTCGCGACGGACGATCAGTTCTACACTATTTTCAATTTCGTTTTGTTCAAGAAGCCGATCGATTTTTTTATTGCTATCAGTAGAAAAAATACCTTCAACAATTGCTTTCTCGGCTCCCTTGCGGATAACTTCATTTGAAGCCCGTTCGCCGAGCAGCAAACTCATCGCATCAATTAAAATAGATTTTCCGGCGCCGGTTTCACCGGTGATAATATTCAGTCCTTTTTCAAATTCAATTGAAATTTGTTCAAGCAGCGCGTAATCTTTTATGTATAACGTTTTGAGCATTGCAGTTAATTTGTTTCTAAGCTACTCATTTGTAAAGCGAAGTTTTGCGAGCATAATTCCGGAAATAGTTTTTGCATCGTAAATCTCTCCGCTTTTAATTTTTTCATCAATCTCATTTAGTGTGAATTCGTGAATTTCCATACCGGACTCACCTTCTTCGCGATTATGATTTCCGGCAGTAAGTTCTTCAGCTAAATAAATATGAAGGATTTCCGTGCAAAAACCAGGAGTGGTTGCTATGGCTCCCAGTTTGGAAATTTTTTTGGCGCGGTAACCGGTTTCTTCTTCCAACTCACGAACTGCGCAAGTTTGCGGATCCTCATTTTCATTTAGTTTCCCGGCAGGAAGTTCGAGCAAATATTTTTGCAGAGGATAACGGAATTGATTTACAAAAACTATTTTATAATCTTTTGTCAGTGCAACAACTACGGCTCCACCTTGATGGAGCGCAGTCTCGCGCACGCCTTTATTTCCGCTGTTGTATTCAATTTCATCAACTTGAAGATCAAATACTTTTCCTTTAAAAAGGATTTCGCTTTTTGTAATTGTGAAGTTCATTCTGTTTTCTTCTCGGCTTTTTTAATTGTCCCGTAAATAATATTCCCGCTTTCAGCAACAATATTTATTGAGTCGTTATCCCAAATTACGCGAGTCGCTAAATATTCTTTTATTTTAATTAGTTCATAGCGGGTATCATTAAAAGCAGTTAACATTACCTCGACGGAAGATTTCAATCCTTTTTGACTTTTATTCAATTCATCAAAACTAACTTTTAAGTCGTTTAGTTGACTATTAGTATCATCCAGTTTTTTATTAAACGTTGATTCTATTTTCTCAAAACCCGATCTCATTTCGCTCCGCAGTTTTTGAGATTCCGAAATTGTTTCACTTCGCAACGTCTCAAGTCCGGAGCTCATCTCGCTACGCAATTTTTCAAATTCTGAACTTGTTTGACTACGCGATTTTTGTAATTCTGAACTTGTTTCATTTCGTAACTTTTGAGACTCCAAACTCGTCTCATTTCGTAATTTCTCTATTTCTGATTTGAGTCCTTTATTATCTTCACGAAATCCCTTCATCTCCTGAAGAATTTCTTTTAAGATAGTTTCTTCCATTTTATTGCTCACTTTTATTTTTCATAATACGGAATCAATTCACTGCCAAGATATTTTAGCAATGCGGTAATTACACCGAGATCATCAAGGTAACCTATGAGCGGAGTAATATCGGGGATTGCATCAATGGGAGAAATAAAATAGATTAATGCAGCAACCACAATAGCTTTACGGTGCCACGAAACATATCTGTCTTTCATATACCGGTACAAAGCCATGATATCTTTTGCGAAAGAGATTTTCTTTCCGATTCGCTCAACTTTCACCCAAAGATTTTCTTCGATATATTTTATATCATCGTTAGTTTTGTCTTCATTAAAAACTTCATCTTCATAATGAATGTCGTGCCATTTTAATTTTTGCTCATCCATATTTTCGCTCCGTTTTCTTTATACTATTTTTTATGATTTTCAAACCAATCTAATACCGTATTCCACCAAAGTTTTGCGTTTTGAGGTTTTGTGACCCAATGCGATTCATCAGGGAAGTATAAAAATTTGCTTTCTACTCCAAGCCGTTGCAGTGCAGTAAAAAGTTGAAACGCCTGTTCTTCGGAAAGACGAAAATCATTCGCGCTGTGAATGACCAACATTGGGGTTTTACAATTCTGAATAAATCTGCTTGGTGAAAATTTTTCATACAATTTTCGGTTTTGAAATGGAGCGCCTTTAAATTCCCATTCGTTAAACCAAAGTTCTTCCGTTGTTCCCCAAGCGCTTTCTGCATTATACATACCATCATGTGAAACCAATGCATTGAAACGGTCGGTGTGTCCGGCAATCCAATTGATCATATAACCGCCATACGAAGCGCCGGCAGCAAAGGTATTTTTCCCATCAATGAAAGAAAAGTTTTTAACCGCATAATCATAAGCGTTCATCAAATCAACATAAGGTTTGCCGCCCCAATCTCCGCTGATCTCATCAACAAATTTTTGTCCGTAACCGGTACTACCGCGCGGATTTGTTGCAACCACAACGTAACCTTTTGATGCGAACATTTGCAAATTCCATCGGTAATGAAAATCATCCGACCAATGCCCTTGCGGTCCGCCGTGAATAAGAAAGATCATCGGATATTTTTTCTTTGCATCGAAGAAAGGCGGCTTAACTAAAATAGATTGCACCTTAGTATTGTTTGCACCTTTACTCCAAAAAGTTTCAAGCGGGTTCATTTCAATTGAAGCTAACCGCTCCTGATTTGTAAAAGTAATTTGCTGTAAATCTTTTCCTTCAGTTGAAAGAGAAAAAATTTCATAAGGAAGATTTGTTCTTTGCTGCTTGAAAAAAAGTTTTTTACCGTCAGTGGAAAGAAGAAGATTTGCATTGTCTCCTTCTTTTTTCAGAAGCGAAAGTTTGGATGTAGCAACTTCAAGTTTGTAGATTGAATTATAAACTTCGTTTTCGGCTAAGAAGTAAATTGTTTTTGCGTCGGGAGACCAAACAAATTCACTGACGGAAAGATCAATTTTGTTTGTTAAGATCTTTGTAGTTCCGGTTGTCAGGTCATACAGCATCAACCTTGATTTATCAGCTTCATAGCCAGCTCGCTCCATTGAAGTGTAAGCAATAAAATTTCCGTCAGGAGAATAGACAGGCTGGCAATCATTTCCTTTGCTTTCAGAAATCTTTTTAAATGGAGTTGGTTTTTCTTTTTCAACGTCTTTTATCTTCAAAATAAAAATATCGTTGTTGGTGCTTGTTGCAACTACTTTATCGGGATTCATTGTAAATACAATTTCGTTTCCATCAGGAGAAAACGAATAATCATTATCGCTGCCGAGTGCAATCGGCGGAACATCGCTTTTACTGTTCAATGTTAAATCCACTACTTCTTTACTTGTAACATCAAGCAAAAAAAGATGGCTTCGTTTTTCACCGCGCCATTCGTCCCAATGACGGTACATCAGTTCGGTGAAAATACTTGCCTTCACTTTGCTTTCTTCTTTTTGTTTGTCTTTGGATTTGTTGCAATCGTCGGTTGCGCAATCGGGATAAACGGAAGAGATAAATAATATTTTCTTTCCGTTATTCGACCAGATTATTCCGGAAGTTCCGGTTGAAAGATCAGTTAGCTTCTGTTCATTAGAACCATCGAGATTAGCAGTCCAAATCTGGCTGTCAAACACATAAGCGATTTTTTCCCCGTCAGGCGAAAATTTCGGATTGGTTTCATTCTTCACACTATTTTTAAATGGATGAAAGTTTTTTCCGTCGGCATCAACTAAATAAATATCTGTATTTCCTTTGTTCTCATCAAAAGAATAAGTTGTAACATTAAAAGCAATGGTGTTGCCGTCGGGTGAAAGCTGCACTTTCCCGATGCGTTTCATCGCCCACAAATCTTCAAATGTTAACGGGTGTTTTGGTTGCGCCATAAGCATAATTGAAAGTAACACAAAAGTGAAAGAAAAGATTTTCATCAATACCTCTGAAGTATTTTTTTAATAATCAAAGTTACAGGTTTTGCAATTAAGTTTTGATGAAAAAATTAAGGGAAAAAACCGAAAAAGTTTTCCCTTTTATTGGTAAGATAACTAACCGGATTCCCCTTTTTTTCAAATATAAAGTTATGCGCGGTTACTTTTTTTCTTGGAATAAATTATTGAAAGACTAAGCAAAACGATTCCCAAAACAATAAAGGAAACAATCTTGTACAGCCAATCCGAACTTGTTATCCCGATAATGAAAACATAAACAACCGTTAGTAATAGAGTTGCCAGAGACATCCATCGGTATTTTTCTATTTTGAGTAAGAGACTAAATAGATAGTAAAGAATAGAAACTGCTATCCATGATAAACTCACAAAACCGCTTGGAACGGTATTATAAAGTGCATAAGGAATGACAAACAGCGCGGTTAACAAGTATGCGTTCCGCATTTGCTCGGTTTTTAATTCAAGCCGCTCTTTCTTCCAATTTAAAATCCTGGCGCTGATCAAAGCTACTAAACCAAAACTGATGCTCACTAAATCTACCTTTCCGCCAAACGCTAAGAACGCGAAAAAAATCGCCAGGTAAATTCCAAAATTTGCAACGATAATAAATTTTGACCTGAACCAAACTGCTGTTGAAACCACCACAATGCTTTGCCAGCAGAGCCATATAAAAAAATCGGGAATTTTGAATTGTAGGACGATTGCAACACTAAGCGCAAGGTAAGCCGTCATCACATAAAAAAATGTAGAATATTTACTCCGTCTTTTTGTCCAGAAAAAAGTTGAAAGAATAATAAAAACTAGAAAAGCCGAAAAATGAAAGAGCGGATTAAATGGTGAAGTTTGTGTTAAAGTGATCAATAAAAAGAGACCATACCCAACAGTGCTGTTTCCGATTGAAGAAATAATTTCATCACTTGATTCCGAAGGTTCGTCTTCTTTTAAAAATACTCCGAGAGAAAAAACAACTACATACAAAAGAAGAAAGAGAAGATTGATTTCAGGCAAAGGGCTTAAGGCAAGCGGTTTTCCAAGAAATGGGTTGTTTAAAAACCAGATGAGATGAGTAAGATAAGTAAGAAATGCTGCATAAAGGATGAGGTTAAACCACTTGTTTTTTGATGAAATAATAATTGTTGCAACTGCAAGTAGCGTTTGATAAAGTAATATTATAACTGCACTGTCACTTATTAATGCGGTAGACAAACCAAGCGCAATACTTATACCGGTTAAATAGATTGACCTCTGCTTTAAGGAAATAAAAAAGCAGAGTAAAACGACAAAAGACAACAACCCAACTTCCAAACCTGTATCTGAAACTGTCTGCTGTTGACTAAAAAAATACAAACGTAGTGTAGTAAAATAGAGAAGCACCAGACTTCCACCGAGAAAGTATCCTGCAATAAATTCATAATTCTTGCGCAAGTAAATTGAGAAAGCGCCAATTGCAAAAGCTAAAAAATATCCAAAGAGGCTTGGGAGAAAAGAAGGAAGGTTTTCGTAAGGAAAGGTCAGCAAAAATCCGATACCGATTGCTAAAACAATAATTCCGGTTTTCGCAAACCAAAATTGCCCGATGCGGTTTTCTAATTGTTCATCCTCTCCTTCTACTTGAGAAATTTCTTCCACAAGTTCGGAGACGGGGGTTTGTTCAATAGCTGCAGTTGTACGCTCTGTCGGTGGTTCAATATGCAAAGCGACTTCAACCGTCGTTAGACGTAAATCTATTCGCTTTAGAAATTCAACTATTTCCTCAGGTGTTGACTTATCAGAAAGATTATTCATGGTGTTTCCTTTGAACTTGTTAAGAGATCGAACCTGTAGCGCTTCAAAAACAAGAAAGAAAGAGAATAAAAAATTCAGATGCATGAGGCTGAAATAAATTCAGCCCCATTAAAACATAAGACCATTTAAGAACAATATCTTAATCCGCATTGCGGAAAAACATTTATGGAAGTTTTGAAGCCTGTTTCTTTTCTATTTGTTTGATATACAAATAAAGGGAAAGAGATAACAGACTGATAATAAATACAGAAACCATCAAACCATAGCGGCGGAAGAAATAATTATCAACAGCTTCTCTGGCTTCACTGATTGAGGCTGTTGTTACGGCTAATCCTTTGCCAATGACTACTTCTTTAAATTTCTCTTCATTAAAAGAATGAACCATAGTTCGCGCTTCAAGTTTTGCCTGATGTGCATCTCTCAATTTGAATTTTGTTTCGGAAATTTCCATTCCTTTTTGTTCAGCTTCATATATCAATTTTAAGGCTAAGGCTTCGGATACATCTAAGCTGTCAATATAACTGCGCATTTTTTGCGCAACAAAATATCCTTTGGTTGATTTTGTTTCCGTATGACATTTGCTGCAAACCGCTTCTTTGTCAACACCGAGCATCGCCTTTGTTGCAGGCAGTATTTCGTGATTACTGTGGCACGTTTCGCATTCCGGTAATTTTTCTTTATCGAAAGCTTGCTTATGCGGACTGGAAGAAAACAAATCTGCATTTAATGCGTGACACGAACCGCAAACTTTGGAAATTGATTCAACTCCCGGAGGCGTTGCTCCATGATTGCCATGACAGCTATTGCAAGCCGGTGCGCCAACATCATGTTTTTCTAATAAAGCTTTTCCGTGAACGCTTTTTGCATACTTAGCATATTGGTCGGTTGGAATTTTGTAGCCAGCCATATATTGAGCATCACTATGGCACTTTGAACACGTTTCCGGAATATTAAGAGCATATACCTGAGATTTAGTATCAGCCGTAGCACGAATACCGTGGCTTCCGTGGCAGCTTGCACATTCTGCAGGTTTTGGATCTCCTTTTGCATTCAGCATTCCATGAACACTTGTTCTATATTTTGCAACTTGATCAACTGAAAGAGAAGGGTTGTACGTTTGCATATACTTTGCGTTGCTATGACATTTTCCGCATGTGTTCGGAATATTTAGAGAATAGACAGGAGACACAGGATTTTTTACTGAAACTATACCGTGTGCATTATGACATGTAGTACATTGAATTATTTTTTCTTTTCCATTCGTAGAAAGTTTTCCGTGAACACTTGCCTTTAATAACTCGAGTTGATTTGTAGGGAGTTGAGAACCATACTTTTGCATCATTTCTTTTTTTGCATGGCAATTGGCGCATCGCAAAGAAATATCATCTCCTTTGGGAATTCCTAAAAAACCGGCGGACTTGCTCATTGCTTTATCCATATCATCAGTTTTGCTATCGCCACCGTGGCAACCGGAACAAGAAATCCCTTTTTGAAAGTGAATATCTTTCTTAAACAAATCTGCTACACCACCAAGTTGTTCATGGCAAACAAAACATTGATCCGAACTTTCGGGAGTTTTTCCGTGAAGAAAGAAAAATCCATTTAATAGAAATAAAGTAAAGACGAAAAAGATTATTTTTTTCATGCTACCCATCCTAAAATTGTTAAAACGATGATGAATATTATGACAAAAATGCCGATGTATGTTATGAGTTTGTTTTGTTCTCCGCGAGCGGTTTTTCTATCCCAGAAAGGCACGATCAACCATAATGCGAATGCAGCTCCGAAGAGAAGAATACCTAACACTTCTCCTTCAATAAAAAGAATATGCGCAGGTAAATATTTTAAACTTTGAAACATAAACAGAAAGTACCATTCGGGTTTTATACCTTCCGGTGCTGATCCGAAAGCGTCTGCTTTATGCCCAAGCTCTGCAGGAAAAAACACCGCGAGAATGGCAAGAACATTCAACATCACCAACCAAAGAAGAAGATCTCTTAAAAGAAAGTTCGGGAAAAAAGGCATTGTCTTTTTTTCTTTTTTGTCGAGCTGTTCAAAATGCATCGGCTCGCTTATTCCCTGCCGTTGGATTAGCAGCAAATGAATGCCCAAAACAACTGTAAAAATTCCGGGAAATAACGCTACATGAAAACCAAACAACCGCGATAAGGTTGCACCGGTAACATCAGGTCCTCCGCGCATAAGAATTTTCATCGGCTCACCGATAATAGGAACAGCACCCGCAATATCGGAACCGACTTTAGTTGCAAAGAATGAAAGTTCGTTCCACGGAAGCAAATATCCACTGAACCCAAAACCCATTCCAAGAAACAACATTAACATTCCGCTGATCCATGTAAGTTCGCGCGGCTTTCTATAAGCTTTTTCAAAATAAACGCTGAACATGTGAATGACTGCGGATAAAATAAATAAGTTTGCAGCCCATCCATGCACAGAGCGGATAAGCCATCCAAACTGAACTTTAGACATTATATATTGAATACTTTCAAACGCTAAATCAGGTCCGGCTTTATAATAGAAGAGAAGTAAAATTCCGGTTATTACTTGAACGATAAAAAAGAAAAGTGAAACTCCTCCGAAATAATACCAGAGAGAATGAGAATGAACCGGCACATATTTTTTCCCCATGAAATGGACTAAATCTTCCAAATGAAGTCTCTCATCCAAATAATCGTAGAAATTTTTTATAATTTTTTTCATGGTATTACTCACGCTTTCTTGGAAACAAAAATATTTTCACCTTGCTTGTTAATCTGATAAACTTCCAACGGGCGAGGTGGAGGTCCGGAAACATTTTTTCCGGTAAGGTCATATTTCCCGTTATGGCATGCGCACCAGATTAATCCCATTTCTTTTTTGTATTGAACCGTGCAATCAAGATGGGTGCAAACTGCAGACAACGCTTTAAATTCGTCTTTTTCTGTACGAATAACGAGTACCGGCTTATTTCCAAAACGAATAATTTTGCCGCTGTCTTTTTCAAAATCTGAAATTTTGCCGGCTAAAACGGTAGATACCTCAACTTCATTTTGCTTGGGAGGATTTAGGTATGAAACTATCGGATATAAGACGGATGCAAAAAATCCGACTATACTTGTAGAAAGGAGATATTTTAAAAAAGATCTCCGGTTTTGGTTGCTATCCAAATCACTCATAGAAACACCTTTCTTATAGAAAAAAAATATGCTGCTTTGAAATTAATGCTATTGCGAAAATAAAAAAAGTAATTCCTTCATTTAAAAAAATAAGATGGGGCAAAAGCAAATGTGCCAATGTGTGCTGGTAATAATTTATCTGTCGAGTTGCAAGTCGTTGTTCGGTTTGTCTGGCTGGATTAAATTGCCGCCAAAGCAGACGGGAAAAACTGTCGTGTGGTCTCTGCAGTTTGGTTTTAGGCTTGCTGATAACGTCTCGCAAATACACGCAGGGCGGGATTTTACCCGATGAAGTTCCTACGAAGAATTGCTTTTCAAATACTAATTTCCTGTCAACGAAGCACCGAAACCCGACTTGCGGGTATTTTGCTGTTGTAGGCTGGCGTTCTGCTATTTAATCATAGTATAATGCATTATTTTTACAAATCGAAATGCAAAAAGAACAACCTTCACAATAAAGATTATTTATAATTATTTCATTGTCAATAATATTAATGTTATTACAAAAAGTTTGCTCGATACATTTTTTACATTTCTTACAAAGTATTGGATTGTATTTCACTTTATTATCTAGAAATTGTATTTCACCTTGCTTTCCAAAATTATCAATTGCTAGTTTTTTGATTTCTTGGATATTATTAAAATTGTTATCCTTCAAGTATTTTTCAATGTTTTCAATATTTCTATTAATGCGACTTAATCCGTTTATTAATAAATCAGATGCAATTTGAACGACTGATGCTCCTAACATTATAAGTTCAATTATTTCTGTCCATTCGACAATTCCACCGCCAGAGCAAGTTTCAAACCCTTCGTTAATAAATTCATAGGTATATTTTTTTGTTAACGGGTATTGCCAATTCCCAAAAAGAGACATATTATATGGTTTTTGAACGTTTTGTATTTTTTGTTTCCCTTGATTATTTATATCAAATGGAGGGGGAATGCTTATTGAATCGAGTAACGAAACAGATTTTATTTTTGTTTTTTTAAGTAGATGGGCTATATATTTTGACGGCAAATTAATGTTTAACTTAGGGAATATGGGTAAACTTATATTTTCAGACAAATTATTTAATAAATCAACAAATTTTTTACTAAAGTCAGATTGAGTAATCAAGTTTTCTAAATAAAAAAAATCTAACTGAATTCCATTCACACCGCTTTCTGAAATGATTTTACAAGAGTTAAACCAAGTATTAAAATCTAATGTCGGTTCAGTTACGCTTGCAAAGATTGGAATTTCAACTCTTCTTACACTCTCAGACAATAGTTTGTATGATATTTTAATATCATGTATTTCTCTATCAAAAGTTGAAGTAGCCCAAAAACCTTTATTATCAACATAGCACCTTCTAAATCCTTTTGTGCCTGAATTAAAAGATGAACATGATTTTGCAATAATACCACTTGCTCCTGCCTGATAACATTTATCAATATTTTTAACACTTTCTGATAAAGGTGATGAAGCAATTATAATCGGATTTTTTAGTGATTGATTTAAGAAATCACATTGTAAGTCCATAAATTCTAAGGCTTTTTAATCTTTTCATGATAAAAATATAACTTATGATTTAATTTGTTTTCCGAACAAAAATCGTTTATCTCGGTAGATAAAGACTCCCAGTATGTCATATCCTTTTTTTTATAAATTTTAGTGTAAATATCATTTAAGTGATTATAGTTTTTATCAATAAAACTCAATACACGACCTGAATAAGCTCCTCTCAAATTCAAGTTTTCAAAACAGAATGAATCGACATATTCTTTTGTTTCATTTATCAACTTCTTAAAATCTGTAATTCCTGGAAAAATGGGCGACATAAATAAATATGTTTCGATTCCATTTTCATGTAATACTCTTAATGCATTGATTCGGCGTTCAACACTTGATGCAAAAGGCTCCGTACTTTTACGAAATGAATCATCTAGGGTGTTTAATGAAATACCTATTCTAAAATCTTTTATCTGTTTAAATAAGTCAATATCACGTAAAACTAAATCCGATTTAGTCAGAACTTCTATGTGTGAATTGCAATTAACTAATTGCTCTAATATTTTACGTGTAATTTGGTGCTTTTTTTCATATGGATTATAAGCATCAGTAACAGAACCAATTAAAATTGTTTTATTTTTCATTTTATCAAGTTTCATTGGCTTACTTGATAATTTAACATCTATAAAATCACCCCAATCTTCATTGTGGTTCGTAAACCTTTTCATAAATTCAGCATAGCAATAAATACATTTATGCGTACAGCCGATATATGGATTTATTACAAAATCTGCGTCTGGAAGTTTTGATTTGGTAATGTAAGCGTTTACATTAATTTCCTTCACTGTAATCATATTTTGCCCTCCTAAGTTTTATTTGATTTGAATTATGGTAAACAAGCATTAATACAACTGTAATAAATGCTAAAACACTTGAAGTTAATATAACAGAATTAAAATTTTTGGTTATATTAAAAATCGCTATTCCTAATCCAAGACCTAAAACATGACCAATATTTTCAGAAAACTCTAATGGTTTCTTTTTTAAGTCGTTGTTTGAATTTAATATTTTCTCTATGCAAAAAACAGTTCCACCGCCAAAACCAGTCATTATCCAAAGGAATGCTTTTATTGAAACATACTCAATTTGTGACATTGCAAAAAGCACAAACATTAAAAAAATATGACCAGAAATAAAATATAATAGGTATTTCTCTTTTTTAAGTATATAAGACACAAGCGTATATGTAATCCAACCTAATACAAATGCAATACTTGCATAAAATGCGTTATAATGACCAATTAACATTATTATCAAAATAACTATGTATGAATATGAAAAATAGTGCATTTGGTGGGATACCATAATAATTTCTTGAATTCGCAATTTGTAAATATTTAACTTGTTTTGTAAACTGTTCTTGTTTAAAATTAGGCTTAACGATAACAAGGCACAAAAAAGACAGATTATCGGTAAAGAATAAAATGGGGATAATCCAAAACCAATTATACGAAAAAACCTTTTTAAACCTGTACTAATATTGGCTTTTAGAAAGCTCCTAAGTATTTGAAGGTTGGACGATATTAAAAGTGTAGAAATCCAAAAGATTAAATAATCAAACTTAACAAATGAAATATAAAAAAACAGAAGTATACTTACAAGTGAAGTAAATATTGTAATTTTTTTTGAGATTTGAATATTTGAAGGAAAAAAACAACCAATTTGATAAGCAAGTGCAATAAATAGTATTTTATTTATTGACAATCCAATTTGTATTGAATAAATTACACTACCTATTTCAATAAAACCAGTAATACTGCTGAAAAGAAAAAAAAGTATTTTATCAATTGTTTCTTTATTCATTTTCAATTAATTCTTTTTTGAATATAGAGGACAAATAGGGTCAATTTTTGACAATCCAATTAATAAGTCTGATAAACTCTCACGTTTTAAATCAGCTAAATAAAATGCAGATGCGGCAATACGAGAACCACCGGAACAACGCAAATGACACTTATCACACCTGTTTTGCATTAAACTATACTGTTTTGCAATTTCAAGCATACCGATTCCTTTACCAGATGTCAAATAATCAAAATTAAAATTTTTGCTTAAAATGTTACCACCTATTAATTGATTCCATGGTTTTACCATGCACCAAGGGTCGAAGTATATATTACCTGTTGGGTCAATGCCAAAAGAAGAGCGAGAATCAGGATTTCCAACTACTTGGTCAGCAATGTATGTATCCCAGCCTAATAAAATAGTACCATAAATTGATTCAATCGAATGATGGAAATGGCAGTCTATTTCATAATCTTCATTTGCTTTTGCAATAATCAGCGCAAGATTTATATAGTCCGCAGTATCTGGTATTATGGAGGTAAACTTTGCCATTCTACCAACAGGGAAAGTGCGATGTACACTATACGCTTTAACTCCTAAATTATTTAACTCCTTTATTAGAATTGGAATTTCTGATATGTTTTCCTTTGTTGCGACAGAAGAAACCTCTAAAATATTTTTTAACTCGGGATATTTTAAAGATTCTGTAATTAAATTCATTGATTTTTGGAATGGATTATCAATGTCTGTTCGTCCTCGCCAATTATTATGATAGTATTCAAGACCATCAATACTTACACCAACATAACTAACATAATCTTTTATTTCAAGTAAATCATTAACAGATACAAATGTTCCATTTGTATCTGTAGCAACAGATTCTTTTCCAAATAGTTTGGAAGAATATTTTAAGATTTCTTTGAAATCGCTACGAAGAAAAGGCTCACCACCTCCATAGTTGAGAAAAAAGGATTTAATATTGTTTTTATCTATGTGATTTTTAATTTTATCCAATAAGGTAAATACCTTTTCTGTTGTTAATTCCAAATTATCAACAGAAATATGAGTGCTTTTATGCTTTTTCGCATTAACCGCACAACCTTTGCAGCATAGGTTGCAAAAATAGGTTATATCATAAACTATTGAAAGTCCACGTTTTATACTTCTTTGCTTTAACCTATTTGATAAATAGTTTTTAAGCAAATTTGATTCATCTGCAGTTAATTTATCCAACATAAACTAAATGTTATTATATTAGGAAGAAAAATATAAATATCCTCTTTTAA
Source organism: Ignavibacteriaceae bacterium (assembly GCA_023229425.1). GTDB lineage: Bacteria > Bacteroidota > Ignavibacteria > Ignavibacteriales > Ignavibacteriaceae > UBA1563. Next base: position 47,364 of record JALNZG010000007.1, read on the forward strand.
AGAATAACTAATAAGTAATTCTTTATCTATTAATAATTGCAATTTATTTGGTTCTGCTTTTTGATATTCTGAAAAAATACCATAAGCACATATTGAGTCATATATTTGTTTTAAGTGTTGGTCCTCAACACTTAATGAATTAACAGAATAATATTCAATTAACTGATTTATGATATTTAAAGCTGGTTGAGATTGATTGAAGTAATCATTAAATTTTTCAATATAAATACTCGCAATATATTCTGAGTTAATAAGTTGACCAGATTGACTATAATTATCTTCATCCAATGCTTCAAAAATGAAAATTGATTTTTCGTCAAAAATGTAAAGTTTTTCTTTAATAGAATCCTTTTTTAGTACCAGTAGATTTACCCCTAATTTAATATCCTTTTTTTTAATTTCTACTCCATGCAATAATATTTCGTTTATATCACAAACCCTAGTATACTTCATTCCTGTTAATAATTTAGGCTCAATTGTACCCCAGATAGATGAAGTATTTGTTAATTCAGTGTCAATGGCAACTGCTCTTAATTCAGATTTAACTGACAAAATTGCATTACAGATAAGTGCTGTAATTTGACTAACATCTTGACCAATAATTATGTGGTCAGAAAGTTCTGAAAATTTAAAACTTTGCGATATTAATTGTTCAATCTCGTCAATATCGTTTAAAGATAAATCTTTTGGGAACAAGGATATAATATTATTAATTCTCGTATTTCTTCTTTCTTTTAACCATTTTAATTCATTACGCCAACATGAGAAAACTATTTTAGGGTCAATTAACAAAATTCGCTCATTTAGTGTTGTGACCATTGATAATTTCACAAGAGTATCAAGAGCGCGTTTATCAATATTTTTGAGGTTAATAGTTTGATTACAAAGTAAACGATAATAATTATCAGATAAACTCTGACTAAATCCTTTAGAAATTAATAATTTATCTAATGTCATAAATATTTTCCTTTTTTAATGCATAAATATCGAAGTGGCAGTCTTTTTTACGCTTGCCTACAACGATTATCTTTATGTAAACATAAGAAATACAACAGAAACATACAACATTCTTGCGTATATCTAAATTAGTATTGTTATAACGCCTGTTTATCCATTTGTACCTTTAATTACATCTGCCCACTTCACATCAATAACACCGTGAGTTCCGTAATCAAAAAAAGAAGAAGAAATACCGGCACAAATTGAATTGTTAGATGTTTATGCAAAAGAACTTCACATAAAAAATTACTCCGTTTTATCTTTTTGCGTGGCAATCGCTACAGTTTTCTTCTTTCCAAGCGTTTCCGACATCAACCGGATGGAAATAATCAACGCCGCTTAATGATAATCGAAGCGTATCACTCTCAAATTGCTGGGAAAGAATCGTATGACAGACATTACAATCCCGCGAAAGTATTTTACCTTCTTTACTTTTATGTTTGCCGTCATGGCAGCGGAAACAGCCGGGTGAATACATGTGCCCGATATGGTTAGGGAATTTCTTCCAGCTAACATTCATACTCGGGAAATAATTTCGTGAATAGATTTTTTGAATTTCCTGGATAGCCCTATTAATTTGTGATTTCTTTGCAGAAACAATTTGAGGATAATTATTTTGATAAAACTGATTAATCAATAGTTTGATACTGTCTAAAGCGCCTTCTTTCGTTTGATATGGATTTTCTAAAACATCAACGGCAACACTTTTAATATTCGGTATTGTTGGGTCAACCCAATTCAAAGACATTAAGTGATTTACTGAAGTGAAAGGATCGTGGTAAATATGAGAAGGTCTGTTATGGCAGTCAATACAATCCATCCTCCGGGTTTCTGCTTTGCTTTTTTCTGCTTTTGTTAAAGGATGTTCAGTATTTTCGTAAATAACTTCTCTGCCGTCTGCCGATTTTGATTTTACCCAAGGAATGTTCTCTCTTGTTGCATCCGTTGTAATATAAGTTACTTCGTTCCCGATATTCATATGCCAGTGAATACCGTTGGTTGGACCGGCTTCAATATTGCCGCCGCCGATTTTTATTAAAAGATTTAGAGTAAATTTACTGTTTTTCTCATCCGACAAATAGTAGGTTGATACAAGTTTCTTTTCGCTGAAGAAATGTTTAGGCCAATGACATTGTTCGCATGTTTGTTGTGCAGGGCGCAAGTTCTCTATCGGCGTTGGAATGGGTCTGGAATATTTATTAAAGAGAACCGAATAGACCTGATATGAGCCTGTAATTTTTGCTTTTACAAACCAACTAACGCCTGAACCAATATGGCATTGCACACAGCCGACCTTTGCGTGAGGAGAATATTGATATGCCGTGTACTCAGGATCCATCACCGTATGACAGATCGTTCCGCAAAACTCATCAGAATCGGTATATTCATAAACTTTAAAACTTCCAAAAGTAGAAAAAACTAAAAGCAGAATTGTCCCGATGAAAAATATTGTCGTCGAAAATCTGTGAGAAGGATTGTTGAGATCAATAACAGGCAAGTGTCTTGTGTGTTTGCCGGATGCCAATCGTTTTCTTTCTTTTAAAATTCCGAAAATAATTAAGGCAAGCCCAAAAAGTAAAAATGTGGGAAGAATAACAAAAGCCACAATCCCCATATAAGGTTTTGGGTTTTTCTGAAAAGCTTCCAAAACCATTAAGAAAATAACTAACCCAAAACTTACCGATGCAAGTGCGACTCCAACCAATGTTGTCGGGTTGTAAAAAGAATCCGGGTATTTACGTTTCATTTAAAATCCTATATTTAAAATGGTTATCTATAAGCAAAAATCATTGCGTAGATTATCCAGATCACGATGAAGAATCCTAACGATAAAGCCGTCCACCCAAAAATTTTAATAGTGCGAATTACTATTGGTGGATAATCTTCAACAAGATAATTTTCTAATTCACCTTTTTCAAGAAGCTCTCTATACTCTTGAGGTCTATCAATCTTAAATTCCTCAAGAGGCATTCTTCCGGTGAAGATAACAATGTCCATCGGAAATTTTTCCGGACGAAGATGGGTATTAAAAAAATGAACAGTAAAAATAAATCCGGTTGCAAGTAATGCTTCATCACTATGGATTATTGTTGCAACGTTGATAAACCATCCCGGTAAAAATCGCGTAAAAAATTCCGGGAACCATAGCATAAAGCCGGTTGAACCAATAACAAAAACTCCCCAAAAAACTGCAAAGTAATCGAATTTTTCCCAATAAGTCCATCTACCGTATTCGGGTCTTTCACCTTTTCCTAAAAACCATTTCAGTGAACCGATGAAATCTTCCAGATCTTTTTTGTTGAAGAGCATCGAGTCTTTTCCAAAGATCATAGTTTTCCATGAACCAACTTCTTTTCTTTTTATCCGCGTTATATCAATTATATGCGTTATAAAAACCAACACCATAACCGAAGCTGCAAAGCGGTGAATTGATCCGGTAGCTTCATAACCACCGAAGAAATGAGAAAGAGCAACTGCCCAGCTTGTATATGAAAATTTTAGCGACATTCCCGTAAGTGATAAACTAATAAAACTGATTATCATTACAATATGAAGGCCTCGGTTTAAGCGGGAAAATCTTAAAATCTGTTCTTCTTTATGTATTCTGTCCATCTTCTTCCTTGTTTTCCGGTTCTTCAGTTTCGTCAATTAACTTTTCTTTATTCTTCAATCTTTTTGCTAATTCGCGTTTCCACTGCAAAGAACGGGGCAGCCAAAGCAAGGTATGAATACCGGCAAGAACAAAAGTCCCGATAAGCAAACCCGTCATTCCCCAGAATGTCCAAAACAAAATAGGATATTTTTGCGGATCGTGATGGGTTGCGTGAGTGAAATATCCCGCAAATTTTCTCGTTGCACCTTCATGGCATTTTTGACATGTCTTTAAAACATTTTTTCTGCTTAAATGAGATTCAGGATTTGAGATGGCAAGAATATCATGCGCGCCATGACAGTCATAGCATTTTGCGGTTTTTGTGTAACCCAATTGAGAAACTTTTCCGTGGTAAGTATCAAAATATGTTTTGGCGATATCAACATGGCATCTTCCACACTGATCCATTATGTGAAGCTTAAATCCTTCCGAATCCGCCCGTTTAATTTTATGCGCGCTATGGCAATCGTTGCAAGACGGAAGATTTTTTGAGTTAGAGATTGTTGAAGAATGAATACTCTTTTCAAATTGTTCCTGAATCCCATGATGACAAGTGCCGCAGGTAGCCGCAACATTTTTAGGATTTATACTTGATTTCTCGTTTGCGTGTGGCAGCTCCCGATGCGCGGTATGACAACCTGTACACGTTGCAGTAACGGTTAATCCGCTTTTCATTAATCCTTTTCCGTGAATACTTTCCGTGTAACTTTCAATAATTGAATGTTCTTTTCCCTTATAACGCACAGCCGCTTGCTCTCCTTCGCGATGGCATGTGGCACACAAGGCAGGTACATTTGTAGGAAATGTTCGTGATTTCGGATTCTTCTTTCCTAAAATTTCATGAGTCCCGTGACATTCAGAACAAACTGGTGCATTCGGATCTTTTTTTGCGGCAAGCATTCCATGAGTGCTTTGTTTGTATTCATCACCAACATTTGCATGACACGAAGTGCAATCAACTTTGTTGGTGATTGTTTCGCACGGACGAATATGTGAGGCGTTTACCTCCGAGTGGCATTGGCTGCATGCAATTTTATTATGAATGGAGAGTTCATGCTGTTTTAAATCAACATAAAGCGAGCGCCCGTCTTTTGAAGATTTCAAACTTTCTACTTGATGGCAGCGCATGCAATCTTGATTTGCCATTCCAAGGTCATAAAAAACTTTTCTAATTTTGTGCGGTTGATGGCAATCAATACATGCAGGTAAATTATGCGATTTCTTTTCCCAGAGTTCGCCCTTAATTATTTTACGGTGAACTTCTTCGATCATCACATGGCATTTCGTACAGGTTGCCGCAATATTTTTTCGTGCAATTGATGAAGCTGGATCTGTGTGAGGGAGAATTGAGTGTGAAGTATGGCATGAAGCGCAGTTTGGTGCAACAACCAAACCCTTTTTCAACAATCCTTCCCCGTGAATACTTTCAGAGAAATTTTCTAAAATATGATCTTGATGGATTGTTCTTTGAGTCTGAACCTTTGTTCCTTCTTGATGACATCTTGCACATAAAAAAGGAATTTTCATCGGATAGACAGATGACTTTGGGTCTTTTACAGGAAGGATTTCATGACTGCCATGACATGTTTTGCAAGTCGGGGCTAAATTATCGCCTCGTGCAATTGCCTTTCCGTGTAAAGATTTGGTGTGTTGTTCCTGTTCGGTTTGATGGCATCCTCCGCATTTAGCTGGTTTTAAATCATCTTCGTGCGGAAATTCGGCGTCCTTCAAATCAACATGGCATCCAACACAAGGAACTGAACCATGGACAAACCGGGTAAATTTCTTTTCACTTATGTAAACGGAAATTGTTTTTCCGTTTTTCAATCCGGTTAAACTTTTATCATCATGGCAGCCAAAACAATCACTGTTCTCTTGAGCAAATATTTTTAACGGATTGAACCAGAATAAAAAAACGAGCAGAGGAATAATTCTTCTCCGGAGATCAGTCCTTTTCAGAAGTAAAGCCGAGCTTCCTCTAAATATTTGATTGTTATCAAGTTTTTTAGAAAGATTTTTTTTTTGCATCAGATTAATTCTTTAAAAAATTTAAATGTTTTCGTCATCCGGATTTTCATCTTCCTGTTTTGCAGAATTTCTTTTAATTTCTTCCAGTTCTAACGGATGTTCTTCTTCCATTTCTTCCTCGGTAATGGATCCCTTTAGCCATGCAAGATTCATTGGATAAACATCCGGATTAAAAATGATAAAGTAAAAATGCCAAACAACAATTGCTAAAAAGGCTAACCATGCTTCATAATAGTGAACAGTTCGCGCAACATCCCAGCCAAGTTTAGTTAATATACCGATGAAGGTATTATCAAACCATAAGAAGATACCGGTAACAGACATTACAATTGTTCCCCAAACTAAAGCCCAATATTCGCTTTTTTCAATATAACTGAATCTGCCGAGTTTTGGTTTGTCTTGAGAAAAACCAAAATTATATTTTAGCACATTAAGCATATCCTTTGCATCTTGAAGTCGCGGTAAAAGATCGTAAGCCAACTTTCTTCCGCGAGTAGTAAAGAGAAGATAATATAAATGATAAAGGCTTACTGCCACCATTATAACTGCAGCAGTTCTGTGAATAATACTTCTCATTTCAAAAGCATTCGGGAGTATATTTCTAATTCCTACAACCCACCAAGCATCCGGGAAGCGAAGCATAAATCCGGTAAACACCAAAGTGAAAAAGCTAATAACCAAAGTTCCATGCTGTATTCTTTCACCAAGCGTCATTCGTAAATACAAATTATGTCCATATTCCTTTTCTTCAATTCTTCCTCTTCGGATAAGCAGTTTGTTTTTTGCTTTTCTAAAAAGATCAAAAATATTATGAATGAACATCCCGCCTATAAGAGAGAAAATAAGAACTAAATATGTTGTTGAGACCCAATAAAGAAGCGGTTCTTCCTTCTCAACGGCGGTGCTGTGAATTTTTCCAATGGCGAAGTTTTCATTTGCTCCGGGATGGCATCTGCCGCAAGTATGTTTTAGATTCGCTTTATTTACAGAGGATGTTGGGTCATTAGCGGATTTTATATTGTGTGAACCATGACAGCTTGCACAGTTTGCAACTTCTCTCGAACCACCTTTTAAAGCCAATCCATGATAGCTGGTAACATAAGAGCTAACCTTGTTTGAAGCCATTCCGTATCGGTCTGTTAATTTTACGGAGCTGTGGCAAGGTGAACAAACCTGAGATGACAAATTCTTATATGCTACCGGCGAAGAAGGATCGTTATGCTTCAAAATATTGTGTTCACCATGACAATTCGTACAAACCGGAGCGTCCATATTCCGGTTGGCGACCGCCTTGCCGTGCGCACTTTCCTGATATTCCGAAACAATCTCGCCATGGCATTTTGAACATGTTTGCGGTACATTCAATTTAAAAACTGTCGATTTTGAATCGGTCCCTTTTAAAATTCCATGCGCAGTATGGCAATCAATACAAGTAGCGGCTTTCGCATTTCCTTTTTGATGAAGCGCCTTGCTGTGAACGCTATTATCATACGATTTAATAAATTTAACCGTCGGAGCAATTTTACTTCTTACGTTGGGATTATCAACATGGCAGGAAAAGCAAAGATGTTCTTGAGATATTTTAATCTCGAGTGTGTCGCGATTTCCATTTTTATTTGAAATAGTTCCATGGTGACATGTTAAACAATTTGGTGCAGCGGCATTTCCTTTTTGAATTTCTTCATTGTGCGTAGAAAGCAAAAATGTTTGAGTTACATCATTATGACAATTTCCGCATGCAGCGACAATTTTTGATTTCGTAAACGGGAAGGCCGGTGAATTCTTTGGAATAATGTCGTGAGTCCCGTGACATCCTTTACAATTCAAATCAGGAGAAGTTGCAGGCTGTTTTGCTTTAAGCATTTGCGGGTGGAAAGAATGTTTTACCGGGACACCTTTATGGCAGGTCAGGCAATTTATCGGCTCAATTTTTTCCTTGTGTGGAATATTGTCCATATCAAAACCGGTATGGCACGCCGTACACTGTAGTTTTGCATGTGGAGAACTCTTTAAAACTGATTCCTTTACAAAAAGAGAAATCTGTTTTCCTTTTTCTTCTTTTGTTAGAGTTTCATCGCTATGACAGGAGAGACAATCTTCATTTGATTGTGCGTATAAAGGAATTCCCCTAAAAAAAAGAAATAGAAGACTGAAATACAGACAATCCTTTATAAACAATTTAACCATTGAGTTTCCTTTATAACAATTTGAAAAAGTATAACCAGCCAAAGGAATAAAAATTTTATTTCTGAGGTTAGGACTTGCATTTAGACAGTAAAAGCAAATCCGCAGTGAATAACAACGTAAAAATAAAAAGAAAGTATGAAATAACTGTTTTTCTAATAAATTCCATTTTTTATTTAGCTATCTCTTTCAACAAACGGAGTGCCAAAAATAGCTTGCTAAATGTTTATTGTTTCCTCTTTGTCATTCCTTCCCCTCTCATAAATGAGAAACATGGGAGAAATTTTTCAGGAATTGGAATTTTCCAAAAACCAATCAAATTCTTTCTCTAAAGTCAAAAGTATTTCCGGTAATAATTTTATCTTTACTTATAAACAAAACCAATTAAAAAAAAAGGAGTTTTTCTTTAAAAATATTTTTTTTCTTCATTTGTTTCAAAGAAATATTTTCTAATTTTCGCATACACTTATTTCAAATACTAATACTAAAGAAAAATTGTAAGGAGATTTCGCTTTATGTCATTTGCAAGGCTTGACACTAACGAAGAAGTGATTGAAGTACTCGAAGGAAAGAAACAAAAAAATCCGTTCCCTCAAACCATTATTCAAGATCCCTACAACGAAGCATTAAATATTCGCCTCGCGAAATCTTTTGATGATGATGATGACTTTGACGATGACGAAGATTTTGATGATGATCTTGATGACGACCTGGATGTTGAAGAAGAAGATGCTGCTCTTGATGAGGAAGAGATTGAAGAAAAATTCTATGAAGAAGATTTTGACTTCGACGAGGAAGAAGACGATGTTGAAGAAGATTTGGGTGACGAAGTATTATAAATTATCCTTCACCCAATAATTTCTTTTTCATCAAATAATTTTGAACATAGTCGGTTACCCCTTCCTCCAACGTATAAAGAGGATTGAGATAACCGGCTTTTTTTATTTTAGTAAGATTCGCTTCTGTAAAGTATTGGTATTTTTCCGCAAGATGTTCAGGCATATCTATATATTCAATGTCCACAGGCTTCCCAACCTCATGAAATAAAGCCGTAACTAAATCTTTCCATGTTCTTGCTTTGCCGCCACCTACATTGTACAATCCGTTTTTATCTTTGTTCTCAAGAAAAAAGAGGGTCATCTCAACGGCATCTTTTACGTAAACGAAATCACGTTTTTGCTCGCCGTCTTTATAATCGGGATGAAGTGATTTAAATAATCTTACTTTTCCATTATCGCGGACTTGCTCGAACGCTTTATGTACAACGCTGCGCATATCCCCTTTATGACTTTCGTTCGGACCGTAAACATTAAAATATTTTATTCCAACGATACTATTTAGCATCCCATTTTTGAATGCGTATGAATCAAAAATATTTTTTGAATAACCGTACATATTTAGTGGATGAAGTTTCAGACAATTTTCATCAGCATCATCAAATCCTAACGAACCATCACCGTACGTAGCCGCAGATGAAGCATAAATAAAACGGATATTTTTTTCCAGGCAGTACTTTGCCAACGCTTGCGTGTACTTGTAATTATTCTCCATAAGATGGTCGGCATCTTTTTCTGTTGTGGCAGAATTTGCCCCCATGTGAATAACCGCTTCAATTTCAAAATCAATTTCATCGTTCACTATTTTTTCTATGAATTCAAACTTGTCAAAATAATCGGCATAATTAAGCGAAACTAAATTTTTCCATTTTTCGTCGCTTCCAAGTCTATCAACTATAATGATATGCTTTGTGCCGAGTTGATTTAATCTCCATACCAATGCCGAACCGATAAATCCTGCGCCGCCTGTTACTACAATCATTTTCTTCCTGTAACTTTTATTATATTTGAACGAAATTTAATTAAAGTTGTTTAACAAAGAAAGCCCATCCCTAACCCTTCTCAAAGAGAAGGAAATAAACTATGATATTTAGAGAACTATGAAGACAAAATTAGAAATATTACAAGACCTGCTAAAACAAAGAATCCTTGTGCTCGACGGCGCAATGGGAACAATGATCCAGCGCCATACTTTAACCGAAGAAGATTTTCGTGGCGAACAATTTAAAAACCATCCGCACGATTTAAAAGGAAATAACGATCTTCTCTCTCTTACACAGCCGGAAATAATAAAAGATATTCACCGCGAATATCTCAAAGCCGGTGCTGATATAATTGAGACAAACACTTTTAACTCAACCTCAATTTCACAAGCTGATTATAGTATAGAAGCGCATGTTTACGATCTAAACTTCAATTCAGCTAAACTTGCAAAAGAAGCTGTGGAAGAATTCACAAAAAAAAATCCAAATAAACCAAGATTCGTAGCCGGTGCTCTTGGACCATTGAACAAAACACTTTCACTTTCGCCAGATGTAAACGATCCCGGATTCCGCGCCGTCACTTTTGATGAAGTGGTTACAAGTTATACCGAACAATTACGTGGTTTGATTGACGGTGGTGTTGATATTCTTCTTGTTGAAACCGTTTTTGATACGCTTAATGCGAAGGCTGCGATCTTTGCAATTAGTGAATACACAAGAAAAGTTGGCAAAGAAATTCCCGTTATGATTTCCGGAACCGTTGTTGATCAAAGCGGAAGAACTCTCTCCGGACAAACGACGGAAGCTTTTTGGATCTCGATCTCTCACACGAAAAATCTTTTAAGCGTTGGATTAAACTGTTCGCTCGGTGCAACTCAAATGCGTCCATTTTTAAAAGAACTTTCGCGCGTTGCAACTTGCAATGTTAGCGTTTATCCAAATGCGGGTTTGCCAAATCATTTTGGTGAATATGATGAAACTGCAGCAATGATGTCTTCAACTTTAAAAGAATTTGCTTCGGAAAATTTATTTAATATTGTTGGCGGATGCTGCGGCACAACTCCCGAACACATCAAAGCTATTGCGGAGATGGTTAAAGATTTTTCTCCGCGCGAAATTCCACAAAAAGATTTTTACTTAAGTTTAAGTGGACTCGAACCGCTTGTCATTCGTCCCGAAACAAATTTTGTTAATGTAGGTGAACGTACAAACGTAGCCGGTTCAAAAGCATTTGCAAAAATGATTTTGAATGGTGATTATGAATCAGCGCTTTCCGTTGCACGTCAGCAAGTGGAGAACGGTGCACAAGTACTAGATATTAATATGGACGAAGGAATGCTTGACTCCGAAGCGGCGATGAAAAAATTTGTAAATCTTCTTCAGGCTGAGCCGGATATTGCACGCATTCCGATTATGCTCGATTCTTCAAAATGGAGTGTGATTGAATCAGGTTTGAAATGTATTCAAGGAAAAAGTATCGTCAATTCCATCAGCATGAAAGAAGGAGAAGAAGCCTTCCGCGAGCATGCACGAAAAGTTTTGGAATACGGCGCCGCGGTAATTGTTATGGCGTTCGATGAGCAAGGTCAAGCCGATTCCTACGAAAGACGAATTGCGATTTGTGAACGTGCATACAAAATTCTTGTTGATGAAATCGGTTTCCCGCCGCATGATATTATTTTCGATCCCAACATTCTTACCGTTGCAACCGGAATAGATGAGCATAATAATTATGCCGTTGATTACATTGAAGCAACACGATGGATAAAGCAGCATCTCCCTCACGCAAAAGTCAGCGGCGGTGTAAGTAATGTTTCATTTTCTTTTCGCGGGAACAATCTTGTCCGCGAAGCGATGCATTCCGCTTTTTTGTATCACGCAATTAAAGCCGGAATGGATATGGGAATTGTCAACTCTGGACAACTTGAAGTGTATGAAGAAATTCCGAAAGATTTGTTGGAACTTGTTGAAGATGTTTTATTGAATCGCAAACCGGATGCAACCGAACGATTAATTGCGTTTGCTGAACAAGTAAAACAAAAAGGAAAAGAAGCAATCGTTATAGATGAATGGCGGAAAGCTCCGGTTCAAGAAAGGTTAAAGCACGCGCTAATAAAAGGTATTGTTGATTATATTGATGAAGATACCGAAGAAGCCCGTAAGCTTTATCCACAAGCAATTGGCGTGATCGAAGGTCCGCTTATGGCTGGAATGAACGCTGTCGGTGATCTATTCGGTGCCGGAAAAATGTTTCTTCCGCAAGTTGTTAAAAGTGCACGTGTAATGAAAAAAGCGGTGGCATTTCTCATTCCCTTTATTGAAGCAGAAAAAGCAGAAGCAAAAGATTTGAGCCAGGTCGGCAAAGTGTTAATGGCAACGGTCAAAGGCGATGTTCACGACATTGGTAAAAATATTGTTGGAGTTGTACTTGGCTGCAACAGTTACAACGTAATTGATCTTGGCGTAATGGTTCCAACAGAAAAAATTCTTGACACCGCCATTCAAGAAAAAGTTGATGTTATTGGTCTAAGCGGATTGATCACTCCTTCGCTTGAAGTAATGGTTGAAGTTGCAAAAGAAATGGAACGAAGGGGAATGAAACTTCCTTTGATGATCGGCGGAGCAACAACTTCACGCATTCATACTGCTGTAAAAATTGCACCTCATTACAGCGGAGAAGTTATTCACGTGCTCGATGCTTCCCGTAGCGTTCCGGTTGTAAGTAATTTGGTTAATCAGGATGAAAATGTTCGTGAATCTTTTAAAAATCAAATTAAAAAAGAATACGCCAAACTTCGCGAAGATCATTTAAAGAAAAGAGAAGAGAAAAATTATCTTACAATTGAAGATGCGAGAAAAAACAAATTCACTTGCGATTGGAAGAATACTCATATTTCCATTCCGATTAAACTTGGAGTTACTAACTTAGAAAATTATCCGCTTGAGATTTTGCGCGGTTATATTGATTGGACACCGTTCTTTCAAACGTGGGAAATGAAAGGAAAGTATCCAAAAATATTTGATGACCCATCCACCGGTGCTGAAGCAAAAAAACTTTTTGATGATGCAAATAAACTTCTCGATAAAATAATTTCCGAAAAACTTTTGCAGGCAAACGGTGTTGTGGGTTTGTTCCCGGCGAACAGTGAAGGTGATGACATTGAAGTTTATGCTGATAAATCGAGAAAAAGGATTTTACATTCACTTCATACCTTGCGCAATCAAAATACAAAAGCAGAGTCAGCAAACAACCTTGCGCTTGCTGATTTTATTGCTCCAAAAGAAAGCGGTGTTAAAGATTACATCGGTGCGTTTGCGGTTACAACGGGAATCGGAATAGAAAAACTTATCGAAAAATTTGAAAAAGATCATGACGATTACAACAGCATTATGGTTAAAGCGCTTGCCGATAGATTAGCTGAAGCCTTTGCTGAACATCTTCACGAAAAAGTTAGAAAAGAATTTTGGGGATATGCAGAAGAGGAAAATTTATCAAGCGAAGAATTGGTAAAAGAAAAATACTGCGGTATTCGTCCGGCTCCCGGCTATCCCGCTCAACCCGATCATACTGAAAAGAAAATTATTTTTGATTTACTGCAAGCTGAAAAAAACACCGGCATTCAATTAACGGAAAGTCTGGCGATGTATCCTACAGCCGCTGTAAGCGGTTTGTACTTCGCTCATCCGCAAGCAAAATATTTCAACGTTGGAAAGATCAGCAAAGATCAAGTGCTTGGCTACCACAAGCGCAAAGGAATGAGCATTGAAGAAGTTGAAAAGTGGCTTCGTCCGATTTTAAATTATGATTAAACCCGGAGTGTTATAAAATAATCGCTCAAAATTATTTATCGAATCAATAAGGAGTAAAAATGAAGGCAATGAAACTCTCCCTACTATTTCTTTTAATTTCTGTTTCGCTTTTCGCACAAGTTGAACGAAAAGAAAAAGGGAATCTTGTTATCGAAGGAATTCCCGATATTCCGCAACGCATTATTGAAAAGATGAATCAATATCAGAATACGCGCTCCGCCGGATTAAGCGGATGGCTTCCAAATGGCGAAGGTATTTTGATTTCAACCCGATTCGGCGAAACAGCACAAATCCATCATGTAAAAACTCCCGGCGGCACAAGAAGACAGATCACTTTTTTTCCGGAACCGATTAACGTCGCTTCCATCAATCACGATAAATCTAAAAAAGAATTTTTATTCTTGAAAGATGTCGGCGGAAATGAGTTCGCACAAATTTATTTATTCGATTTAAAAACCGGATCGTATAAATTATTGACCGACGGAAAATCATTATACGGAGGGATCAATTGGTCAAACAAAGGCGATAAGTTCGCCTATTACAGTACAAAGCGGAATGGAAAAGACTATGATCTTTACATAAATGATTTCTCTTCCGATTCAAAAATGATTTTGCAAGTTGAAGGTTCCTGGTCAGTTGCCGATTGGTCTTCGGATGATAAATCACTACTAATTGAAAAATCAGTTTCAGCAGGCGAAAGTTATTTTTATCATCTTGATATTGCTTCGGGTAAATTAGAACAGATCAATCCAACCTCAGAAAAGATTGCCTACGGCGGAGCAGCATTTTCAAAAGATGGAAAAGGAATTTTTATCACTTCGGATCAAAATTCTGAATTTCAAGTTTTAAAATATTATGATCTGCGATCAAGACAGTTCACAAATTTAACAAAACAAATTCCGTGGGATGTAGTTGGTTTTACTATTTCAAATAAAGGGGACAAGCTAGCCTTCACAACGAATGAAGGAGGAATGTATAAGCTATATCTTCTCGATACAAAGGCTAAAAAATATTCAGAAATTAAAAACTTGCCTCAGGGAATTATAGGTGGTTTTGCTTTTAGTCCCGATGATAATGAACTCGCATTCGTGTCAAATACATCTACAACACCGGGCGATATTTTTTCAGTGAATTTGAAGACCAATAAACTTACACGTTGGACTTTCAGCGAAGTCGGCGGATTAAACACAGAAAATTTCACTTCACCAGAACTTATTGAATACGCTTCGTTCGATTTCGTTGACGGAAAAGCAAGAATGATCCCCGCTTATTTGTTCAAACCAAAAAATAAAAAAGGTCCGGTTCCGGTTATAATTTCAATTCATGGCGGACCAGAAGGACAATATCTTCCTGGATTTTCTTCATTTACACAATTTTTAGTGAATGAACTTGGAGTTGCGGTTCTTGCCCCGAATGTTCGTGGTTCAACCGGTTATGGGAAAACTTATCTTTCACTTGATAACTGGGAGAATAGAGAAAAGTCGGTTGAAGATATTGGAAAACTTTTAGATTGGATTGCAACTCAGTCCGATCTTGATGCAAAAAAAGTTTGTGTCTTTGGCGGTTCTTATGGTGGGTATATGGTTCTTTCTTCGATGACACATTTTAACGATAGACTTGCTTGCGCAATTGATGTCGTCGGTATAAGTAATTTTGTAACATTTCTTGAAAACACTCAAGCATATAGAAGGGATTTGCGCCGCGTGGAATATGGCGATGAGCGCATACCCGAAATGAAAGAATTTCTAAACAAAATTTCTCCTACAACGAACGCTAACAAAATCACAAAACCGTTGTTCGTGGTTCAGGGGCTGAACGATCCCCGTGTTCCCGCTTCTGAAGCAGAGCAAATTGTGAAAGTAGTTCGTGAAAACCACGGAAGCGTTTGGTATCTTCTTGCAAAAGATGAAGGACACGGTTTCCGAAAAAAGAGCAACATCGATTATTACAACAACGCAATTGTTTTATTCCTTGAAGAACATTTAGTTAGGTAGATCAACATGAAAAAAAACATCATAATTCTTTTCTTTATCTTTTTGGCTGTACGCATTGGTGCGCAAGATTCATCATACATTGCCGAACATTATACAAAACATGAATATCAAATTCCAATGCGCGACGGAGTTGAATTGTTCACTGCGGTTTACGCACCGAAAGATACTACACAAGATTATCCAATCTTATTTCTTCGCACGCCTTATACGATTGCTCCTTATGGCGAGAATAATCTTAATAGATATCTCGGACCATCAAAATCATTTATCACCGATGGATACATTTTCGTTTATCAGGATGTTCGCGGCAAATTTTTATCCGAAGGCGAATATGTGAACATGCGTCCCTTCATTCCCGAAAAAAAATCCTCCACCGATGTTGATGAATCGAGCGATACGTATGATACCGTTGACTGGCTAATAAAAAATATAAGACATCACAACGGTAAAGTTGGCATGTGGGGAATTTCCTACCCAGGATTTTATGCTGCGATGGGAACGATAAACGCTCATCCGAATTTAGTTGCCGTCTCTCCGCAAGCGCCGATTGTGAATTGGTTTGTTGGCGATGACATGCACCACAACGGCGCGCTATCATTGCTGATGACGTTTGATTTCTTTACTGTTTTTGGGTTACCGCGACCAGCCCCAACAACCGATTGGGGAAACGGATTTAGCGCCCCCTCGCCCGACGCCTACAATTTCTTTTTGAATATGGGACCTCTCAAAAATGCTAACGAGAAATATTTCAAGAATACTATTTCATTTTGGAATGAAGTTACCCGGCACGGAACGTATGATGAGTTTTGGCAATCGAGAAATACGTTTCCTCACTTCAATAAAATAAAACCGGCGGTATTAACCGTTGGCGGTTGGTATGATGCCGAAGATCTATATGGCGCTTTGCACACGTATCAATCCATTGAAGAAAAAAATCCGAATACATTTAACTCACTTGTGATGGGTCCGTGGATTCACGGAGGATGGAATAGAACCAAAGGGAATGAACTGAACGCAATTTCTTTTGGGAGCAATACAAGCGAGTATTATCAAGATAGTATTGAATTTCCTTTCTTCAATTATTATTTAAAAGGAAAAGGTTCTCTCGCTTTACCGGAAGCATCAATTTTTATTACCGGTTCAAATCAATGGAGAAAGTTTGATAACTGGCCCGCAAAAAATTCCGAAGTGAAGAGCTTATTTATAACTGAAGACAATAAATTGTCGTTTGAAAAACCCACAAAAAATTCTTTCGATGAATTTGTGAGCGATCCAAATAAACCGGTTCCCTACACGGCAAAGCAGTTGGACGCGCGCTCATTTTACAATCGTGAATACATGATTGAAGATCAGCGTTTTGTTGCAACGCGACCCGATGTGCTTGTTTATCAAACAGATGTTTTGGAGGATAGTCTTACCATCATCGGACCAATTGAAGCCGAGCTTTATGTTTCAACAACCGGAACGGATGCCGATTGGATTGTGAAAGTAATTGATGTTTTTCCCGACAGCGCCGTAAATCCAAAACCAAATCCACAGCAATTTGAGATGGGGGGATTTCAGCAGTTGATTCGCGGTGAAATTATGCGAGGCAAATTCAGAAATTTTTATGAACTTCCTGAACCATTTAAACCCGGAGAAATAACAAAAGTTAATTTAACCTTGCAAGATGTTGCACATACCTTTCTTAAAGGGCACCGGATAATGGTGCAGATACAAAGCAGTTGGTTCCCCTTCTTCGACCGCAATCCGCAAACATTTTGTGACATTTATAATGCAGATGAAAAAGATTTTCAAAAAGCAACACACCGCGTATTCCATTCGGTAAAATATCCCTCTGCGATCCAAATTAAATTGTTAAAGGAGAAAAAATAAGATGCTGAAAAAAAGTTTGTTCCTCTATTGTCTTTTCGTTTCCGTTTCATTTGCTCAAGTAAAAGTTGAGAAAGAAAAAGAAGCGATTAAACAAGCCGATATTGAGTTTTCTAATTTATCTGTAAAAGAAGGATTTCATAAAGCATTTTTAGCTTACGTTGCTGATGACGGCGTATTACTTCGTCCGAACAGTTATCCTTTTGAAGGAAGAAAAGCGATTGAAAAACTCTACGCAAAAAGCAGCGATTCTTCTTATACCCTAACATGGAAACCATCATTTGCGGATGTTTCTTCCTCCGGTGATATGGGTTATACTTACGGCACTTGGGAACTTAAAGTAAAAACCGGAAATGACAAACCAAGTTACGGGACTTATACAACCTTTTGGAGAAAAGATAAAAACGGAAAATGGAAATTTGTTTTGGACACCGGGAATGATGGATTAGGGAAATAAAAAATAGCCCGCGGATTTCGCTGATTAAACAGATGAGCACGGATTAAATCCGCGACGATCCGTCCTATCCGCATCATCCGCGGGCTATTGCAGCTAAAACGGAAATTCTTCCTTGTAATCAACTTTCTGTTCAAGTTTTTTTTCTTTGTTAATCTTTGCGGTTAAGTGTTTCGGATTTCCTTCAACATAAATTGCTTTATACGGTTTGGTCGGACAAGCAAACTCGCACGCGCCGCAGCCGATGCAAAACTCCTCTTTCACTTCCGGAATTACGAGTTTGTTTTTGTACGGAACCATGTTCACCGCTTTAGTCGGGCAATGTTCAGAGCATGCGCCGCAGTCGGTATTTTCAGTATTAACAATGCAATTATCCCTTACAAATTTTGCTTTGCCGAGCTGCTTTAATTTCTTTGTTTCAAGAGAGATTGGAGAAATTGCGCTTGTCGGGCAAACGTCTCCACAAAGTTTACATTCAAAATTGCAAAAGCCGGTTTGGAAATCCATTCGCGGCTGGAACATTCCAAGCAATCCGTACTCCAAATAAGCAGGCTGCAAAACCTGCGTAGGACAAACGCTTACGCACAGATGACACGCGGTGCAGTTTTGTGCAAAATTATTTCTGCTTTGAGAACCCGGCGGTGTTACTGGATTTTTCCTGAACACCGCAACTTTGCTCTTTGTCTTCGGTGTAATTTTAACTTGGCTTAATGTTATTCCCGTTAATCCAACAGCGTAGACAAACGTGTTAAATAAAAAATTTCTTTTTGAATGACTGACTTTTTCTTCTTGTTCACTTACTTTCGTTTCTTCTATGTTTTGCTGGTTCTTTTTAAATGAAGAAAGAAATCCGTATTCGAATTTCATCCCATCGCTGGGACAAACATCAAAACAGTTGAAGCAGGCAACACATCTATCGAAATCTACCGTTTTAGTTTTTGTATCAATACAACTTGACTTGCACACCCGTTCACAAATTCCGCACGATTTACAATTCCTCTCGTCAACCGCAATTTTAACAAAAGCGAATTTTGAAACGAAGCCGAGCAAAGTGCCAACCGGACATACCATGTTGCAATACAATCTCCCTTTTGTAAATGATAAATAAACGATGACTAAAAAAATCACGAGTGCAAGAGAAAATGAAAACACCTCGACTCCTTTGTACTCAAAAGGATAAATGATGTACAAATTCATCTTTTCAAAAAGAAACGCAATGGAGTTATTGAAAGCTATTAATAAAGGGCGAAATAAATGCGAAGATATTTTCCCGAAACTGCTGTAAGGATCGAGAAGGTTAATAAATAATATCGTTCCGCCAAGAAATGGAATCACAGCTAACGCGAGAAAAGAATACCGCCACCAGTTTTTCTCTTTTTCATATTGAAGAAATTCTTTCTTCCCCTTTTTCTTTTTCAGTTTTCTCTCCAGAAAAGAAACAATATCTTGAAAAGTTCCGAGCGGACAAATTGATGAGCAATAAACTCTTCCCGAAAAAAGCGTAAGCAGAAGGATAACGATGAAACCGGCAGCGCCGATCCCGATAACACTTATAAATTTTATAAAAGAAGGAATGAATTGTAAAAACAATATCTTTGAATAGATTGACGGCGGAAGGATATTTCGATAATCAAGAAAGAGACTTAATGTTAAAAGAAAAAACAACAGTGAAAGTGCAACGCGTAGTTTCTTTAAGACAGTTACATTCATTTATGATTGGTTACAGAATAATCCGGTTGATGTTCAATTTGTTTAAATCTTTTCTTCCAACTTTCAACTCATCAGCATAGTTGATGTAGGGAACATCTGCTAAATCAATTCCGAATAATTTAGCGGCGGCAGCATCGGCAGCAACAATATCGGTTGAAATAATTTGGGATTTCATTGTGAGCACATCATCTTGAGAAACTCCTCGCGGACCGTTTTTCTTCATCACGAGATAGGCATCGACAATATTTAGATCCGGTTTTTTAAATGTTGCAAAATCGGCAATGCACTGGTGAAGATCGTTTTGATGCCAGTATCTGCGGTCCCAAACTACTCCCATCAAATTTTTCATTCCGACGGTTATTCTTCCGCCGCCATGATGTTTCAAGATCGGAACATTAATAAAAACATCGGATTCTAGAATAAGTTCGTGCACTTTAGAGCTTGTCAAGCGCTTCCCTTTTTTTACATCAACTTGATGATAATAACTTTCGCTTTCACCGCTTACAATTGTTCCTCCCGCATCTTTAACGGCTTTTTCAATTCCGCTATTGGTGTAACAGCGATTCCAATTATCGCAGGTATGATCGAAAACGTAAACATCTTTTGCTCCGGCATCAAAACAGTGTTTAATAATTCGCGCGACTAATTTTGGATTTGTGTTCGCTGCTAATTCAGGTTTAACATCCCAGCCAATGTTGGGTTTAATAACGACCTTTTGATTTTTCTTTACAAAATTTTTCATTCCGCCAAGTGAAGCGATCGCTTTATCAAACATTGCCTCCGGTTCGCCTCCTTTAATGGCAACAAGATCATAATTGGAAGAAAGTGAGGATGCGAGATAGGGATAAATATTTGTGTAATTTCCAAGCGCGATCGCACTTGAAGTAAACAGACCGGCTTTAATAAATTTTCTTCTATCCATTATAATGCCTTATCTAGTTAGTTAACAAGAAATATTTTGTGTGGAAATATAAATAAAAAATTCAGGAAAGAAACTACGGTTGCAATTAGAGGATCGAGCGAAAGTGAAGAACCGGTAAAGACTATTCTTCTTTCATATCACGGGACATTAAATCGGTTGTCGCCTTTATCGCGTCTTTATCTTCAAAAAGGATTTTATAAACTTCATTGGTTATCGGTGCGTCAACACCAACTTTTTTAGCAAGTTCGGAAGCTGAACGGCTTGTTTCCACACCCTCGGCAACAGCGTACATATTTTTTAAAATCTCTTTCAACTTTAAACCGCTTCCTAATTTTTCACCGACGTAACGGTTTCGGCTGTGTTGACTCATGCAGGTAACAATCAGATCGCCGATACCGGATAAGCCGGAAAAAGTTTCAGGTTTTGCGCCCATTGCAATTCCCATGCGTGTAATTTCCGCAATACCGCGAGTCATAATTGCGGCTTTTGTGTTATCGCCAAATTTTGCGCCGTCAATAATTCCCGCGCCGATTGCCATAACATTTTTAAAAGATCCGCCGAGTTCAACACCTAAAAGATCAGTTGATGAATAAACCCTGAAGTAGGAGTTCATAAATGCCGCTTGAATTGTTTTTGAGGTTTCCCTAACCGTTGAACCGGCAACCACCGCGGTTGGAATTCTTTTACACACTTCTTCGGCATGACTCGGTCCGGATAAAATTCCCAATTGCTCATCTTGAATTAGCGGAAAAACATCTTTCAACATCTGCGACATGGTCATCAAAGTTTTATTCTCAATTCCCTTAGCCACATTAACAAAAATTGTATTCTTTATATCAGCGAAAGAAATTTGCTCAACTACACTTCGCAGAAATTGAGAAGGGACGGCGAGTACTATTAAATTTTTGTCGGTAACAACATCTTGTAATTTATAAGAGATTTCTAATTCTTCCGGGAGTGGAGTGCCGGGGAGGTAGGTTTTATTTTCGCGTTTTTTTATCATCTCTTTGGCGCAGCTTTTTTTGTATTCCCAAAGAGTTACTTTGTGTCCGTTGTAATGAAGCAGAACGGCTAACGTGGTTCCGAAAGCGCCTGCACCTAATACCGCA
Organism: Ignavibacteriaceae bacterium; assembly: GCA_023229425.1. Taxonomy (GTDB): domain Bacteria; phylum Bacteroidota; class Ignavibacteria; order Ignavibacteriales; family Ignavibacteriaceae; genus UBA1563. Next base: position 68,918 of record JALNZG010000007.1, read on the forward strand.
ATTTTCATAATAGCTTAGCTTTTCTTTTTTGCAAAACTAATTTTATTTTCAATCCCGTGCGAGATTCTTGAAATATTCTTTCTATGAGTATAAACAACCAGAACAGCCAATCCAATTAAAAACGGAAGAAGCGTTCCATAACCTTGAACATGCGCATGAAAAACATTTTCTCTGATGATCATGGTTAAAGGAATTGAGATAGCCGCGAGAATAGAACCGAGCGAAACATATCTTGAAATGATAATAGCGAGAAAGAAAATTCCAACACCGACTAAAAGATCAATCGTAGCAAGAGAAACTAAAATTCCCATTCCTGTTGCAATTCCTTTTCCTCCTTTGAAGCTTGCAAAGACCGACCAAACATGTCCAAGCACTGCGGTAATACCGGCAATTAATTGCACAAGTGTAAAATCATCAAACGGAGTTAGGTTGTTGAAAGGGAAATTTCCATAATAAAGACGGGAGATCAAGACAACGGCAAGAACACCTTTTAATGCATCCAGGAGAATGACTAAAAGGCCGAACTTCCATCCGAGGATACGCCAAACATTTGTACCGCCGGCATTTCCGCTTCCGTGTTGGCGGATATCAATTCCTTTTGCCGCGCGGCTAACTATCAAACTTGTTGGAATGGATCCAATCAAATATGAAAGTATGATAACTACACCAAGTAAAAACATATTATGTTCCGTTCTTTATTATAAATATCTGCAAAGAAAATATAATCTCCATTTGTATCCTTTGCAAGTTAAAACTTTCTTAAAAGAATTCAAATCACTTTTATTATCGCTGAATTGGGGAAATTATTGAGTGAGTTTATTCTCCCAAAACAAAATTTGTTCTCTAACCAATCCCGGATTAGGTGGGCCAATAGTTTTCCTTGAAAACAATAAAACCAGGTTATAACCTAATTTATTACTTGGAATAATAAGGTTATACCCTTAAATTTGAGACACAAAACTAAGGTTATAACCTGATGAAAGATTTAAATAGAAAGTTAATGATTGAACAACTAGACAGAAAGTTCACAAAATTGGCTGCATTAAACGATTTGGAAATTTCGCATAAAGGGTGGATTAATGCCATACGAACCGGACTGAATATGTCCCTCGTTCAGCTTGCAAAACGACTGAAAATAACTTCTGCTTCGGTTAAAGAGATTGAACAGCGCGAAGTGGACAAAGGAATTACGCTTAAAAAGCTGATGGAAGCAGCCGAAGCGCTTGATTGCCGTTTTGTTTATGGTTTCATTCCTAAAGAAGGATCGTTGGAGAAAACAATTGAAAAGCGCGCTTATGAAGTTGCAAAAGAAATTGTCTTAAGAACCTCGCATACCATGAAGCTCGAAGATCAGGAGAATTCTACAAAACGAATTAACAAAGCAATTAAGGATCGCGCAGAAAAAATAAAATACGAAAGTCCAAAATATTTATGGGATTAGACCTCGATTATAAAGAGGGACAAACTCCTCTTGATGAAGATGAGAAAGATGGACTGCTGATTAAAACGATCACCACCCGTGGTGAACTTGATGAGTTTGAACAACTTGGAGTTGAAAAAGCAAACCAATGGCTTTTGAGTAAAAAATTAATGGTGAATAAAATTCTTACTGAAGATTTTGTCCGGGATTTGCATAAACGAATGTTCGGAGATATTTGGAAATGGGCGGGTGAATACAGAAGGACAAACAAAAATATCGGTGTTGATAAATTTGAAATCGGAATTGAATTAAATAAACTTCTTGCCGATTGTAGATTCTGGATAGAGAACAAAACATTTCTCGAAGACGAAATATCTGTCCGGTTTAGTCACCGCATGGCGGCAATTCATCCTTTTGCAAATGGAAATGGGAGGCACTCCCGCTTGATCGCCGATGTGCTGATAAATAAAGGCTTTGGTAAACCATATTTCACTTGGGGAAGCAAGAATTTAGTTAAACAAAGTGAAGCGCGAACACAATACTTACATGCTCTTAGAGAAGCAGACAACTTTAGCTACAAACCATTAATTGATTTTGCGAGATCGTAAGATAGCTTAACCGAGTTTCTTCTTCCAAAGCAAGATTTGTTCTCTAACCATTTCAGGGTTTGGTGAGCCGAAAGTTTTCTTTCGTGAGAGTGCGGATGAAATATCGAAAAGCTGCAATGCGGATTCATCAAAGAGTGCGCTGATCTTATTCAACTCATCCAACGTAAGTTGGTTCAACTTGCACTTTTTTGTTTCCGCTAATTTTACAACTTCTCCAACAAGATGATGCGCTTGTCTGAATGGAACTCCTTTTAGTACAAGCCAATCAGCTAAATCTGTAGCAAGTGAAAAATCACCGTTCAACTCTTCAGTAAATCTTTCTGCATTTATTTCCATTCCGATAAACATTAGCCGCATTACTTCAAGCGAAGTAAAATAGGTGTGAACAGAATCGAAGAGCGGTTCTTTATCTTCTTGAAAATCGCGGTTATAACTTAGCGGCAGACTTTTCATTGTTGATAGAAATCCAAACGCGTTGCCGAAAACTCTTCCACTTTTTCCGCGGATAAGTTCCGCAAGATCGGAATTTTTCTTTTGCGGCATTAAAGAGGAACCGGTAGTAACGTCATCGCTCAATCTTACAAACTTCCATTCTTGCGAAGTCCACAAAATAATTTCTTCACTCAATCGTGAAAGGTGCATCATTCCAACCGAACATGCGTTTAGAAAATCAAGAACGAAATCTCTATCGGAAATCGCGTCAAGCGCGTTTGCGGAATTTTTCGCGAAGCCAAGCTTTTGCGCTGTACTCTTTCTATCCAGCGGAAGTGTAGAACCGGCTAAAGCGCCGCATCCAAGCGGTGAAACGTTCGCTTCATCCAAAACAAATTGCATTCTTTGTTTATCGCGCTCCAGCATTTCAACATAGGCAAGAAGATGAAACGCAAATGAGATCGGCTGCGCTCTTTGCAAATGGGTGTAACCGGGAATGATCGTTTCTGAATGTTCTTCCGCAGTTTTGATCAATTGCTTTTGAAGTTCGGTGATCGTGTTTTTTAATTGATCTGCATTCTTCTTTGTCCACAACCGTAAATCTGCAGCGACTTGATCGTTCCGGCTTCTTCCGGTGTGAAGTTTGTCGGCGGTTTCACCAATGAGTTCTTTTAAATGGGATTCAATTGCGGAGTGAATATCTTCAAATTGTGCGGGGTCGGGTTTCCAAATTTCATTTAAAAATTCATTCCGGATTTTTTCCAACCCGGAATGAATTTGTTGAGCTTCTTCTTTAGTGAGAATTCCAATTTCTGCAAGCATTGCCGAATGAGCAAGACTTACTTCAATGTCTTCTTCCATCAACGTAACATCAAATGAAAGCGATGAAGAAAACTCCAACGCTTTTTGGTTGAGCGATTTTGAAAATCTTCCGCCCCAAAGCATTAGTTAGCAACCTCGTGCGCCTTTACTTCGCTTGGCGTGTTCGCAGCTTTTACAAGGCTTAATGTTTTATACGGCAATCCGTACAAAGCTAAAAATCCTTCTGCTGCTTTGTGATCAAATTTATCTTCAATGGTGTAGGTCGCCAAATCTTTATTGTAAAGACTATACTTTGAACTTCTCGAAAGGACCGTAGTAGTTCCTTTATAAAATTCTACCGTTACCGAACCGGTAATGTTTTCTTGTGTTGAATCAACAAAAGCCATTAATGCATCGAACAGAGGCGAGAACCACAATCCGTCGTAAATAAGATTTGCAACTTTGTCCGAGACTCCTTGTTTGAAACGAAATGTTTCTTTATCGAGAATAAGTTTTTCCAATTCTTTATGAGCAGTGTGGAGAATTACCGCTGCCGGGGCTTCGTAAACTTCTCTTGATTTAATTCCGACCACTCTATTTTCGATCAAGTCCATTCTACCGATGCCGTGTTTACCGCCGATTAAATTTAATTCTTTTACAAGATCAACGGCGGATGATTTTATACCGTTCAACGAAACAGGAACTCCTTTTTCAAATTCAATTGAAATGGATTCTGCTTTATCGGGTGCGTCTTTTGGCGAAGTAGTAATTTGGTAAGCGTCTGCAGGAGGCTGAACTGTCGGGTCTTCCAACACGCCGCATTCAATCGCAATTCCCCAAAGATTTTCATCGATTGAATAAGGTGAATCTTTTTTTATCTTTATCGGAATTTTATGCTCGAGCGCGTAATCGATTTCTTCTTCTCTGCTTTTGAATTCCCAAATTCTTAACGGCGCTAAAATTTTCAAGTGGGGAGCCAAAGTCTGAATACCGACTTCAAAACGAACTTGATCATTTCCTTTCCCTGTGCAGCCGTGAGCAATGGTATCAGCTCCTTCTGCTAAGGCAATATCAACCATCAGTTTTGCAAGTAATGGTCTGCCGATAGCCGTTGCCATTGGGTATTGTCCTTCATATAAAGCGCCGGCTTTCAAAGCTTTCCAAACATATTCCGTAATAAATTCTTTTTGTAAATCTAAAATATATGATTTTGAAGCGCCGGTTAATTTGGCTTTCTCTTCTAAATTTTCAAGTTCATCTTTTTGTCCAAGATTTCCGGTTACCGTAATTAACTCTGCATCATATTTATTTTTCAGCCAATGAACCATAACGGAAGTATCAAGTCCGCCCGAATAAGCAACAACAATTTTTTTATATGACATTCTTTTTCCTACTTTATTCTTTGTGAAGGGTTTTCCGACATTATTCTTTTGATCAACAAAATAATATTCGGAATACTGCTTTGTTTATTTGGAATGATCAACACGGTATCATCGCCGCCGATCGTTCCGATAATTTCTTCTTTGTTCCAACGGTCAATATAGTGAGCAACGCCTTGCGCTCTGCCGGCAAGCGTTCTCACAATAACAGCGGATTCATTATGATGAACCGTAAGAATTTCAAAACCGACAAGTCTCGCAATTTGTTTGCCGCTTTCCTCTGCATTTAAAATATAGCGGACACCATACTCGGTAAAAATTCTAACGACACCAAGTTCGGCAAAATCTCTGCTTAACGTTGCTTGCGTAATTTCATAACCGTCGCGCTTCAGATAAACAAGAAGGTCTTCTTGATTAGCTATGTGCTTTATCTGAAGGATTTCTTTTATCCGGTTTTGTCTTTTTAATTTTGAAGCCATGACGTGTTCCTCTATTTTAATTTATAAAATTATTGGACCGATTGAAGCTGCTTAACTTCGGCTTTGCGAAATTTATCAACAACTTTGCTCAAAGTCAAAAGAAATAAATCAATTTCTTTTTGATTAATAACAAACGGAGGAAGCAAACGAAGCGTGTTATTCCCGGAAGTTCCGGTAACAACACCGTTTTCAAGAAGTTCTTTCATCAAATCTTTTACTTGAATGGATGCATCAAACTCAACACCGATCATTAATCCGCATCCGCGTACATCGGTAACTTTTTCTAATTGAAGATTTTTTATTCCGGTTAAAAGCGATTCTCCTAATTGCTGAATTTTATTTAAAACGTCGTCTGTCAGCAATTCCGTTACTGCCAACGCCGCCGCAAGTGAAACAGGATTTCCACCAAACGTTGAGCCATGATCGCCCGGTTGAATTACTTCCGCAACTTTTTCGGAACAAATTACCGCGCCGAGTGGAAGTCCGTTTGCGATACCTTTTGCAATCGTAACAATATCCGGTTTAATTTCCGTCCACTGATACGCGAAATATTTTCCAGTTCTACCGATTCCGGTTTGTACTTCATCAATAATTAAAAGAAGATCGTTCGCATCGCAAATTGCGCGCAATTTTTTCAAATAATCTTTTGAAGGAACAATAACTCCGTTTTCACCTTGAATCGGTTCAATCATAATTGCAACCGTATCGCTGTTTATCGAATCATTGATAGCGGCGATATCATCATAAGGAACATGTGTAAAACCGGGAGTGAGCGGAAAGAATCCTTGCCACAATTTATATTGCGCGGAAGCGGAAAGACTTCCCATCGTTCTTCCGTGAAATCCTCCAAGCGCAGTAATAATGGTTGATTTTCCTTTGCCGAATTTTCGAGCAAATTTTATAGCGGCTTCATTTGCTTCGGTTCCCGAATTGCAGAAAAAAACTTTAGCAAGTTTGGACTGCTCTGTTAGTTTTTGCGCAACCTGTTCTTGAAGCGATATTTCAAAAAGATTTGACGTATGCCAAATTTTATCAACTTGATCGTGCACGGCTTTAGTAAGCTGCGGATGCGCGTGTCCGAAACTTGTTACGGCGATACCGCTGAGAAAATCGAGATACTTTTTTCCTTTTGTATCAAAAAGAAATGCGCCTTCACCTTTTACAAATTCTATAGGCAAACGGTTGTAATTTTTTAAGAGCGAAGAATTATTATGCTGTTCCATTGGCTGTAATCCACGTTCCTTTCATTTTTGTATTAATCCCGCCTAGCGGGATTGAGTGGGGCTGAAGTTCAACATCATCACCGATCCAAATTTTATTAATTCCTTTTTGCAGCAGTTCAAGGCAGCTTTGCATTTTGGGAATCATCCCGCCGGTGATCTCTCCTTCAGCAATTCCGCAATCAATTTGTTTTTCATCTAAAGAATTTTTCACTACACCGTTAAGCATAACGCCGGCAACATCGGAAATGAAAAGAACGGTATCAGCCTTAATTGAAGCCGCCAAAACTTCACAGAAAACGTCAGCGTTTACATTCATCAGATTCCCTTCGTGGTCCCTGCACACGCTGGAAAAAACCGGGATAACTTTTTCTTTTAAAAGATTTTTCACCCAGGCAATATTTCCATTTAATTTGGGATAACCAACAAATCCCAATTTCTTGTCGAGATAATCGGCAACAAAAAGATTTCTATCTACGCCTGAAAGTCCCATCGCTTCCAAACCTTTTGCGTGCAAGTAGCCGATGATCTTCTGGTTCAATAATCCGGCTTGCACTGCTGCAACAATGTCCATAATTTCTGCGGTTGTAACCCGCTGTCCATTCACAAATTTTACATCACAATCCATTTTGGTTGACCAATCGGAAATGGTAGTTCCGGCTCCGTGGACCAGAATAATTCCGTCATAATGTTTGTACAATTCAGAAAGCGTTTTGCTCCATTTATCATCTTGGATAAAAGCTGAAAGAGCTTTACCGCTAAGTTTTAGAATGATAGTTTTCATAACTTTTTAATTCCTAATTCCTAATTCTGTTAAGTCCTATAGTTCGCATTAATTTTAATATAATTTTCCGAAAAATCGCAAGTCCACCAGGTGGAATCGGTTTTTCCGGCTTCTAAATTAACCGTCACCGTATATTCTTTTTTTATCAGAATTTCTTTTGCCGCTTTTTCGTCAAGCACGATATCATAATTTGGTTTCAAGATGGCAAGATCATCAAAGTAAATTGAAGCTTTTGCGGGATCAAACTCAGCTCCGCTATTGCCGGCAGCCGAAAGAATTCTTCCCCAATTCGCATCTTCTCCGCAAAAAGCAGTTTTAACTAACGGGGAATTGGAGATCGCTTTTGCAACTGCGTTTGCATCTTCTTCCGTCTTTGCTCCTTTGATTGCAACGGTTACAAGTTTGGTCGCACCTTCACCATCAGAGACGATTGACTTTGCCATCACAATGCAAAATTTTGTAAGCGCAGCGAGAAATGTTTTATAATCTTCAGAATCTTTTTTAACCGGAACGTTCGCGGCTCCGTTAGCAAGCAGAACAACCATATCGTTGGTGCTTGTATCGCCGTCAACAGTAATTTTATTGAATGAATTTTTTACCGCTCCACTTAAAAGTTTCTGCAAAAGATTTTTTTCAATTGAAGCATCGGTAGCAATAAATGCCAGCATCGTTGCCATGTTCGGCATGATCATTCCGCTTCCTTTGCAAATTCCGCCGATGGTAACTTCGCCACCTGATAAATGAACCGTTTTTGCGTAAGACTTACTTGTCAAATCGGTGGTCATGATCGCTTTAGCTGCATCGTATCCGCCGCCGTGCGTAAGAGAAGGAATAATTTCGTCAATTCCGGTTTTAATTTTTTCAATCGGAAGTTTAACACCGATAACTCCGGTTGAACTTATAAGCACTTCATCTTGTTTGAGTTTTAATTTTTTCGCGCAATATTTTTGCATTTCCAAAGCATCAGCATAACCTTGTTCGCCGGTACATGCGTTGGCGTTACCGGAATTAACCAATACCGCTTGCACGTGTGAAGATTTTTTCAATGCTTCTTTTGAAACCAACAACGGCGCGGCTTGGACTTTGTTCAATGTAAATGTGCCTGCGGCTGTTGCAGGGTATTCGGAATAAATGAGCGCTAAATCTTTTCTTTTCTTTTTTATTCCGGCAAAAATTCCGGCGGCTTTAATTCCTTTAACCGAAGTGATCGAACCTTCTTTATGAAAATGCTGCATGTTTAACCTCTCCCGAAAGCTTTCGGGATCGTTCCGACTTCTGCAAAATACCGAGCGATTCATCCCAGCCGTAAAGTTTGTTCATGTTCTGGATCGCTTGACCGGATGCGCCTTTAACAAGATTATCAATGGCGGAAGTAATGACAACTTTCTTTTCTTTTACTGAAATATTAATATCACAAAAATTTGAATTGATGACCCACTTTAATTCCGGCGGCGTGTTTCTTATTCGCACAAAAGGACTTTCTCCGTACGCTTCTTTATAAAGTTTAACAAGTGATGCTTCATCAACATTATTTTTTAAATGAATAAAACTTGTTGCATAAATTCCAACCGCAACCGGAAGCAAATGGGTAGTAAACGCGAACGGAGAATGAAAACCATTCTTATATAATGTCTGTAAAATTTCCGGTTCGTGTCTGTGAGTGTTTACGCTGTACGCTTTTACGTTTCCATCCATCTCGGAGAGAAGCATTTCTGTTTTAGGCGATTTCCCCGCGCCGCTTGTTCCCGAATAAGCAGAACAGCTTACGCTGATGATCTCTTCACCAAAATTTTTAACTAAAGGAAGCAGTGCAAGTAAAACTGCTGTGGGGTAACAGCCCGGATTTGCGATCAATTGTGCGTCGGAGTATTCGGTTTCTGAAAAATCCGCCAAACCGTAAACTTTTGATTTTAATAAATAGGAAGATGAATGCTCAAGATGGTACCATTGCATGTAGAGTTCTTCAAAATCTAACCGGTAATCTCCGCCAAGATCGATCACTTTTTTCCCTTTGCTTATCAAAGCCGGAACAAAGTTCAATGCTTCTCCGTGAGGGAGTGTTAAAAAATAAAGATCATGATCAAAAGAAACTTCTTTAGCCGGAAGAACTTTTTTGTCTTCGACCAAGCCTTCGATATCCGGAAATAAAGTGGAAAGATTTTCGTTTGCTGTTGTGTTAGCGTAAACTTCAAAATCCTTTATAAAAGGATGAGCGCTGCAAAACTGTATGAGTTTTTTTCCCGTGTAGCCGGTTCCGCCAAGTATGCCAATTGAGATCATTATAAAGTCCTATTAAAAATTTGAAAAATATAAAAAGATGGAAATGCGCAGAGAGAAGTTATTGTCCCCTGCGGGGACGCGGAAAACTTAACGAAAATATTGGGGCTGTTGTGTTTAATTTCATCTTAAAAATTTAATAGAATTTTGATTCAAATCTAAGGAAGGAGCGGATATTTGTCAAGCCTAAAGAAGCATATAATTACAGAAATTTTGCAAATACTGAAACTATCCGGCAATAAGGTGAATATATATCCGAGAAATGGGTGAGGGTGGTTTTAAGGTTGGTTGAGATTATTGTAGAGACGTTGCGCGCAACGTCTCTACTTTAAATTCATGATTTTTACTTGAGCAATAACATTTTCTTAGTCGAAGTATAATCATTTACCCGTAACTGGTAAACGTACATGCCACTTGCAAATGAACTTGCATTTAAGGTCACAGTATATTTGCCCACTTCTTTCAGCTCATTAACAAGCGTTTTAACTTCACGTCCAAGAACGTCATATATTTTTAAGGTGACACTTCCGCTTTGGAGCAACTGATATTTAATTGTTGTAACAGGATTAAATGGATTGGGATAATTTTGGAAAAGGCTATATGAATGAATTCCTAACTCATTTTCTAAATCTGATATAATATTATATTCAATTAATTCAGCGGTCCATCTGTAATATTCTAATGTGTTTGGGCCCTTTCTAACGATTGAATATGCTCTTATAAGACCCAAGTTTTTTAGAAAGATTAAAGTATCACTCATATAATAAAGCCCAGATCGATGTTGAACAATAGATTTGATGCTATCTTCAAACGAAAATCTTTGGAAGTTTTCACCAATAAATGAATTTGACCATCTTGTAGGTGATTTCCAGATCTCCGAATAAGAATTAGATACTATCTGATGAAGTGAATCTTTTCGCTCGGTCAGAGTAAATAAATTAGTGAAGTTATTTTGGAAAGTTAAATCATTAATAGTTGAATTATATAAAGTATCAATCGTTCGTACTAATAAGCCCCGTTCCCTTATGCCCCAGTTTATTACAGAATCTCCTTCTTGAGAAGAGATAACCTCAAAAGTTACATTTCCGGAATCTATAATTTCAATATCTGGAGTTAGCATCTCATAAATTATTTCTAACGATTCATATTTATATTTGAACTGATTATTAACTGTGAGTGGGAAAAAGTCGTTTTGACCAAAAATTGAGCTATTTAGAGCAAATAATATAAAACTGAATAGTAAATATATTTTCATTTAAGTACTCTATTAAACATATCGCTATTAATTATTTTATCAATACATGACGAAGAAAGAACGATATGTTTTGTAAAATTTAATGGCTCAATTGAAGAATATATAAAAGGATAGGGTAATTGATTATTTACCCAACTTGGGAATGGTTTCATATGTAACACTAACTCAGAAATAAAGCCACCTGATTTCTTGTTTATCTGTACAAACAAACTTAGAAGTGTTTTTGGAGATTAGCAAGAAAATTTTGTTACAAAGATTAAATCCCGATGGGATAGTGTAACACAGAATAATATTCTGTGTTACGATGCAGAGTAAATACACCAGAATTGTTATAATCCCCCATTGCTTTCAACCAACTAACTGCCTTCTGCCGACTGAAGATCGCTGACCGCAGACTACTCCTTTACTTCAAAATCCTTTTCAGCATTTCAAGATCATCTTGGGTGGTAATTTTGAAATTGAGCGGTGAACCTTCGGAGAGATGGATTTTCTTTTTTGTCCTTTGAACGAGCATTGATTCATCCGTTCCAACAAACTTTTCTTTCTTCGCTTTTTCAAAAGCAGAAAGCAACTGGTCGTAACGAAAGATTTGCGGTGTTTGTACGTAATAAACTTGCGAGCGGTTAAGGTAGGTGTGTTCTCTGTTCGTCTTTTTTAAGAGAGTATCTTTTGCCTGCAAACAAACCAGCGCGTTGCCGTTTTTTTCCGCACAATGGATCGCACTAGCTAAAACTTTTTCCGGCAGTAACGGACGTGCTGCATCGTGCACAATTACAAGATCATCTTTGTTTAGGTCTGCCATAATAAGCGCGTTGTAAACGGAATCTTGTCTCTCTTTTCCCCCTTCAACAATTATTTGCAGCTTGGTTAAGTTATATTTCTTCTGAAATTTTATTATTCGCGGAAATTCTTCTTTACTTGCCGCAACAATAATCTCATCCACCCTTTTTGCTTTTTGAAAAACTTCCAGCGTGTATGCGAGAATTTCTTTTCCGTTTACTTTTAAGAATTGCTTCGGAGTAATTCCTCCGAATCTTTTTCCTTTACCTGCAGCAGGAATGATGGCGATAATCCGGGGAGGGATGGTTGATGGTTGATGGTTGATGGTTGATTGATAAAGCGGCATAGAGACTATTTAGTTATTTAGTTGAATATTTTGACATAGAAACAATGACAAATTCAAAAACACAAAACACAAATTCCAAATGTTATTTGTGTTTTGGTTCTTGGAATTTTAACTCATGGGATTCCGCAAAATGCTTTCCTATATTATCAACATTGCATCGCCGTAGCTGAGGAATCGGTAATGTTCTTTTAAAGCTTTTTTATATGCTTTCAATACAAACTCAATATCTCCAAAAGCGGCAACCAGCATCATCAAAGTTGATTCGGGATAATGGAAATTAGTGATCAATTTAGTTCCAATTTGAAATTCATAAGGCGGATAGATGAATTTGTCTGTCCATCCTTTGTTGGCGCGGACGTATCCATCAGCCGTAACACTGCTTTCTAAAGCGCGAACCGCGCTTGTTCCTACAACAAAAACATTTTTGCCGTTTTTCTTCGCTTTGTTAATATGTTCTGCGGTACTTAACGGAACTTCGAAAAATTCTGAATGCATCCGGTGTTTTGTCAAATCCTCTACTTCAACCGGTTGGAATGTACCTAAGCCGATATGAAGTAACACGGGAACAATATCAACACCCTTGTTTTTTATCTTATCCAGAAGTTTGGTAGTAAAGTGGAGACCTGCGGTTGGAGCGGCAACGGAGCCGTCTGTTTTTGCAAAAACTGTTTGATAATTTTCCTTATCAGCTTTTTCCGGTTCGCGTTTAATGTATGGTGGAAGAGGCGTATGTCCGATTTTCTCAATAGATTTAAATACATCGGGCCTGTTAAAACGAACGGTTCTTCCGCGGGAAGTAGTATTATCAATAACCTCACAGAACAGATCATCATCGAAATAAATTTTATTCCCGATTCTAACTTTACGCGCAGGATCAACAATAACATCCCATATCCATTCGCGGGTATTTAATTCGCGAAGAAGGAACACTTCAATTTTAGCATTTGTTTTTTCTTTTTTTCCATATAACCGAGCTTGAATAACGCGGGTATCGTTTACGACCAGAACATCGCCTTCTTCCATATAGTCAACTATATGTGAAAAAGTAGTGGTTTGAATAGTTTGTGTCTCGCGATTTAACACCATCATTTGGGATTTATCCCGTGGATGCATCGGATATTTTGCGATGCTCGTTTTTGGTAAATTATAACTAAATTCTGATAACTTCATTTTCTTTCACCTTCTTAATTTATACCGTTACGGTATTTGAAATAACAGAGCAAGAGCTCTTATACGTCATAAGCGCTCTTACTCTAATTAAGTCCTGCTTTGTCCCCCGACTTATGCGGGGTTAGGCGGGATTATTTTTTCTTTGAACCTTTTTTCTTGTGATCTTTTTTCTTATGATCTTTTTCTTTTTTGCTGTGCATTTCCGTAACAACCGCACGGGCGGCAGCCAAACGTGCAATCGGTACGCGGAACGGTGAACAGCTTACGTAATTCAAGCCAACTCTATGGCAGAATTCTACAGAAGAAGGTTCTCCGCCGTGTTCGCCGCAAATGCCGACTTTCAAATCCGGACGTGTGCTTCTTCCTCTTTGTGTTCCGATCTCCAACAATTGTCCAACGCCTTCTTGATCAAGCGCTTCGAACGGATCAACAGGTAAAATTTCTTTTTCAACGTACAACGGTAAGAATTTTCCGGCGTCGTCACGTGATAACCCAAATGTAGTTTGAGTTAAGTCGTTTGTTCCGAAGCTGAAAAATTCAGCGCGTTCGGCAATTTTATCTGCAACCAAAGCTGCACGCGGTAATTCAATCATCGTTCCAACCAAGTAGTTGATCTTTACTTTCTTTTCAGCCATAACTTCGGAAGCAACTCTGCGGACAATTTCTTCTTGAAGTTTAAATTCGCTTACTGTGCTCACTAACGGAATCATGATTTCCGGTTTAACTTTGAAACCTTCTTTCATTGTTTCTGCGGCAGCTTCAAAAATTGCGCGCGCTTGCATTTCAGTGATTTCGGGATAGAGAATTCCAAGACGGCAGCCTCTAAAGCCAAGCATCGGGTTGAACTCATGCAAGCTTGACATTTTTTCCTGGATTTTTTTAACACTTACTTTTAATTCTTTTGAGAGTTCGGAAATTTCAGCATCAGTATGAGGCAAAAATTCGTGCAACGGCGGATCGAGTGTTCTAACCGTTACAGGATAACCTTTCATCGCTTTAAAGATTCCTTTAAAGTCCTCTCTTTGATAAGGGAGAAGTTCTGCCAACGCAGCTTTTCTAGCTTCAAGAGAATCGGAAAGGATCATTTTTCTCATTGAAAGAATTTTGTTTTCGCCGAAGAACATGTGCTCGGTACGGCAAAGTCCAATACCTTCAGCGCCGAAAGCTATTGCGTTTTCCGCTTGATCAGGCTGGTCTGCATTTGTTCTTACGCCTAATTTTCTAAAGGAATCTGCCCAATTCATCAAACTGTTATACGTTTGAAAAACTGAGGATTCTTTTGCGCTAAGCGTTTTAGTAATAAGGACCTGTATAACTTCCGAAGGTTTTGTTTCGAGTTTACCTTCAATTACTTCTCCGGTTGAACCATCAATTGAAAGATATTCTCCTTCCTTTACAACGATGTTTTTATTTTCTACGCGGATGGTTCTTTCTTTGTAATCAATTAATAAAGTACCGCAGCCTGCAACGCAAACTTTGCCCATTTGACGGGCAACAAGTGCGGCATGCGAAGTCATTCCGCCGCGTGCAGTTAAGATACCCTCGGAAGCGTTCATCCCTTTAATATCTTCAGGAGAAGTTTCGATACGAACAAGAATTACTTTATCTCCTTTAGCAGCCATTTCTTCAGCGTCTTGCGCGCTTAACGCAACTTTACCTGAAGCAGCACCCGGACCAGCATTCAAGCCTTTTGCTAAAAATCTTCCGGCATCAATTGCTTTTTTCTTTTCTGTCAGATCAAAAATAGGTCTGAGCAATTGATTTAATTGATTTGGTTCGATGCGGAGAAGAGCTTCTTCTTTATTGATCAATTTTTCTTTAACCATATCAACAGCCATTTTAACTGCTGCAAAACCGGTTCTCTTGCCAACACGGCATTGAAGCATCCAGAGTTTGCCTTGTTGAATTGTAAACTCGACGTCCATCATGTCTTTGTAATGTTTTTCGAGTTTCAATCTAATGTTGTCAAGTTCGCGATAAATTTTAGCATTATCTTTTTTCAATTCGGAAATAGGAAGCGGAGTTCTTGTTCCGGCAACAACGTCTTCACCTTGTGCGTTAAAAAGATATTCACCATAGAAAAGATTATCTCCGTTAGCAGGATCGCGTGTAAAGGCAACACCTGTTCCGGAATCTTCACCCATGTTTCCGAACACCATTGATTGAACATTAACTGCCGTTCCCCATGATTCAGGAATGCCGTTTAATTTTCTGTAAACGATAGCTCTATCGTTCATCCATGAACTGAAGACTGCGCCAACCGCGCCCCAAAGTTGTTCTTCAGGATTTTCAGGAAACGTATGTCCGGTTTTCTTTTTGATCTCAGCTTTGAATTCAGCTACCAATTCTTTTAAATCTTGGGCGGTTAATTCGGTATCTAGCTTAACACTGCGGCTTTCTTTCTTTTTGTCAAGAAGCACTTCAAAAGGATCATGTTCGTGTTTGTCAACAGGCTTTAGTCCGAGAACAACATCGCCATACATCTGAACGAATCTTCTGTATGAATCGTAAACAAAGCGGGGATTATTTGTTTTCTTAATTAAAGCTTCAACAGTTGTATCGTTTAAGCCAAGGTTGAGGATGGTGTCCATCATGCCCGGCATAGAAGCGCGCGCGCCTGAACGGATAGAAAGTAAAAGCGGATTTGATGAAGAACCAAATTTCGCTTTCATTTCTTGCTCAATTTTAGAAAGAGATTTTTTCACTTGCTCTTTCAATTCTTTCGGATAAGAATTTTTGTTTGCATAGTAGTATGTACAAACTTCCGTAGTAATTGTAAAGCCGGCAGGGACAGGTAATCCGATGTTTACCATTTCGGCAAGGTTTGCGCCTTTACCGCCAAGCAATCCTTTCATGTCAGCTCTTCCATCAGCTTTTTTCCCGCCGAAGAAATAGACATACTGATTTTTTTTTGATTTAGCCATAAGTAGAAATTCTCCTATGTTTATTTGTTATTCTTTTTTAGATACTTTGAACCTGGAAGTATCAATTGATTATTTCGTTTTTGGTTCACTAAGCTTTTTGAAAATTTCATTTACAAATTCTTTGTCGTTATCAAATTGCAATTCTATTTTAAGATAAAAGATATCAATGTCGTCAAGCTCTTTTTTGAATTGCATCAATTTTACCGCATCTTTTTGCGTAGTTATCACCGAATGCACATTTGTTGCGTAAAATTGCTTCCGGATATTCTGAATATCTTCGGAAGTATAAAATTTATGGTCGCGAAAAACCATTCGGTTGCCTGTATCAACATGCAACTGTTCAAGCGCTTTAAAGAACGAGTGCGGATTTGCAATTCCGCTGATGACTAAACTTTTTTGACCTTCAAATTCTTTCGATTCATAAAACGTTTTCTTTTTTATATCAAAAAATCCATTAGCCGAATAAATGGCTGTGAAAACTTTTCTGTCCTGCCCGCAACAACGGGTAGAATTCTTTTTAAAATATTTTTGAAGCCGTTCCGGAATTTCTTTTTGTTCGGAAAATTTTCTATTCAACACAATAATGTCTGCACGTTTTGTTGATGAGAAACCTTCGCGAAGCATCCCGGTCGGTAAAAAAGCCCGCCGCAAAGGACTCGCTTCAAGCAAAAATCGCTGTTCAAATATCAGGATATCCAAATCCCTAAAGATCCACCGGTGCTGAAATGCATCATCTAAAACAAGTGTGTCAATTTCCGATTTTGCCAGCAGTTGTTTAGCGCCTTTCACTCGGCTTTCGCTAACGGCAGCCGGAACAGAACATTCAAGAGCGGTTTGATAAATCTCGTCGCCGCAGTCTTCAACATTGGTTTTAATCTCATTGCCGTCGGAGACAAAAACGAAACCGCTTGTTCTTCTTCCGTAACCACGACTCAAAACCGCAACTTTTCTTCCGTTTTGTTTAAGCAATTTTGTTAGATAAACAACAAGCGGTGTTTTTCCACTGCCGCCTACGGTTAAATTGCCAACACTAATAACCGTTGCATTAACTTTAGTTGAAGGAAATATTTTTACATCAAATAAAAAATTTCTGATTGCGGTAATAAGAACATAAACCGGAACAAGCGGCAAAGCAGCTAACCGTAAACCATCTACTATTTTTCGTCTGTTTATCTTCACTTGCTTAATTAGAAAATTCTTGAGCTTTCTTTTGTAATTCGTTTAACTTTTTTTCGCACTGCAGAATCATTTTTGATGTTTCGTCGTAACTTAAATTTTTGTCAATCACTATGGGTTCGGAATAAACCAATTGCACTTTTGAAAACGGAAATGGAACTTCAAAATTGTCCCAGCTGTGTAATCTTGTTTTCGATTTATAACCAACACCAACAAGTACTAACGGCACTTCACTTTTTTTTGCTGTTATTACCGCGCCGGCTTTCATTTTGAAATTTGGTCCGCGCGGTCCATCGGGAGTAATAGAAATAGGGCATTCGTGTTTAGCGTGGTCAATCATAATTTCTAAAGCAACGTTTCCACCTGTAGAACTTGAACCGCGCACGACTTTGTAATTCCACCGACGCAGAATTTTTGCCAACAAATCACCGTCTTTACTTTTACTTATTATGGCAAGTAACTTTAAATTCCGGTTTACGAACCACGGGATCACCATTGTTCCATGCCAGAACGCAAGAACAAATTTTTTATTCTCATCTAAAAGTGAATGAAAGGCTTCACTTCTGGAAGATTGGATTCGCAATGTTTTGCAAAGCGTTTGAATCAATATGTAAAGAACATAATTTCCAACGAACCTGAGAAAATCTTGATACAGTTTTCTAAGCTTCATTTATTGACGCTATAATTATTTCTGCGGCAGTTTTTGAAGCGTCTTTGGTTCCAAGTACTTCCTTCAGGCTTTTTAATTTTTCTGAAACGGTTTTATACAGAGAAGTATCACTTAAAAAATTGCTGCATTCATTTAAAATGTTTTTTGTGTTAACATCGTTTTGAATTAATTCCGGCACAACAGTTTCGCCGGCGATAATGTTGGCTAATCCGATGTTGTTCAGCGTTATCAATTTCTTTCCGATTAAATATGTAAGCGAACTTGTTTTATAGACAATTACCATCGGTAAACCGAACAGCGCGGCTTCAAGCGTTGAAGTTCCCGATTTGATTATGCCAAGTTTTGCATACTTAAAAAGTTCATAAGATTTGTTTTTAATAACTCGATAATCTTTTTCACTGCTCAAATTCTTAAAAGTTTTTTCATCAATATTAGAAGAACAGCCAACCACAACCTGTAAATTGAATTTCCTTGCTACGGCAATTGCGCCTTCAATAACGGAAGGAAATATTTTTGCAACTTCCTGAATTCTGCTTCCCGGCAGAACAAGCAAAATTTCTTTTTGCGCATCAAGATTATTTTGAGAGAAAAAGTCATTCCTCTCAATAAACGAATAATTGTTGATCCGTTCAATTAACGGATGCCCGACAAACGTTGCATTTACTCCCGCATTTTTATAAAACGTTTCTTCAAACGGAAAAAGCACCAGCATTTTGTTCACAAGTTTCTTGATCTTGTGAATGCGGTGTTTTCCCCAAGCCCAGATTTGCGGAGAAATGTAATAGATGATTTTTCTCTCCAGTACATTTAGTTTTTTTGCAATACTCAAATTGAAACCGGGATAATCTATCAAAATGCAAGTTTGGATATTTTTTTCTTTAACAAGTTTCAGCACATCGGTTTGCACTTTTTTTATAAACGGCAAATGCTTTATCACTTCAACAAAACCGAGAAACGCCATTTTGTTAATATGGTAAAGAAGCTGTAAACCTTCACGCTTCATTTCGTCTCCACCGATACCATAAAAAGAAAGAGACGGATCAATCGCCTTCATCGCTTTTATTAATGCGGCTCCGTGCAAATCACCAGACGCTTCTCCCGCAAGCACCAATATGTTTTTCTTTGTGGTCACGGTTAAGACATTCTTCTAAAAAACCAAAGGAGAATTAACGTGCCGACTACAATTGAAAAAGCTTGCAGCGTTCTTCGTTCCGAACGCAATCCTTTTTTAATGTCATATTCCGGTTGTTCAATTCCTTCCTTTTTGTAAGGAGATAAACGCGGGAAAATACGCGGTACGTTGTTATAATATTTGGTGTAATCATTTCCGAATTTTTCTTTAAGAAAACCTTCTTCTTCTTTTATGATCTCGTGATATTGAAAAACGAAAAATGCTAACGCAATTATTTGCAAATACGGAAAGAGAGCGAAGGACATAATTCCCAAACCAAAATAAATTAAAATGTTTCCTACGTAAAGTGGATTGCGTACGTAAGCATAAGGTCCGTTGATGACCAAAAAAGTTCCGCCGACTTTGTTGGTTGTGCGGGTTTCACTACCAGCCCAGCTTACGCCCCACAAGCGGATGAGTTCGCCGCAGATTGCTACAAGCAAACCCAGAGGTAAACTCCAAACATTTGATTGCTGATAAGCAACCATGAGAATTAAAAAAGGTATTGGTGTGTAACTTCTGTAAGTAAATATTTTTTTTGATAATTTTTCCATTACATTTTTATCCTTGTTTATAAAGTGTCTTTCTTTTCAATTCAGCTTGATGTCTTTTCTTCAATCGTTTTTTTGCGAACAAGGTTTCTAACTTAGAGACGACATCGTTAAAATTATCGTACGGGAAAAAGGTAACTTTTTCTTTTTCACAATATTTTCGAAGCGAATCTTTCGCAAAAATAAAATCGCAATATTGCGCCGGACAAACATCCGAACTACCGTTTCCAATATAAATTGTGAACTCATCATCACTGCTGTTCTCAATTACATGATTGCGTTTACAATTGGCGCAGCTTTTACATTCTTCATCGCGGTACGGAAAAACCGGCTGCGGTTTTCCGCTTCCATTTTCAATCAACCGGTTTGAAAAGATTGGAATACCGGTAATGTTTTCTTTCTCTAAAATTGTTCTGATGTAAAATTCAAAACCGTCACTGAGAATTATCATTTCAACATTATGTTCGCGAGAAAACGAAACAAGTCTGTGAAATGCTTTATCAATCTCAAAAGAACGAACAAAAGTTGTCAATTTATCTATTGAAACCGGATTCAATATTTCGAATAATGCTTTCCAGCCTTCAATAGATGTAAGTTCCCGCGAACTTATTCTTTTAATGATCGCTTCCGCTTTTTCTGTATCGCCATATTGCAAAAAAAGCTGTTCGCCGATATCTTTTTTTGTTATTGTTCCGTCAAAATCAACAAACATTTTATAAACACGTTTTACATGTTCATGACCAACACTCATAAGAACTTTTCTCTGCTAAACTTCTGCATTTTACTTTTTTGTTACAACCATTTTTTTTACATCAACAAAATCGCCGGAGGTAAAACGGTAAAAATAAATGCCGGGAGTTAGAGCGCTTCCATCAAAAACAAATTTATTTTTTCCGGTTTGTGTATCGGTTAAAAAAAGTTCTTTTATTTTTTCAATTCTTGAATTAAAAATTTCCAATTTAACCTCATTCGGATTCGTCAGATGAAAAACGATCGTGGTTTTTCCTGAAAAAGGATTCGGCGAATTTTGCACAACATAATTTTCCTCCGCATTTACCGGCGCAAAAGTAATTTTTTCTATTGCAGAAAAATTTTTCTTGCCGTCTCTGCCAATTTGTGAAAGCCGGAAATAGACAGTCCCGGCGACCTCCAAAGGCTCTGTTGCAGTATAATCGTTTGTCTTCCCGACGCTTGAAGAATAAACCGAAACAACTGATTGCCAAATATTTTCAACTGCGTCTTTTTCATTCATCTTTTCGATTTTGTATGTAAACAAATCCGATTCATTCGTTACCGTCCATGAAAGCTGAACCGAATCAGCCACAACCTTTGCAGAGAAATCTGTTATTTGAGATACTAATGCTTTTGCGCTGAATAACCGTTGCCCATAAATACCGGTTCCTTCTTTCCGGTTTTCTTTGAACAAAACAATTACTCCTCCTTTTTGATCGGAAAAGAGTGAGAGATAACTTTTGTCGGATTTTTTATCTAAAGCAACCGGGGTTCCTTCTTCATTCCACAATAGTTCTTTCTTCACGGAAATTTTTTGTGCAAAAACGATTGGCTTTTGCGATTGCTCTGTTTTATCAAACCAGGCGAGGATAGCCCCATTTTTTTCACCGGAAACGATTGCTTGCCCAAATTGATCGCCCTTGGTTTTTGCGACAGAAATTCCTTCGGAATTCCAAACGGGATTTCCATTCGTTTTAAATTTTTGAATGTAAATATTTTTTCTACCGTTTAAATCTTTCACCCAACTTAACATTAAAGTTGAATCGCCCGCTAAAACTGCCTGCGGATTTACCTGGTTTCCTTTTTGTTTTGTAACGGTTTTACGTCGTTCTTCTAATAATGTTTTTCCGCTCGATGTTAAGAGTTGATGGGAAATAGTTTTATTTCTCCCTAGGTTTTGCCAATAAACGTAGAGCAATCCTGGTTTTGCAAGCAATGCGTGGTAACCGGTAATACTTGTTGCATGCCCCGAAACATCAACAACTTCTTTCCACAAAAGTTTTCCGCGTTCATCAACATATTGAGCATGAATTTGATAAATTTTATTTTCACTTTCGCCCCACAAGACAAAACATCCACCTTTCTCGTCGGGAAAAACTGTTGAATTATTTTTTGCTGAAAATGATTTGCTTATAAGCATTCCATCATTTGAAAATTTTGCTGCGCCTGTTTCTGAAACTATTTGCAGAGTTAAATAATATTCCGTTGGGGCAGCATCGGACTTTTCAACATGAGTAAAATAGGACGTGTTCATTTGATCCAAAGCGACACCGCAATTAACCAGAGTGTTTTGTCCTCCACCGGCAATTTTCAGACCGAAATCACCCCACACTAGTGTTCCGTTGCTTTTAACAAGCTGTCCATAAAGTGCGCCGCGGTTTGCGGAGGAAAAATCATTCCAAAGTACAACAGCATTATGTGAATTATTTCCTGCAGCAAGTGGATTTTTTTTCTCGCCATTTGCCGTACTTACGCTCTTTCCATCAGCACGAAAACTTACATTTCCGTCATTATCAAAGTGAAGAAAATAAACATCGGTTTGAGAATTGGATTTTGCATCCTGCCAAAAAAGAAATGCCCCACCGTTACCGTCTTCCAACGATGAAATATTTACCGGGTTGGCGGAATCAAATACAAGCTGTGTGTTCAATTCTGAATTGGTAATCCACTGACCAAATAACGAAGAGTTAAAAGTAAAAAGTAGAAAGTAGAAAGTAGAAAGTAGAATACTACGCAACATTCAATTCCTCGTTAAACCGGACACTTACGAGTTTAGAAACGCCTTCTTCCTGCATGGTAACGCCGTAAAGCGTGTCGCAAGCTTCCATCGTCCGCTTATTATGGGTAACCACAATAAACTGTGTGTTCTCGCTAAAGTCTTTTAGAATACGGGTGAAACGATCAACGTTTGCGTCATCAAGCGGCGCATCAATTTCATCGAGAATACAAAAAGGACTTGGTTTTACAAGATAAATTGCAAACAACAGCGCAATTGCGGTTAGTGTTTTTTCTCCTCCGGAAAGAAGTTCAATTGAAGTTGGGCGTTTCCCTTTCGGCTTTGCAATAATTTCAATTTTTGCTTCAAGCGGATCGATCGCTTCTTCCAATTTTAGATCGGCTTCGTCGCCGGGATTAAATAATCCTCTAAATATTTTAATAAAATTCTCGCGGATCTTTTCAAATGTTTCCATGAAAAGCTGTTGTGCGGTTACGTTAATTTCTTCAATGGTTTGTACCAAATCTCTTTCGGAATCAAGCAGATCATTTCTTTGTTTAGAAAGAAAATCAAACCGTTCCTTTTCTTCTTCGTATTCCGAATAGGCAAGCGGATTGATCATCCCAAGGTTTTTAATTTGCTGATTAAGACTTGTTACTTCTTCCTGACGGGATATAAAATCGAACGAATCCAGATCATCAAAAGGTTTCAGCGTAAGCGTTAGTGAATATTTTTCTTGAATATGCTGTTGAAGATTTTCAATTTTAAAATCGAATTCCTTTAAAGAGATATCAGCTTGATGAATTGCATTCACGGTTTCTTCACGTTCCGTGCGGATATTTTTTTGCTGTTGCTCTAAATTTGAAATAGTGGTCCGTACAAGTTTAAATTGTCCATCTATAGCCGTTTCTTCGCTTTTCAATAAACCATGAATTTCATTCAGCTCAAAAAGCTCATCGTTTTTTTCTTCCAAAATTGCATGAAGACTCTGAAGTTCTTCAGTTGCAGACGCGACATCTTCTTCTCTTTTTTCAATTGATTTGCGAATTGTTTCGACCGATTCATGCGAACGCTGAAGCGCATTTTCAAAATTTCTTTTTTCGCCGGACATTCGTTCCAGAGTAAGATTTACTTGGTTTTGCTGATCGGAAAGCTGTCTGTAATCATCTTCACAAGTTGAAAAATCTGTTTCAAGCAAACGAAGCGTTTCATCGGCTTTTTGCTTTTCTTCAATTTGTCCGCGCAAAACATTTGAAAGGGATTCGAGTTCTTCTTCAAGTTTATTTGCTTGTGTAGCTGATGACTGCATTTCTTGATGAGCTTTTTCGGATTCGTCGTAAGCTTTACCTTTTTCAAATTCAAATTTTTCAATTTGTTTTTCAACGTTGCGCAAATCATTTAAAAGAATTTTCCCGTTTTCTGAAAGAACTTTTAAATTGATCGAGCTAATTTCATTTTCGAGCTGTTCAATTGTCTGTTTAATTTCGGTTAACTGCGTATCGCGTTGAGGAATTTCTTTCTTCAGGTTTTCAAGTAATTGCTTTCTGCCGAAAAGCGTGTCGTCGAGTTTAGGAGCTGAACCTGCTTCTATAACGCCTGAATTATGAACGAAATCGCCGTTAAGCGTTGCAAAGTTAAAAAGGGGAAAATGTTTTGAAAGAGCAAAAGCGTTTTCAAGTGAATCAACAACCGCGGTATTAATTAAAAGTTTTTGGAAGAACGGTTTCCAGCGCGCTTCGGTTTCAACAAAGTTTTCCACCCAGCCTAAAAAGAAATTTTCTTTTTCAAGTCTTTTACTTTTTCGCGTTAGAAAGAATTTTTCAATTCTTTCAAGGGGAGATTTTTTTTCGCTTTCCGAAAATCCAAAAACATAAAATGATGCTTTGCCGTAATCGTGGGTGTTTAGATACTCAATTCCTTTTTTTACATCGTCAATTGTTTCAACAAGAATATTGTTCAAATTGTTTTTAAGCGCAGCTTCAACAGCAAAACGGAATTTCTCATTAGCGTTGCCGATGTTTGCGAGAATGTTTTTGTCTTTGGTTTTCCAATCAGGATTGGCAATTAATTCTTTCGCCCCTTTCGAGAAACCCTCCAGATTATTGATCAAGTTTTGTAGAAAACCGATCTTATCTTTTAATGCATGAATCACCGTTTTGGTTTCAGCTTCTCTTGTGCGGAAGTGTAAAAGTTTTTGTTCGAGTTCGTCTTTTTCTTTTTGCTTTTGATTAAAAAAGGAATCAGCTTCAGCTAATTTTTGTTCAACGTCTATTTTATCTTCGGAAAGTTCTCCGATAAATCCGACAAGTTTAGCGATGGTATCGGTTAACGTTTTAATTCTTAGATCGGTTTTATTTAATGCGTCGTTCGTCCGCTCTAATGCAGCTTCAAGGTTGGCGAGATCATTTTCTTTTGTGGTGATCTCTTTAAATTTATCGAGTAATGTTTCCGAATAACTTTTTAACGCAGCCCGTTTTTCTTCCAAAATGGTTTTCTGTTCTTCAACTTGAACAGAGAGCGCTTCGCGTTCGTTTTGTTTTGCTAAAAGAGCGGCGGCGGTTTCTTCAATTTTTTCTTTGAATTCTTCAATCTGCTCGAGAGTATTTTCCAACTGTACGGCGAGTTCTTCTTTTTCCTGCGAATATTTATCAACATTTTTCTCGAACGATTTTTTCCTTTCTTCTGCAACCGAAATCGCACGCTGAACGGAATAAATTTTCTCGGTTTGTCCAGTTATTTCGTTCCGTTTTGCGGCAAGTTGAGTCTCGATAGCATAAAGTTCTTCTTTAACTTCTTTTATTTTGTCATCAAGCTGGGCAAGTTCTGATTCAAGCCGGATTTTTTTTGCAAAAAATTCTTCTTTCTTCAGTTTAACTTCTTCTTTGCGTGCGGTATAAAGCGCAAGTTCACGTTCGCAGAGATCAATTTCAAGTTCGCGCAGTGTAGTAGAAATTTTGTTGTATTTGTCAGCTTTTTTTGCCTGTCGCTCAAGAGAAGTAACTTTCTTTTCAACTTCAGAAACGATATCGTTAACGCGGGTTAAATCACTTTTAACTTCGTCAAGTTTTTTCAGCGTAAGCCGGCGGCGGAATTTGTACTTGTTCACCCCGGCAGCTTCTTCAAACATATTGCGGCGTTCTTCAGCTTTGTTATTAAGAATGGTTTCCACCATTTTTAATTCAATCACCGAATAAGCGTTTGAGCCAATTCCTGTATCCATAAAAAGATTGGTAATATCTTTTAGCCGGCAAAGATTTTTATTAAGAAGATATTCGCTTTCGCCGGAACGGAAAATCCTTCTTGAAATGGTTACTTCGGAATATTCGGTTGGAAGAATGCCTTTAGTATTTTCAATGCTAAGAGAAACTTCCGACATTCCCATCGGCTTGCGGGAGGCTGTTCCGTTGAAGATGACGTTTTCCATTTTATCGGAACGAAGCATACTGCTTTTCTGTTCTCCCAAACACCAGCGGATCGCATCAACAATATTGGTTTTACCGCATCCGTTAGGACCAACGATTGCCGTTAATCCTTTATGAAAATGTACTTCCGTTTTTTGCGCGAAAGATTTGAAGCCTAATATTTCAAGTTTCTTTAAATACAAAAATTATATCCTTGCCATAAATTCTTTTAATCCGAACAGAAGAAAATCAAAAGTTGCGTTGAATGCCTGCATATAGATTAAAAAGATACCGGATGTGCCAATAAGAAAAAGGATTGAATAAGAATATACTTTCCCGGGCGATACATCATAAATAACGTAAATGCCTTTTAGTAACCGGTGAACAGACAATATGCAGAATAGTAAAAGAATGATATAGATATAAAGATTTATGGAATCCATTGCAAGTAAACGATAGAGAATTATTGCTCCCGGAATCAACAAAACAAAAGGAAGAAATGACCACACCACCGTGTAATAAGCGTTTGAAAGAAAGATTTTGTTCATCACAAAAAATGAAAAGAATTTTACCAGCAGAGAGATGAACAGCAATTTAACAAACACAACTACCGTTAAACTAAGTATTGCCTGCACCGGATGCCATGAAAGATAACTCATCGCCCAGCTAATATTTTCGCTTCCGAAAGAGAGAATAAACCGCTCGAAGAGAATTTTATCTTTAAAGAAAAAGAAAAGACTTGCCGTTAATGATCCGATAATTGCCGAAACAATGAACGCCAAAATAGTTGTATGCACACCGGAGATTACCCGTAAATCCCTGATATCGGCGAAAAAATTATACGGACGAAGCAGTGCGCGCGAAGTATCTTCTCTAAATTTTCTGCCGGAGTTAATTAAAAATCCCGTCAACAATGCAAGCAGCAATCCGCTGATAATAAAAGCCATCGGCGATTGATCTTTTTTTAGACCGATGGGAACGGTTACCTGTTCAAGGTTGTGAAGTTTGGCGTAAAGGACTTTATAACCGGGGCGGTTGGTCTTTCTGTCTTCGTTGCAAATTCCAAGTGTCAGAATTTTTTCATGGTTGTATTGTGAAAGTACCGAATGATAATCGCAGCGGTAATCGAACATCGAATTAATAAAATATCCCGCATTCTCATTCTCTTCCGAAAAAGAAAGAAGATCGCTGAAAAATTTTGCCTGCGCTTCAAAAGTGGATTTATTTGTATATCCGCTCGATCTTCCTTGCGTTACCATATAGGTCGCTTCGCTCAGAAAAACTTTTCCTTTTCCCAATTCTTCTTGAAGCGGTTTATACATTGTATTAAACGCTGAAAGACCTGCCTGCGCAGGCAGGAAATTTGAGAATAACTCTATTCCGTAAAAATCCAACTTTGGAATTTCACCAAAATGACCGGCAACAAATGATGCATAGACTGGTTTGGAAAAAGTTTTTTTAACCTTTTCCGCTTGAGTTTCAAGATAAAAAGTATGGATAGGTGAATTTGGTAAAAATCCGCCGCCCAATCCGATTGCTGCTACCGCGCTGTAATTGCCGTATGAAGAAAGAAATCTTCTTAAATAATTATTTGAGAGGGAAACAAAATTTTGATCTTCAACTAAACTTTCCGGAAGCGAAGAAACCGGCGACTCAACAAACGCAAGCATACCAAGCTCGCTGCAAAGAGCGAGCAAATACGGGTGCGGCGCCTGCTTGGGAAAACGGACTGCATTAAAACCTAAATCTTTTATTTGCGTAAGATCATTTTTCATCTGCTCATACGTAAACATGCTTCCGTAACTTTTATTGGAAGCAAAGTAAGTCACTCCGTTCAATTGAAATTTTTCTCCGTTTAAGTAGGGAGAATCTTTTTGAATTGAAAAATTATAAAACGAAACCGGTTGTTTAATTTCGTCAATTACATTCCCGTTCTGCAAAATTTGGGCGGTGATAACATAAGCGCGAGGAGCGTTGCAATTCCACATTATTATATTTGAAGCTTCGAACGATTGCGAAAGAACTTTTTCTTTCCCTTTTCGCAACTGAATTTGGTTATTTGCAGAACCGTTTGAGGAGAGATCGTTTTGATTTTGTACTGAAAATTTCACTTCAAAATTCTCGGTTGCAGTAGAATCACTTTTGCCGCGGAACTCGTGGTTCGCAAAATTTGCAGAAACAAAAACTTTTGCGCGTGATGAATTTGGAACAACTTCGTAGTGAAAGTTGAACCTGGAAATATGAATGTTCGGAACGAACTTAAGATAAACGTCTCTAAAAATTCCACCAAATCTTTCCGGGGCTAAAAATTCATTTTTATAAGGAATGGTGTGAGTCGCATCAAGTTTGGAGTTAACTTTTACCGTTAGGATGTTTTTCTTATCGTTTTTCAATAAATCCTTAGGAAGCAAAACCGAAAACGGGAATTCACCACCTGGGTGGAGATAGATAACTGAATTATTGATGGAAATTTCCGAAGTGTAGCTTACTCCCAGAAAATGAAGCTCAAAATTGTTGTCTTGAAGATCAGATTTTGAAATTTCGAAGTATTTCTCATAAACGACTTCAGCATTTCCTTCGAAAAGAGAAGGAACGCCAATCGCGGTTTTCTTTTTTTCTTCATCTTTACTGTTATAAACTTTCCACAGACCATCTAAAAGCATGGTTTTCCGGACAGCAGAACTTTCAATAAAGCTCAGGTCCTTCTCAGAAATGGGATAATGGGGCAGTTCTTTAAAAATTATTTGCGATTGAATAATTTTCGAGGTGAAAAGCAACAAAAGAATTGTAAAGAGCGTGAAATTTTTGTGCAGAGCCATCAAAAGCAATAATCCTTTAAATAATCATAATCGGAGATGTAAATATACGATTTAAAGGGGGGGGAAATCAATATAAAATTAGGCTTCTTTTAGTTTAATTGTTTAGCTGATTTCCTTAATCCATTCATTTGTAAATACTTAACAAAGGATTTTGTTTAAATCAACTAAAATTGATCCCCAAAAGAAAAGTTTGACAACGAAAGGTGAAATCTCTATATTTGAGGCGAAATTTAAAAGAATTATTAAAAAAGGTCGTAATGGCAAATCATAAGTCCGCAAAGAAAAGAATAAAAGTGACCGAAAGAAGAAGAGTAGAAAACAAAACTTCTCTTTCAAAATTAAAAACGCTTACGAAAAAAGCATTAGGAATGTCAGAAAAAGAAGAAATTGAAAAAGCTTACAAAGAAGCCGTTGCTTATACCGATAAAGTGTCGGCAAAGGGGAGAATCCACAAAAACACCGCAGCCAGAAGAAAAGCCGCTTTAACGAAACATTTCAATTCTGTTGTAGCCGCCCCAAAAGCTGAAACCATAGAATAAAGTTTTTAGATAGAAATCCCGCGGTAACATTTGTACAGCGGGATTTTTTCAATCCTTACAAATTCTCTATCGCATCAATCCCAGAAGGCATAGGGAAAATCCACGAAGTTTTCATTTCTTAGGATAGCTTTTACATTTCTTTCGACGCTCCAAAACCATACATGCCGGCATTTCTTTAAAATTTATCATTCAATGATAAAAACGGGGTAAAAAATATTTGCAATTTATTTAAGTGATTTTTTCATACCCATTTTGAAAGCAGCTAAATGCGAACAGATAGTTCTCCAATTAAAATTATTGGATTGGGCGGTTTTGGCGAAAGTGGAATATATTATTTTGGAGAAGGACTGCGTTTGAGTGGTCAGTGTTTGGTTTTTAATGACAAAATAAATTTATTCATGCCAACTAAAGTTAGACAGATAACAATAAGAGACTTTGGCTCAAGTGAATTTTATGAAAACCATCTTTCAGCTTTAATTGAAAATATCCTTCTTAATTCTTCCAATAAAGAAATATTCATACTTGCAGGCGGAGGCGGAAAGTTAAGCAAGCATTTCCTCGAATTTTTACTAAACAAATTGACGATGCAAAATATTAAGATGACCGTTTTAATTTCTTCCCCTTTTGATTGGGAAGGAATACAAAGGAAAAACGAAACGGAAGATGTAATTCTTACAATTACCCCATTCGTTAAATGGTTATTTAAATATGACAACGAGAAAATGAAAAGGTCGGTAAGTAGAGAAGAGCCGGCATCGAAAGCGTTCTGTCTGGTCTTTCAGGAGTTTAAGAAATTAATCACAGACTTTAATTTATTTGAAGTGACGAAGGAAGAAATTCAAACCTTCCTTTTGGAAGAAAAAATGATCTTGGAAATATTATGATGCGTATGAAAATGACAGTACTTTTCGCTAATAGGAAATATGCGGTAGATGACCTAAGTTTCGCGAAATAATTTAAAGGAGTAAGATTATGGCAGATTTATTGGATTTTAAAGACATTTATGAAAACTATATTGGGGTTGGAAATAGAGGAGCAAAAATATGGTTTTTCGGACTTGAGTATGGAGGTGGTTTAGATAAAAATAAAAATGTAGCAGTTACAGAAGATTATTTTAAAAAATTAAAAAAAGGGAGGGAGAAATTTATTGCCTACCTATCGAATAATTTTGCAGATAAGAATGAAGGTGCGTTTTATGGGACCCT
This sequence comes from Ignavibacteriaceae bacterium, assembly GCA_023229425.1. Lineage (GTDB taxonomy): Bacteria > Bacteroidota > Ignavibacteria > Ignavibacteriales > Ignavibacteriaceae > UBA1563. Next base: position 99,053 of record JALNZG010000007.1, read on the forward strand.
TTATTATTTATTGAAAAATATAAAAAACATTGACTATAGTTATGAAGACTCCATTACAGTAAACAAGGAATCCAATTTTTTTTACTCAAATTTATCTTTCTTAAAATTTCCCAGAGAAGGACGGGATGCTGAAAAAACACTGTTAGAGCACTATAAAAAAATATTTATGAATGATTTGGGAAGGAGAGACAAATACTTAACCAATAATATTCTTAATGCCAGATACAAAAAGAATTTTGAAAAATATTTGAATGAACCTAAAATTATTTTCTTTTTGAACAAAAGTTATTTAAAAAAATATCAAGTATTGCTGGGTTTGACACCATTGTTTAAAGACCCACAAAATGAATCTATTCCAGTAAAATGGGGGAATACTTCAATTGATTTTTATAAAAGTGGAATACATACAATCATTAATTGCCCAAATTTTACAATAGCCGATGACACAAAAAAAGAATTAGTGAAAAGAGTTAATGTCTTGTTATAGTTTTTTATTAAAATTATTAACATCACAAATTTTTAGTCTGATAATATTTTATCATTTCCTTGATGTAGTCTTTCAATTCAAGGGGTTGAAGAACTTCAATGGCATCCCACCAGCTAATACACCAGGAAGCAAGACGATTGGTGATTGGTTGTTTTGTTTTTAAAAGTATCGAACCTTTTTCATCTTTTTCAAGTTCAAACTCATCAAACCAAATTTTATATATGAATTCTTGTTCGACTTCAGGGATGAATTTTAATACGATATCAAATATTTTTTCTTCCTTCTGCGGAACTTTATCAAGTATAAACTTTTTACTTGTAAGGCGGAGATTGGTAATTCTGCTAAGATAAAAAGTTTTTAATATTGTCTCATCATTCTTGAAGGCATGCAAAATCCAATTGCCGTTGTTCTCAGCAAGTTTTAAAGGCTTGAGCAGATAATCATTACTGGTATTGTCAGAAAGTTTTTTGTAAGAAATGGATAGCAGTTTTGAATCATTAATTGCTTTAGTGAGAAGGACAATATGCTGGAAGAAGGCAGAATCGATTTTTGAAAATTTTTTAATCGGGGGAAGAAAGTAATCAGAATAAGAAATAAGAGAAAGATATTCGGAAACAAAATTGGTTAAGAAGTCTTTTGGAACTTTACTAAATAAAGTAATCCCTTTTTTTCTGCTGAAGATTTCAAGCCCGAGAGTTCTGAAATACTGTAAATCACGGGTAATGGTAACTTCTTCAACTTTATAATCTTCGGCAGCGCTAAGCTTTGTAAGGCACTCACCGTTTAGTATCCTTGCCAGAATTTCAGTCCGGCGCAATAGATCGTTTGAAATCTTTTTTCCCATAATTTATAATCATTGTATGATAAGAAAAACAATTTTGACGTCGGTAATTTAACAATTGCAATGGAAATAATTATAATTGTCATATTATTCTATCTCTTTAGAGGATTACTTGGTGGATGTTTTAAGTATTTCTTCTGGCTTGCTTTGCTAATACTAATTTTAACAAAATGAGTACGTTTTAGTAAAAACCAATTACTTGTTTCATCTCTGAAAGCTTTTTGAAAATGAACCAAGAATTATTTCTTTTACATTGTTGTAATCATACCTATGTCCGATATAATTATTGGCGATTGTGTTAACGGAGCAAGAATCAAATAAAGGCCATTCTTCAGGCGGAGAGGCAATTATAATAAAATCCTTTTGAAAACCGTATTTCTCTTTGATCATCAGCAAAGCTTCGTTTAAAAAAGTTCCGAAGTCGCCCCAATTTAGATTATTTCCGTAATTAGTATGTTCTCCGTTTTCAAATTCACAAAGAAAATAGCGGTTTGGGAGTCTGCTGCTAGCCGTATATTCCGCATTTATGAAATACTTTGGCGCCTTATGACCACGAGGTTTTACTGCGATAATATATTTGTACTGCATTAAGCCGGTAGATACGATGCTTGTAAAAAAAGCCAGTTTTATTTTATCTCCTTCAAGAGCAAATACTAATTCTGCTGATGAAAGAAGTGCCGGGAAAAGCGCCATGGTTTATCTCAACTAAGTTTGTAATGACAAATGATAATATTAAAAAAAGTATAACCTAATTACGGAACAATGCTCCTCATATCTTATCATTCGGTGATAAAAAATTAAGCGACTTTATTCGTAATTTTCTTTTACAAAAATATTGAGGAAGGTTTAATGAAAATACTTTTAGATATTGATGATACTGCACTTATAACAAAGGATAGAGGAAAAACTTGGACTGAACATCCGAAGCTGCAAGAATTGATTGCACAACATGATGTCGTTTTGTATTCCGGGAATCCCGAAATTGATGAGTATTTCGCAAAATGGAAAACAAAGGGGTATATATCCAAAGGAACAGACTCATTCCCTAAGGCTGACGTTTTAATTGATAATGATTGCGATTTGTGGAAAGAAAATGTTGAAGTAAAAAAGTGTTACAAAACTATCGACGCTTTTTTGAAATCCACTCTTAAATAGCATCTTGATTTTTATTATAGATAAATAAAGAAATTTAATTATGCTCAAACACATACCAGACTATCCAGAAGAAAATATAACTGGATTTATCCTTTGTGTTTTCCAGCTAGGAAATTATTACGGAGGATTATTTTCATTCGGAGAACCTGAAGAAACCGAAGAATTTAAAAATGAAAGACAAATTTGGGATAAATATATTGTTCATATAATAGAAAAATCCAATTCTTCAAACACCGGAACAGTATCCTTGCAGAAACTTTATGCACCATGGGAACATTATGATGTTGCTTTTCAAGAAGATAAAATAAGACGGTATAAGGACATTGAAGATTTTGTCGCTTCTGGCGAGGAGGAAGAAATATTTACCAAGACCGATAAACTTTATCAAACGATGATTGATGTAGATGAAAATCAATTCCTAATGAAAGCTATACAAATCCTTCAAGAAAAATATGGCATAGATAACGCGCCAAATATACTTTGGTTGAAGGATGAAGAAGTAGAGGAATTTTACCAAAAACAAAGAATTGAGATAAAAATTAAGGATATGTTCACTGAGCATTGTACAAGAGTAGTGGATTATTTTTATGTGAACGAAAAAATTTTCAAGAGTCGGGTGAAAAACAAAAGTGAACTAATATTAAAAAACTATGAAGTAGAAGGCAATCTGCCCAACGGTTTAAAATATATGACATCTCTAAAGCGGTTGAGCATTAATGAAAATTTCTTACAAGATGAAATTGAAGAAATAGTTTGTTTAATAAATTTAGAATTTCTGGAAATCCGCGATAATCTGCTGTCGGATTTGCCGGAAAAAATAGGGGAGTTGAAAAATTTGCAAGAACTGAACGTAAGATTACGTTTTCTATGCAGATTGCCGAGTTCGCTGTGGGAATTAAAACAATTAAAAAAAATGACACTGGAAAATACCTCAATAACAAAGATACCGGAAGAAATAGGACAATTAGAAAACCTTGAAGAATTATGGATTGTGGAAAATCGAGAACTTGAATCACTCCCTAAAAGTTTATGCAGGTTAAAAAAACTGACTCATCTATATCTCTATTCAAACCGATTAAAGGAACTGCCGGAAAATATCAATGAGTTAAAAAATTTAAAAGTACTGGATTTGGGACACAATAAATTGAATGCACTACCCGAAACAATTTTCCAACTCGAGAATCTCGAGGAGTTAAATATTGGCTACAATAATTTAGAATCCATACCAAGTGAGATGTTCAAAAAATCAGTTGAAGTAAAAAAATGTTACAAGTCAATTGAAGCATTTTTCAAATCAACTCGTAAGCAAAAATAATTTCAAATTTTTATCGCGGGATTTTTTCAATCCTTATAAATTTTCTATTGCATCAATCCCCGAAGGCATCGGAAGGAAGAATCGGATTCTCTGAACTTCTCCGTTTCGTTTAACAAGTTTATTGATTTTCTTTCTGATCAATACGCTGTGTTCGATAAAAATCTCGTCTTCAATAATACACCCAAAGATATAGCTCGTTCCTTTTATCAGCACATTTTTACCGATACGCAGCGGAAACTCATCGCTGCCGGTCATATTTACGCTTGATTCAATTTTTGTTTTTTCGCCGATTTCGATATTCCCCTTAATGATATCGCCCCAAAGAATTTCTACACCATCGCCGATAATAAATTGTTGATGCGGTAAAGTAGAAAGATGGACGTTTTCCCATACGTGAACATTTTTACCGAAAGTTACATTTCCGTTTACAAAAACATTCTTTTTCAACGATAAATTATAATTAAGCCGAACTCCTTTCCCGATGTAAACTCCTTTTCCGATCTTAATATCAAGCGGGATTCCGGTTTTATCCATTTCCAGAATATGTTCAACAACCGACTCGTCAATAAAGAAATCGTCGTTATCATCTATTTCAATAATGTTTTTTAGTTTGTTGTAAACCTTCTTTCTGAATATGTTTTCCATTTCTTTTAAAACGGATTTATCGTTAAAGCCCATTACTACATCCTGGTCTTCGGGACTAACTGCCGAGACCGTGTATCCTGATTTATTAAATAATGAGATAAGATCAGTGATGTAAATTTCATTTTGAACATTTTCGCTGCTCAGGTTTTTGATTTGTGCAACAAGCTTTTTATAATCAAACGCATAAACACCGGAGTTGAATTCCCGGTTTTCAATCAACTCTTCTTTACTGTAGGAAAAAGTTCTTCCTTTATATTTTAGAAGATATGGCTTGTCCTCCGGCAGCGAAAGAATATCTTTGTGCTCTTTTATTTCTATAACCTTTCCACAATCTTCACCGCAAGGCTTTCCCTCGTCATCCATTCCTTTTACGCGAATGATTCTTCCATAAGAGTTTTCTGCCGCATTGCCTGTGAAAATGCCGGTAAGCACCATCATATCGGATTTTGATGAAATGAAAGCATTGCGGAACATTGCAACCGTTTCTTTATTAATAAGTCCCATGTCGCCCGGGAACACAAATACATTTCCTTCAAATTTTTTTTCATTGATTTTTTCGAGGGCAACTTGTACCGCGTGTCCGGTTCCTTTTTGTTCTGCCTGGTACGCGAACTGTGTTTGCTGGCGTTTGCCGATAACCGACATAACATCCATCGCCTTTATTCCTGCAACCAAAATTGAATTAACGGACGGAATGCCCTGACTTGATGCATTAAAAACCCGCTCAACAGTTGTTGAGCCCCAAATTGCGTGAAGCATTTTTGAACGGTGCGATTTAATTCTTTTGCCGTGTCCCGCCGCTAAAATAATTGATACTTCTTTTTCGGTATATTTAAAATCAGAAGAGAGTTCTTCCGCTTTCTGATAAATTTCTTCATGTACTGTCAAAATGGAACCTCGTTAGGTTATGGGAAATCAAATAAATAACTGTGCAAAAATTAGTTAAGTTGAACAGGTTTTGCAACTTTCTCTTTTAATAGTAGTTGATGTTCTGATATTTTTGAAATAACTTTCGCTTAACAATAGGAATGTTTATGGCTGCGTTAAAAAAATCAAGAAACAAAATGATTGCCGGAGTTTGCGGCGGTATTGCAGAATGGCTTGGCTGGGATCCAACAATTGTACGGATCGGGTTCGTGCTCATTTCCATTTTCAGTATTGCATTTCCCGGAATACTTGTTTACATCATCCTTTGGGTTGTAATGCCAGCGCCTGAGAGCGAGGAATAAAAATCTTTGTGTGTCCCTCTGTGGGAAAAATAACTTGACCATAAGCGGCACAAATTTTTTCAGATTATGTTCGCAGAAAATATTAAATATTCATTACGATTTACAAAATATCTTAAACCCTATTTAGTAAAAATGACTGTGGTTTATTTTTTATCATTACTAAATACGGGGTTTTTAATTTCTATGTTGATTGCATCTGTGTTCCCGTCTAGAATATTTATTGTTAAAAATTATATATGAGAAATCTTACATTATATTTGATTTTTTTTTGTTCTGCCTTTCAAATAACAACAACTACGTTTGCACAGACCGATATTATAGAGTTAAGTAAAGGAAAGCAGGACAAAGGTATAATTTCCGGAATTGTTGTAGATAGCGCAACTACTCTGCCCATAGTTCATGCAAGTTTTCAACTCTTTAATAAAAACGATACCTCGCGGGTTTTAAATGTCGAAACTACGTCTAACGGCAAATTTATATTAAAAGATGTTCCTTTAGGCTCTTATTCCGCTCAAATAACAACCATCGGTTATAAAAAACGTAAAAGAGATTTAATTGTATTTACAGAAAAAGTTAAAGTTATTGACCTTGATACTATAAGACTTGCGGCTAAAGATATATATATGAACGAAATGGTGATTTCGGAAAAATACGAGGGAGTTTATAAGGACAATGAAAAAATAGTAGTAAGAGTAAACAAAGATTTAGGAAATAATGGGATTGAAGTGTTAGAAAACATCCCAATGGTAAATGTTGATATTGACGGAAACGTAAATCTGGCTGGAAAAGAAAATACAAAAATTTATATCGACGGTATTCCTATGGACATGTCGGGATTTCTAAAACCAGAGGAATTAAGACACCTTTCTGTAACCGATATTGAAAAAATTGAGATTATTACAAGCCACTCAATTGATTATATAGATGCGGGCAACTCCGGAATTATAAATATTGTCACAAAAAAGAAACTTGATAACAAGTATACCGGAAGCGCTTCTTTGGGGGGGAACACTAAAAGCAGTTATAATGCCGATGCTAATCTTTCATATATTTATGAATCACTAATCATGCGGGGTTCACATAAATTCAACAACTCAGATTCGAAAATTAGTAGAACCAGTTTAAAGTCAATTATCTTGAATGATTCCATTGGCTATTTAGAACAAACTAGTGACAATCATAATAATTATATCAAAAATGATAGTAGAATAAATGTTCTATATAATCCGGATAAAAAAAATTCCCTCACAGCTGGTATAATTTATAACGATATAAACACAACCAGCTTACTCAGTCTTTTAACAGACCAAAGGAATAATAGTAATAATGTCCCTAGTGAAAGCAAGACTACTGCTGATAAAAATATTAAACAAAACTTTCTGATGTTAATGACAAGTTATCGGAGAACTTTTTCAAAGAGGAATGAGTACTTTAATGTGGCTGCATCTTATAACAATAACGAAATGAACACAACGACAACCAGAAGGTATGAGTATTCATCCTTAGCTGATCCAATTCGCCAAAATGATTTTTCTGATAATTCAAACAATAACATGAATTGGAGAACGAGATACGCCACACCGTTAATAGATAATATAAACTTAGCTTTGGGTTACAGCGGAAATTTTACTGAATTGAATATGAAAAACGATTACTATAACTACGATCCGATTACAGATAGTTTTATGGAGAACATCTCAAGTAATAATCACTTCAAAAACCGTAAAATGAATCATTCCCTTTCCGGATATGTTAGCAGTAAGATAATTAATATTGACATAATGGCTGGAATTAATTATGAAACTTTTATAACAAAGTTTGATGAATTTTTACTTAGGCATTCATTTCAAAAACAATATTCGAATTTCCTACCAGACATTTCTTTGAGCACCTCAATTGATAAAAACCAAAGTATAAACTTTAAATGGTCCTTGAATTACATTTATCCTCAGAACCGACAGATAAATCCGTATGCCGACTATTCAGATTCAACTAATGTAACTGTTGGGAATCCCGATTTAGCACCATCACTTGGTAATTTATTTACAGCTGGATATATGTTTTACACCGAGGGAACAATCATTAATTCCAGTATTTTTTATTATATGCGCGATAATGGAATTGAGGAAATCACTGAACAATATAATTTAACAAAAGCTATAACTACATTTAAAAATATTTATAGTACTAGAAGCTACGGGCTTTCATTATCAGCCAACACAGAACTATTTAACTTTTTAACCATTAACCCATCTTTGAGATGGACAAATAGAAAATATGAGGGCGCAACAGTTCAAAGTAGCGGGTCTTCATTGTCGATTTACTTAAGCACATATTTTGCTTTCAAGGATTTTCGATTTCAAATTAATTCGTACTACAGCGCGCCAGAATATTCTGCTCAAACCAAATCCAATGCAAACTATTTTGTAGATGCAGCGATGAGGTGCTTATTCTTTGATAGATCGCTTTCAGTTTCGATAAAAGCAAAAGATATATTCAATCTGCTTTCCCAAAACTCTACCAGTTATGGCTATGGTTTTTCATCCTCTAATAGTATGAAGGAAAAAACACAGATATTTTCTTTAGACATCTCCTATTACTTTAATATAAAGGGAAAAGAGGATATTGAGGAAAGAAAAGATACTGAGGAGTATAATGACGATTTTTAACCTTTCAATCCCTAATGTTTATAGTGTAGCATAAAAGTTGATTTGCACGATTGAATCCGCCGATTCAATAATAAATGAGAAAATTATTTTGATCAGTTCTAAAAAAGGTTATTATATAACTCCTTAACATTAGTTATAAATTAAGAATTATGAGTTATTTAAACACAAAAACTTAAGGGTATTGAACTAAATGAAGGAACGCCGAAGAATAATTTATTTTTCTGAGTTGAGATTAAGGATCATAAATAAGAAAATCAAGGAGATTCTAAAATTATTATACACTCTCTTTGTTAAAAACTTTTTATCCTCCGCGGTTAAGTCTCTTCGGTTGCTTCACTCCCTCAGAATGGCAGGAGTTTGCCTGCATTTGTCATCCTAATCCCGATCTATCGGGAGAAGCATCTGGAAAAGCACAGAGATTTTGATCAAGAAGCATTTACTTTGTGCAATCCCAGTGCCTCACACAGTTTTCGTTAATCCTTCATCCTCGTTCCTTTTTCTTCGTGGATGAATATCCAGCTTACCACTCTACCAATACTGATCTCTTCAAAATAATTCCAATATTGTTTTGTGCGTACATGCAGCGAGCTCGTATCTTTTTCACTGATCGCGATCGCTTCATCCATAATTGCTTTTATCCGCTTTAGCCAGGCGTTCATATTTGAAGGACGCAGGTCAAGCCAGCCTTCGTATGCGAAGCGGTTTATCTTTGCTTTGTCGAGAGGAATTTCTTTATCACCTGTAAAGACGGGAATTTTCATCTCAGCTCCACGTAAAAACGTTTTCCCATCAGGTAATAAAATTGGGATCCCAATCGAAAGAATTTCGTTCCTCAAGTTGTGATTATTCTTTATTAATTCTGTACAAAGCAGAGAAAGTTTTTTGGCGGAAAAAGTCGAAATGTTCTTCATCGTTCCGGTAATTGTTTTTATTAATTGAATTTCAAACAGCAATTTGGAAAGACGTGGGGGACCAAGCATTTCAAACGCCACGCTGTGAATATCGTGTTTTTTTTCAAGGTCGGAAAGAATATCAACCGCAAAATGTTGAAGATAACCGGCGCGGTAACTAGGATTGAGCGTAGCATTATCAAGAGCATTAATGATATCGCTTCCTGTATTACGTCCCTTAATTTCATAGATGATATTCTCGGCAATTTCTTCGGGAGTAACAAATTCCATTTGCTTCTGCGCGGTAATTACTTCAAACTCGCCGCGGGAAAAAATGCCGTTTTCACCCGTATCAATAAAGACTGATTTCAAAACCTTTCCGCTTGGCGAATACGGTTTATCTAATTGAAAACTTAATTTATCATTTAACGGAATTTGATCTTCAAAAGGAATATCATACAGTTCGATCGGTTTTCCTTTTTTCTTTATCGTGTTGAATTCAATTTTCTTCCATGCGATTGCCGCTGTCGGTTTAATCTCTTTTGCGATGGCGGAATCGGGAGTTCTTCCCATCAGCCAAAGCAAAAGTGTGTGGGCGCCTGCAATAGCGGATTTACTCAACAGAACGCGCGAAGGTTTTTCCTCACTGTGCGTATAAGGAATGTTCAAACCCATTCCACCGGTTCCGCTCGTTCCGATCTTAAAATAGATTTCCGTTTTTGCCACATGCATCGCATTGTACAGAACTTGAATGTGTCTTATCAACTGCGGAATATACATTGTGCAAAGAATTTTTTCCGTCTCTTCAATAACTTCATCAAGTTTCGGTTTGTTATTCAATTTATGTTTTACGCGTTTGTATGTAGTGTAAATATCCTGATAAGCAATGCCTGTTGCTGTGTTGATGCAGTCAACAATAATTTGCGGTTTATGTTTGTTGATAAGTTTGTAGAGAGATGCGCTTTTCAATATTTCACTTCCGAGCTCTTCAAGCGTATCCTGCATCAGAATTTTTCTTTTCGCCGGATCGGCAAGAAGTTCATTTCTGTCTTTGTCCTTAAATTCTTCGCGGACTAAAATGTTTCCCCACCAGGGCACAAAATAATTTTTTGGCAGATGCGGATAATCTTTTTTGAGTTTGTTTACAGCCTCAAAGGCTTCTTCTTTGCGGAGAGAAGTGACGATGATTTGTTTGGGCTTTTCGGAGATCAGTTTTTTTGTAACTGCGTTACCGACCAAACCCCAGCCGCCGAGAACTAAAACTTTTTTGTTTTGAATGTCCATTGACGAACCTTATTATAATTGTAAATAATATTTGTTACAAAATTACAACTGATGGTTTGGAAAACCTAAGTCATCAACATTGTACCGCATTTTATATATTTGCGTTATGAATATCAACGAACTACAAAAACTCGCTTCCAGGAAGAAGAAAAATGTTATCGGTCTAATGTCCGGCACTTCACTTGATGGAGTTGACGCTGTTTTAGTCGAAGTTTCCGGCTGCGGAACAAAAACGAAGATCAAGCAACTCGGTTTTATTACATATCCTTTTCCGCGCGGTTTAAAGAAAAAAATATTAGAGAACTCAAAGCCAAACTCCGGCAATGTTACGGATATTTGCAGACTTAATTTTCTAATCGCACATCTTTATTTTGATGCCGTAAAAGAACTTTGTAGAAAAAGCAAATTTAATTTAGCGGATGTTGATTTGATCGGTTCGCACGGACAAACAGTTCATCATCTTCCGCTGAAGAGAAATTATTACGGTTATAATTTCGGTTCAACATTGCAAATAGGTGATCCAAGTGTTATAGCAAAATTAACCGGAGTTCTAACAATTGGTGATTTCAGAACAGGCGATGTTGCGCTTGGCGGACAAGGGGCGCCGCTGGTTCCTTATTTTGATCACATCATGTTTCATTCAAATAAAAAGAACAGGGCGCTGCTTAACATCGGCGGAATCTCAAACATTACTGTGTTAAATAGGAAAGGTGACGCTTCTTCCGTAATCGCTTTTGATACCGGTCCCGGCAACATGATGCTCGATCTTCTCGCAAAAAAATATTTTAATGTTGAATACGATAAGAGCGGAAACATCGCCTCCGGCGGAAAGATAAACCAAGAGATTCTTCGATTGTTGAAAAAACAGGATAACTACATCGAGAAGAAAATTCCCAAATCAACAGGACGCGAATATTATGGCGCTGAATTTTTAGCTCCTTTGTTAAAAAAGTTCCGCAAAGTTCCGAAGGAAGATTTACTCGCAACCGTTGCCGATTTTACCGCTTACGGCGTTTATCGCAATTATGAAAAATTTATAAAAAGCGAAACGGAAATAGCAGAGTTGTTTGTTAGCGGCGGCGGAGCGAGAAATAATTTTATCATGAATTCGTTGAAAAAATATTTTGGCAGATCGGTTGAAATAAAAAACGTAAAAGATTTAGGAATCTCATCGGACGCGAAAGAAGCCATTTGCTTTGCGGTACTTGCAAACGAAACTTTGGCGGGAAATCCGGCTAATATTCAGCGCGTTACCTGCGCAATTAAACCAACGATTTTGGGAAAGATTTGTTTACCTTGAAGAAGATATCTCGTTCCTGCCTGCCTAACGGCAGGCAGGCGGAACTTTGGGGGGCGGGGCGTTTTAATTCTACCAATATTTCAGCCCTAACGGAATTGGAAAAGATAAATCCCGGAGGGTGGAATATTAAAATGGACAAAACCAATAGGGAGAAATTTGCCGAATTTGTTAGAGAGGTAACATTTTTTGTGGGGATATTTCTCAAGAGGATTTTCTTTTCTTAGTGCGGCTCAGTGATCTTAGTGTCTAAGTGGGAAAGGCATTTTCACCACTGAGGCACTAAGGACACAAAGAAACACTAAGATATTTTAATCAGCGGAGAAAATTCTTCTCTAAACTTTTCTCCTTTGTAAATAACTTGTTCTAAATACAAACCCGAAGGAGGAGCGGTGAACTTTGCCGGCTCGTTTCGTAACGAGGTTAGATATTTTATCACATCATTTTCGGTTAAATGATTGCGTCCAACTTCTGCCGTTACGCCAACCATTCTGCGGACTTGCTTCCACAAAAAATGTGAACCGATAATTCTGATAAGAATCAGATCGTCAACTTCGGTAAGGGTAATATCATTAATCAAAACTTTGGTTGATTTTTCTTCCATGTTCTTATCGGTAAACGAAGCAAAGTCGTGCATACCAATAAAAAGCTGCAAAGTTGATCTCATTTTATTCGTATCGAGTTTATCTTTTATCCACCAGACGAACTGCTTGCCGAACGCGGTTCTCCGTCTTGAAATTTGGTAAAGATAACTGCGCATTTCAACATCTTTGCGCGCGTGAAAATTATTGTGAGCTTTTTCAACTTCAATAATATTTATGTCGTAGGGAAGAAGATCGTTGAACTTCATTTTGATAATTTCGGGGGCGAGCATGGTTCTCACATCGAGCGAAGCAACCTGCCGCAGCGCGTGAACTCCCGCATCGGTTCTTCCTGCTCCTTGAATATCAACTTCGCGGGTATTGAAAATATCTTCTGCAATTCGTTGCAGCGTTCCTTGAACGGTTTTGCTGTCGCGCTGTTTTTGCCAGCCGCTGTAGCGGGTGCCGTCGTACTCGATAAACATTTTGAATTTGGACATGGTTTTCTTTAATTAGGAATTACGAATTAGGAAATAATTTTGATTTCATTGTTTTAATAATTGTGCCGGTTATTTTTAAGAGTTCGTCGCAATCATTTATAATTGATTGGAACTGTTTATCATCAATGTAATTTGTATCATGTAAAATTCTTAACCAGTAATGAGTTTCGCGAGCTTCTTTATAAGAAATATTTAATTTCATATAAAAATCTTTTTGCGATTGAGCTCCAATCGCTTCTTCAACATTGGCTCCAATTGAAGTCCCCGATCTTAAAATTTGTTTTGAAAGTGTGAATTCCTTCTTTTCTTCTTTTAAAAATTGATAAAGTTTTACAATTCTTATTGCGAATTGATAACTTTTCTCTTTTAGAACATTCTGTTCTTTCATCTCTAATTCCTAATTCCTAATTCGTAATTCTGCTCGGCGTACGAGTCTTCGGTTTCATAAATTCTTGCAGTAATTTTTCTAATATTTTCCGGAAGAGAGATTTTCTTTATTTCGTCAATAAAATAATTGCAAATATTTTCTGCGGTTGAGTGAAAATCAACCACAACGGTTTTAGAATTTAGTTTCTCCAACGCATCAATTAAATCTTTATCTTCTTTATAAACCATAAATGCATGGTCAAGATTTTCGATGATCGGGTTGACGATTTTTTTAACATCGTAAAAATCAATTAACATGCCCTGCTCGTCCGGTTCGCCTTCAATTTCAAGGCGGAGTTTGTACGAGTGTCCGTGCAGATTTTTACATTTTCCTTTGTGAAAAGGGAGTCGGTGCCCCATTTCCCAATCGAATACTTTAGCTATTTTCATTAAACACCTTTCTGTTCCGGATGCCAAATAAATTTGTGCATCTGCAGTTGAAATCTTATTTGTAAGTTATCTTCTAAAATCCATTTTACCATTGTTGCAGGTTCAATTTTGCCGAACACGACGGAGAAGAGAATTTCACATTTGTTTTGTAAATCATATTTAGCAAGAATGATTTTCGCCCACTCATAATCTTCGAGCGAACCGAGAACAAATTTTACTTCATCACTTCTTTTAAGGAATTGAATATTCTCATAAAGATTTTTCTTCTCCATATTGCTTGAAGGACATTTCAGATCCATAATAATCTTTACTCGTTGATCGATATGCTCGATCGGCAGACTTCCGCCGGTTTCAAGCAGAACCTCGAAACCTTTATCGCACAGCAATTTCATCAACTCTAATGATTCACTTTGCACCAAAGGTTCACCACCGGTCAGTTCAACTAACTTGCATTGATATTTTTCAACTTCGGTAAGAATTGCTTCAAGTGATAACTCTTTCCCTTCATAAAACGCATATTCCGTATCGCAATAAGAGCAGCGCAAGTTGCAGTACGTTAAGCGGATAAAAACACACGGAAGTCCTGCTTTAGTGCTTTCTCCTTGAATGGAATAATATATTTCGTTTACTTTGAGCATAAAATGACACTGCAAATATACGGGAAATAGAGGTGCGACTTAAATTTTGCCGCCCCCGTTTTTATAAGTAATTTGCATTTGTATTTTTAGAGGTAATTTCGAAGCCAAATTCGTAATCTGAATCATAATCCTAATCTTACTCCAATTTTCTTATCTCTTTTTTGATTAAGATTACGATTAAGATCAAGAAATCAAATTTTCAAATAAAGATTTTTTCAAACAGACAAAGACCACTACCAAATGAACATTATTGAAATTGAAAATCTAAGTAAAACTTTCTCAACCTTTTTCGGTAAGAAAACAGTAACCGCGCTTACTAATGTGAGCTTATCAATCGAACAGGGAACCATCTTCGGGTTACTTGGTCAAAACGGCGCCGGCAAAACCACGTTAATAAAAGTTTTACTTGGAATTGTTTATCCAACTTCCGGCTCGTGCAAAATGTTTGAGGAAGATTTTACAAATATTCACTTGAAAAAGAGAATCGGTTTTTTGCCGGAGAATCATAAATTTCCAAACTACATGACCGGGAAAGAAGTGTTGACTTTTTTCGGCAAATTAAGCGGATTAGAAAATCTCCATCTTACAAAACGAATTGACGAAATGCTCGAACTTGTACAAATGACAAAGTGGAGCAAAAGCAAAATTAAAACCTATTCAAAAGGAATGATGCAGCGGCTTGGTCTTGCGCAGGCAATGCTGAACAATCCCGATCTTCTTTTTCTTGATGAACCGACCGATGGCGTTGATCCGATTGGGCGAAAAGAGATACGCAATGTGCTTCTTGCGCTAAAAGAAGAAGGCAAGACTATTTTTCTAAACAGCCATTTGCTTTCTGAAGTTGAATTGATCACCGACCGTGTTGCCGTTCTTCATAAAGGAAAAATTATTAGAGAAGGAAATGTTCACGAGTTAACCGACAAAAAAGAAGAGTACAAAATTGTTGTTGATGCCGAACTCGATTTTCTTCTCGATGCCATCATCAAAGAAAAATATACGCTGCAAAAAGTTTCTTCATCAACCTATCTCATTCGTGTTGATGAGAACAGAACGGTGAACGATTTTGTAGATCATTTACGAAACAAGGGTGTCTCAATTAAAGAAATGGCGCAGGAAAAAAATTCTCTTGAAGATGTGTTTATCTCATTGGTTCAAGCAGAGGAGAAAAATTCATGAAAAACATTTGGCTGATGACTTTTTACACATTGCGTGAATCAATTTCAAAAAAAGTTTTTATTGCATTTTCAATTTTTGTGCTTTTAATGCTTGTCGGCGTTTTCTTTGCCGCGTCTTCGAACTTTGGAGAAACTTTGAAGCAAAACCCACAAGACTTTCACAGAATGATGATTTTCTTTAAAATGGGGGCAGCAAACTTTGTGCTTAGTTTTGGATTTTTACTTTCCATTTTCGCATGTGCAAGTTTTATTCCCTCTTTACTTGAAAAAGGAACGATAGATTTATTTCTTTCAAAACCGATAAGCCGTGCCCAATTATTGTTCGGGAAATATTTAGGTGGTTTGCTCATCTTTTTCATCCATATTTTTGTTTTGATTTGTGGAATATGGTTGATTGCCGGACTCAAGTTTGGCGATTGGGATTTTTCATTTCTTCCTTTGTTGCTCAGTTCCCTTTTTTATTTTGCAATATTGAACGCTGTGCTTCTCCTTTTCGGTGTACTCTCAAAAAGTTCGGGAACAAGCATGATGTTCGCCTATTTATTGATGTTTGTCAGCCCGCTTTTGGCTAACCGTCAGCAATTCTTCTTTTTTCTTCAAGGAAAAGAGACATTAAAAGCAATTGTAGATGGAATTTATTACGTGCTTCCAAAACTTCATGAGATTCAAAATATTCCTAAAATGCTTGCGCTTGGTGAAGGGAAAATCGAATTGCAGATACTCATCAGTTCTTTCCTTTTTTTACTCGTGGTAATTTATTCCGGGTTTTACCTTTTTGAGAAAGAAGATTATTGAGTTTTCCATTATTGGGTTTATTTTTTTTAATTTGAGAATTTCTAATGAAGGAACCGCCAAAAAAGTTTAATTCAAGTAGGATGTAAGTGGAATAATATTTGTTAAAGTGGAATGTTTTTATGATTATAAGAGAAAATATATGAACGAAAAATTTGAAATTGAAGAATTGGTTCGCAATGCGAAAATTGCAAACGATGATGATGGGATAAATTCCGTGGCAATAATCGGAGCCGGAATTATGGGACAAGGGATTGCTCAAACTATTGCCGCCGCCGGAATAGACGTCATCGTGATCGAAAAAGACCTGGAACATCTAGACACCGGTAAAAACCGGTTAGCAGAAGATATTGACCGGGAAATTAAACGCTGGGCAATGACGTCATCGGAAAAGAAAGCTATTCTTAGTAGAATTAAATGGTCTCTAAACTTGTCTGATGCCGCAGAAACAAAATTGATCATTGAATCTGTTGACGAAAATATGGAGCTTAAAAAAACTATTTTCAAACAACTTGATAACATTGCCGCACCGGAAGCCATTTTTGTTTCAAATACTTCTACGCTTAGCTTAACAAAAATTGCAGAAGTAACAAAGCGTACGGATAGAATTATCGGAATGCACTTCTTAAACCCTGTTCCAAAAGTTCCCCTGGTAGAATTAGTAAAAGCGTTGGATACCTCCAACGAAACAGTAGCTAAGGTTAAAGAGTTTGCTTCGCGGATCGGGAAAACTGCGATTGAAGTTTATGAGTATCCCGGATACGTTACTACACGCTCAATCGTTCCATTGCTAAACGAAGCGATGTATATTTTACTCGAAGATATTGCCACAGCAAAAGATATCGATACAGCAATGAAACTTGGGTACAATTTTCAAAACGGACCTTTGGAAATGGCTGATATGATGGGTTTGGATGAAGTTTTAGCCTGGATGGATACGCTCTGGAAAACACTCGGCGAACCACGGTACCGCGCTTGTCCTATTTTACGGAAACTTGTTCGAGAAAGAAAACTTGGTAAAAAAACCGGTGAAGGATTTTATAAGTACGATGTTAATGGAAAGATTGTTTATTAATTCACCTTACGCATACTGCGTATCAAGTAACCCCGGCATTTATGCCGGGGGTTAAATAAGACCAAATACTTGGGCTTTAGCCCATTAATAGCCAAAATAATGGCTAAAGCCTGAGTTGCCGACGTTTGTTCCATCCCCGCCATAAATGGCGGGGTTAATAAATAAGAGTTCTGCGTAACATGACTTATTAATTTAGAAAGAGAAGTAGTTGTTTAATCTCTTAATCTTAATCTTTTTCTTAATCCTTTTCGCGAACTTTAAAAGAGAGTAAGATTATGAATACGATTAAGATTAAGAATTTATTTGGTTTTATAAAGAAAGTGAAAATGAGAAAATGAAAGTATTAGTTTTAAATTCAGGCAGTTCATCTATCAAATATCAATTTATAGATACAGAACAAAAATTTGCACTGGCAAAAGGTATTGTTGAGCGAATCGGTATGAGCGGTGCAGTTCTTAGCCACACAAGACACGATGGAAACAATGTTAGAATTGTAGCTGAAATTTTAGACCATGCGATGGCAATCGAATACGTGCTTGCCGTAATGCTCAGCAAAAACCACGGCGTAATCGAAGACAAATCCGATATTGACGCTGTTGGGCATCGAGTTGTTCACGGAGGTGAATCATTTTCCGGTTCTGTTTTGATGACCGACGAAGTGATGAGTGTTCTCCAGGAAAATATTGAATTAGCTCCGCTGCATAATCCACCAAACATTAAAGGTATCCAAGCAGTTACGAGAACATTGCCGGAGACAAAACAGTGTGTTGTTTTCGATACGGCGTTTCATATTAAAATGCCGGCAAGAGCATATCTGTACGGTATTCCTTATGAACTTTATAAGCGTCATAAAATCAGACGCTATGGTTTTCACGGAACTTCCCACCGTTACGTTTCTGAAATTGCCGCTTCAATGTTAGGCAAACCGATTACCGAATTAAAAATTATTACTGCACATCTCGGCAACGGATGCAGTATGGCTGCTGTTGATAAAGGAATTTCTGTTGACACATCAATGGGCTTCACACCGCTTGAAGGATTGTTGATGGGAACAAGAGCAGGCGACATCGATCCTTCGGTCATTCTTTATATTATGGGAAAAGAAGGACTTTCACTTTCCGAAGCAGGCGTTTTACTGAATAAGCACAGCGGACTTATCGGCATAAGCGGGGAAAGCAGCGATATGCGCGAAATTGAATCGGCGATAGGAGAAGGCAACAAGCGGGCTAAAGTTGCTTTTGACGTTTTTACTTATCGTATAAAAAAATATGTCGGCGCGTATGCTGCAGCTATGGGGGGAATTGATGCTCTCGTTTTCACCGGCGGCATCGGTGAGAATTCTTCTCTTGTACGAAGTACGGTTTGCAACGGACTTGAATTTCTCGGTATTGAAATTGATGAAGAAAAAAACAAAGCCAAGAAAAATGAACTTTCGAAAGAGGGAAGCAAAGTTCATGTTCTTCGCATCCCGACAAATGAAGAACTTGTAATTGCAATGGATACGGCAGAAATAGTTTCTGCACTTTAAGAAATAGAATACTACATTAAAGCCCGGATTGTCTTTCGGGCTTTTCATTCCTCGGCGAGCTAAATGGAAAATTTTTGATTCATTCATGAATTAACTTTTCAGCATTTTTTTCTATTATACCTGTCAAATTGCTGTTCAACATGAATTAAGTATGTTTGCATTAAAAAAAAGGCGGTTTTATTAATATGATTGAACTCCATCGCTTAAAATATTTCTTACTAAGCAAAAGGTGAAGTTATGATAGCGAAGATCAAAATATTTTTGAATAAGCATTTCTCTCACGCCATTCTTTTCCTTTCCGCTATTCTTGTGATGATTTGCGCGCTGAATTTATTCTACATTTTTGATGTAACCGCTCAATCGAACGATGAATGTTTATGGCGCGATTCCGATTTTAACGGAAAGAATAACGTCATTCATTTTGATCTGGTAAAAGTCGGCGGAGTAACTTGGGCTGCCGGTATTCGGAATGGCGACAAACTCATTTCCATAAATGGAATTGCTTGCAAAAACACTTTAGATGCAAGCAGAACATTAGATAAAGTTTCTTCTGGCGACTACGCCATTTATGTTTTTGAAAGGAACGGACAGCAGCTTACCGGAAATGTCTATGTCAAAAAATTAATTGCGTTTAATATTCTTGCTTTCACTCTACTGTCTACCTTTTGGCTGATTGTCGGCTTCTTCGTTTTAATGGCAAAACCGGAAGGGAAAATCCAGAGATTATTTTTTAGCGTCGGAGTTTTTACCGTCCTCTTCTCGATGATAAGCCTCCTCAATAGAGGTCTTCAAGTTGATAATCCGATTTTGAAAAATACGCTATTATTTAGGGGAATTAATGTGTTGATTCTCTTCGGTGCAATATTCTGGGCTTTTAGCATGGTGAGATTTTTCAGCGTCTTTCCTATCGAAACTAAACTTGAAAAAAAATCATTTATCAGAAAAACTTTGATTGTTTCTCCCTGGATCATTTTCATAATTCTCCTGATAGTAAACACTAAATTTGTTGTTAAAAATAATCTTCAAATTGTAGCAATAACAAATGCTATTGTTGGCGGTCTTCTCCTCACTTCGCTAATTACAAGTTTTATTCTGCTCGTACTCGGGCATAGAAAAGTTGAATCGGTTACTGAAAAACGTGCACTCAGAATTATCATAGCGGCATTTATCATAGGATTGGGAGCTCTCATTTATTTTATTCTTTTTACCGCAACCACAAATCAAGTGGTTTTTAATGATCCCCTGTTATTTACACCCATCATTTTGATCGCAATAATTCCGATCGCATTCGGGTATTCAATTTTCAGGTATTCGTTGATGGATATCAGAGAAGCAGTGAAAAGTACAATCGTTTACGGAACTGCTACTGTTTCAATTGCTGTCGTCTATTTTCTAATCATGCTCTTGCTGGGTCAAATTGTCAGCAGTGCAATCGGTACACAGTATCAGGGTATGATCGCCGGATTTGTGTTCATTGTATTTGCCATTGTATTTCAATCATCCAAAGACCGCTTCCAGGATTTTTTAACACAAAAATTTTATCCGGAACAATTCGCATTTCAGAAAGGTTTGTTAAAGTTCAGCGGTGATATTGCCAAAGTTGTTGGTATTGAAAACATTCTGAACTCAACTCAAGAGCTTTATGTTGATTCATTGCGGATTAGTAAGTATGGTTTAATGCTTAAAAAGAATGGCGGTTTGTTTCACCTTCTTCAGCATCATGGAACAAGCGAATTAGCTCCGCAATTCTTAAAATCTTTGCAAAATTTATCTCAATATTTTTCCGAACGAAAAAAGAGTAATCAAAGAATTGTTTTAGAGCGCCAAAATTTTTCTTCTGTGCTTAGAGAAGATGCTACGATCTTTATCAACGAAAGCATTTTCACCATTGTTCCCTTGATGATAAATGAGCAGATCATTGGTCTGTTGTTGTTCGGATTAAAACAAACCGGGGCGCAATTTACCGGAAAGGATTTAGACCTTCTCATCTCCGCTTCAAATCAAACAGCAATTTCTATTGAGAACGCAAGACTTTATCATTCCGAAATCGAAAAGAAGCGTCTTGAACGTGATTTGGAAAATGCGCGGCACATTCAACAAAGTCTTCTTCCAAAAACAATTCCAAACATTAATCATTTGGAACTAAGCGGAATTACTATTCCCGCCCAGCATGTTGGCGGTGATTATTACGACTTTATTAAGCTGAGCGATACAAAACTGTTTATTGTTGTCGGAGATGTCTCCGGCAAAGGACTGAGCGCTGCTCTTTATATTTCCAAATTACAGACGATGATTCGTTTGTATTGCTCGGAAGAGAGAGCGCCAAAAGAAATTTTGATAGAAATTAACAAAAGACTATTCGCAGAAATGGAGCGTAATTATTTTATCACGGTTTCATTAGCTTTAATTGATAGTGGCGAACGAAAGGTTCACTTTTGCCGTGCCGGTCATCCGCATGCTTTGTTGATAAACGATGGGAAGTGCGATAAAATAAAACCGGTTGGAATCGGACTCGGTTTAAACAAAGGAGAAGTTTTCGATTCATCGCTGGAAGAAACCGAAATAACTTTAGAGCAGGGAAGCTTGCTTGCGGTTTATTCCGATGGAATAAGCGAGGCGATGAACGGGAAACAGCAAGAGTTTGGAGAAGAAAATATCATTACGATCTTAAAGCAGAATGCGGATTCATCGCTCGACACAATTCAAAATAAAATTTTGGACGGTGTAACAGATTTTTGCAACGGCGAGGAACAGCATGATGATATTACGTTGGTGCTGGTAAAATATCTTTAATTAGTAAATCATGTTGCGCAAAACAATAGTTTTTCAGGTGTTTCTTTGTGATCTTAGTGTCTTAGTGGTGGGAAATCCTTTACCACTTAGACACTTAGTACACTGAGTTTCACTAAGGAATAAAAACATCTTCATTTTTTGATAATTTATTTCCTCGTTTTTCTTATCCAAACTCTTCTTATTTTTAACCACGTATTTTCAATTCAATTTTATTGGAATAGAAAAATGAACTTAGGAATTCAAAACAAAACCGTTCTTGTTACCGCATCAAGCAAAGGAATTGGAAAAGCGGCGGCTGAATTATTCGCATCGGAAAAATGTAATGTAGCAATTTGTTCGCGCAGCGCGGTTGAACTTGAGAAAACCGCGGCAGAAATTTCAGCGAAGTATGAAAACGAAATATTCTGGATCGTTTGTGATTTGAATAATCCTTCCGACATAAAAAATGCCGTAGCAAAAGTGGAAGAGAAATTCGGCGGAATTGATATTCTTGTAAATAATTGCGGCGGACCCTCTGCCGGATTTTTTGAAGAACTCAACGAAGAAAAATGGAACTTCGGTTATGAACAAGTACTTTTAAGCGTTGTTCGCTTTGTTCAAGCGGTTCTTCCAAACATGAAAAAGAAAAATTGGGGAAGGATCATCAACATCACTTCCGTAGCGGTAAAACAGCCGATAGACAATCTTCTTCTTTCGAATACGTTTCGCGCAGGAGTGATTGGATTAAGCAAAACGCTTAGCAACCAACTTGCAAAACATAACATCACGGTGAACAGCGTTGCGCCGGGTTATACGTTAACGGAAAGAATTTATGAACTTGCCGTGAACAAATCGAAAGTTACCGGCGAATCGCATGAAACAATTATTGCGAACATGACAAAAGAAATTCCGCTTGGCAGAATGGCGCGTCCGGAAGAAATTGCTTCGGCGATTTTGTTCCTCGCATCGGAACAAGCATCGTACATTACGGGAAACACAATTCAAATTGACGGCGGACTTTACAAAGGATTGATGTAGTGCTATTCTATAACGATAAAAAAAATAATAAGATAAAGAAGTCAGAATGTTCTGAAGTAACAACAGGGTAACAATTTTACACAAAAGAGAACGAAATAATTTTTTTAATATAAATGGAGCGAAAATGAAAAAGGTGTTTGTTCTTTTGTTTTTATTTGCTGTTTGTGTTTTTGCAGATAATATTCATATGAAAAATGGTAGAATTTTTTTCAATGTTCGAATTATAAAAACCACAGATAACATGATTGAATTTCAATTTAATAACCTCACAAAAGCTGTGCTGTTAGTTGATGTTCTTAAAATAGATACGGTGCCATATAACCCGTCCAATATAACGGTCATAGGAGATAGTCTGACAGATTTCGAAGCTCAAATGAAACAAAATTTGCAACAAAAGAGAACTCAATTATTTCAAAAACAAAAAAACCAAATTGTCGAAGTACAACAAAAACTATATATCCAGCTAAGCACTCCACTAATATTAACTGCTGCTTTGGCTGGACTAATGTCTATAAATTACTTTTTGGAAACTTCAGACATCTCGGACAATATTGAACAAATTAAAAATTTAAAAATGGACACTTCCGGTTTAGAAAGAAAAAAAACAAGAATGCTGTTATCGGGTGTTGCAACTATGATAATTTCTCTGGCAGCCATAGCAATTAGTTCTCAAGATTTTGAAATTGATGCGACTCCATCTTCGTTATCAGTGTCTTATAATTTCTAAGGTTGTTTTATGGGAATCTCAAATTTGTAAATGTCGTATTAATAAAGGGTTGATGTAGTGAAAAAGAAAAATATTTTGCTCGTTTTTACCGGCGGAACATTTTCGATGAAGATAGACGAGAAGACCGGCGGAGCGGTTCCATATTTTTCCGGGAATGATCTGATGCAGCTTATGCCGGAAATCTATGAATTGGTGAATGTAACCATTTTCGATTTCGGTAAATATCCCGGACCACACATGACACCGGAACTGATGCTTTCTCTTTCAAAAAAAATTCAAAATCAATTAAACAAAAATGGTTTCGACGGTGTTGTTATTACTCACGGAACCGATACGCTTGAAGAGACCGCTTACTTACTTGATCTGACCCTCAACACGCCAATTCCCGTTGTTCTTACCGGTTCGATGAAAAACAGTTCGGAACCGGATTGGGATGGACCTGCAAATTTAAAAGATTCGATAGCGATTTGTTTAAATGCGAACAGTAGAAATCTTGGAGTGCTTGTCTGTATGAACGGTGAAATAAACGCCGCAAGTGAAGTGACCAAAACTCACACGGACGATATTGAAACATTTCACAGCCTTGATTTCGGCGCACTCGGTTTTGTGCAGAACGGAAGAGTTATTTTCAACAGACTGCCGCGCAAACTTGAAATTATAAAAACTTCTAAAATTGAAACCAATGTTGATCTCATAAAATGTTACGCCGGAATGGACGCGAAGTTCTTTAAATATTCCGCCGATACAAACGTTGCGGGAATTGTGGTTGAAGCGATGGGAGTAGGTAATGTACCGCCGAAAGCGTTTGAAGGAATTAAATACGCGGTTGAGAAAAATATTCCCGTTGTACTTGTCTCACGCTGTCCTGCCGGGGAAACGCTTGATATTTACGGTTATCCCGGTGCCGGCAAATGGCTGCATGAACTTGGAGTAATTTTTTCCGATTACTTAAACGGACAAAAAGCCAGAATCAAATTGATGCTGGCATTAGGAAAGATGAAAAAACAAAGCGAATTGAAGAAGGTTTTTGAAGGATAAATTTATTTCTTGTTAACCTTCAAGGTAGGTAGCCAATGTCTTCCTGAACCTTGAAGGGTTGCAATTACAATTTAATAAGGAGAGAGAATGAAGATATTGTTTATAATCATTTTGATACCAGTAATGCAACTCATTGCACAAGATTCAAATAAATCTCAACCCAAAACAGTCGAGTTTGTCAGTTTAGAAAAATACGTTGGTGTTTGGTATGAGATTGCAAAAATTCCAAACAGCTTTCAACGTTCGTGCAAAAAAAATACTACAGCAACGTATTCAATCCAAAAGGATGGAAAGATTAAAGTGGTAAACAGATGTGTAGAAGATGATGGTGAAATTAATCAAGCAGAAGGTGTTGTCCGGATTGTTGATAAACTAACTAACGCTAAACTTGAAGTCAGTTTTGTTTCATTTTTGGGCTGGCGGCCATTCTGGGGTGACTACTGGATTATTGGTCTTGAAGATAATTATCAATGGGTGATTGTCGGTCATCCAAAGCGGGAATACGGCTGGATCTTGAGCCGAACAAAATCAATTTCAGAAGAGACGAAGCTTAAAATAT
The DNA here is from genome assembly GCA_023229425.1 of Ignavibacteriaceae bacterium. Taxonomy (GTDB): domain Bacteria; phylum Bacteroidota; class Ignavibacteria; order Ignavibacteriales; family Ignavibacteriaceae; genus UBA1563. The sequence continues at coordinate 124,104 of JALNZG010000007.1, forward strand.
TTTCGCTGCTTAAAAAACAAGGATACAATCCAAACGACTTTGAACTAACGGTTCAAGAATAGCGATAACAATTTTGAATAAACAAAAGAATGTGTTAATTGCCGGAGGTTCGGGAACCATTGGTAAAGCGTTGAGCAAAAAACTGGTTCAACACGGTTATCAGGTTGCCGTATTAAGTAGAGTAAAGAAAAATAGTAGCGGGTTAAAAACATACTTTTGGGATTTGGAAAAACAATTCCTCGAAGATGAAGCAGTTCTTGAGTGCGATTACCTTTTAAACTTGGCGGGAGCCAACATCGGTGAAAAACGATGGAGCGATCAAAGAAAAAAATTACTGCTTGATAGCCGCATTAAAACCACAAATTTTCTTTTCAACAAATTTCAACAACTCGGCAAAAAGCCCGAAGCATTTATTTCTGCTTCTGCGGTTGGATACTACGGAGCAGTTACTTCTGAAAAAATATTTGACGAGAAAGATCCACCGGCGAATGATTTTCTTGGTTCTGTTTGCAGTAGATGGGAAAGCGAATGTGATGCATTTGAGAATTCCGGAGTACGAACCGTAAAAATTAGAACCGGCGTAGTTTTAAATAACGGAGAAGGTGCGTTACAAAAAATGATGCTGCCGATTAAAATGTTTGTAGGCTCTCCTCTGGGAAGCGGCAAACAATATTTGCCGTGGATTCATATCGATGATCTAAGCAACATTTATATTAAAGCGTTAGAAGATGAAAGAATAACCGGCGCGTATAACGCGGTAGCTCCCGAGTATATTACAAATAAAGATTTTATGAAGACGTTAGCCGAAATAATGAACAAACCGTTTTTTTTACCGAACGTTCCGTCATTTCTATTAAAACTAATTTTTAATGAAATGTCTTGTATAATATTAGCGGGAAGTAGAATTTCTTCGGAAAAAATTCTGAACTCAGGGTATACTTTTTTGTTCCCTAATTTAAAAGATGCTCTAACATCTCTGCTTAAAAAAGAATAAAAATTTTTATGAGAATCTGGTCTTTACATCCGAAATACCTTGATACTAAAGGGTTGGTTGCACTTTGGAGAGAAACACTTTTAGCAAAACACGTGCTGGAAGGAAAGACAAAAGGGTATAAAAATCATCCGCAACTTAATAGATTTAAGAAGGCAGCGGTTCCGCTTGATTGTATAAATCAATATTTGTCCGCGGTTTATGAGAATGCTTTACTAAGGGGATTTAATTTTGCCAAAGATAAAATTAATTGGGAATTTAAGTCCACTACTTTAACGGTAACAACCGGGCAACTCATTTATGAGAAGGAGCATCTCCTTAAAAAATTAATTACTCGCGACAAAGCGCAATATGAAGTTTTACTTAATGAAACGAATTTTGTTCCCCATCCTCTCTTTGAAGTAACCGAAGGAGAAAGAGAAGAGTGGGAGATTATCTAAAATTCAATTCCCAAGATCAATTTCAATTCCAACCAAGTAACTAAAGAAAGAATAATTAACGCCTCCCCCCGCAAGGGCGAAAACTTCGGAACCAGTTTGATAACCGACTGTTGACAATAAATTAACTTTATCATTCCAAATCGGTAGAGCTAATTTTACGTTTGTCCCTAATGAGAAAACTTTATTTGTTGGTCCGGTAATACCTTCAATTGATATTAAAGGTCCGAGCGAGAGTGAAACAGTATATATTTTGAATAACGAGAAATCTACTTCCAGTTTTACTCCATTGCTGGCAATCGTTTTTGAACGTATTTGTTCACTCGGAGAAGTTTGTGCTTTCCAATAAGTATAAGCTATTATGGGATGGACTTCGCTCGATAAATCAAATTTAAAGTAGGCTTCAAAGAGAATATCTCTGTTGAATTTATCAGAAGAAGTTTGAGTTAAGTTTGAGGAATGTGAGCCAAATTGAAATCCAATTTTAGGGTGCAATTGAGTAATCTTTGAGCTTTTACTGTTTAGAGTATCTTTGTTTTGGCTAAAGTTGAGAGAAGAAAAAACAATAGAAAATAATATTGTCAGTATTAGATAATTTTTTACGCTCCCCTTTTTCAAGTTTATTTTATAACACATCCTTTTGTTTCCCATAAACGAAATGAAAATCTTTTTAATCTGCGAAATCCCGTGCTATTATTTTTTCTGTAATTCTTCCAAATCAATTTTTTTTACATTTAGAATATACTGCCCTAAAAATAATTCGGCAACTTTTTTAAATGTGGTGGGAATATCGCTTACATAAAAATCTTGGTAACCGAGCGCGTGAGAATTTGTTTCCAATCCAATCCGGTTAATTTCCTGGCGGACAACTTCTGCGGAGGCAACACCGGAATCAATCAACTTCACTTTATCTCCTTTAGTCTTCGATGAAAGCACTGCGAGTATAGCTTCCGAATCTACATCTCCATCCCTTTGATTCTTACCGAAGATCTCGTTATCGTTATGGATTATTCCGTTGTGGACGATACACAAACCCTCTTTGTTAAACAGAGGATGGTTGTTCGCATTGTTCTTCTCCGTCCCTTGGGTTTTCATACGGGTGTGAAGGAGCATGATCGATGGTAAATCCATGTTCTTCCAATCATAGGTCTTTACCGTGATCGAAGATCGCTGAGCAAGTTTGTTAACTATCAGATTTCCATCTCTGATAAAAGCATAACCGCTTGCATCTCTGCCTCGACTTTCGAGTAAGGTGAACATTTTTGTTATTTTTTGTTTGTCGGGCTTCTTATCGCCGAAGCAATAGTATCCCATGATGCCGCACATAATATTTTCTCCTTGATTATATGTATAAATAGTTGTTAAGTTGTGTAAGTAGATGTGTAACAATACGGAGGCAGTATGCCAACAAACCTTGCATTAGATGATAAGTTGATCGAAGAAGCACTGAAGATAGGAAGGCACAAGACAAAACGGGAAACCGTTAACGCTGCTCTGCGTGAATATATCCTTTCAAGGAGACAGCAAAAAGTGAAAGAGTTGTTTGGAACTATTGAGTATGACTCTTCTTACGATTATAAGAAACAGCGTTCCGTTAGATGAGATATTTGGTAGATACCAGTGTTTGGTCACTCGCTTTCAGAAGAGAAGGAAAACATCATGAAAAGATCGTTGCCCTTCTTTCTGAACTCATCGATAAAAAAAGAATAGTCCTTAGCGGTCCTGTGAGGCAAGAGCTATTATCGGGAATTAAACAACCGGAGCAGTTCCGGTTATTAAAGTCGAGACTAAGACACTTTAAAGATTTGCCCGTATCAACTGAAGATCATGAACTTGCAGCTGAGTTTTATAATCAGTGCCGGGCAAAAGGAGTTCAAGCTTCGAATACTGATTTCCTACTTTGCAGTTTGGCTGTGAACAGTGATCTAGTTCTTTTAACCTCGGATCAAGACTTCCTCCGAATTGAAAAACACATCAAAGTGAAAGTTCATTTCATCAAAGTGTAGTAGAGCATTAAGCGGCTACTCTTTGAAAGATTGAAATTCTTTTTATGAGTTTTAGCAAATCAGCAAAATGGTTCTGCCGGATCGAGTCACTGATTCCAATACGGTTGCAGCCGATTCCTTCCGTTACTTTCCAATCAAGTCCGTTCAAGAGAATGAACTCTTTAACTTGTTCGATAAGATTACTACTTGCAGAGAGTTGATAGTCTTCGCGGTCTTTCAAACCAAAGAGATAAAAAGTTTGATCAATTAATCCCAATCTTTCTTTTATTCGCGAAAGGAGATAATCTTTCTGATTGATCTTCAGTACACATCTCTTCGTATGCTTACCGAGTAACCAGCTCCGTGAGAGTTCAACAATCAGTCTTCTATCCGCTTCATCAACGTAGGGATTATCGGGACACTCATCATCATTTTCTTCATTCCAACAATTTGAGCAATGAGCGTTTCCGTCGTCATCAAAATAAGCGTCACTCCTTCGTACCACCTCATCACAGTGGTCACAGTGAGTGTACAATTCGCTAAAACAATCTTCGCAATAGGCTTCTTTTTCAGCCCAGCCGATCTCTCCCTCCATTTGTAATAGAGTGTCTGAGATAATCCGTGTTTTCGGCAAAGGTCACTGACGGTAGTTTTTCCTTTGAGTCCTTCAAGAACAATGGCGAGTTTTTCTTCTGCGGTTTTGGTTGTCTTAAATGGCATTGGGTTCTCCTAAAATATAGTGTTAGAAAAACAGTAAAATGCCGCAAAATTTTTTAGCCAGATTCAGAGGCACTACGTTTCGCTGCGCTCCACTTCGTGCCTCTGAGTCAATCCTTTTCTCTCCACCTTAGACCTCTCTCACCATTTTGGGGTGCAATATATTCCCACATAAACGCTAACTCCAAAAATTTTTTACCACACACCCTTTGGGTCTTTTTCTGATTCTTCTTAGCAAAAAAGAAGCTTTCTTTTTTACTTTTTAATTCTCTAATTTTGCAATAAGAATTAACAATAATTAATACGGAGGTCGTATGTCAGAGAATAGCGCTTTCGTAAAAGCAAAACAATATGTTGAATCCCATTTGCACGATAGCGGTGCACAGCGAAAAGGAACGGTAGGTCCGTGTATTACCATATCGCGGGAGGCAGGTTCTGGTTCCGGACTGATCGCAGAAAAGCTTATTCAATTTTTAAAACCCTTGAGCAAAAACCCTGACGCTGCATGGGCACTCTTTGATAAAAATTTAATTGAAAGGGTTCTTGAAGACCATCATCTTCCACAACAAATAGCAAAATTTTTAAGCGAAGAAAAGAAACCTTTTCTAACCCAAACAATGAATGAAATACTCGGTATTCATCCGCCAATGATGAAGCTTTACCACAAAACAACCGAGACAATTCTCCACCTTGCACACATTGGGAACTGCATTATCATTGGACAAGGGGCAAACATTATTACTGCATCATTAAAAAATGCTTATCACATTCGTTTGGTTGCGCCACTTGAATTTAGAATAAAGAATGTTCAGGAGTTTTATGGAAACACAAAAGCTGAAGCAGTTGAATTTGTTAAAAAAGAAGATGCAAATCGAAATGCATTTATTAAAGATCATTTTAACAGAAACGCGGAAGACCAGTTATTGTATCATTCTATTTTAAATACCGGAAATTTTTCATTGGATGAGGTCGCTAAAATTCTTGCAGAAAGTGTAAGAATAAAATTCCCTAAATTTTACGCAGAGTAATTCGACTGCAAAAACAGAACATGCAAATATTCAAGCGAGCAGCAATTTTCTGTCTTGTGCTTTCTATCCTTAACTGGCAAAATATTTTTTACTATATTTGTAGTAATTATTATTCAGTAAATAATCAGCCTTTATCCTTTAAGGAAAGAGAAAACAGGAACTAAAAATAAATACCATGAAAAAACTACTCTTTGCTTTCCTCATTTTACTTGCGGCATCTACCCGCGCTCAAAACTATCAACTAATATGGTCAGATGAATTTTCGGACTCTACGATTAACACCTTAAATTGGACACACGAAACAGGCGGTAGCGGTTGGGGAAACAATGAATTAGAGTATTATACCAATCGAAACGTAAACTCGTACATTCAAAACAGTAGTTTAGTTATTGAAGCTAAAAAAGAAAGTTTCGGCGGAAAAAGTTACACTTCTGCCAGAATGATTTCAAAAGGAAAAAAATATTTTACGTACGGAAAGATTGAAGCAAGAATAAAACTCCCTTATGGAAAGGGAATTTGGCCCGCTTTCTGGACACTTGGTGAAAATATTTCCACGGTAAACTGGCCTACTTGCGGTGAAATTGATATTATGGAATTGATCGGTGGTGGTGCAAATGATAAAAAAGTTTATGGAACGGTGCATTGGGAAAACAACGGGCATGCTTCTTATGGAGGAAATTATACGCTCAGTACCGGAATTTTTGCTGATGATTATCACGTCTTTTCTATTGTATGGAACACGAAGAGCATTCAATGGTTTGTAGATGGGAGTAAATATGTAACGATAGACATTACTCCGGCTGGATTATCAGCTTTCCATAAAAATCAATTTATTATATTAAATCTTGCGGTTGGCGGTAACTGGCCTGGCAGCCCTGATGCAACTACGATATTTCCACAAAAAATGTACGTTGATTATGTTCGTGTCTATCAAGAAATTCCTGCATCCGCAAATGAGGATGAAGGAAATATTCTCCCCACTCAATATAAATTAGAAAACAACTTCCCGAATCCCTTTAACCCGGAAACTGAAATTGGATATCAACTTTCAGCGAATAGTTTTGTTACGCTTAAAGTATATGATATTCTAGGAAATGAAGTCACTACGTTAGTAAACGAAGAAAAACCATTGGGAAAGTATTCCGTTAAATTTGACACAACAAACAACAATCAATTAACTACCAACTCATTTCCAAGTGGAATTTATTATTATACGCTAACAGCTGGAACTTTTAGAGAGACAAAAAAAATGGTTTTTTTGAAGTAAAACTGCTTATGCAGGCTAACAATTGAACAAATTATTAACGTTGGCTTTTCTGTTTGTAAATTATTTTTGAATAAAAGCTTTTAAACCATCTTCAATTTTTTTCGCTAACTCAACCTCGGAAATGCCGATGATTTTCAGTTTCGCGCTTTTTACGGTTATAAGAGGTTCATCCCCTTGACCTGTAACAAATTTATACAAAGCATATCCAAGGCGGTTCCTATCATTTACTATCGGAAGGAATTCTTTCAAACTTTCGGTTAAGTTGTAAACTTGTTTTTCAATTGTTGAAGCATCAAATTCTTTTGTTGCCGGAGAAGGTAAAGTTGCCATTAGATAATTTCCTATTTCTTTTTCTTAAAAATAATCACAACGCAGTTAATCTACAATTGCAATTCTTTTTCTAAATTTGTAAAAAGATTTCCACATATTTTGAATATCAACGACTGCAAACATATTTTAATCGTACGGTTAAGCTCTCTGGGCGATATTCTGCTTACAACTCCGCTTATCCGTTCGCTGAAAAAGCAGAACCCTAATCTGCAAATTGATTTTTTAGTCCGCTCGGAATACGCCGATCTTTTGAAGTTCAACCCTCACCTCTCTTCCCTCTTTTTGTTGAGTCGCAATGATGGAGACAATAAGAAACTGAAATTAGAGCTGATGGAAATGAAATATGATTACGTTCTTGATCTTCAGAATAACCTTCGCTCAAAAATTTTTCTAAACAATATTACCTCGAAAAATTTTTCATTCAATAAAAAAAGATTTGAAAAAGTGTTGTTGGTGCACATGAAAATAAATTTATTGAGAGATGCACAACAAATCCCTATCCGTTATGCTGAAACAATTCCATCATTTCAGCTTGATGATGAAGGGCTTGAGCTATTTCTTCCCGATAATATTTCTGCAAGAATTCTGCAAGGACAAAATGTCATCGGCTTATGTCCGGGTGCGCGTCATTTTACAAAACGGTGGCAAAAAGAAAATTTTATACAACTCGGAAAAATCTTAAATGAAGAAGAATTTACCGTTGCCCTCTTCGGCGGAAAAAGCGATAGAGAGCTTTGCGAAGAAATTTCTAAAGCAATAGTCGACAGTATTGATCTTTCAACTAACGATGATATTTTACAACTTGCGAAAGATATGCAGCAATGCAAAGCAATTGTCTGTAATGATTCCGGATTAATGCATGCAGCTTGTGCTGTAAAAGTTCCGGTTGTTGCAATTTATGGATCAACCGTTAAAGAATTTGGTTTTACTCCGTACGGTTGTAAAAATATCATTTTAGAAAATAATTCTTTAACTTGCAGACCCTGTTCGCACATTGGAAGGAAAAAATGTCCTCAAAAACATTTTCGCTGTATGCTTGAACTGACTCCGCAGCAGGCATTTGAATCAATAATTAAGGTACTGAAACAATAATGGACTTTTTCTGGAAATTCGCTTATAATATTCTTATTGTTCCGTTGTTGCTTTTTGCAATGAAGATCGCTCCCTGGTTCAACAAAAAAGTGAGACTTGGCGTTGTTGGCAGAAAACGTCTGTTTGAAGATTTAATTGTGAACATTTCATCTCTTAATAGAAAGAAAAAACTTGTCTGGTTTCACTCATCATCGCTTGGAGAATTTGAACAGGCTAAACCGATCATTGAAAAACTAAAACAGACCAAAGATGTAAATATTCTGGTAACGTTTTTTTCGCCATCGGGATTAGAAAACTCTAAAAAATATCCGTTTGCAGATTTGGTCTCGTATCTTCCAGTTGATACAATGGGAAATGCTGAAAAATTTATCTCTCTTATAAATCCTTCGCTGCTTGTATTGATGCGATATGATTTGTGGCCCAATCATATTTACGAACTTGCGAAGAGAAACATTCCAATCTTTTTAGTTGACGCGACAATGCGGAGCGATTCAGCAAGAAAAAATATTTTTGCTAAAAATTTTCACAAACACCTTTATGGAAAGTTAACAAAAATTCTAACCGTCTCGGAAACAGACGCATTTAATTTTACAGCGTTTGATCTGCCGATACACGAAATAGATTCTGTTGGCGATACGAGGTTCGACCGTGTGTATCAACGGAGTTTGGTGGCTAAAGAGAGAAATTTAATCCGCAGCGAAATTTTGAAAGATAAAAAAGTAATTGTTGCCGGCAGTACCTGGTATGAAGATGAGGACGCGCTTCTTCCGGCATTTATGAAGTTAACCGAATACGATGAAAATGTTCTGCTCATCATTGCGCCGCACGAACCAACCATAGTTCATATTGAAAAATTGGAAAATGAATTTGCCGGGAAAGTAAAAACAATCCGTTTTTCATCCTTAAATAATTACAAAGATGAAAAAATTATCTTGGTGGATTCAATCGGTATTTTGCTTACGCTTTATTATTATGCAGATATTGCATTCGTTGGCGGAAGTTTTAAAAGCAATATTCACAACGTACTTGAAGCCGCTGTTTACGGGGTTCCGGTAATGTTTGGTCCAAAAATTATCAATTCACAGGAAGCGATTAAACTTGCCGAACTTGGAGGCGGGATTATTATTAAAAATAAAAAAGAAGCGTACCGTTCATTAAGATCATTAACAAAAGATGAAAACATACGCCAGGCAAAAGGAAGAATTTCCAAAGAATATGTGCAAAGCAATCTTGGAGCTACAGACAAAATTCTGAAAGAAATGTACAAAGTTCTCTGAAAAAAAACAGAATTTCGATTGTTAATTTTTTAGATACCGAGTTTTAATTATGTCCACATGATGTTTCTCATGTCCGATTGTAACAAATAATATCGCTCTTGCTGTAACTTCTTTTCCGCTGGCAGTTCCTTTTTGTGAAAGCATTTCTTCATCTAACGATTTGAACAATTCTAAATTTGCCGAACTCAAGTGAGTATATTCATTAAGCAAACTTTGCAGACTTCTGTTTTGATATTTTCCATTCGTAACATATTCATTCTCAGCAAATCCGGGCAAAGGATTTTTCTCTCCACGCGAAATTGCCAATGCCCTGTAACCAAAAATTCTTTCGCTGTCAACAATATGGGCAATCACTTCTTTCATTGACCATTTTCCTTCGGCATAACGGAAAGAAGCTTGATCTTCGCTGAGGGTCGTGAACAAAGTAACGATCTCTTCAGTCTGTTGTTTAAAGAATGAATAAATGTCGTCAGTTGTTATTAAATCAATATAACGCTGATAATAGGGGGCATATTCATTTACTTCCGGTTTTTTCATTTTGATTATTCCTTTCAACTAAAATTAAATTACTTTCCCCAAATTTTTACTTCTCTTTTACCGTCGGAGGTTACAAATCCTCGCAGCATGCTTTTTGTATTAAACTGAAGTGTAAAATTCCCGTCTTTGTCAACTGCAATCAAACCGCCATCGTTCGGGTTTAATCGTTTGTGGATCATTTCATTTGCGGCATTACTTAAATTCATATTTTTATATTCCATCATTGCCGAAACATTAAAGGCGACCGTGTTTTTAATAAATTTTTCTCCCCAGCCCGTGCAAGAAACCGCACACGTTTTGTTGTTCGCATACGTACCCGCTCCGATAACCGGTACATCGCCAACGCGTCCCGGTTTTTTCATCGACATTCCGCCTGTGGAAGTTGCGGCTGCAAGATTTCCGTTTTTATCCAACGCAACGGCGCCGACGGTTCCCTTTTTCTTCTTCTTAATTTCATCCCTTTCCTTTTTCCATTTTTCATAATGGTCTTCCACAAGAAAATATTTTGGATCGACTTTTTTGATGCCCACTTCATCAGCAAAAGTTTCTGCCCCGTCTCCTGCAAGAAAAACATGAGGTGATTTTTCCATCACTGCACGTGCAAGCGAAATCGGATTTTTAATAGTTTTCACTCCGGTAACAGAACCGCATGACAAATCTTTTCCGCTCATGATTGCAGCATCCATTTCTGCTTTCCCTTCCGAAGTTAGCACAGAACCTTTTCCAGCGTTGAATAACGGATTATCCTCAAGATAGTTGATCACCTTTTCTACCGCATCAACGCTGGTTCCGCCGCTTGCAAGGATTAAACTCCCGATTTCCAAAGCTTCATCAAGCGAAGTAAGATATTCTTTTTTTAATGAATCGGGCATCTGCTCATCCATCCCACCAGCCCCTCCGTGGATTACCAAAACATATTTTCCGGTTGTCTGTGCATTTATCATCAAACAGAAAAAAAACAGAAGGAAAACGAGAGAAAATATTTTGGTTTTCATAAACTCCTCAAATCAATTTTTATTTTGAAAAAGTTGAATGAAATAGTGAATCGTTTCTTTCAAGCCTTCAAGTAAATCATGTTTAGGTTGAAAGGCAAGCTGCTGTTTTGTTTCTTCAATTGAAGCCAAACTATGCTTGATATCTCCGGCGCGTTCTTTTTCATATCGAATTTTGCTTTTACTGTTCGTCAGTTCTAAAACAAGATGAACAAGTTGATCGATAGAAATTGCCGAACCGCAGGCAACATTGAAAGTACCATTCACGTTTTCGGTTGTAGCTGCAAGAACATTTGCCGCAACAACATCTTTTACGAAAACAAAATCGCGGGTTTGTTCGCCATCGCCGTAAATAATAATTTCTTTGTTCTGCAAAGCATTATTCACAAAGATCGGGATTGCCGCGGCGTATTGACTTTTGGGATCCTGCCGTGGACCAAATACATTAAAATAACGAAGTGAAATTGTTTGCAGACCAAAATTTTCTAAATACGATTGCAAATAATATTCACCGTCAAGTTTTGTAATTCCATAAGGAGATTTTGGAACCGGTTTCATTGAAATTGTTTTTGGGGAAACCGGATTATCCCCGTAAACAGCTGCTGAACTGCTGTGCACAATCTTTTTTATTTTATATTTCGCCGCCGCTTCAAGAATGTTGAGCAGTCCGTTTACATTGATGGAAACACATTCAAACGGATTTTCAACCGACTCCGGTACAGAGATCATTGCCGCCAGGTGATGTACATAATCAGCGTTTTCCAAAACCGAGAAGACTACATCTTTGTCCGTAATACTTCCATTAATGAAAGTGACATTTTCAAAACCGTCCAAGTTTTTTTTGAAACCGCTTCTCAAATTATCAAGCACAAAAACTTCTGCATTTTGCTTAGACCAATATTCAACAATATGACTTCCGATAAATCCGGCGCCGCCGGTAACAACAATTTTTTTCTGCATCAATAAAACACTTTATATTAATTTTATATCATCTAAAAATGGAAACCGGTTTCGCGTTTCTTCAACTTTAGCAATTTCAATTTCAACCGAATAAAATCCTTCGACATTTTCTACCGCCAGCAATTCTTCCCCCATCGGGTCAAACAAACTGCTGTACCCGTCGTAATTTGCTTTTGGATCGGAACCAACGCGGTTTACTCCGATTACATAACATTGATTTTCAATTGCTCTTGCTTTTAACAACGCGCGCCATTGATTAATGCGGGTATCAGGCCAGTTGGCGATGTTGATAATTAAGTGAGCTCTTTCTTTTGCATACATTCTGAACAATTCGGGGAATCGCAAATCGTAACAGATAGATAATCCGATTTTCCAATCGTTCATTTTTGTAATTTCCGGAGAATCACCGGCAGAATAGAATTTGTGTTCACCCGCCAAAGAAAACGGATGAACTTTATTGTACTCTTTCACCAACTCTCCAAAGTAATCGATATGTACGAGCGAATTATAAAATTTTCTATTATCTTCTTGAATAAATCCGCAGACAATATCTGTTTGATAAATTCTTGCGAATTTTTTAAAGAAGGAAACCGTCTCTCCGTCAATACTTTCGCACAACTGTGCGGAGTCCATTGAAAAGCCGGTCAATGTCATTTCCGGGAAAATTAATAAATCAGAATCGGTGTATTGTTCTTTCAATATTCTGAACAATTTTTTCTGATTCTCCTCTTTGTTTTCCCAGACCGGATTGTATTGAACAAAAGATATTTTCATTATTTTATCTCCCGGAATTTTATTAGCTAAATTAACAAATATATTGTGATGAATAAACTCAATTAGGAATAAACAAATAACAAATGACAAAAAACAAATGACAAAACGAACAACAACATTCTTTCTTTGAAATATGCTGTTTTGAATTTATGATTTATTTGTTTTTGTCTTTTGGGAATTGGAATTTACTTGATGTCTAAAACGAACGCGGTTAGAATTTTGGAAGCGGCAGGAATTGTCTTTTCATCGTTTGAATATGAAGTTGACGAAAACGATCTTTCCGGAGAAACGGTTGCAAAGAAAATTCAAGCCGAAGCCGATGCGGTCTTTAAAACATTAGTTGCAAGAAATGAAGCGAACGAGTTGTTTGTCTTTTGCATTCCGGTTACAACCGAACTTCATTTGAAAAAAGCCGCCATAGCTGCATGCAACAAATCAATTGCGCTTATTCACGTAAAAGAATTGCTTCCGTTAACCGGATACATCCGCGGAGGTTGTTCACCGGTTGGAATGAAGAAGAAATTTCCGACCTTTATTGACGAAACCGCACAGCTTTTTGAAACAATTTTCGTCAGCGCCGGTGTACGCGGAATGCAAATCCGACTTGCTCCGATTGATTTGCAGAAAATAACGGAAGCGGAATTTGAAGATTTAACTTAGGGAAATTCCAAATGGCAAAAAGCAAATACCAAATAATATGCAATGCTCAAAGTATCAATTAGCAAATGAAGTTTTAGATTCTTCTTTTGGAATTTGAAGTTGCGAATTTGGTATTTATTTTGATTTTGTCTTTTAGGATTAGTAATTTATTTGGGATTTGTCTTTTGCAGATTGTAATTTATTTGTGATTTTGTTTTTATTTCGGCGGAAAAATTGATATTTTTGCACTAAACATTAGGAGAAGTAAAAATGGCTAAACAACAAAGCTTTGGCGATAAAGCAAAAGGTAAGAAAAAAGACCCAACGGTGAATGTTAAAGTTATTAAATCTGTTAAGACTGATAAGGGAACGTTCAAATTCAACGAAAAATTTGTAAGACTTGACGACATTAGCAAGATAAATACGATTAAGTAGATTTACCGAAAACACTTTTTTTAGAAATGAGGCTGATAGGGCCTCATTTCTTTTTTAAATCGTTTAATCTACTATTGATTCGACGGGGCAAACATCAACACAACTTTTACAGTCATCACATAACTCTTTCACGATATACGGATGGTCTTCGGATAACGCCGGATTTGACTTTCCGTCTAATTCATATTCTGTTCCCGGATAATAGATTGCATTATTCGGACATTCATCAATACAAGCATTACAGCTAATACATTCTTCATTAATTACCATTCTTTTTTCTCCATTTTGTTAGAATCTGCAATCTTTAACAAAAATAATGCCTGAAAATTTTTTCTGGATAAGTCCATTTTTCTATGAAATCAAAAAAATCTGTGTTGAAGTTATCTAATTAGAGAAAGATTCCTCTAACTGTGAGAAATATTGGCAATTATTTCCCGGTGGCATAGAAAATCTTTTCTCTTTTTCAAGTTGATAAATAACTATTTTTCGCCGTTCTTTCATCTCCAGAAAAATTTCTCTTTTATTTATTGAACAAGGATCATTTATGCACATTCCTGAAGTTATCGCTAAAGAATTAAATATTTCCTCCCGCCAGGTAGAAACCGTTATCGAACTGTTAGAAGAAGGAGCGACAATTCCTTTTATTGCTCGATACCGAAAAGAAAAAACCGGCGGACTTGATGAAGATTTTCTCCGCCAGATTGAAGACCGATTAAATTATCTAACGCTGCTCGAAGAACGGAAAGAAGCAATTCTTAAAAGTATTGAGGAACAAGGCAAGCTAACCGATGAACTGAAAGCGAAAATCCTAGCTTGTACAAAACTTCAGGAATTGGAAGATTTATATTTACCCTATAAACCAAAACGGAAAACGCGCGGAACAATTGCAAAAGCAAAAGGACTCGAACCACTCGCACTTTTCATTCTGGACAATCCACTTTTTAACGGTGACTTTGATGCGAAGCTTGCTGAGTTTATAAATGAAGAGCTCGGTGTTAAAACCATTTACGAGGCTTTACAAGGGGCAAAAGATATAATCGCTGAAATGATTTCCGAACACGCAGAAGTTAGAAAAATTGTCCGCGAAATTCTTTTGGAAAACGTGGTTGTTAAATCGGAAAAAACAAAAGAGAACGCAACCGCCGATATCGCAAACGAAAAACTGAAAGAAAAAGAACGGAAAGAAGTTTATCAAGTTTATTTTGATTTTCAAATTGATATTAAAAAAATTAAACCGTATCAAATTCTTGCGCTGAACCGAGGTGAACGGGAAAAGCTTTTGAAGATTGCACTCATTCATGATGAAATTGAAATTCACAACCAAATAAAAAGAGCATTTTTAGCTTACCATGAATCTTTTTTCATGGAAATTTTGGAAGAAACAATTGCCGACTCATTCAAGCGGTTGATCTTCCCTTCGCTTGAGCGTGAAGTGCGAAACCATTTAACGGAAGCTGCCGATTTGCACGCAATAGAAATCTTCGCTTCAAACTTGCGGCAATTATTGCTGCAACCGCCGCTTGCGGGAAAAATAATTTTAGGAATTGATCCTGGTTTTTATTCGGGAAGTAAAATTGCGGTTATTGATGCAACGGGGAAATATCTCGAAGGAGCGACGATGTATCCGCATCCGCCGCAAAACAAAATTGAAGAAGCAAGAAAGATTCTTCTTAATTTCATTAAAAAATATTCTGTTGAAGTTATTGCCATCGGAAATGGAACGGCAAGCCGCGAGACAGAATTTGTAATTGCCGAGTTGATCAAAACAAATAAACTGAACTGCCATTACATCATTGTAAATGAAGCCGGAGCTTCGGTTTATTCCGCTTCGGCAATTGCAAAAAAAGAATTTCCGGAATTGGAAGCAAGTCAGCGTGGAAATATTTCCATCGCACGCCGTCTGCTCGATCCTCTTGCCGAGCTTGTAAAAATTGATCCGAAATCAATCGGCGTTGGATTGTACCAACACGATGTCGATCAAAAATTTCTTGCAAAAAAACTTGACGATGTTGTTGAAAGCAGCGTTAACTACGTTGGTGTTGATGTAAATACGGCTTCGACTTCTTTGTTGAATTATGTTTCCGGTTTAAACAAACGTCTTGCGGAAAACATTGTAAAATTCCGCGAGAAAAAGGGAAGATTCAATAAGCGAGAAGAATTGTTGGATGTAAGCGGAATGGGAGAAAAGGTTTTTGAACAGGCTGCGGGATTTTTGAAAATTGCTGACGGCGAAAACCAGTTTGATAACACATTTATCCATCCCGAATCGTACCAAGCGGCTGAAAGTCTTCTCGGGATGTTTAACATTTCTAAAGATAAAATAAAAGAGTCGGGCTCGCTGTTGGATTTTTTCATCGAGAAAAAAGGAATGAAAAAAACTGCCGCAGAATTAAACATCGGAGAGCCAACGTTAAAAGATATTATCGACAACTTGAAAAAACCGGGACGCGATCCGCGCGAAGAATTACCGAAACCTTTGTTGCGCAGCGATGTTCTTAAAATTGAAGATTTACAGCCGGGAATGAAATTAAAGGGAACTGTCCGCAACGTTGTAGATTTCGGCGCCTTTGTAGATATCGGAGTAAAGCAGGATGGCTTACTTCACGTTTCGCAGATTGCGAATAAGTTTATCCGAAATCCGATTGAGCACGTACATGTAGGCGATATTATTGATGTGAGTATTCTCAGCATAGATAAAGAACGTGGAAGAATTTCGTTAAG
The DNA here is from genome assembly GCA_023229425.1 of Ignavibacteriaceae bacterium. Classification (GTDB taxonomy): domain Bacteria; phylum Bacteroidota; class Ignavibacteria; order Ignavibacteriales; family Ignavibacteriaceae; genus UBA1563. The sequence goes on from JALNZG010000007.1 coordinate 140,286, forward strand.
CATGAGAGAATGAAATTGCAATGGGACACCGATTTATTAAGATTTATTAAGATCAGTGCGGATCATAAGCGATTATAAAAAATCCGCGTCCTATTTTTTTTATTTTACATAAAATCTTAGCCCAACAATTCCTGCGACGATGAGAAAGATGAAAAAGATTCTCATAAACTCTCGGGATTCGTTGAAAAGAAAAATGCCGAGGATAGCAGTTCCAACCGCGCCAATTCCCGTCCAAACAGCATAAGCCGTACCAACCGGTAAAGTTTTTACTGAATATGAAAGCAATGCCATGCTGATGATCATGGTAACGATTGTAAAAACGGAAGCCAGCGGTTTTGAAAATCCTTCCGAATATTTCAATCCGATTGCCCAAGCAACTTCAAAAAGTCCCGCGATGAAAAGTATAAACCAGTTCATAAAATTAGGAATTAGGAATTACGAATTAGGAAATAATTTTGATTTCATAGTCTTAATAATCGTGCCTGAAATTTTTAGGAGTTCATCGCAATCGATTATAATTGAATTGAATTGTTTCTCGTCAATGTAATTTGTATCATGCAATAATCTTAACCAATAATGCGTTTCACGCGCTTCTTTATACGCAATATTTAACTTCATATAAAAATCTTTTTTCGATTGAGCCCCGGTGGCTTCTTCAACATTAGCTCCGATTGAAGTTCCTGATCTTAAAATTTGTTTCGAAAGAGTGAACTCTTTCTTTTCTTCTTTTAGAAAATGATAGAGTTTTACAATCCGAATTGCGAATTGATAACTTTTCTCTTTTAGAACATTCTGTTCTTTCATTCCTAATTCCTCATTCCTAATTCGTAATTAATTTAGATTCTTCTTCTAAATCCCTCACCTAAAACTTCGTGAACATTTGTTAGAATAACAAAAGCATCGGGATCGATCTCTTTGATCTGTTCTACAAGTTCAGTGATTTTCTTTAAAGGAAGAATAGTGAACAGAACATTTTTATTTTGTTTCGTGTAAAGTCCGGTTGCGTGTAGTGAAGTTGCGCCTCTTCCAAATTGGGTAAGAACCACTTCAGCAATCTCATCTTGCTTATCCGAAATTATGTATGCAGCTCTTGCGTAATCAAATCCTTCAATGATCACATCAACAATTTTACTTGAAACAAAGAGAAGAAAAACCGCATAAAACGTAAGTGATAACGCCGGACGAACCGGAGAAAGGTGTTTGATCTCAATTATTAATCCGGCGATAAGGATAACGAAAATATCAATCATAAAAATGGCTTGACCCGGACGAATGCCAAAACGTTTCTGCATAATTGATGCAACGATATCTGAGCCTCCGGTTGTTCCTCTAAATTTAAAAACAATTCCCAACCCTAATCCAAGCAGTACAGCGCCAATCAAAATCAAAAAGAAAAAATCGTTTTTGTATAAATCGAGAACGGTTTGAGATTTTTGCAATTTTAAAAAAGTAAAACCGGGAATATCTCCCCGAAACAGATCGATAAATATTGAGTTTAAAGTGAATGCGTAAAAAGTTCGCACACCAAAAGTCTTTCCTAGTTCTTTAACACCCCACAAATATAAAGGGACATTCAAAATCCAGATAAGTAATCCCACGGGAATTGTATAGTTGGACATGTAATGTATTGCCATGGAAAGTCCGCTGACACCACCAGGGACAACTTGTGCGTCAACTAAAAAAACGCCGATGCCTATAGCCATTATCGCTGCGCCAACCGCCATAAAAAAATAATCGAGGACAGGGTGCTTGCTAAGTTTTTTGATCATCCGTTTCTCATAAAAATGCTGTTCAAAATTACCTAATAAATGGTTGGTTCAAAAGTCTTTTATAGAGAATGAGTTACCGCCGTAAGAAAAAGAATGTTATTTTTGAAACTAAAATTGGATACTACATGAAAACAAAATTAGAAATAGCAAAAAATTGGCTGCCACGTTATACCGGAACCGAGATTGATGAGTTTGGAGATTATCTTCTTCTCACCAACTTTCATAACTATGTTACAAAGTTTGCAGATAAATTTCACTGTGATGTTAAAGGAATCGGCAAACCGATGCAAACCGCTACCAACAGCAGCGGATTGACCATTATCAATTTCGGGATCGGTTCTGCTAACGCCGCAACAATTATGGATTTGCTTGTTGCCCGAAAACCGAAAGGAGTTTTGTTTCTTGGTAAATGCGGCGGTTTAAAACGTTCGACGGAGTTAGGTTATTTTATTCTTCCTACCGCCGCAATACGTGGGGAAGGAACGAGCAACGATTATCTTCCGCCTGAAGTTCCTGCACTCCCTTCATTTAAATTGCACAAATTTGTTTCGGATAAGATTGTGCAAAGAAAATTGGAGTACCGAACCGGAGTTATTTACACAACCAATCGGCGTGTATGGGAATGGGATGAAAAGTTTAAGCGATATTTAAAGAAACTTTCAACTATTGGAATTGACATGGAAACTGCAACTATTTTTGTAGTCGGTTTTGCAAATGAAATTCCTCGTGGTGCATTACTGCTTGTTTCTGATGTTCCGATGGTTCCCGAAGGAGTAAAAACAGAAGTTTCAGATAAAATGGTAACGGATAAGTTCTCTACTCTTCATCTAGAAATAGGAATTGAGGCAATGACGGAAATCGGGAAAAAAGGAGAAAAGATAAAACACTTCAGATATTAAAATTTTACATCTCTGCGTCTTTGCGGTGAAGAAATTTGCCGCAAAGATGTAAAGAAAACATTATCACTTCTCCGGATAAGACTCAACCTCATAAACGAATTTTGCAGCGATGAGATTATTATTTCTATAACTCTTTTTATCAATTTTGATATGAACAGCCTTTTTTAATGACGGAAACCTGCTTTTCTTTCATTTAATGGGACTATCTTTGTGGTATAATTTATGTGATAATTAACGTAATTTTCAATTGTCCTATTAATTCTCTTTGATAGAAAAGCAATTTTGCATTTACTAAAATGAAAAAATATTTAATTCTTTTTTTAATCTTTTCGATTCCGGCTTATTATTCACAATCTGTGGTAATTAACGAAGTGATGTCTTCTAATGCTTTAACCCTTGCGGATGAAGATGGCGATTTCCCCGATTGGATAGAACTCTATAATACCTCGGCTCAATCGGTTTCTTTAGCAAACCTCAGTTTATCAGATGATCCGAAGAATTTAACTAAGTGGAATTTCCCTAATACCACAATACTGCCACAGAATTTTTTAATCGTGTACGCTTCTGGGAAAGATAGAAAAGCCGGTTCGATGTTTTGGGAAACAATTATTACTAAAGGCGATCTCTGGAAATATCTCGTCCCCGCTTCTGAGCCTTCAAGTACCTGGCGATTTCTTGGTTTTGATGATGCACAATGGAAAAGCGGTGCAAGCGGATTCGGATTTGGCGATAGCGATGACGCAACAATCGTTTCCCAAACAAATGCAATTTATATCAGAAAAACTTTTACCGTAACGGACATTGGAAATATTGATACCGCTTTTCTTCATGTTGATTATGACGACGCATTCGTTGCGTACTTAAACGGAATGGAAATTGCCCGGGCAAATATCGGCACGAAAGGAGTTCCACCGGTTTATACGCAAACGGCTTCAACAAATCATGAAGCAGTTATGTATCTAGGCGGTTCCCCGGACGCTTTTCGGGTCGCCAATATTCGTTCTTTATTAAAAGTTGGTGAAAATGTTTTAGCCATGCAGGTGCACAACATAAATGCAACCTCAAGTGATCTGACGCTGATTCCTTTTTTAACTTTGGGATTAAAAACTCCGGTGGTTAATCCGCGTGGACTTTCACCACTACTCAGTCTTCCATCTTCTTATCTCCACACAAATTTTAAACTTGATGCAGATGGAGAAACTCTCTATTTAACTGATTCATCCGGTGGTAAATTAGATGAAGTTTCCTTTGGATTTATTCCGACAGGACTCTCGTTCGGCAGGAAACCTGATGGGGGAACAAGTTGGCTCTATTTTCAAATACCAACTCCCAAAACATTAAATAGTTCAATTGGTGTTTCTCAAGTTGCCGAACCTCCTCAATTTTCAAGATCGGCGGGATTTTATTACAACGCATTATCTGTTGCTATTACCTCAACTCTGACCGGCGGGACAATTTATTACACCACAGATGGTTCAGACCCTGTAACGACCAGCTCTAAATACATCGGAGCAATTACACTTTCAAAAACTACTACGCTGCGTGCAAAAGTTTTTGCAGCCGGTGTTGTCACAAGTCCAACTACAACCTCGACATATTTAATAAATCATGTTTCAACACTTCCGGTGGTTTCACTCTCAACAGATCCCAAACATTTTTGGGATAATGATTCGGGTATTTATGCGATGGGTTCAAATCCCGGTAGTTATCCCTACTTTGGCGCAAATTTTTGGCAGGATTGGGAGAAGCCGATTCATTTTGAATTTTTTGAACCGGGTGATTCACAAAAAGTGAGTGTTGATGCCGGAGTGAAAGTTTTTGGAAACTGGAGCAGAGCGTTTGATCAGAAATCTTTAGCTATTTATTTACGCGGAAGCTATGGATTCAATAAAATGAAGTATCAATTCTTTCCGGGGAAAAAGAATGAAAATTTTGAAAATATCGTTTTGCGTAACGGAGGAAATGATTTTACTTATACGCTGCTGCGTGATCGGTATATGAACACGATGCTCCAAAATTTAGACATCGGGGTTCAGGCTACACGTTTTTGCGTTGTTTATCTGAATAATGAATATTGGGGAATTCATACGCTCAGAGAAAAATTAAACGAAGAATTTCTTGCAAATACTTATGGTGTTGATCTTACTAACGTTGACATCGTGGAACTGAATTCAGAAGCCGGGTTTCATGTAAATGAGCATCTCTCAACTTTGTATGACTTCATCTCTCAAAAAGACATTAATACAAAAGTAAATTATGATTTTGTGCAATCACAAATGGAAATTGAGAATTATAAGAACTATCAGATAGCGGAAATTTATATTAACAACACCGATTGGCCCGGCAACAATATGAAAGTCTGGCGTGAAAGAACTGAAACGGGGAAGTGGAAATGGCTTACCTATGATCTCGATTATGGCGTAGGATTAGCTGAATATATTTTCCCTCAGCAAGATTACAAGTTCAACACACTTGATTTTGCAACAGCTACCAATGGACCGGGATGGCCTAATCCGCCATGGTCAACTCTGATGTTTCGAAAACTTTTAACGAACAATGAATTTAAAAATGATTTTATACAATCTTTTGCACATTTGTTGAACACAACATTCTCACCGGATTCAACTTTACTATTGTTAAATAAAATTCAAGATGAAATTGCCCCGGAGATAACCCGCCACACCACAAAGTGGAAAAATACGATGCAATATAATTGGACATCGAACATCTCACGGATTCGCACTTTTATTTCGCTGCGGGAAGCTTATATGCGGTTACATCTCATTTCTAAATTTCAGTTAGGCGGGCTTTCTAATTTGACGCTGACAGTAAATGATAGTTTGGGTGGAAGAGTCAGCTTACAATCTTACACTATAGCTAAAACTTCTTTTACTGGAAAATATTTTAAGACTGTTCCGATAAAACTTTCGGCAAAACCAAACCCGGGTTTTGTTTTTGCGGGTTGGAAAGGTTTTTCTACTAATCCGGAAATAAATATTGCATTAACCGGTGACTCAGTGTTACAAGCCATTTTTGTTAAAGATGACATTCAAAATCAAAATGTTGTGGTAAACGAAATTAATTATAAATCATCTTCGTCCTTCGATTGCGGTGATTGGGTCGAACTTTATAACAATGGAAAAGAAAATGTAATTTTAAATCATTGGAAATTAAAGGATGATGACGATACACACGAATTTCTTTTACCAGAAATTACTTTGCGATCGGAAAGTTATTTAGTGCTGGTAAACGACAGCTTAAAATTTCGAACCATTTTTCCAAGTGTTACAAATATGATCGGGAATTTTTCATTTGGACTTTCTTCAACTGAAGAAACTGTTCGTCTTTATAATGAAAACGGAACATTCATCGATTCTGTTAATTTTAGTTCAGCATCACCCTGGCCTGTGGAGCCAAATGGATCAGGCGCAACACTTGCATTAATAAATCCGGCGCTAGATAACAGGCTTGCGGAGAATTGGAAAGCTTCACTTAATCAGGGGACGCCAGGAAAATTAAATGATGTTTTTTCAGATGTTAAAAATGAAGAGTTTAAACCAAAAACATTTGAGTTATTCCAGAATTATCCTAATCCTTTTAATCCAAGCACCATTATTACCTACCAGGTCCCGGAGTTCGGGAAAGTTAGTCTAAAAGTTTACGACATCCTCGGAAACGAAGTTGCAATATTAGTAAATGAAGAAAAACCGGCGGGGAATTATAATTACGAATTAGGAATCAGGAATTACGAATGGTCAAGCGGTGTCTATTTTTATCAACTTCGTGTGGGTGGTTTTCTACAAACCAAGAAGATGATATTTTTAAAATGAGAAATTCAAAAATTTATAGTATGACTAACGTTATTAGTTTAGTAAGTCCGGAATAAAAATGAAGAAAAAAAATGAGAGAAAAGTAATTGTTGGCGTTGTCCTTTTTTGTGTAGTTGTCTTTTCACTTTTTATGAGCGGGATAAAAGTCTCGCATTCTTTAAACATTTTTGCAGAAGTGCATCCCTTACAGAAGTGGCAAATTGTTAAAGGAACCGACGGACAGCTCACATCTGCTTTGATGGACTATGAAACCGGATTTTCAAATGCATTTGGCGTTACCCAATTCCAACGCGGTGAATCGATGGTTTTTTCTTTTGCTGAATGGATGAAGAATAAAAAAGAAATTAAGGCGGGAGACTCTATCGGAATTATCCGTTCAAGCGATGTTGAAGAAAGAATCGTTCAACTTGAAGGAGCTTTGACAGTTGCTAAAGCGGAGTTTGAAGCAAATAGAACCGGAGAAAAAAAACCACTGATTACCGAAGCAAAAAATCGATTGGAATTTGCAGGAGCAAAACTCGGACAAAAAAAAGATACTTTCCAACGCAATGAACAATTATACAAAAAGGGATTCCTTCCGCAAGAAAGTTACGAAACCGATCTTTGGGAAATCAAACAACTTGAAATCGAAATCTCTATTTACCAATCGCAGCTTGAAGCAATAACCAGTGGCTTAAAACCGGAGACATTAAAACTGCTCGAGTCGAAAGCGACAGCATTATCAAACGAACTTGATGAGTTAAAAAAGCGGTCTAAAAATTTTATTGTAGTCTCTCCTATAGACGGAATTGTAAATCGTTCATTCTCACCTGATACTATTTTGTCCATAATTAATTTCGATAAAGTAGTAATGAATGTCCCCTTAAAAATTGCGTACAGAAATACTTTAAAGGAAGGGGAATCCATTTCAGTTAGATTTGAGAATTATTCTGAAGCTTTTCAAGGAAGGCTTCTTTCACTCTCAAAAGAAGTGAAAATGTTAAACTACGAACAGGTTATTGTGGCTGCTATTTTGATTAACAATTCGGAAAAACAACTTCTGCCGGGAATGATCACTCAAGGAACCATTAAACTTGGAACTATTTCAATTTGGGATTATTTAACAAGTTATATTTTAAATTAACCAATGGCGAGTAGATTAGAGTATAAATATTTAGTCCCGGAAAACTTGTTACCGAAAATCCGCGCAGAAGTTTTAATTTATACGAATTATGATCCGTATGCGGAAATACGTCCAAACAAAGATTACACCGTGCGAAGTATCTATTTAGATACGGTTGATCTTCTTTGCTATATAGAAAAATATGAAGGATATAAAATAAGGAACAAATATAGAATCCGGGTTTATAATGAACCTAAAGAAGATAGCCTTGTTTTTTTAGAAATTAAAAGAAAAAATGAAAACTTTATTTCCAAAGATCGCGCAAAACTTTACCTTAATGATTTACAATCTCTTTTTCATTCTAAAAACGTTGAAGAATATGTGCTGGCTAGGGTGGATGGAATTGGTGGTTATGATGAAGCAAAAAAATTTCTTTTTCACTATTTCTCCAAACAACTCGTGCCGTCAAGTTTAGTAGTATATGAAAGAGAAGCCTTTGTAGGAAAATTTGGATACGACCTGAGACTTACGTTTGATAAAAATTTGCGTGGATCAGTAAATCCTGCGTATAAGGATATATTTGAAGAACGAAATTTAAGAGCTGCCTTTCCGAATTATTTCATTCTGGAAGTTAAATTTCATCAAACATTTCCTGCATGGATTCCGCGAATGATCACAAAATATGGTTTGCAAAGAATATCCATTTCTAAATACACCAATTGTATTGATATAAATAAAAATCAAATGCACTTCAGCAGTTCGTTAGCATTTTAAAGGAAGAAAATATGTTAGAAAATCTCCAATCAATAAATGTTTTTGCTCCAACTATTTCGGAAATCATTATAAATATTTTGATAAGTCTGCTTTGCAGTTTTTTCATCACGTTTATTTACCGGGTTAGTTATAAAGGTCCCGGTTATTCAGATAGTTTTGTGAATTCAATAATTTTTCTTTCGCTCATTACGACACTAGTTTTAATGGTGATCGGGAATAATTTAGCTCGGGCTTTTGGTTTGGTTGGTGCAATGTCAATTATTCGTTTTCGCACGGCAATAAAGGAGACACTTGATATTGTGTACATCTTTTTCGGATTGGCAATCGGGATGGCTGCGGGAGTTGGATATCACCGTTTGGCAATTGTCGGGTCTCTATTTATCGGTACGATTCTTTTTCTTTTTTCAAAAACAAATTTGTTTACACTACGGAAAGAACAATACTTGCTGCAGTTTTCTTTTTCTTTAAATGAAGAAAAAGCCGCTGAGTATCTCCCGGTGTTTGATAATTTTTGCAGCCGTTATGATATAATCAATATTAAATCAACAGAAGATTCTACTCTGGCGGAATATGCATATTACGTTTCGTTCAAAAAGAAAAGCAGTGCGAATAGATTTGTGGAAGAATTGCGAAATGTAAGCGGAGTAAAAAATATCAACCTCTTCTTTGATGAAGAAAAGGTATAAACAGCACATGATACCAAATGCAAAAGTGTTCGCATGTATTGTATGGATAATTCCGCTAACATTATTAGGATGTGGTGGAGACTTAGGCAAATCGGCAAGTCAATTGCGCCTCATCGGAACGTATAAACTCTCTTTCGGTGAACCTTCGGGAATTGCCTACGGCGAAGCAGAAAATGTTCTTTGGATTGTTAGCGGAAACGATCAAAAAATTTATAAAACTGATTGTACCGGGGTTGTTCTAAAAACACTAAGTTACAACGGGGAGGATTTGGAAGGAATCGTTCTCGATTCTTCTGCTAAATCACTCTGGATTGTTGAAGAAAGAAAAAGAGAACTTTTGCAAATTGATTTAAACGGAAATGTTTTGCGAAGCAAATATATTTCTTTGCCGGGCCCATTAAACAGCGGGCTGGAAGGTGTTGCTCAAAATGAAAATGAAACGATTTTTCTTCTAAATGAAAAAGAGCCCGGAAAATTTATGGAGTTGAATTCCGACTTAACCATAAAATCTCAAAGAGAAATTTCTTTTGCCGCCGATTTCTCCGATATGGCTTATTCCGCAAAAGAAAAATGCTTTTTTATTCTTAGCGATGAGAGCAGCGCTCTCTATAAATGGACTAAAGAGAACGGAGTTTTACAAAAATTTACTTTACCCATCCAAAAGTTTGAAGGTGTTGCTATTAATGCCGCAGCCGATAAATTCTTTTTAGTGAACGATGAAACTAACGAGTTGTGGGTTTATTCTCTTAAATGATTTTTGGACTTGATGCGGAAATCCGCACACAAAACTTCCGATTTCTTTTCTTATTTTTCAATCACAAGAATTTTTAAATAATTGAAGGGTAATTGATTTGGCACTCTTAACGAAAATTGAAAACAAAACAGCGGTAGTCGGCATCATCGGATTGGGATATGTCGGGTTACCGTTAGCGCTTGAATTTGCAAAAAAAGGATTTCGCGTTGTCGGCTTTGACCTTGACGAAAGGAAATCCAAATTTATTGCCGAAGGCAAATCATACATAAAACATATTGCTTCAGAAAGAATTAATGAGGCTGTTGCTGCCGGGAAATTTTCAGCTACAATGGATTTCTCACAACTTTCGCAAGTTGATGCAATAATTATTTGCGTACCAACTCCATTAGATGAACACCGCGAACCGGATATGAGTTTCATCGTCAATTCTGCTACAACGATCGCTCAATATTTTAGAAAAGGACAGCTCGTTGTACTTGAATCTTCAACCTATCCAGGAACCACAGAAGAAATTCTTCTTCCCTTACTTGAAAAATCGCAAGCAAATAAAGAAAAATTAATAGTTGGCGAAGATTTTTATTTAGCCTTCTCGCCGGAAAGAGAAGATCCGAATAATCCGAATTATTCCACTGCCACTATTCCAAAAGTTATCGGAGGAATGACACCGAATTGTTTAACCGTCTCACAGGCTTTATACAATCAAGTAATCGTAAAAACGGTTGCCGTCTCTTCGCCTAAAGCTGCTGAAGCAACAAAACTGTTGGAGAACATTTATCGCTCGGTCAATATCGCTTTAGTGAATGAATTGAAGTTAGTTTTCGATAGAATGGGAATTGATGTTTGGGAAGTTATTGAGGCGGCAAAAACAAAACCATTCGGTTTCCATGCGTTTTATCCCGGTCCCGGTCTCGGTGGGCATTGCATTCCGATTGATCCTTTCTACTTAACATGGAAAGCAAGGGAGTACGACATCAATACAAAGTTCATTGAATTAGCCGGCGAAATAAATACTTTTATGCCATATTTTGTTATAGAAAAAACAGCAGATGCATTGAACCAGCAAAAGAAATCACTTAACGGATCGAGGGTGTTAATTCTCGGCGCAGCTTATAAAAAAGATATTGACGATATGCGCGAATCGCCTTCGCTTAAGTTAATTGAAATATTAAGAGAGCGCGGCTGTATTGTTGATTATAATGATCCTTATGTGCCGAAACTCCCTAAAACAAGAAAATATGAGTATGATATGGAATCAATTCAGCTGACAAAAGAAAATATTCAAAAGTATGATGTGTTGCTGCTCAGTACGGATCATTCTAATTATGATTATCAATTAATTGCCACCTACGCACCGCTTATTGTTGATACACGAAACGCGTTTGCTAAGAACGGAATTGTGAACGAAAGAATTGTAAAAGCTTAGTTTACAGCAAAATATTATTCAATTTCCAAACAGAAGATGGGATTTTCGTTGAAACTTGTTTTCACAAATCCCATTTTCTGTAAATACGAATCATGTTTCGCATTGCCGGGGTTGCTGTAAATCTTTTTGATCTTCTTTTTAGTAAAAATATTTTGATAAACATACTTGCCGATCTTTAAATCTCTGTAGCCGGGAATTACGAAATCAAGTTCAACAAAAAGACTGTTATCGTTTCGCTTTGTAGCGCAAATTAATCCTGCCGGGATTGAATTTCTTAGAATGAAAAAAACGATCGAATCTTCATTCCCTCTAAATGAAAAGGATGGCATATACTTCTTAATTTCACGTTCGTGAAAATTTATAAAGTAATGGAGATATTCCGAATCGTGCATCACTTCCAAAACTTTAAAATATTCCTTCACTTTAAAAATATCGTACAAGTAATAAATATCTATGAGACAGATGAACCCGTTCACGATAGCAACAGGTAAAGCGTTTATTAGTAATCCGTAAATCGCAAAGAACACTGCGCCAATCAAATTGATAATTCTAAGTTTTACAATTCCGCTCATCATAAGCGAAACGGCTACTAAGACTGACGCAGCATAGCCAATAAATTCTGTAATTTGAATAACCATCTCCAATACTAAATAAAATTATTGACTAATGACAGTTGACCAATGACTAAATTAATTTCCCAAAATCTCTTTATAATATTGTTCATATTGAGGAATGATGATTGACTTATCAAATTTTTCCACAGCCCGCGCCCGTGCGTTGGCAGAAAATGTTTGATACTTCTTTTCGTTTGTTAAAAGCTCAATTGCATATTTCGCCATACGCTCAACATCTCCGAACTCTGCGATGTAACCGGTTTCGTTATGAGACATTAATTCCGGCAAACCGCCGACACTTGAGCTGATAACGGGCAAGCCGCAAGACATCGCTTCAAGAGCCGCCAAACCAAAGCTCTCTGATTGTGACGGGATTAAAAACAGATCGCCGCAATTAAGAATTTCCGCGAGCCCATCCTGTTTACCAAGAAAGATGACCTTATCGCACAAATCAAGTTCACGGCACAACCGCTCGCACTCGGAACGATCGGGTCCATCGCCAATCAACACAAGTTTGCACGGAAGTTCTTTTGCAACGATATTCAAAATTTTTATTGTGTCCGAAACTCTTTTCACAGGTCTAAAGTTTGAAGTGTGAATGAGAATTTTTTCTCCGTTAGGCGCTAAATGTTTTTTTAACTGTCCCGGCGCTTGCGGAGAAAATGTTTCAGTATCTACAAAATTGGGAATAACGCAAATGTCTTTTTCAATTTTATAATTAGTTAACGTTTGCCCCTTCAAATATCGGGAGACTGCGGTTACTCCGTCACTTTGCTCGATACTGAATTTAACCAAGTGAGAAAAAGAGGGTTCCAATCCGACTAACGAAATATCCGTTCCATGCAATGTTGTAATTATTTTTATATCGCTTTTCTCTTTGACAATTTGTTTTGCCAGGTAAGCGCTAGTTGCGTGGGGAATGGCGTAATGGACGTGGAACAAATCGAGGTTTTCGTAACGTATCACTTCAACCATTTTACTTGCAAGCGCAAGCGTATATAACGAAAATTCAAACAGAGGATAGGTGCTGGTTTCTACTTCGTGAAAAAAAATGTTTTCAACAAAATGTGTTAACCGAAAAGGAAGCGCATAAGAAACAAAATGCACTTCGTGCCCTTTTAAGGCAAGTTCTTTGCCGAGTTCCGTAGCAATAACTCCGCTGCCACCGTATGTTGGGTAGCAAGTAATTCCAATTTTCATAGTAAATCCGTCTGTCGATTTGAGAAAGTAATTTTGACCAGCACTAAAAGAAAATTAATTATTATTTTTATTTTAAACTATGGTAATTTCAATCGAATAAGCATTTTACAAAAATTTTGGAAACCAGCTTTTGGAATTCCATTTTCTGTTCGTTTCCTATTTATCCAGTTATCAGTAATGTGATCTTTTAAAACATGAGCTTTATAAATAAATTTCTCGCTTTTAATGCGGGGACTAAAAAGAAAATATTCCGCCGTGAAGTTGAAACAGCATTACGCAATGGGAAGCGAATAAAACTTCCGCCGATTCCAGCGTATAATCAACAACAACGATTAACCTTAAAAAATTCCTTTCCGTTTCAAGTTATTGTTTCAGGAGGCATTAAAGAGGCTGTAAGGCAATTCTTGGAAAATCATCTAATTGATGCCAATATTATCAATGATGCAGAAAACTTTTTGATGCACCGTTTTACTTTTTTCGGGATTGAAGAAAAAGTGTTGGACGAAAAAGTGCGTTGGGATTTCGATTGTTTTTCTTCGTTTGCTTTTCCAAACGAACCATATTGGAATATTTCTGTTGAAGATTTTCCCAAAGGAGTTGATGTGCAAGCAGCATGGGAATTGGGAAGAATGCACCAACTCTCTACACTTGGGATGGCATATCTCTTAACGAATGACGAAAAATATTTCGAAAAATATTTTTCACTCGTTGACGATTTCATCTCTTCTACAGCAAATTTCACCGGTGTGCAGTGGGTTAATCCTCCGGAAGCCGCGATTCGTTTAATCAACATAATTTTTGGATTCGGTTTCTTCCTTGATTCACCCGGGCTAAACGATCAACGTTTTCTTCGCATACAAGAATCCGTTTTGCTTCATACACTTTACTTAGAGCATACGATAGAACATTCTGAAGTTCGCGACCACGGTGATGTTCTTGTAAATCTTGGACTTTTGTGTGCAAGTATGTTTATTCAAAACACAGCGTATGCGGAAAGGCTTTTCCATTTTACCGCTTCTCATTTTGAGCAGGATATCCGCCAACAAGTTTTTGAAGACGGCGTAAGTTTTGAGCAGTCGGTTCAGCTTCATCCGTTTAATACAGAATTGTTTTTACTTGCGAAATATTTTTTAGAAAGAAAAGGGAAAAAAGTTTCTGATGAATACAACCGGCGTTTACATGAAATGTTTTTTGCGTTAAGTCAGTACAAAAGACCAATTTCGAAAAGCAGAGACGAGACTTCTCTTCCAAACATTGGAGATGCTTTCACTTCGCCTATTCTAGATTTTTCTTCATCTGATCAATCGCGATATATTGAGGAATTGCTTTGCGTTGGCGCATATCTTTTTAATGATGAGAAATTAAAATCGTCAGAAGTAACAGCGTCAAAATATTTGCTTTTGCTTTTTGGAACAGATGCAACAACAAGTTTTCGATCTATGAAAAGCAGTGCGGAACGATCATCATCGTTTGGATTAATAAAGGGCGGACATTATTTCTTCCGCTCGAAAGAAACGGATATGTTCATCCGGGCTTCCGAAATAGGTAGATCCGGCTCAGGCGCTCCGGGACATAATGATACGTTTACCTTCGAACTGCTTTATAAAAACAAATTATTTTTTGTTGATTCGGGTACATATTCTTTTTATGCCGATAAAGATTTGCGTAATAAGCTCCGTTCGGTTTTTTCGCATAATACTTTTTCGATCGATAATACTCAGCTTGCTGATTTTAACGGACTTTTTAATATTAAAGAAGATTTAACAAAACCGAAGATCATTGAATGGCAAACGGATAACGAAGAGGATATACTAATTGTCCAGCATTTTGCCTACGTTCGGCTTTCCGATCCCGTAATCTGCAAAAGAGGATTTTATTTTCTTAAAGAGAAAAAGAAAATCAAAATTAAAGATGAATTTTTAGGCGGAAAGAAGCACAAGATCGTTTCTCATTTACATTTGCATCACGAAGTTGAGATAGAAAAAATAGGACCGAACAAGTATCTGCTAAAGAATGGTGACGCAAAATTGCAGATCAGCTTCCACTGTTCAAGTGAAAACTTTGAAACGTATTTGCAAGATTCGGTTTACTCGCCACGTTACAGAGTTTTGCATCAAGCGAAAAAAATTCATGCCGTTTTGCATGAAAACCTTCCTACATTTTACATTGTTGAAATTGATTTGTTATGAAAATCCTCATCATTGGGCACACGGTGGAAGACCATATCGTATTTCACGGCGAAGAACAGGAAATAAAACCAGGTGGGATTTTTTATTCTGCTTCCGGATTTCATTTTCTTAAAGATGCCGAAGATGAAATTTACCTCTGCACTTCAATTCAAAAAGATAATTACGAATTGTTCTCTTTTGTGTACGATGAATTTAAGCACGATTATTTTTCATACGTGGAGAAAATTCCTAAAATTCATTTGAACGTATTTGAAAAAAAAGAGCGGCACGAACGGTACGAAAATATAACCGATAAACTCACCGTTCCATTTGAAGCGCTCAGTAAATTTGACGGAATTTTTATTAATATGATCACCGGTTTTGATATCAATGTTAAAGATTTACAGCGTATACGAAAAAATTATAAAGGACCTATCTATATTGATATTCATTCACTTGCACGTGGTATTGATAATAATTACCGCCGGGATTTCCGGAAAATCCCCGAAGTTGATAAATGGATTACCTCCGTTGATATTCTTCAAGCGAACGAACATGAAATATTCACATTAAGTGAAAAAAAAACAGAGAAGGAAATTGCCGAAGAGCTTCTCTCCCT
This sequence comes from Ignavibacteriaceae bacterium, assembly GCA_023229425.1. Taxonomy (GTDB): domain Bacteria; phylum Bacteroidota; class Ignavibacteria; order Ignavibacteriales; family Ignavibacteriaceae; genus UBA1563. The sequence continues at coordinate 156,124 of JALNZG010000007.1, forward strand.
TGGAGCAAAAATAATTCTGGTTACAAAAGGAGATCGCGGCGCATCGTCGTATACACTAAAAAATAATGAGCTGTTTTCTAAAACAATTCCGGCAATTGAAGTTGAGACGAAGAATAAAGTCGGGTGCGGAGATGTTTTTGGCGCGGCTTTCTTTTCTTCCTATATTAAAGACAAAAATATGGAAAAGGCTTTTACCATTGCAAATATTGCCGGCGGGTGTATTGCGTCTTATTCTGAAATAAAAAAAATGAAAGATTTAAAAAACGATGTTCTCTCACGATTTTCTTAAAAAAAGAATTTTAATTTTTGGCGCGAACGGAATGCTCGGGCAGCGGTCAATTCACCTTTTTGCCCAAACCGGGAATTATGAAATCCTTGCTTCATCAAGCGAGCCCGAACCATTTTTCTCCGGCATTGATTACAAGCAAGTTGATTTTACTCACCGCGATAAAGTGAAAAATATCATTCTCAATTTTTATCCTGATGTAATCATTAATACAGCCGCATACACCAATGTTGACAAAGCTGAAACCGACCGTGAACTTTGCTGGAAAGTAAATGTGAAAGGATTGGAGTTTATCACGGAAGCGGCGCGCGTTGTTGACTGCCACATCATTCATATTTCAACCGATTATGTTTTTGATGGAACGAAAGGTCCTTACAGTGAAATTGATACACCGAATCCGTTTGGTTATTATGCGCGCACAAAACTTGCAAGCGAAAATGCATTAAAAATTGGCGGAACGCAGTTTACTCTTTTACGCACCAATGTTTTGTACGGAATTATCAAAACCGGTAGAGCCGATTATGTCCGCTGGGTCGTTGATTCAATTAGAAACAATAAACCGATCCGCATCGTTACCGATCAAATTAACAACCCGACATTTTTGGACGATCTCGCTTCTGCAATCCGCAACGTTATTGAGAAGAAGAAATTTGGACTTTACCACATCGGCGGAAGAGAATTTCTCTCGCGTTATGATTTTACGCTTCGCATCGCCGATTATTTCAATTTAGATAAATCGCTCATCACGCCCATCATCACTAAAGAATTAAATCAACCGGCTCCGCGCCCGCTAAAATCGGGATTGATAACCATTAAGGCAGAATCGGAGTTTGGATTTAAACCGCACAGCATTGAAGAATCATTTGAAAAAATGAAAAAGGAATTAAACTTATGAAACAGAAAATTGTGACCACTTTTCTCCTTTCATTCTCTTTTCTTTTATTTACTTCAACAGAAAATTCTTTCGCACAAAAGAAATTCCCGGATTGGGCAAAGGGAATTGTCTGGTATCAAATCTTTCCCGAACGATTTGCAAACGGCGACATTGCAAATGACCCAACTGCTGAAGAAGTATTTGTAAATCAAAAAAATATTCCCGATGGATGGGAAATAACTAAATGGACATCCAACTGGTTTGCTCAATCTGAATGGGAAAAGAAGTCGGGGCATCGCGGACACGGCAGTTTTACTTCACGCCGGTACGGAGGTGACATTCAAGGTATTATAAATAAATTGGATTATTTGAAAGAACTCGGAGTTGGTGCAATTTATTTGAATCCTATGTTTGAAGCAGTATCCATGCACAAATACGACGGTTCCTCTTATCATCATATAGATCATACATTTGGTTCTTACCCGGTGGGCGATAAAAAATTAATGGCATCAGAAACTCCGGATGATCCATCAACATGGAAGTTAACTTCGGCGGATAAATTATTTTTTCAATTGATAAAGGAAGTCCATACACGCGGAATGCACATCATCATTGACGGAGTATTTAATCATACCGGAGAACAATTTTGGGCGTTTCAAAACGTTGTAAAGAATCAGGAACATTCAAAGTATAAAGATTGGTACCGCGTAAAAAGTTTTGATGATCCGAAAACGGAGAAGAACGAGTTTGATTATAAAGGCTGGTGGGGAACAAAATCACTTCCCGAGTTTAACAGATCGGAAACCGATTTATATCCCGCAGTAAAAAAATATATTTTCGATGCGACAAAAAGATGGATGGACCCAAATGGCGATGGAAATCCGGAAGACGGAATTGACGGTTGGAGGCTTGATGTTGCAAACGAAGTTCCGATTGGATTCTGGCATGATTGGAATAAAGAAGTGAAATCACTTAATTCGCAAGCGATAATTCTTGGCGAACTTTGGCAAATCTCCAAAGAATATATTTCAGAGAACGGAGTTTTTGACGGACTGATGAATTACAATTTTGCTTACGCGGTTTGTGATCTGTTTATTAATAAAGAAAAGAAAATCCCGGTTTCTGAATTCATTAAAAAGCTTGAAGAAATTGATAAAGCTTACCCGCAAGAGAATTTATATTTGCTTCAGAACTTGATGGATTCGCATGACGTTGACAGACTTGCTTCCATGATCGTTAATCCCGACCGCCAGTTTGACCGCGATAATAATGGGCAAAATCCAAAGTACAGTCCGAGTAAACCAAATGCCGATGAATACGAATTGCAAAAGCTTGTTGCAGCATTTCAAATGACCTATCGTGGAGCACCGATGATTTACCACGGTGATGAAGTCGGCATGTGGGGTGCCGATGACCCGCATGACCGCAAGCCAATGGTGTGGAGCGATCTGAAATATGATGATGAAGTTATCGATTCAACTTCGGGATTTCAAACAGGATTTGGGAGCTATAGGGTTGAAGTGAATAACAATCTTCTGGATTTCTACAAAAAGATGACGAAGGTTCATAATGATTCGAAAGCTCTCCGATTGGGAGACGTAAACTTTGTTCTGCAGAACGACGAGAAAAATATTTTTGCGTTCACACGTTTATTTGAAAATGAAAAGCTGCTCATCCTTTTCAACCTAAACGAAAAAGAACAAAAGTTTTCCATTGAGATAAAAGTTCAACAGCTTTATGATTTGCTAGCGAAGGAAAAAATTGAGACGAACAACAATCCTTTCTCGGTTGTTCTCTCTGGAAAATCATTTTCGATTTACAAAATGGATTAAACTTGGAGCGGATATGAAGAGAATTAGTTTTTTACTTGTGACTCTATTCTTATTAACGGACACTTTCTTCCCGCAGGAATCAATAAAACCGAATCCGGAGTTTTATCACACATGGCTGCAACGTGATTTCTATGAAGGACTAATGAATGGTAAGACTCCAAACGAATTACATTCTCTTCTTGCCCTTGTTACGCATGTCTATTTTTACGAAAATAGTGAGAGTATTTTAATAGGAAGCTTTTATGAAGGGGTTCATCAACTATTTAAAGTCATAAATCGAGACACAATTGAAGTCCCTTATCCTGGAACTAATAAAATAGAATTTGTCTTAACCCTGACAGTAATTAACGATAAAACGGTGTTAGTTATTAAAAGGGAGGATAAAACCTACTTCCTTGCTTCGTTAGATGACAAATACCATGTCGAAAACGGAATTGATTATTTTATCAACGACAAATTTTTTACAGGCAATTATGTTGCAGCAGAGGATTCTTCCTTAAAGATAACTTTTACTTCAGATGGTGGCGTTAAAGGTCTTAATAATTTTAATGAATATAGAGTTCCGGTTGTCGGCGTCTTTGTCCCCCGTGACTTTGATTGTGTTTCACTGAATGAAATAATTACGGAACCCGGGAGGAGGAAAGTAAAAGATCATTTATTATTGTATTGGGAAAAATCGAAGGATACACTAATCCTTTATAATGTAAGTCCCTCACTTGAGGATGAGATGGATCATGAAAAACATGATATAAAAATTGGTGACAAATATTTAACATTAAAAAAAGTGGATTAGATGATTACCAAGATTCAAAATATTCTCATCAACTTTATTAACCGGTAATCCCTAATCATACAACCTTTATCTAATAAAATGGTCTAAAGGAAGTGGGACAAATTAATTTGTGTGCAAAAATAATTTTTTAACGACTCTTTCGGAATCACATGAAAAAAATCCTTACGATCATATTTCTTTTCGGTTTCTTCTTTATTGCATTTGCCGGGAAGGTTGATACACTATCTCAATCAATAAAAGTCAAAGCAATAAAATTAACATCAAAACTTTCCATTGATGGCAAACTGATAGAAAGTGCATATCAATCTCCAGCTTCAGTTAACAGATTTATTCAGAAAAATCCGAACGAAGGTCAGCCTGCATCAGAGAAGACAGATGTGTGGGTTTTTTATGATGATGATGCAATTTATTTCTGCGCAAAAATGTACGATGCTCATCCCGATTCAATTATAGGCTTGTTGGGAAGAAGAGATAACATTCCCAGTTCGGATTTATTTACCGTAGGTATTGATCCATATTATGATAAACAAACCGGATATTTTTTTGAGATTAATCCTTTAGGAGCTATTTCTGACGGTACGTTGTATAATGATAGCTGGAGTGATAATTCGTGGAACGGCATCTGGGATTACGCCGCTTCAATTGATAATGACGGCTGGAGCGCTGAAATGAGAATCCCTTTTTCTCAGCTTCGTTTCAACGCATCAGATTCTATGAAATGGGGAATTAATTTTCTCAGACAAATTGAGAGACGAAAGGAAGAATCGTACATTGTTATGGTTCCTAAAAAGGAGAGCGGATCCGTTTCTCACTTTGCCGATCTTGAAGGACTAAACGGAATAAAAGACAGACCACGTATTGAAGTGCTTCCCTACATTGTGCAAAAAGCTCAGTCTCTGGCACATGATCCTTCCGACCCATTTTATAAAAACAATAAATATAAAACTACGTTTGGTGGAGATGTAAAGCTCGGTTTGAGCAGTAACCTTTCGCTTGATGCAACGATCAACCCTGATTTCGGTCAGGTGGAAGTTGATCCCGCCGTTGTAAATCTTTCTGCATTTGAAACTTATTTTGAAGAAAAAAGACCGTTTTTTATTGAGGGAAGTAACCTTCTGAATTTTGGAAGTGGTGGGTTGAATAACAATTGGAATTTTAATTTTGGTTCGCCAAATTTTGTTTATTCACGAAGGATTGGTCGCTCTCCGCAATATTATCCTGATGCAAGCGGATATATTGATCAACCGAATGAAACACGAATTCTTGGCGCTGCAAAAATAACAGGCAAACCCGCTTCAAATTTTTCTTTCTACGGATTAACCGCAATTACTCAACGGATGACCGCTCGAATAAATGACAATGGAAATCTTTCGCAACAAGAAGTTGAACCACTTACAAGTTATTCAGCTATGAGAGGGTTGAAAGAATTCAACAGCGGAAATCAAGGACTTGGCTTTATTTTCACTTCCGTGAATCGTGATTTGCATGATGCCAACCTAAACGCTTCTTTAACAAAAAATAGTTTTGCCGGCGGAGTTGACGGTTGGACAATGTTGGATGAAGATAAAGAATATGCTCTCAACGGATCTCTCAGCGGTTCGTTTGTATCCGGTTCAACAGATGCAATACTGAAATTGCAACAAATGCCTTACCGTTATTATCAGAGACCCGATGCATCGTATGCAAGAATTGACAGCAGCAGAAGTTCACTTACCGGTTCTATGGGAAGAGTTATGTTGAACAAACAAAAAGGAAATTTTTATCTGAACACGGCATTCGGTTATATCACTCCGGGATTTGAGTTTAATGACTTCGGTTTTCAATGGAAGTCAAATGCTATTAACGGACATCTTGTACTCGGTTACCGATGGTTTGAGACTGATGGAATTTTTAGAACTAAATCTCTTTATACTTTTGCTTTTAAGAATTTCAATTTTGAAGGGAAAAAAGACGGCGACGGCTACGGAGGTTTCGTAAATCTTGAGCTTGAAAATTATTACGGATTCCAGTTTGAAGCTTTTTATTTCCCACAGACTTTTTCTGCCGGTTTAACAAGAGGCGGTCCAAGTTCAATTTCTCCATCGGGATACTCCCTCTATCTTTCAAACTATACCGATAGCCGGAAAGCGATTACCGGTAATACTTATTTTAGCGTAAACGGAGATGAACTTGGCAGCATCAATTACAGTGTAGGAATTTCTGCTGAACTGAAAGTCGGGTCTAATCTTATTTTTTCCATCGGACCAAATGTTTCGTACTATTTGGAAAAGCTGCAATGGGTAACAAAAATTGATGACCCACTTTTTACGCCAACGTATGGAAACCGGTACATTTTTGCGGAGATGACACAGAAAACCGTTTCAGCAAATATTCGCGTTAACTGGACATTTACACCGGTCCTAAGTTTGCAACTCTTTGTTCAACCTTTATTTTCAACGGGAAAGTATGATACATTTAAGCAATTGAAAAAAGCCGGATCAATGGATTATGAAGTGTATGGGAAAGGTGGATCATCGATAAATTATCTTTCCGAAAATAATTTATATTCAATTGTCCCGTCTGATCTAAATGCTGGTAACTATGATTGGATTGGTTTTCCCGGCGGATACATAATTGATAATCCGAATTTCAATTATAAATCCTTTAAAGCGAATATGGTTTTGCGGTGGGAATTTAATCCCGGCTCCACGTTATATTTTGTATGGACGCACGACAAACAAGATTTCCGTAATCCCGGAACGCTTCGGCTAAATAAAGATTTTTCCTCTCTAATGGAAGCTCCGCCAAACAATATCTTTCTTGTAAAAGTAAGTTACTGGTTTGATGCGGCGAAGTGGTAAGATTCATCTACTCAGAGTAAAATAGTATTTCCGTATCGCAGATTATTAATCTGCGATACAAGTTATTGTCTGCTTACCAATGACGATTGGCATTTCTTTTGTTTTATCTCAATTCTCTCTTATTTTTGATTCCGAAATTCAAATGAGGTTAATAACTCTTCCTCCGATTTCAGATTTTCAATTTTAATACAGTTCTAAATAATTCATCAATAGTTTTGAGACAATTTTGATCAACTTTACTAATCTAAAAGCGGGCGGGAAAACATTTCTTACAATTCTCCTTTTCCCATCCATTGTTTTTCTAATGGATTTCATCATCCGTTTCGAGTATTTAAAAATTCTTAACACTACCGGATTTATAAATTATTCACTCTCATTTGTCTATGAAGCGCTTCTCTATACTTTTCTTTTGTGGTTGATATCGTTTATAAAAAAATCCCGCAAATATGTTGTTCTCTTTTTCGTTTTTTTTATTACCTCACTTCAGCTTTTGGTTTACGGACATTATTTCTACTTCGGAGTTTTGCCGAACAATTACTCAATCAATTATTTATTCGATCATTCTCACGATGCGCTGACTTTAACGATAGAAAGTTTGCGGAAGGTTTATGCGCTGATCTATCTTGCGCTTGCTTCAATTCATTTTTATGCTGCATCTTTTTCACTGAAGGAAATTCAATTTATTTCCCGCAAAAAAGGAATAACAATTGCCTCTTTTTTTCTTTTGATGACGTTGTTTTTTAATAACAATGTAAGATTTCAACCGGCGAGTTACTCATTTACACCGAATACAATCTTTTCGTTTAAGTATGTTTTGCAAGAACGATTTTTCGGCGGCAAGTTTTTGATCCAGAATGGATACGTACAGAGGAAATATGAAATTAAAGAACGGGAAAAAATTCCGGCGAAATATAATGTTCTGCTTTTTATAAGCGAGAGTGTAAAGCGGAATGATCTTCATTACAACGGATACGACAAAGAGACTTCCCCCTTTATTGACAGCTTGATACGAGTGGCGAAAGTTATTCCTTTTCCCAATCATTTTTCAAATTCCGTTTCAACGCAGTTCTCGGTACCGATCATTCTTTCCGGAAATTATACTATCGAAAAGTTAAATCAACCATACATTTATGATTATATTAAATCATGGACAGATGCCTCCACTTTCTTTTTTTCTTCACAATCGATGCAGACGGATAACATTGATCTAGTCTTTAACACATCTCTTGATAATTTTATCTGCCAGGAAAACTCGGGCAAACAGATGTTTAACGATAGAGGAATTAACGATCATGATTTGATTCCCGATGTTGCTGATTATTTAAATACGATCGGCAAGAAAAAATTTTTTGGAGTGATTCAATTCAACAATACCCATTATCCGTATAAATCTTCGCGCAAGGAATTTATAAAATATAGACCGTGCCCGCCAACTTCTCTAAATGCTTATGACAATACGATCTATGAACAGGACTTTGTATTGCGTAATTACTTTAAAGTGTTGGAGAAGAAAAATCTTCTTGATTCGACGATAATCATTTTTACTTCGGATCACGGCGAAGGTTTCTCTGAGCATAACCACAGCGGACATTTACAAACTTTGTACAACGAAGATATTGCCGTGCCGTTCTGGATTTATCTTCCGCCGAGTTTCCCGGTTGAGAAGAGAAATATTTTAGCAGAAGTATCAAAAACAAATACTTCGCATCTTTCGATCTTTCCCACGATTTTAGATTTGTTTGGATTGCTCGATAACTCCAAATTGAATTTAAAACCTTCGGGACAATCATTGTTTAACCTTGGATCAAATGAAGAAATTCCTTCAGTTGGACTTGATATGCTCGATACAAAATCAATAGTATATGAAAATTATAAATATGTCTATTCGAAAAAAGATAATATTGAGCGACACGAACTTTATGATTTATCGGAAGATAAAAAAGAGGTAATTAATCTTTGGGACAAAATCAATAAGCAAACACAAGAGAAGTATCATTCATTTCTTAAAAAGTGGGAAAAGCACAGAACTTCTTTTACAGTTTTGAATAAACCGTTGTAGAAACAGTGGAAAGTGGAAAGTAAAAAGTAGAAAAAAAAAGAATTCTAAAATTCGAAAGCAACCTTTAAAGCGACAAACGGCCATCAGCTAAAACCCAATAAAAAAAGCCGCCAGATGGCGGCTTCGTACATAGAGGACCAATAATAAATGAAAATTATTTTATTAGATTCATTTTTATTGATTGTACATAATTTCCGGCTTGAATTCGAACAAAATAAATTCCGCTCGTTACTTTATTACCTAGTTCGTTTACAGTATCCCATGAAGTTTGGAATGAGCCTGCGTTGTAGGCTTCATGGTTTACCAATGTTTTAACTAAAGTCCCTTGAATATCATAAACCGCAAGATAGACTTTCTCCGGTTGCGGAATTGAGAAACGGATGGTTGTACTTGGATTAAAAGGATTTGGATAATTTTGCACGAGATGGTATTCTTTTGGAGTAGTAGAGATTTGTTCAACAACTTCACTGGCTCCATGCGGGGTACCATGACACGGTGTACAATTCATCTGTGTCATTACATTATTCAATAATGTTGTTCCGTGGCAAGTTTGGCATTGAGCAACTGTAGCACTAGTTACAAAAGTAGAAACAAATGTCTGTGCAAAATATGCGTTAAGAATTTCTGCTGTTTTTGCGGCAAGGTCACCTGCCAAGCGAGCGCATCTTTCTTTTCTTTCAATGTCTCCGACTTTTTTCTTTGCAGTAATGCACCATTGGGTAACTGAAGCATGGCAGATAACACTGCCGCTTATGTTTTGGGGAAGCGCACCCACATATTTTGCGTCAACATATTTTCCATCAATTGAAGCTTGATTGGCAGCATCAGACGGTAATTTTTCTGCTGAAGCCCAACCCCAGATTTCATTTATTAATTTACCTGAGTCAGCTTTATTAACCACAAGACTAATGATTGCCGCTGCGCCATTAACTGTACCGCAAAGCGTTCCCCATCCGTTACCGCCGCCACGGCCGAACAACATAACTTCCATCGGAATCCCGCCCCACGGGTCAGGCAGTTTTTCCGTTAAAGCCTGAGTAAACGCACCAAAAACTCCGGAACAGCAATCTTTGTCAGACCAATACAAATGATGGGCTCTTAATCTTATATCTTCAGGGTCAAGGGTTTGATAAGTCATTGGCCAGGCGGTTACTTTAGTACCGGCTGTAGCTGTTGTGGCTAAACTTGCTAAACTTGCAATTGCTGTAGCTCCAATTGCAGCTTTGGAAGCATTTACCAAGAAATCTTTTCTCGTAAGGTTCTCTTTCATATTAACTCCTTTTGTTGGGATTTATTTATTGTTTGGAATAGGTTCTTCTTTAGATTTTCTATAATCAAGTCAATTTTAGGCTCGGAAGGATTCTTTTGTCTCGCTATTTCAAAATATTTTAGAGATTCATTAATATTGCAATACAGCAACAATAACCCCAGCACATAAAATTTAGTAAACTCATTTTCATAAGTAACAACATCGTTTTCAATATTGGCGATAAGCCCAGGACACGGACAATCGTCGGCTTGAGGATTCGTATCGGTTATAACTTCAATGTCGGTGGAAATTAAGGATAAGAATAGATCAAGCGCTTCTCGTGGTTTATTGATCTGCGTATAACAAATAATTAACTTTTTGGTTAATCTTTTGTTCTGCGTTAATTGAATAGACAGCTCTAATTCTTTTGCGGCAAGATTATATTTCCGCATCATGAAATATTGATTTGCAAGCATTTCTTCCATAATGCTTCTTCAACTCAATTGAAATGCCAGAAATATTTTATGAAGGAAAGGGCTTTTTAGGGGTTTTAATTTGGGGAATGTTTCAAAAGATAAAGGACTGTTGCAACATTTTGTTGCGACGCAACGGTTTATCCTTCAATTCCAAATGTTTTCAGGTACCTCCAGAGAGTAGACCTGTTAATTTCTAATTCCTCAGCCGCTTTGCTTCTGTTCCATTTATGCTTCTCAAGAATTTTGACTATTTCGCTTGCTTGCAATTTTTGTCTGCTTATTTTTTTAACTTTTTCGAAACAAGGTTTATCTGATTTAATTGCTTTTGGAAGTTTACAAACATCAATTGGTATTCCGGCTCTTGATCTTACAAAAGCATATTCTATTGCATTTTCCAATTCCCTAACGTTTCCAGGCCAAGTATAGTTTGAAAGGGAGTCAATCACTTCGTCATTCATTTCTGGTATCTCTTTTTGATAGATCAGTGAAAACTTTTTTAAGAAGTGATTTGCAAGGAATAAAATATCTTCTCTCCGATTTTGAAGAGGAGGTAAATGAATAGGAATCACATTTAACCGAAAAAAAAGATCTTCTCTAAACTTTCCTTCTTTAATAGCTTTTTCGATATTCACATTTGTTGCCGCAATAATCCTTACATCAACTTTGCGGGTAATCGATTCACCAACTTTCTCAAAAGTGCCGTCTTGGATAACCCGAAGTAACTGCATCTGCATTTGAGGTGGCATTTCACCAATCTCATCTAAAAAGATGGTTCCGTTATTTGCAAGTTCAAATCTACCGATTCTATCTTTTAAAGCATCGGTAAAGGCTCCTTTTACATGTCCAAAAAGTTCGCTCGCCAAAAGATTGGGAGGTAAGACTGCGCAATTCACCTTTACGTAAGGTTTATCTTTTCGGAGGCTGGTTGCTTGAATTGCGTCGGCGATCAATTCCTTTCCGGTTCCCGTTTCTCCGGTAATAAGGGCGCTTGCATTGCAACTTGAAATTTCAAGGATCAGATCAAAAATGTCCTCCATTTCCCTGCTAAAACCCACGATCCCATAGAAGTGAGTGTTTTTTATAAGATATTTTTCAACATTTTGCTGTTGCTCGATTTCTCTAAAGGTGATAACGCCGCCCACGATTTTTGTAGAATCGTTTTTTAGGAGAACGGCATTTAACCTTATGTCTTTGGTTTGATCTTTGCATTGAATCTTAGAATCAAAATCATAGATCGTCTTCCCGGATTCTAAAACCCGAACGATAGGACACCGGTTATCGCAGTATTTTGATTTGAAAACATTCTTACAATATTTCCCGATCACGTCATTGCGATTTAATCCGGTAATTCTTTCAGCCGCATCGTTAAAGAATTTAATTCTAAATTCTTCATCAACAGAAAAAACACCTTCGGCAAGAGAATGAAGAATTTCGTTTTGAAAATTAGTTTCCATTTTAGGTAGAAAAATCAAGTTTGATTAATGATTAAATAAATCCCACCAAAGATAACCAGAACTCCGCAAACTCTTTTTATCCATAAAATTGTTTTAGACTCTTCGCTCCAATTCAAATATTTCTGAACTTTTCCGGTCAAGGTACCTGCACCAACAATCACTGAACAATGACCGATTCCAAATGCTAAAAGAAATATCATTGCAAGCACATAATTTGTTTGAGCGGTTTGGAATACAATTCCGAGCACCGGAGCCATATACGCAAATGTACATGGTCCTAACGCTAATCCGAAAAGTAAACCAAGAACTAATGCAGCCCATAAGCCTTTTGCTTTTGTCTGCTTTAATCCTCTGTTCCAATCAAGTTTAATAATATCAAGAAGATAAAGTCCAACAAGAAAAAAAATTCCGGCGACAAGATAATTCCCGATACCTCCAATATCTCCCATCAATCTTCCGAGCGACGCGGTGATAATTCCAATCAGAGCAATTGTAATTAATATTCCCAAAGAGAAAATAAGTGAGATATAAAATGTTCTTCGCATGGAAATTTTTCCTTGTGAGCTGATGAAGCCAACAACAAGAGGGATACTTGATAAATGACATGGCGATAGAAGTATTGATAATATTCCCCACGCGAATGAAGCAACAACTGACAGCCAGACAGCGCCGTTCATTGCTTCATATAGCGAATTGAAAATGCCGTCAATCATATTATCCCTTCTTACTAATCGGTTTTATCCCTTTTCCTTGCAGAAGTTTATCTATTTCCTTTTCCGGATAAAATCCCTCGTGACGGAAAAACTCTTTTCCTTTTTCATCAAGAAAAACTTGGGTTGGAATTAGTTTGATCCCATATTTTTGTGCAAATGGTTTTTGTTCAGGCGTCCAGACATCATAAAAAGTAACTTTTACTTGTTCTCCATACTTTGCTGAAATCGCTTTCATAACCGGCTGCATTTGTTTGCACGGGATACAGTTTACCGAGCCAAGTTCTATAAATGTTACTTTCGGTTTTGTTTGACCAAAGGTTAGTCCTACCAATAAAAACATTACAACCAATAAGTTTGATATTTTTAAGTTATGCATTTTAATTTCCCTTCAACCAATTTGTAATTTGTTCATCTTTCGGAATGATGCCATAACTTTTTACCTTTTCGTTTATTACTAAACCCGGAGTCATCATTATACCGTAGCCAACAATTTCTTGAAGGTCGGTTACTTTTTCAACAACCGCATCTATACTATTTGAAGCGACTAATTCTCTAACTTTTGCCTCAAGCGTTTGGCACTTCTTACATCCGGTGCCAAGGATTTTTACTGAAACCATTTATTTTTCTCCTTTAGTAAATAAAATTGAATATATACCCGACAATAATAATTCCTACCGCTACAATTCCGACAAAGGTAAAAATCAATCGTAGTTTCAAAACCTTTCTAAGAATGATTGTTTCGGGAAGTGATAAACCGATTACAGCCATCATAAATGCCAAAACTGTTCCAAGCGACGCTCCTTTTTCAAGCAATGCTTGAACAATCGGTATTATTCCCGCAGCATTCGAATACATAGGCACACCAAGTAAGACAGCAGCCGGAACAGACCACCACGCGCTCTTGCCCATCAATCCAGCCATAAAATTTTCCGGCACATATCCGTGTATTCCCGCCCCGACAGCGATACCGATTAAAATGTATATCCAAACTTTGCTAACAATTTCTTTTACCGCGTCAATACCGGCGGTAATTCTTCGTGTGAAAGCAATTTTTTCTTCTTCTATATCAAGGTGTCCGGCTTTAACTTCATATACCCATGGTTCAACAAATCTTTCTAATTTTAATCTTCCGATTATGTAACCGGAGATTATTGCAATTAGTAATCCGGTTGACATATATAAGAGAACTGTCTTCCATCCGAACAAACCAAAAAGAAGAACAAGTGCCACTTCGTTTATCATCGGGGCGGCAATCAGAAAAGAAAATGTTACTCCGAGCGGAACGCCGCTTTCTATAAATCCAAGAAAAAGAGGAATTGCAGAACACGAGCAGAAAGGAGTTACAATTCCAAGTAAACTTGCCATTACATTTCCCGTAAAAAGTTTTTTACCGCCAAGCATTTTTCTTGTCCTCTCCGGAGAAAAATAGCTTCGGATAATTCCAACTACAAATACAATTAGTGTAAGAAGAAGCAAAACTTTCGGGACTTCAAAAACAAAAAACCAAATTGCATCGGTTAAATGTGTTTTAGGTGTAAGACCAATCAAAGAAAATATTAATAAGTCAGTAATTTTTTCTAAATTCAGATAGAGTAAAAGCCATAAAGGGAATAACAACACCGGAATTAGGAATTTGGATATTTCTTTGTTCAATTTATTCGATAGATAATTCATTTTAATACCAATTATTACGGGCAAACATCAGGAGCTTTAACTGTTCCTTCTTCAACATTCTTGAAATACTTTTTCTGAAACCACAACGAAACATTTACCAATCCAATTAATACCGGTACTTCTACAAGAGGACCAATAACTGCGGCAAATGCCTCACCGCTATTTATTCCGAAGACTGCAACCGCCACGGCAATTGCTAACTCAAAATTGTTACTAGCTGCAGTAAATGAAAGCGTTGCTGTCTTTGAGTAATCAGCGCCAATCTTTTTCCCCATATAAAATGAGACGAGAAACATTATTACAAAGTAGATCAGAAGCGGAATTGCAATCCGTGCAACATCAAGCGGAATCTTTACTATATATTCTCCTTTAAGCGAGAACATAACTATGATCGTAAAAAGTAGTGCAACCAAAGTGATTGGAGAAATCTTCGGAATAAACTTTGTCTGATACCACTCTTTGTTTTTCAGTTTGATCAAAGTGAAGCGGGTAATTATTCCGGCTAAAAAAGGAATTCCGAGATAAATGAAAACGCTTTCTGCAATCTGTCCGATGGTGATATCAACTTTGAAAGACTGCAATCCAAGCCAGTTGGGAAGAACGGTTAGGAAAACATACGCATAAATTGAAAAGAAGAGGACTTGAAAAATTGAGTTGAACGCAACCAATCCGGCGGCATATTCGGTATCACCTTTAGCAAGTTCATTCCAAACGATGACCATTGCAATGCAACGTGCTAATCCGATGAGAATTAAGCCAGTCATATAATGCGGGTAGTCTTGTAAAAATATTATCGCAAGAAAGAACATCAGTATTGGCCCGATGATCCAATTCTGAACAAGCGAAAGAGAAAGAATTTTTACGTTTTTGAATACATCTCCAAGCTCTTCATATTTAACTTTTGCAAGTGGAGGATACATCATTAAAATCAATCCTACGGCAATTAGAATGTTGGTCGTTCCAGATTGAAATGAATTCCAGAATCCGACTATTCCAGGAAAGAGATAACCGGAAAAAACTCCGATGAACATTGTGAGAAATATCCACAACGTTAAATAGCGATCAAGGAATGAAAGTTTTTTTGTAAGCGAACTCATCTTTACTCCTCTTTTTAAAATTGGTCTGTAATGAATTTTTTTATTTGGTCAATGGACGGCAACCCATTTTTATAATACCGGCAAGCAAGATTAGCTTTAGTTGGTTCCGGCATATTTTCTAAATCGGTTCTGTTGATCAATACCGTCGGTGAACCACGAAATTTTACCCGCTCAGCTTCTTCTTGAGTCTCTACAAGTATTTCTTTGTATTCAATTCGTTTACTAAATTTTACCATTGCTGCCTTAACCCTTGCAATCAACTCCTCAGAGTTTGGACACCCTTCAAAATGCTGAACTTCTATTTTCACTTTTTTAGCTTGCAGATAGAAACTGTAGAATTCTTTTTTTATCTCATCTCTTATTTTTCTAAATGCTGAGAGTATTTCTTCTTCTTTTCCCGTTGCTTCTGCCGGGTCTTCAAAACCTATATGTAGTTGCTTTCCAACTTTTCCAATAAATACCGGACAAGTTTCTTTTGCGTTGCCGCATACAGTAATTACATAATCAAAAGAATCATTTATGAATTGGTCAACTTTCTTCGGATAATTTTTGCTCAGATCAATTCCAACTTCACTCATCACTTGTACCGCTTTAGGATGAACTTGTTTTGATGGATTTGTTCCCGCGGAATAAACTTCCAACTCATTATCAAATGATTTTAGAAATCCTTCCGCTATTTGGCTGCGGCATGAGTTGCCTGTGCAGAGAATGAGAATTCGTTTTTTCATCTTTTCACTTTCGTTATTGAGATGAATGCAGATCACCAGCTAAATCATAGCAATCTGCATCCTAATACTTTTAGTTTTTATTCGCAGTTACGGTAATGCTGAAAATGCCTACACCGCTTTGGCGGTACCCGGTTAATTCTGTTTCCGATAAATATTCTCTTAATATTTCATCCGGAAGATCTATTACTTTTGTTTTTTTAATTTCAACTTTAGTAAATCCGGTGGAAGAAATGATGTTCAAGTAATCAGCTTGTTGAATAGCGCCGGCGACACAGCCCGCATACATCATCGCGGATTTTTTCAGATTCTCATGCAACTCTCCTTTAATCACAATATCAGAAATACAGAAATGTCCACCTGATTTTAGAATTCTGTAAATCTCTGCAAAAGCTTTTTGTTTGCTCGGTACTAGATTTAAAACACAGTTGCTAACCACCACATCGGCGATGGAATCTTCAAGCGGCATCGCTTCAATTTCGCCTAAATGGAATTCAACATTTTTGTAACCAAGCTTTGCATTATTTGCGTTCGCTTTGTCAATCATTTCTTTGGTCATATCTATTCCGATAACTTTTCCTTCATCACCGGTAATAGCGCGCGCAACAAAAACATCGTTTCCGGCGCCGCTGCCAAGGTCAACAACTACATCGCCTTTTTTGATAGCTGCAAATTGAGTTGGAAGTCCGCAGCCTAATCCAAGATCAGCCTCGGCGATGTAACCTTCGAGATGATCATATTCATCCTGCATTACTGTATAGCCAATAATTTTATTATCGGAAGTACCGCAGCAGGAAGTTGGTCCGCAGCATGAGCCAGACTGTCTTGCAATTTCGCCATATTTCTCTTTTACAACTTCTTTTATTTCATTTTCGGTTTGCATGATATTTTTTCTCCTTTATTGAGATTGTTAAAATAGTTTTGAAAATCTTTTGTGATTTTTTGAAGAGTATTGACATTTACGCAATAACAAACTTTGGGTCCGTCAATATCGCCTTGAATAAGTTCAACACGTTTTAATTCTTTAAGATGCTGAGAGACTGTAGCCTGCGCTAGCGGAAGAAGATTCACGATCTCACCGCACACGCATGCGTTCATTTCAGAAAGTAGTTTCATTATTTTAATTCTTGCGGGATGCGAAAGCGCTTTGGCGATATCCGCAAGGAATATTTCCTCGTTTGTAAATTCTTCTATTTTGGGTGTTGCCATATAATTTCCTAAATCGTTCATCGTAAATATACGATAAAGAAAAGACGAAAGTCAAGAGAAAAGTCGAATGTGTGAAAAATTAAAATGAGTTAGTTGAGATATTTAACCCTAAACTACTTTTGAGGGAAAATTAGTTTAGGAAAATTTTTGTGATGCCGATTCTTCGAGCAGATTAGTTACAAATTTCCCGACAGATGATTCTTTTGCCATTAAATCTTTGAGTGTGGTTTTGGTTACAACCCCATCAATAGCCGCCTGAACCGCCCTCCAGAGCGATCGGATGGAGCAATCAATCGAGTGGGTGCAAACAATGTCGATTCCCGAATAATCACTGCAAAAAGAAGCTTCAAACAGTTTTCCGCCAAGTGCATTCAATACGTCTGCAACAATTATCCGTTCAGGTGGGCGCGATAGTTTGTAACCGCCGGCTTGACCACGGGCACTTTCAATAAATCCACCTAAACGAAGAATGCGTAATATTTTTGCAGCGTTTGCCTGGGTAAGTTTTTCCGCACTACTGATTTCAGGAATCGTTAGTCCGTTTGGGGATGTGCTGTAAGCTATTCGCAGCAGACAGCGTAATCCGTATTCTTCTTGTGAATTGAATTTCATCTTAAATAGTTAGTTGTTTTGATTCAAAGGAATTTTTGATCCGCATGTTTTAGCGTATTGTACCGCTTCATATTGTTCTTTTGAAACGGAAGGTCCTTGGCGGTTACAGAATTCATCAAACGCGTTGGTCAATTTTTTTGCTATTTGATCAGGAGAATATCCTTCGATTTCGTAACGGGGAAGAAAATAAACAGGTTTTCCGTTCTTGAAAATTGCCATGCTTGGTGAGGATGGAGTTTCACCAACAATTAATTGGCGAACTTTATCAACTGCATCACGGTCTTGTCCCGCAAACACTGTTGTGATTTTATCAGGAATGATTGAATGTTGAAGCGCGGCAGAAACTCCCGGTCTAGCACCTCCTGCAGCACATCCGCAAACAGAATTAATTACTACCAAAATAGTTTTATCATCATTTACTTGAACAGCCTTTTCAACTGCTTCCTTTGTGCGCAATTCTTCAAATCCAACAGCAGTCAACTCATCACGCATTGGCTGAACAGCAGTTTCATCGTACATCGGTGGTCTTGTTATTGTGAACATATTTTGTATCCTTTTTTTATAAAATTTTTCTTAATCTTAATCGTATTCATAATCTTAATCGGAGGTAAATGGATTAAGAAAAAGATTATGATTCTTGGCTAATAAAATCCTAATTCAACTTTCGCAACATCACTCATCATATCCTTATCCCATGGCGGATTCCAGACGATCTCAACTCTAACTTTTCCAATTCCCGGAACAGCCTGTAATTTCTGTTGCACTTCAGGAGGAAGCGTTTCCGCAACCGGACACATCGGTGAAGTAAGTGTCATGTTGACTTGCAAATTTTTTTCAAGATCGAAGTTCAATTCATAGATAAGTCCCAATTCCCAAATATCAACGGGAATTTCGGGATCGTAGCAGGTCTTTAAAGCGCGGATGACTTTTTCCTGCATCTCTACTAATTCTGATTTTTGTGTTTCTACTTCCATTTTTACTCAGTTGAAATTTTTTCTTCTGTATTGTTTAGCGCAACATGAAGTGTGTGCCATGCAAGGCTCGCGCATTTTACTCGCGCTGGAAACTCCTGAACTCCTTGAAATACAGCAAGTTTTCCCAACGCTTCAATTTCGTCAGTATTTTTCAATTTGCCGGTTACGAGGTCATGAAACTTTCCGAATAGTTCTTCGGCTTCGTCCTTTGTTTTCCCTTTGATGATTGCGGTCATTAAAGATGCGGAAGATTTTGAGATTGCACAGCCGTTTCCGACGAAGGAAATATCTTTCACAACATCGTTTTCAAGCTGCAAATAGACGTCCAGATGATCGCCGCATAAAGGATTATGTCCTTCAGCGTGATGATTTGCATCTTCAAGTTTCTTAAAATTTCTCGGGCTCTTATTATGATCTAAAATAACCTGCTGATATAATTCGCGTAATTCACTATCCATTAGCCAAATACCTCAAATACTTTTTTTAGTGCATCGGCAGTAAAATCAATTTCTTCTTTCGTGTTGTAAAAGGAAATTGAAATTCTCGCCGTAGCCGGAATTCCAAACCGCTGCATTACCGGCTGCGTGCAATGATGTCCCGTTCTAATTGCGATGCCGTCAAAATCCAAAATGGTCCCAATGTCATGCGGATGAATTCCTTCAAGCGCAAATGAGAAAACGCTGAGTTTGTTTTCTGCTGTGCCGATCGGCGTTAATTTTTCGACAGAAGATAACTTTGCATTTGCATATTCAAAGAGATCTTTTTCGTACGAAGTGATTAAATCCATTCCGATCTCATTCAAATAATCTATTGCCGTTCCCATTCCGATAACACCGGCAATATTTGGCGTTCCGGCTTCAAACTTGTATGGCAGGGAATTGTACGTGGTTTTTTCAAACGTAACTGAAGAAATCATATCGCCGCCGCCCTGATAGGGAGGCATTTCCTCTAAATATTTTTCTTTGCCGTAAAGAATTCCAACTCCGGTCGGAGCGTAAAGTTTGTGTCCGGAGAAGGCGAGAAAATCGCAATCAAGTTCCTGCACATCAATTTTAAAATGCTGAATTGCCTGTGCGGCGTCAATCAAGACTGGAATGTTTTTGCTGTGCGCTAGTTGAATAATTTCTTTTACCGGATTAACGGTTCCTAACGAGTTGGAAACATAAACCACCGAAATAAATTTAGTTTTTTCGGAAATCAATTTTTCAAACGCTTCGAAAATAATTTCGCCTTTATCATTTATAGGAATCACTTTCAACACGGCTTTTTTCTCTTCGCAAAGTAATTGCCAGGGTACGATGTTGGAGTGATGTTCAAGATGGGAGATAATAATTTCATCTCCTTCTTTTATAAATTTTTTGCCGAAAGAAGAAGCGACGAGATTAATCGAATCGGTTGTTCCTTTGGTTATAATTATTTCAGACAATCGTGAAGCATTAATAAAACGCAAAACTTTTTCGCGAGCTTGTTCGTAAGCAGTAGTTGCCTTTTGACTAAGTGAATGAACACCGCGGTGAATGTTTGAATTTAAAGTATTATAATACTCTTCTTCTTTTTGAATAACAGACAACGGTTTTTGCGTTGTCGCGGCGTTATCAAAATAAACTAACGGTTTGCCGTGAACCAACGTATGCAAAATCGGAAAATCTTTTCTGATTTTTTGTACATCGAGTATTTTTACATCTGTAAGCATTGTAATAATTCTTTGTTATAATAATTTTTCGGCAAGCAGCGCTTCCAGATGGTCGCGTACTTGCGTCATTGAAATTGAATGGACAACATCACTTGCAAAGGCATAAATAAGAATTGCTTTCGCTTCTTTCTCTTGAATGCCGCGCGCTTTTAAATAGAATAACTGATCTTTATCCAACTGCCCAACCGTAGCGCCGTGTGAACATTTTACATCATCGGCAAAAATTTCTAACTGCGGTTTGGTGTTCACGATGGCGTCGTTTGACAACAAAATATTTTTATTTTGTTGATAGGCGTTGGTTTTTTGCGCGTCTTGACGAACAAAAACTTTCCCGTTAAAAACGCCGCGTGAAGTATCATTTAGAATTCCTTTGTACAATTCGTTGCTTAAACAATTTGCTTTCGCGTGGTCAATCGAAGTGTGGTTATCAACAAACTGAGAACCTTGCGTAACGTATAAACCGTTCAATCTGCATTCGGCAAATCCACCGTTAAATTTTGTGTTTACATTATTTCTAACTAACGAACCGCCGAAGTTAATATTGTAAGAAGAAAAATTACTTGCTTTCTCAAGATCAACCGATAAAGTTGAAATGTGAAAAGCATTTAACTGCTCGTCTTGTATGCGGACGTGCTCAACAACCGCATTATCATTGACGATAAACTCTGTTACTTGATTTGTGAAATAACTTCTGTCGCCGAAACCAGCGTAGGTTTCAATTATTTTTACTTGAGCGTTTTTGCTTACTAAAAATAAATTTCTTGGCGAGACAAAAATATCATCGGCTTTGGTTACATATAATATTTGAATCGGTTTTTCAATCACCGCATTTTCTTCAATGGAAACAAAAGTGCCGTGATCTGCGAAGGCAGTGTTTAACGCTGTAAAAATGTTCTTCTCTGTAGAAGCAGTTTTAGAAAAGTAATTAAGCACCAAATCCGGATGGTTTTTTATCGCTTCGGAAATAGTTTCGAGAATCAATCCTTCCGGCAACGAATCAATCTCAGAAAATTCTTTTGAGAAATATCCATTAATAAAGACCAGCGTAATAAATTCTTTTTTATCAAAAAGATATTTGTTAACGAACTCCGGATCAATTTCGGGAATAGAATCCGCCGGTCTGAAATTTTTACTCAACAACGGATTGATGTTGGTGTACTTCCATTCTTCATCTTTTACGGAAGGGAAGTTCAAGGCGGAAAATTTCTTTATTGCATCTTTTCTTATTTGATGCATGGGAAGTTCTTTTTCCCCGTTCAGAGTATTTTCGAACGATTGAAATTGTGCGATGAACAATTCCTTCAATTCAGTGGAGGAATTCATGCTACACCAACTCCGCGGCTTCTTCAATTACCCAATCGTAGCCTTTATCTTCAAGCTCTAACGCAAGTGATTTATCGCCCGATTTAATAATTTTTCCGTTGTAAAGTACGTGTACAAAATCGGGGACGATATAATTTAAAAGTCTCTGATAGTGTGTAACCACAATGGTTGCATTCTCGGGCGATTTCAATTTTGTAACTCCGTTAGCGACAATGCGGAGCGCGTCAATGTCCAACCCTGAATCAGTCTCGTCAAGTATCGCAAGTTTCGGTTGCAACACTGCCATTTGAAAAATTTCGTTCCGTTTTTTCTCACCGCCGGAAAATCCTTCGTTCACCGAACGTCTCAATAAATCTTCCGATAGTTCAACGAGCGACATTTTCTTTTTTACGAGTGTGAGAAATTCCATCGCGTCAAGTTCTTCTTCACCGCGGTATTTACGGATTGAGTTCAAAGCATTTTTTAAAAGTGTTGTGTTTGAAACTCCCGGAATCTCTACCGGATATTGAAACGCGAGAAAAATTCCTTCGCAAGCTCTTGCTTCGGTAGAAAGTTCAAGGAGATTTTTTCCGTTAAAAAGAATTTCCCCCTGGGTAACTTCATAATCTTCTCTTCCGGCTATGACTTGTGCAAGCGTGCTTTTTCCCGAACCGTTCGGTCCCATTATCGCATGAACTTCCCCTTTATTGACCGTTAGATTAATTCCTTTTAAAATTTCTCTTCCGTCAATATTCGCGTGTAAATTCTTTATTTCAATCATTCCTAATTCCTTCCGCCGGAGGCGGATGTTAATTTTTAATTTCTAATCTGGTGAAACCAGAACCAAATAACTTGTTCTTAATAATGAATGAATGATTGCATGTTTGAATGGTTGAATGAAAATATAAAACATTCATCCATTCATCCCCATTCATTCATTCTGTTAGTTTTTGTAAAACATTCTTATAATTCTGAACAGAATATTTTTGCTAACTCACTGATCCTACCCCACGCTACCTTCTAAACTGACGCTTAAAAGTTTTTGCGCTTCAACGGCAAATTCCATCGGAAGTTCTTTAAAGACTTCCTTGCAATAACCGTTCACTATCATGTTTACCGCATCTTCGGTCGAGAGTCCGCGTTGATTTAAGTAGAAGATCTGATCTTCACCAATTTTTGAGGTTGTGGCTTCGTGCTCAACAATTGCGGATGGGTTTAACACTTCCAGATAGGGGAACGTGTGAGCGCCGCATCTATCGCCGAGCAAAAGAGAATCGCATTGCGAGAAATTTCTTGCGCCTTCTGCTTTTTTGCCAATACGGACAAGTCCGCGGTATGAGTTGTTACTTTTCCCGGCTGAAATACCTTTTGAAACAATAGTGCTTCGCGTGTTCTTGCCAAGGTGGATCATTTTTGTTCCGGTATCAGCCTGCTGATAATTGTTGGTTACGGCAACCGAATAAAATTCTCCAACGGAGTTTTCGCCTTGCAAAATGCAACTTGGATATTTCCACGTAATTGCCGAACCGGTTTCAACTTGCGTCCATGAAATTTTTGAATTGATCCCTTTGCAAATTCCGCGTTTGGTAACGAAGTTGTAAATGCCGCCAACTCCTTCTTTGTTTCCCGCATACCAATTTTGTACGGTTGAATATTTTATCCGTGCGTTGTCTAGTGCAACAAGTTCAACAACCGCCGCGTGCAATTGATTTTCATCCCGCATCGGTGCGGTGCAGCCTTCTAAATAGCTTACATAAGCGCCTTCGTCCGCGATGATCAAAGTTCGTTCAAATTGTCCCGTGTTCTTCGCGTTAATTCTGAAATAAGTAGAAAGCTCCATCGGGCAGCGGACGCCTTTGGGAATATAGATGAATGAGCCGTCGCTGAATACCGCAGAATTTAACGCCGCGAAATAATTGTCCGTTACCGGCACAACCGAACTTAAATATTTTTTTACAAGATCGGGATGCTCTCTTATCGCTTCGGAAAAGGGAGTGAAGATGATTCCTAGTTCGGCTAATTTTGCTTTAAATGTTGTAGCAACCGAAACGCTGTCGAACACCGCGTCAACGGCAACTCCTGCAAAAACTTTCTGTTCTTCCAGCGGAATGCCGAGTTTGTTAAAAGTTTTAAGAAGTTCCGGATCAACTTCATCCATGCTGTTTAATTTTTTTTGCTGTTTCGGCGCGGAATAATAGATGATCTCCTGGTAATCGATAGGCGGATAATGGACGTTTGCCCATTTCGGCTCTTCCATTTTTAACCAGGCGCGGTAAGCTTTTAAACGATATTCAAGCATCCATTCCGGTTCGGCTTTTTTGGAAGAAAGAAGACGGATAACGTCTTCGCTCAAACCTTTAGGAATTTCATCAGCTTCGATGTCGGTTACAAAACCGTATTTGTATTCCTGCTCGGTAAATCGCTCTAAATGACTAATTTCGTTCAAAATGTTCACTTTCTCTAAAAAAGAAATAATTTCTATATTAAACTTATACATACTATACAAAAAAGTCAAGATTAAAGTTCCGGTATTTTGGTGAATTTTTGAAAGATTATAACCTCGAAGGTCAAGGTTGAAAATTGGAAGCTGACCTTCGAGGTTGCTATCCTCTCTTAAAGAGCAAAATTTTTTTCCCAAAACTTGGTTATCGCCCAAAACATTTTTAAGTTCGTTTGTAAAAATTTTTTAAGAAAGCAGGTGTGTTTATTTCTTTATTAGTTTTACATAGAACAAAATCACCAAGCGGGGTGTTGCCCGCTCCCCTTTTATATTCTGTAAAATCACAATTAAATTTTACGACTCTCATCATTCTCTTTTTTTGCTCATTTACAGATAAAATACTTAATGCTTAGACAATTTAATTAAGGAGTGACGTTAAATGAAAAATAGAGATTATATCTCAATCGTTATTGTAATGTTTTTGCTACTTTTTAATGCTGGCTGTATGCCAACTTTATATTCAATTGAAAGTGTTCGTTCAACTAACCGAGAAGGTTTATTAAAACTGTCTAGAGGTATGTTAAAAGTCCAAGTGCTTAATTCAATGCTAAGTGGGACATATAAAACGGATGGTGGTATCATAAATAACCCTTATAGAAATGAAACATTAAAAGGAAAAGATGGTGATATTTATGATATTCTTTTTTATTACACAGATATTAAAGCTCAAGATGGTGCAATTACTGATGATGAATTGACTCCAATTGTTTTTAAGGATGATAAATTAATCGGTTGGGGCTGGTCTTTTATGCAAGATACAATCGGTAAATACGAAATAAGAATTCGTTAATAAATCTTAGTAATTATATGGATGTATCACTTTATTTTGAATCTTTAACTCAAGAAATAAATTCCCTCAAAAATAGAGTTAGGAATTTTACGGATTCTCCGCATTGGCTAACTGATGGTGAGTGGAAAGAATCTGTTTTGCGCGCTATAATAAAAAGACACTTGCCTGGGAGCATTAAAATCGGAAGAGGTTTTGTAGTTAATTCAAACAATTCTTCAAAGCAGATAGATGTGCTATTATATGATGACAATAAACCAATATTATTTAGTGATGGTGACTTAGTATTTATCACTAGCGATGCTGTGAAGGGTATTATTGAAGTTAAGTCAAAAGTTTCAAATTCCAATTTACTTGACACTTTAAATAAACTTTCTGTTATAACTTTTTAGAAATGTCATGCTATTCAGCACAGTAGAAATGTCATGTTTAAATATAAGAATTAAGGCGGACCTGACCGCCGGTCTTGCGGAACGTAACGAGCCGAAGCGTAGCGAAGGC
>JALNZG010000022.1 GCA_023229425.1 Ignavibacteriaceae bacterium
ACAACGAGCGCAACCCTTATCTTGTGTTATATTTGTCACAAGAGACGGTCCCGACTTAGTCGGGAAGGAAGGCGGGGCAGACGTCAAGTCAGCATGGTCCTTATGCCCTGGGCTACACACATGTTACAATGGATAAGAACAACGGGTTTTGCCACGATGCAAATCGGAGCAAATCCCTGAAATTTATCCTCAGTGGGGATTGGGGTCTGCAACTCGACCCCATGAACACGGAATTGGTAGTAATCGCGAATCAGTCACGTCGCGGTGAATACGTTCTTGCCTCTTGCACACACCGCCCGTCAAGCCAACAAAGTCGATGATATTTGAACCCCGATTTAATCGGGGGAGGATATTACCGGCGATGGGGGTTAAGTCGTAACAAGGTAACCGTTCTGGAAGGAGCGGTTGGATCACCTCCTTTCTTATTTTCTTTCAATTTGTAAAGAAAGTAGTCTGACCTCGCGAGGCGAGGTACGACTCTAATCAAAATTTCCTAGCCCGATTATTAGACTAAAAAATTAATTGCAAAGAAAACAATTTTAGATTATCTTACTTAACGTATAGATTTTGGTAGGGGATTAGTAATTACTCCGATCACATTCGAAGGAAAGTATCTGTAAAAAACATTCCCAATAATACTGTCTATTTTCACGGCGCAAAATTCTCTGGAGTCAGAGGACCTTGGTCGATTATCTCCCATAACAAAAATATAATCAACTGGCACAGTATAAGGAACATTATCCTTTATACAACCACCGTCCCACAGATTAGTAGGTGCGGCTATGTAATTTTCGTTTATGACATTACTATTTACCGACACAACTTCATTTGAGATGTTAATTACATCACCTGGTAAACCTATAATTCTTTTTATGTATTCTATATCAGGATTTTTTGGAGATTTAAAAACAATCACATCTCCTCGCTCTAATTTTCTAAATTTATATGTTACTCTGCTGGTTAAAATATAATCCCCAGTATGAAAAGTATTGTCCATAGAAGCACCTTTAACTTGATTTGGAGTTAAGATAAAAAGATAAACAACAATAAATAATGAACCTATAAAAACTACGGTTTCTAGAATATCCATGACAAAATCAATAACTGGTTTGATCAACTTCATAAGAATTAATTCTAAGAAAAAGTTACATAAAAAACAACCGAGGATTAAACAGTTAAACAGTTAAAACTTAAACAGTTAAAAAAACTTTAAAAACTTTAAACATTAAACATGTTTAGTAGTTTAAGGTTTAATAGTTTATTTAGGTTTTAACAGTTTAATACTTAACCGTTCATTGAATTGATATAATTATCGTATTTGGGCTTATAGCTCAGTTGGCTAGAGCGTTGCATTCACATTGCAAAGGTCCTTGGTTCAAGTCCAAGTAGGCCCACTATGAAGATTTTAAAAAGAATCAGAGGATTAAGCTTGATTGAGATTCTCGTTATTGTCACAGTTATAGGTGCATTTTTACTTCTTATTTTGCCTCCAATAGTCGGTCAGTTGCAAAAAGCACGTGATGGAAAGCGAAAAATAGATATCAATTTAATTCAAAAAGGATTAGAAGAATATTATGATTCGACTAATTGTTATCCCGAAAGACTACCTGAATGCGGAAATGTTTTTTCAATTCGAAGTACAAGTATATTAGCAGGAATACCGTGCGACCCAAAAAATAATTCTTTTTACCCATATATCACAACGGGCGAAAATTGTAGTCCTTATTTTAAACTTTATGCAAAATTAGAACGGACTGAAGACCCAAATATTTATATGTCCGGGTGCGAAAATGGATGTGGCCCAAATTGTGCTTATAATTTTGGAGTTTCTAGCTCAAATGTTACTTTGGATTATTGTGAAGCTCCAATTACTCCAAGTCCCACAGCAGTACCTCCTTCGCCAACATCGTTGACTCCTTCACCAACCCCAATTCAATATGTGTGCGGTCCTGCAGCTGGCCCAAATCCAGAAGGACAGTGTGAATCGTATGTTATACCTACTTTAAGTGAATGTCCAAAAATTTATCCTGATGATTCAACTTGTCAATACGAGTGTTACATAAAAGCCAATCGCTGTAAAAATTCCAAGGGAAAATTTAAACAATAAAAAATCTGTTAAACTAAATATTAATGAGAAGTTTTTTTAAAAAATTTAGATTAATTATTAATATTATATTTTTTGTAATTTTATCATTAACTATTTTTTTAGTTGCTTTTTTTTATTATAAAAAAACTTCCTCTCAAATAAATAGCTTAAACTTTGATAAAAACAAAGTTGATGAAACTTTAAAAAAGATTAACAACGAATTAAAGAATTTAAAACCTCAAGACCAATATAAAATAAATAAAGAACTAGAAAGCAAGGTCAAAAGTATAGAAACAACCTATACCAAAGCAGTGTCTGCTTATGAAAAATTACTCGATCTCAAAATTGTTACTAAAAAAACAGAAAAATTTGATTCAGCCTTTGCTAGTATTTTAACTCTTCTGTCAGAAAGAAATTATTCTTCCGCAGAAGCTGATTTACTGACTTTTGAAAAAGAAATTGTTACAGAAAAACAAAAAATTTTTGCCTCATTTCAGATACCGGTAAATGTGCCTGAAAACAACACGCCACCAGGATCAGGTTACTCTAGTCAGGTTGTTAAATCTGATGTGGGAGATTTTTTAGTAGGAATAATTGCTGCCGACCTAAATAGTACACGAGTAATAGTTGATACTGCCTCCGACTCCGATTGTAGGAACGATTGTCCTGTCCTATCACTGGGTGATTATGTTTCAAGATCAGGAGCTTTTGCCGGAATTAATGGTTCTTATTTTTGCCCTGCAGATTATCCAAGCTGCTCAGATAAAAAAAATTCTTTTGACACATTGGCCATGAATAAAAATAAAAAATATTTAAATTCTGATAATAATGTTTACAGCACCGTTCCAGCTGTAATTTTTTCTGGTAACTCCGCTAGGTTTGTTGGTCAATCACTTGAATGGGGAAGAGATACGGGAGTTGATGCCGTTCTGGCTATGCAGCCTTTATTAGTTTCTGGAGGAAACATAGCATTTAATGGTGATGGGGAACCTAAAAGAGGGTCAAAAGGCAATAGAAGTTTTGTTGGTGCCAGTGGCTCAACTGCTTATATTGGTATCGTGTTTAATGCAACTGTTGCCGAAGCAGCTCACGTCCTAGATACAATGGGAATTCAAAATGCCTTGAATCTCGATAGTGGTGGATCAACAGCTCTTTGGAGTGGCGGGTATAAAGCCGGCCCAGGACGTAACCTGCCAAATGTGCTTCTTTTTGTTAGAAAGTAAAAATATATCCAAAAAATTTATTTTTTAGTAGATCTTTTTAGAGAATCATTTTTATTTTCTGAGTAAACAATAAACATTGCAAGTAATCCTAAACATAAAGTTATATAAGGTAATATTTTTAGAAAGAAATACATATTATCTTTTTGTGCTTAAATGATAATAAATAATAAAAATAAATAATACCGACGCAAATAAAAAAAGGGGAGTGAAATAAAAAGAATTTTCCATATTTATTTTTTCATTAAATCTACTGAAAAAATTATCATTAACAATGAAATTATAAGTATTATATAAATTGAAATCAACAGAGCGTTATCAAATTTAAATTTGTAAATAATTGGCGTAACAATACTTATAGAAATATTTGCGACTGATGTATTGACGAAGACGTCCGCGATTATTTTTTTCTGATTTAAATTAATTTTTTTCATTCATTTAAATATTTTTCTTAAAAACCCAACCTACGCCGCACAATATTATTACAATTAGTATTGGAATAATATTTTTTGAAAAATTATTTGTCATCGATGTTTTAATTTGACCTTTATTAACAACCGATTTTGTTGGTAAAGATTGAGTCGAAGGATCTATCGTTACTCCCAAAACATCTGGATTAAATGCTTTTGGAATACCTGTGATAATACTTCCTGTCAACCTACCAATCACTTCATTTGAATAATCTCCGGGCATGCAGCCATTTCCAGCACGAACTTTGAAATAGTAATTTTGACCTCCTGAGAGATTATAGATGGTATATGCTGTCGTATTTGAATCACCAACATTAGGATTTCCGTAAAGTTGTTCACCCGATTTCGTTCCAAAAGTTATGAGATAATAACTCACAGGTTCTTCAGCTTTTATCCAGTTTAAAGTTATTGAATTCGAACCTGAAGAAGTTGCTAAAAGTAACACAGGAGCACTACCCGGTTTTTGGTCCGTACAGGTAGGAGCGGAAACGCTACCAGATTCTTCGCTATTTAATGAGCTACTTACTGCTGTTGAGTTGTCAGGTGTGGGTGTTGGTGTGGATGTTTCAGTGGGTGCTATTGTAATGATTGGTGTTGGAGTATAGATCGGTGTAACAATTGGAGTATTTGTTGGTATTGGAGTTGGTGTATTAGTGGGTGTTGGAGTTGAAGTTGGCGTATAAGTGTTAATTTTTACGTAAAGACAGTCTGTTGAAGAATCAATATTTAAAGCACCGCCAAATAATCCATAACCATTGTGAAGATAAATATTTTCTCCCAGATTTAGATAGTCCTCTGTATTTGCATGGAAACATTGTTCTGACCCATCGCCTACAAAAGAGGTAAAACGTTCGGTATTCATTCCCACATTAATACTACCTAAGCCTCGGATACAGTAATCAATAGAAGTTATGTTATTAAAGTAAGGTAGATCAGTATTATCGACAGTAAAATAATCATAATAAGCATTGTTATAACTTGTTATAGCTGAATTATCACACATGAATAACGAATTTTCATTTGTTTGCGATCCGAAAGTCCCGGAAGTGACAAAGCGGGTAAAAACCTCCGCTGAAACAATATTTACTAAAAATAAGGAAACTAAAAGAATATAAATAAATTTTTTCATATCTTTTTGTACGGAACAAAAATTTTTGTTCCCTACTTTATGGACTTTATAACTTTATAAACTTTATGAACTAATAAGTCTACCGCTTATAACCTACAAAAGTAGTTTTTTGGCTTGTTAAATCAATATATTTTTGACGATAGATACCCGATTTTTATGAAGATAAAAAACAACCCACCGCTTAAGTTCGATGGGTTGAGTATAGAAAAAATTTACTGCGTTGTCCATTGGTCATTTAAACCAAAACCTGGCGCACTGTCTTTAAACCTATAATTTCCACTTCCTGTGTCATTGTAGACCTCTTGAATTACATGGTATTGACCCCATAGGTCTCCCCCCGGACCAACCCAGACAATTTTTATAAAGTCTGTATATTTTTGGGTGTTACCATCTGCATCAACATAACTACCGACATAGTGATTAGTCTCCCAACCCATGCTTGTTCCGCTTACAACACCATCAACTAATCCTCTGTCTAGCTTTCTGTCACCATTACAGTCAACATTAGCCATCCAAGCATCACTCCACTTCATTACAAGTTTATCGCCTGAAGTGACTGGAACTGCTGGACGAGAGTAATTACCAGCATATCCGTCAAATAGATGAGCTTGATAGTTATAACCCCATTGGTCGTAACCCATAACTACTGGATTACCATTTTTATCTGTAATTGTTCCACCTTGAATGGTGGCACATGCTGCTGGTTTTGCGGCAAATGCCGGTACGACCATCGCCCCGAAAACAGCTACAGTTATTGCAGTCCCTATTATTAATTTTTTGATATTCATTTAATATCACCCCCTCTCGTAGAAAAACTCGAAGACAAATTGTAGGTTTTATCCCACATACAAAAAAATATAACAAACCAATAATCAAGAGTCAAGAGTTTCTTATTTTTGTAATGTTTAACAAAATTATCTTCTGAAGAGACCTAAAATGAGGTTCCAGATCCTTTGAAAGAAATTTAGATGTTGAACATTATAAAATT
This sequence comes from Ignavibacteriaceae bacterium, assembly GCA_023229425.1. Taxonomy (GTDB): domain Bacteria; phylum Bacteroidota; class Ignavibacteria; order Ignavibacteriales; family Ignavibacteriaceae; genus UBA1563. The sequence continues at coordinate 5,894 of JALNZG010000022.1, forward strand.
CCTGTAAATTCAGACAAAATTTCTTCCCCAATTCCATCGCTTTGGTTTAAAAAACCGCCAAATCAAAATAATGTCAGATGTACTATGGATGTCAAACAATGCCCAAATGGTTCATATGTTGGCAGAGTAGCTCCTTCTTGTTCTTTTGCCCCATGCCCTTGAAATTTTATTTTTTCGCAGATATTTTTAGAATAAACCAAACTACTTCTACTAATATACTTACAAATAACGATGACCAAATATAATCCAAAATATTTGATGATTTTTTAATTTCTTTTTTGACTGTTATTTGCTTAGGAACTGAAATCGTTGTCAAAATTGATTCTTCCCGACGTGACGAAATTCCTAAGATTTCCGCAGGTGAATTTATTTGTTGTGGAGGAGGAGTTGAAGTTGATATTGAGATTGATGTTGATGTTGGTTTTAGAACAACTGTGGGGGTCTCCTTCGTTAAAACTTCGGCGCCCGAAGTAGGAAATATCGTTTGTGCCTTCTGGTTGTTATATAGTATATTATAGTCATCGATTTGCGAGACGTTAGTTTCGCCGTTAATACTTTCCCAAAGATCGTTATTTTCCGAAATTTGGCCAACAACTACTTCGTACCTACCTTTATCTGTTCCCTGAACTTTCAAGTTATAATTACCTGACTTCGCATCAGGAATAAAAATAATTCCGTCTTCCTCATTATAAATGTTATTGTTAAACTCAACTGAAATCGTGGCTGGGGATTTAATCATGAATATCAACGAAGAATTAATTATTGTCCCTTTTCCTTCAACTATTTGAGAATCTTCAAATTTAATACGCAGTAATTCAAGAATTTTTTTAATACCATTTTTTTTATAAATTAACCCGCCATGATCAAGATTTAATTTTTCCGCATCAATATCTTGCCGTGCGCTCTTACTCAAAATCGTATAATCTCCTAGATCAAAATACGGTTCTTTGGGTTTTCCGTCTGAATAATTTCCTAATAATTTATCAAGATTATTTTGCGGCTCAACTATAAAACCAGCTGGAGTATTCTTACCATCTTCCCCGTAAATTGCAGTAAAAATCGGAAAAATGTCAGAAAAACTTTTATTGTACGACGATAAAAAAGTATTTTTAATACTTAAATTTTCAATTAAAATTTCGTTTCCAAGAGAATCTTTCAAAAAGTTAAAAGTGGGGAATAAATCTTCTGCCACTGGAAATTTATTTGCTAAAGTTATCCTGTCACTTTCGACAGTTGATTTATTCAAAATTAATATTATTTTTTCCGCTAACCAGAAAAATGTGTTGTCACGGTCAACCTCACCGGATTCAAGTAGTTTATACACCTGGACCACTCCTTGGTGTGGCGAACCAATAGTTATAATCTGATTTATCTTATCTTGATTTTTTTGGGTAAAAATCCGGCCGACTAGACCGCCTAATGAGTGGCCAACAATATTTATTTTTTGATTAGGTTTATTACTCCAAATTTTTTCTTGGAGATAACTATTCAAGTCATTAGCAGTTTTTTCGATTGACTGACGCCAGTCAAAAGGAAATAAAAATAAATTAATATTCTTTTCGTAGCCAATATTTGCTAAAGTATCAATTAATCCGTCGTATTCTTTTACAAAGCTCTGTAACTTCCAATCATTATAAGAAACTTCCTTATTATGTAAAATTGCCTCTCTATTCCAGGAAGCAAATGTTCCGGGAATTATAATGATTGGAATTTTTA
>JALNZG010000023.1 GCA_023229425.1 Ignavibacteriaceae bacterium
TTGTATATTCATCTCCGGTTATTTTTGTTTCTCTGCACCGGTTATCGAGTATCAATTCGAGGTTTTTCGTTTCCGCAGTTTTTTTATTCCTTTTGATGATGCGTTCACAGATTTCAAAAATATCTATTTCTTTGGTAATAACCGCAAATTCGCCGGTTTGCAATCGTGAGTAGTTTAAGATCATATCTACAGTTCGAATAATGCGTTGCGCCGAGTTATCTATTCCCGTAAATAAACAATCATCTTCTTTTTCCACGTATCGAGCATAGTTTTCTTTTATGAGACTTGACAATCCTAATATCCCGTTCAAAGGTGTTCGGATCTCGTGCGACATATTATTGATAAATGCGTCTTTTAGTTTATTCGCTGATTCGGCTTTTTCCTTTGCTTCGATCAATTCTTTCTCTGCACGTTTGCGTTCAGTGATATTGCGTGCGACATTTCTAAACTGAACCATCTTTCCGTTAGAATCACGAACTATGCGGGTATTTTGTTCAACCCAAATAATGCTTCCGTCTTTTTGAATAAATCTAAATTCTATCATCAAATCAAGTGAACCCTTTGCAGTTTGTTCAAGATAATAATCAACAACTTGGCGTCGATCAATAGGAGCTATAACGCGGATAAAAGAATTTCCGTAGATATCTTGTGGTGAATAGCCGGAAATAGTAAAAAAGTTTGGACTACAATAAAGAAACTTGCCTTGTTGATCTGAAACATAGAACACATCGCTAATATTTTCCACAAGGCTACGGAATTTATCTTCGCTTTCTCGCAATACTTCTTCTGCGCGTTTGCGTTCGGTAATATCTTCAAGGATACCAATACCTCCAATCAAATTGCCGGTTTCATCTAACCAAGGATATGAGTGATCCGACAGCCAGATTAATCTTCCATCTTTGGTCCTTACTTGATAATCGGCTTGCCACTCAGAGGTTTTACCTTGTTCCCTGTTTGCTACAAATAAGTCAATATTAACATTTTCAACATGATATCTATTAATCTTCAATATTATATTTTTGAAACCGATTTCATTTATTTCTTCCGGTGAATACCCGGTTAGTCTTTCTATTGCAGGATTAATATAATCATATTTCATAGTTGAATATTTAAGGTGGTAGATAACAGCGTTTGTGCTTTCAACTATAAACCGGTAAGATTCTTCACTTTTTTTAAGAGTTTCTTCCGCAAGTTTACGCTTGGTAATATCGGTTGCAACACCAATTAGCCCTACAAGTTTGCCGTGTTTATCGTTTATAATTGTTGTTGAAAGATAAATCTGAAACTCACTTCCATCTTTTCTTTTATTCCACAATTCACCTTTCCATCCTCCGTGTTTTGTGGCGGGTAAAATTTCCTTAACTAATGTCTGCTCACTGTTTAACAAACGTATTATGCTTATATGTTTTCCATTCAATTCATTTTCATCGTAACCATAAGTTTTCAAAAATGATTCATTGACAAAAAGAATTTTATCTTCCAAATCAGTGATACTAACACACTCATTAACACTTTTCAATGCATTAGCAAGAAAAGTAATTTCCTCTTCTGCACGCTTGTGCTCTGTTATGTCTTCAACAGTCCCCTCGTAATACAAAGTCTTTCCATTAGAATCGCGGATAGCTTTTGCACTTTCTCTTATATAAACAACTGTTCCATCTTTACTAGTCCATGCAGACTCTAAACCTATAATTTTTCCATTTTTTTCTATCTGTTCAATAAAAGATTTGCGATCATACAAAAGATTGAAACCCTCTTTTTCAAGATCCCTTGAAGAAAGCTCTTCAAAAGATGAATGACCAAGCATATTAACAAGAGCTGGGTTAGCCATTTCAATCTTACCATCGGGTGTTGTACGGTAGATTCCTATTGTTGCATTTTCATAAAGACTACGGAAACGTTCTTCGCTTTCACGTAATTTTTCTTCGGCTTTTTTCTTTTCAGTTATATCAACCAACACTGTGAGCGATCTTAATACATTACCTTCATTATCTTTTTCAGAAGTCGCCGAAAGAAGTATATCAATTATTTCTCCGTTTTTTTTAACCATCTGCAGAGAAACATCTTTACAATAACCATATTTAAAAAAATCGGGTGAAACAACTCTCTCGTCATACTCCCGTGATGCCTCCGTCAAGAAATCAACCGATTTTTTACCTATAACATCTTCCCGAGCATAACCGGTATTGCTTAACCAAAATTCGCTCACGCTTATTAATCGTCCTTGATTATCTATTGAATGTAGCATGACGGGCGTGTTCTCGTATAAGGTCTTATATCTTTCCTGACTTAATTTAAGTTCGCGTGTTCTTTCAATTACACGATCTTCCAGCGATTTATTCAGATTTCCTAATTCTTCATAAGCAAGTTGTAATTTAAGAAGCATCTCATTAAAAGAATTTGCCAACAAACCAATTTCATCTCGTGTAGAAATCATAACTCTCTTACCCAAATCACCAGAGCTAATTTCTTTTATTGTTCCAATAAAGTTATAAAGCGGTTTCGTTAAGAAAGTACTTATGCCAATGACAGCTGCTAATCCAAATAAAAAAACTATTATACTTATAATGCCAATCGTAATTCTCGTCTCTATAATTTCCTTTTTTACATCATTGAGCGATAATCCGATAAATAGAGAACCGATGTTATTGGATTGGTGATAAATAGGTATTTCAGTTTTTACCACACTCAAGTCAAAATCAACGCAGATTTTTTTATAGTTGACATCAATAGCTTTGTTAAGATTGTAGCTTTTAAATATTTGTCCATCTCCCTTGACAACAATTAGGTAAAGAAGTTCTTTATTCTGCTTAGCGTTATCAAAACTTTCCTCTACGGCTTTTGTGTCTTCAAAAACAATAGCCGGGCTAATAGAATATGAAGTCATAAGACCAATGACTTGTGCTTTCTCTTCAATTGATTTAACCGAAAAAGCTTCTCTCTTGGCTGGGATATATATAAAAATAAATGCTGAAACCAATAATAATAAAGAGGAAAAGAGAAGCATTAATTTCGATTTTAAAGAAAGATGGATAAAATATTTCGTTTTCATTCGTCTTATTCTTCTATAATTTTACATAACTTTAATAATTGCGATGAAAAATCTGTCCGTTCTGCTTTTGCTGCTGTTAGATTAATTATAATCTGTGTCTTTTCACCTTTTAGTTCAAGCCCTATTGCTATACCGGATTCTACATAATCGGATACACCTGTGAAAGAGAGAATCCCTCTATCTCGAGTAATTGACGTAATGCTTTCCAACGATACTCCTCTAAGAGGGCAAAGATATATCATATTGATCTTGTCTCTTGTTATTGCAGATTGTAAACTAAATTCGTCAATGTCGAGATAACTATATTTAATCGGAATATTCTCAATAGAATTTATATCAATTTTTCTTAGTACCTCTCTAATTTTTTCGTAGGCTGAGAAAGATGTCCTAAAATTTTTTTGGTATACAATAAGTATATTTAAGCCGTCTTCCGCTCGCTGTTGTAAATTCCTATCAAAGGTGAATATTTTTATGAAAATTGGGAACTGTTTTTCAATCGGGATATCCATAGTCTGCGAACATACAGAACTGAACAGAAGAACTACAAAAACAAATATGTATAATAATATTTTAGTCATCACTATGAATGATTAGAATTAATAATTGATCTGAATTTTAAAGAAAAAACTTCTCGGATCCTGGACAATACTATGTTGTGTATGTTCAAAACCACCCGGATATTCATATGTAATATTAAACAGATTTTTTATTGACAGGGAAGCTTTTAGGTAATTCAAAAAAGTTTTTGTAGTGAGTGTAAAATTCATCAATAAAAATTCTCTTGTTTTGGTACCGTAAACTGTTAATCTGCTCGATTCATAAAATAGTTCAGGTGCACAATAAAAAGTATTGAGTAATGGAAAAACTATACCGGCTCGCAGAAGATGTTTAGGTGAGTTTGATAAGTTTGACTTCAATTCATTATCAATAGCGTATTGATAAGAATACCTAAAAAAAGTTTTTATATTTTCTGAGGGATGGTAATTCAAATCAACTTCGAAACCAGTTGTAGATACCTTACTATAGTTGATAAACTGCAAAGAGGAATCCGTAATATCAAAATTCTGATCAATTAGATTATTAACTTTATAATTATATAACGAAAAAATGCCATAGAAATTATTAAAGAGTTTTTGTTCGGCTACAAACTCAAGAGTTGTAATTTTTTCGGAAGTAAGATATGGATTTGGTTTAAAATTGGTCGGAATATCTTTATAGTATAATTCATAAGTATTCGGAGTGCGGTATGATGAACCATAAATTAATTTTAGAGTGGTGTTATCTAAAAAATTAAAAACAACTGCTCCGCGCGGTGAAAAAAGTGCCGACTTATTAGAGTAATCATCATATCGGACGCTTGCCATTAAAGATAAATTAGATAGTGGTTGAAATTCATTTTGCAAATAAATAGATTTAACTGAAGACAAAGTATTTGTTTTGAATATTTCACCAGCTTCATCCCAGGTTTTGTATTCAGATTTAATACTTCCTTTGTATTCAATGCCTGTGATTAAATGATATGAGGAACTTACTTCCCAATCGAATTGAGCATTCAAATTAGTCCATATACCATCGGCGGCATCATAAAGAACTGAGGAATTATAAGGATAATCCCCTGAGTACTTGTAATTGTCAATACTGCTTAAAAATGTTAACTGCTTGGTACCATCAATTGGAAGTGTGTATGAGATTTCCGCAAAGCTGATATTATCTATTGTCTTAGTTCTCTTGTCATTAAAACTTATCCCATATGGTGCGGTAGGAATATATTTTTCTCTTGTCGAATATTTCAATTGAATTTGTAATCTTTTATAATTGATTTTAGTTAAAAGGCCTATGTAATTGTCTTTATCAAGATCCACAGCTAATCCAGAATTAGAAGAAGGATCATCAAATTCTTTAAAAAATAAATTTCTTCCCTTTCTGTTGAAATATTCGGTCGAAAAGAACACTTCCAAATCATTCGAGATCTCACTTCCGTAATTAAAAGTTGCAGTATAGTCTCTAAGACTGCCAGCACCCAAAGAAAAAGAAGTTTTATCAAAATTTTTTCCGCTTTTAGTTATTATATTAATAACAGCAAACATCGCACCCGTCCCATATAACGAAGAACCTGGTCCTCTTACAACTTCAATTCTTTCAATACTACTAAGAGGTATACCGAGGTCTGTGCCCAATGACGATGAACCGAAAACATTTTCATTCATTGCGTGGTTATTTAGTAATAAAAGTATACGGTTATTGTAATCTGTAGGTCTGCTGAAACCTCGTACACCTGTATATGAATAATTCCTATCATAACTAAAATAGAATCCACAGAGACTGCTTAATGCTTCACCAAGAGTCTGATAGCCAAATTTTTCAATATCTTCGGAAGAAATAATGCTTACTGCGGACGGCGCTTCGAAAGTCTTTTGCCAATATTTTGACGCCGAACTTATTTTTATATTTAAGAGTGAATCTAATGATATTGATGTTATATCATGTTCGTCTTTTTGGCTAAAGATAACTGTGTTAACGATTAACAAACAAACGGAAACTAGTAAAATATTTTTCATAGGACTTCCTTTGTTAGGTTCCAAACAATTTTATTGTTTTCTCAATAATATAGCAAAAATAATTCTTCTCTACTCAAAAACTATACTTTTTTCATCTCTTGGCGGTGATTTTCATTAAAGTTGGTATAACAATAATTTTTATCTAAAGAAAAGGTTAATAACTTTTGGGAATTATCGATCAATTTCGTCTCATGGTGTGTGTCGTTAGCGATTATTAATTCTTCTGCCCGTTTCTTCTTTTCTTCTTTTTGAAATACAAGCTCTTTGCCGATTTGAACAAACTTTTCGTTCTCGGTGAATTCACTTACTTCATCCACGGATTTCATTTTCTTTTTTGCATCGGAAATACTTTTGGATGGTCTTACTTTTTCTTTTTTATCATGTTTTTTCATACTCTAATTTTCCTTAAACCTATAATAAAAACTGATCGACACTTAAAATGATTTAATAACTCACCTTACGCAATTTCTTCATCAAGTAACCCCGGCATTTATGCCGGGGATCAAAATAAGACAAAATACTTGGGCTTTAGCCCATTGATAGCGCATATAATGGCTAAAGCCTGGATTATCTGGTATTGTTGCATCCCCGCCATAAATGGCGGGGTTAATACATAAATATTTTGCATAACATGAGTTACTAAATAATAGTACCTGTTTTCTTCGTTCAAATTCGTGTAAGAACAAAATTTCTTTCAAGAAGCGTAGAGACCTGCAATGGCAAGTCTCTACTTCTCTACCACTTCCCAAGCAGCTAACTCTCCAGCGGGGGAGGAACATCCGTCTTAGCCGCAGCGACAACTTCCGGCAAATTATATCTTTGCAGTTTTGCATAATCACTTGCAAAAATAATTTTACCTGCCGAACATATTTTTCCCATAGCCTCCCAAACAGCATTCACTTTTTTTATGC
>JALNZG010000024.1 GCA_023229425.1 Ignavibacteriaceae bacterium
GCCTTCGCTACGCTTCGGCTCGTTACGTTCCGCAAGACCGGCGGTCAGGTCCGCCTTAATTCTTATATTTAAACATGACATTTCTACTGTGCTGAATAGCATGACATTTCTAAAAAGTTATAACAGGTGAAATAATTTCAAATTAATACATCCGGGATTTTAAGATCCCGGATGTTAACTTCTTTATTCCGGCTTCTTACTTCTAAAAAAAAATCTTCCCAACATTACTACCACCGTATTGCAATAATCACTAATTTTACAATAAAAATTTTCCAGAGGAGAAAAAATGGATTACAGAATTGAAACCGACAGCATGGGCGAAATTAAAGTTCCAACCGATAAATATTATGGAGCTCAAACTGCACGCTCATTAATGAACTTCAAAATCGGTGGAGAGCGAATGCCCGATGAATTGATCCGCGCATTTGGCATCTTAAAAAAAGCTGCTGCACTAGTAAACAAAGATTTAGGAATTCTTCCCGCAGAAAAAGCCGATCTGATTGTTAGAGCCGCAGATGAAGTGATCGAAGGAAAACTGCACGATCACTTTCCTCTGGTTGTTTGGCAAACCGGAAGCGGCACACAAACCAATATGAATGTGAATGAAGTTATCTCAAACCGCGCCATTGAACTTACCGGCGGCGTAATGGGCAGCAAAAAACCAATTCATCCTAACGACGATGTGAACAAAGCTCAATCATCAAACGATACTTTCCCAACAGCAATGAACATTGCCGCAGTAGAAGAAATTTACCGCCATCTTATTCCCGGCATCACAAAACTCCGCGATGCTTTCGCAGTAAAAATGGATGAGTTTAAGGACATTATTAAAATCGGTAGAACCCATTTGATGGATGCAACTCCGCTAACACTTGGACAAGAATTTAGCGGTTATGTTCAGATGCTTACAAATGCTTTGGAAAGAATCCAATGCGGACTTCCACGATTATCGGAGCTTGCGCTTGGCGGAACAGCCGTAGGCACGGGTTTAAATACGCATCCGGAATTCGCTGTAAGATCGGCTGCAAAAATTGCTGAACTAACCGGCAAACCATTTATCACCGGAAGAAACAAATTTGAAGGATTAGCCACTCACTGCTCACTTGTTGAATTCAGCGGAGTTTTAAAAACTATTGCTACTTCATTAATGAAAATTGCAAATGATATTCGCTGGCTTGGTTCCGGTCCACGCTGCGGATTAGGCGAATTGAATTTACCGGAAAATGAACCGGGCAGTTCTATCATGCCTGGCAAAGTAAATCCAACGCAGTCAGAAGCGATGACGATGGTCTGTGCACAAGTTATGGGAAATGATGTTACCGTTAATATTGGCGGCGCGATGGGAAACTTTGAACTCAACGTTTTCAAGCCCGTCATCATTTTTAATGTGCTTCAATCAATTAGATTACTTGGCGACGCTTGCAACAGCTTTACGGATAATTGTGTTGTCGGTATTGAAGCGAACAAGGAGAACATAAAAAATCACTTAATTAACTCGTTGATGTTGGTGACTGCGCTTAATCCGCATATCGGTTATGATAATGCTGCAAAGGTTGCGAAGAAAGCTCTTAAAGGAAAGAAAACATTAAAAGAAGCCGCGGTTGAACTTGGTTTATTAACTGCAGAACAATTTGATGAATTTGTCCGTCCCGAAAAAATGATCGGACCAAAAGCGTAAAAAAATTGTCTCTTGATCTTACTTAAGTCACGTTACGCAAAAGACACAATTGATGTCTTAATCTTAATCTTTTTCTTAATCTGCATTAGCTGTCTAAAAACGAGTAAGATTAGGATTACGATTATGATTAAGATGATTTTTTATTAGCAATAGCGTAACATGAGTTACTTAATTTCAATGGGACGCAGATCGTTTATGATCTTGTTAAGATAAATTAAGATTATTTTAAGCGAGCTGCTTCCCGTTTTTTGATTTGAATAGTACCTTGGGTTAGCACTTTAATAACCTCTTGTGACATAGCTATATAATTTAAAAGGAATGTGATGACTAATTGGAACGGTTTTGTCTCTCTGCTTATTGCAGCGATCGAATTTGTCTCACTTTGTTTTGTTCTTTTTCATTTAAGAGGAAAAAAAGAAAATATACTTGCAGCAGTATTAATCTTGCTTCTCATGGGGTATCAATTTCTAGAATCACTGATCTGTTATTTTAATGTAAACAGTTCGTTTGTTGCTTTCTTGGCGTTTGCCGATATAACTTTGCTTCCCCCAACGGGTTTAATTTTCGCTTGGACAATTTGGGGCAATACGGTTAAAAAAAATTATCTCGTCTATTTACCGGCTCTTTTTTTTCTCGTTTATTATTCGCTCACTATTGATAAGTTTATTGTAAATACTTGTACGGTTTTTTATGCTTCATACTCTTATCCGTTGGGCGAGTCTTACGGATTTTTTTATTATGCGCCGGTTGTAATAACCATTTTTTATTTAAGAGAAAAAGTGAAAGACAATCCTGGAATTCTCAAATCGAAGTTAAGTGGAATTCTTGTTTTCGCTTATGTCTTCATTTCAATTCCGGTAGCAGCGGGATTTACTTTAAGGTCTTTCGGTGATTCTTTCGTTCTATCTGTAATTGAAAGCGTGATGTGTAAATTCGCTTTGAGTTTGGCTCTCGCCCTAACCTATTTTGTAATGAATAATAAACAAACCAATGACTGAAAAAATTCTAAATCTTTATATCGTTATTGAACAAGGAATAATTGAGGAGTTCCGGGCTTGTTCGTATGAGATTGCTGGAAATGATGAAGAAAAAATTTCTTTTCTTAAAAAAAATGCAGCGAATGATTTTCTATCCTCCTTTAAGTTTGATCCGCCGGTTTCAAACTCCGGCAAAAAAATGAAGTACAAACAATTTACCCGGTTGGAAAAACAAGGAAAACAATTCCTTCTGTTTGAAGAAATATTTCTGAAATTTCAAGTCCCCGATGCACCACTCGTGTGTCTTACACCGGTTGTTGATGGGAAAATAGTAAGTTCAAATTAAAGTGATTTGAACTTCTAAGCATTCCTTAACTTTTCAACTCTTTCCCTTATATTTACACAAATTATTTTTCAAATTATGGAGTATCCATGTCCGTTTCCGTTGATCAATTAAGCATAAACACGCTTCGTTTTCTTGCAGTTGAAGCAATCCAAAAAGCAAACACAGGGCATCCCGGAATGCCGATGGGCTGCGCACCGATAGCTTATACACTTTATACAAAATATATGAAATACAATCCGCAAAATCCTTTGTGGCTTAACCGCGACCGATTTATCCTTTCTGCGGGACACGGAAGCATGCTGCTGTACGGAATTTTGCATCTAAGCGGTTATGATATTTCGCTTGAGGATCTGAAAAACTTCCGTCAATGGGAAAGCAAAACTCCGGGGCATCCGGAATTCAATCAGAAACTTGGAATTGAAACAACAACAGGACCTCTCGGACAAGGCTTTGCCAATGCGGTTGGAATGGCAATTGCCAAATCGTATCTCGCTTCAATCTTCAATAAAGATGATATAAAAATTCTCGATCATTTTATTTACGGAATTTGCAGCGACGGTGAATTGATGGAAGGAATTTCTCACGAAGCGGCTTCGCTTGCGGGACATTTGAAACTCGGAAAATTAATTTTCTTTTATGATGATAACGGCATTTCAATAGACGGAAAAACTTCTCTTTCGTTTTCAGAAAATATTGAACAGCGTTTCGACGCTTACGGTTGGCATGTTGAACACATCTCCGATGTGAATGACCTTTCACAAATCGAAACCGCGTTGCTCAATGCCCAAATTGATGAGAGACCTTCGCTCATTATCACGAAAACTCATATCGGTTTCGGAAGTCCCAACAAACAAGATACTTCCGGTGTGCATGGTTCTCCTCTCGGCAGTGAAGAGATAAAACTGACAAAGAAAAATTTAGAATGGGAATACGAAGAATCGTTTTATGTTCCGGAAGAAGTAAAAAATCTATTTGAAGAAAAAAAGAAAAAACATCAGCAGGATGAAGACGAATGGAACAAACTCTTTGCAGCGTACAAAGAAAAATATCCGCAGGAAGCAAAACTATTTCTTGAAGTAATGAGCGGAAACTTTGGCGATGAATGGATCTCAAAAATTCCAACTTTTGCAGATGATGGAAAGAAACTCGCGACTCGACAAGCTTCGGGGAAAACGATCAACGCAATGGCTGCGTCACTTCCAACCTTTATCGGCGGCTCGGCGGATTTGGCTCCTTCAAACAATACTTACTTGAACGGCTTCCCGGCTTTCTCGGCAGATAATAAATCGGGAAGAAATTTTCACTTTGGCATCCGCGAGCACGCTATGGCAAGTCTTATGAACGGCATGGCAATGTACGGAGGCGTTATTCCTTTCGGCGGAACATTTTTAGTTTTCTCTGATTATCTTCGTCCGGCAATTCGTCTCGCTTCATTATCAAAAATAAAAGTGATTTATGTTTTCACGCACGACACGATTGGACTTGGCGAAGACGGACCAACACATCAACCGGTTGAGCATTTAGCTTCGCTCCGCGCAATTCCGGGATTAGTTGTTCTGCGTCCTGCAGATGCAAATGAAACGGCTTCTGCGTGGAAGTTCGCTATTCAACATCATGGAAGTCCGGTTGCGTTATTGTTAACGCGACAAGGATTGCCTGTTCTTGACCAAACGAAATATCCTTCATCAGATAATTTATTTAAAGGCGCTTACATATTAAAAGATGCCGACAAACCGGAAATTATTTTAATGGCAAGCGGTTCAGAAGTTGAAATAATTTTGAAGGCGGCTGAAAAACTTGAAAGCGAAGGAAAGAAAGTCCGCGTGGTAAGTTTCCCAAGTTGGGAATTATTTGAATTGCAAAGTGAAGAATATAAAAATTCCGTGCTGCCAAAAGAAGTGAAAGCACGTATTGCTGTTGAAGCAAGCATTGGACAAGGCTGGCACAAATATACCGGTGATGGTGGAAAAATAATTTCTATTGAAACATACGGCGCTTCTGCACCGTATGAAATTTTGTATGAGAAATACGGAATTACCGTTGAAAACATTTTGCTAGCTTCAAAATCCTTGTTGAAGTGAGCATGTCAAAAGTGAAAAAATTGTTTACTGAAAAAGAATGGGAAGAATGCTGCGGCAGTTTTTGCAAAGACTGCCGCATCGCCAAAGCCTATAAAAAAGAGTACGGCAAGAAAGAGGGGGAAAAGAAATTGAAGAAGGATAAGAAAAAAGTTATATAATTCGATGTAAGAACAAGCCTGCTCTGCTCAGACGGGGATTAACGATTTGTGGTTTTAGAAGATATAAAAGGGTGGACAAACAATTTTCTCGCGCAGAACTAATGATTTGTTGATTTATGTTTACTTTCGGTTTATAATTTTTTGATAGTTCTCGTACTTTTCAAGCATCGTTTTATTTAGTTCGCTTTTTGCTTTAAATCGTGCATATGTATCATCACGAAACTCGTTTGTTAATTTTCGACAGCCAATAACTGAACGAAGTGTCAAAAATGACGATGGATGTTCGTCTATCATTTTTGATAGATATTCTCGCTGGTCACTTTCTTTTTGGTAAACCGTTGTTATGAAATTCTCATACACAGATAAAGTATAAACGTGGCTCGGATAATTATTAAAAATGGTTTTTACAGATTCCGGATACAATGTATGAGGAATAGAAAACATTTTTCCGTTCATTTCCCTAATTTCATTCAAGATTTTTAGATCGTCTTCGGTTGGCTCGCTGATATTGAACACACAAGTATTTGAATGGATTTTTTGTTCAACCTTATCTTTAACATAAATATAACTTAATTGTATTTTATATCTTCCAACGGGAAGGTAAGTGTATTCTAAATTGGCTTCCCAGCCCTGGGGTTTATTTTCACCAAGATGTTATAACTTTTTAGAAATGTCATGCTATTCAGCACAGTAGAAATGTCATGTTTAAATATAAGAATTAAGGCGGACCTGACCGCCGGTCTTGCGGAACGTAACGAGCCGAAGCGTAGCGAAGGCG
>JALNZG010000016.1 GCA_023229425.1 Ignavibacteriaceae bacterium
AAGAACGACTTCTCAAGATTCGTTTGAGTCTCCATTTTTATATCTCCTTTATTGGTTTTCTAATAGTTCCAAATTGGAAATCTAAAAATAACTACTTCCTATATTTTAAACATACGTACTTGTGCCTGAGCTGAAACCCAGAACAACAATGCCACATTATTAAATAATTTTTTAATTAGAATAAACTTTCATTTACAAACTACGCTAAACAACAAAGCCGAAACGGAATTACAATCTTTTAATTTGCACAAATGCCGATTGCGAAAACGCTTTCGGCTTGAGGCACTTGTTAGTCATTTTACGATAAATTACTTCTTAGCTTTTCTAAACTTGATTTAATTCTACTTTGTGAATCCTCAAAATCAATAAATATTATTGAATAAGAATTTACTGCAATAAGTTCAATTAGATTTATAGCTGCTAAACAAGCTGATTTTATTTTCTTTATTTCAACTGAAGTTACTTGAGGGATAAAATGAACAAAATTATTTCTTATTTCATAAGCAAGCCAATCAATCTTTTCTCTTTGTTCTTTTGTTAGTTTGATAATATTTTTTTTTGTTTTTCCATTAGTAAAAGTGTTGTACGGTGTATTTAGTGTTTTATTCAATGCTTTATCAAAATTTATCAATTCACGTTTTCCGCTTTTTTCATTTATGGAACTAACTCTTTCATAATTGCCCTTATGTAAATATGAAACACAAAAAGAATAAAGTGAATGATGAATTGTGATTGAAATCCATTTCCATTTAGTGTTACCAGTTCGATTTAATAAGAAACACGCGGTTTCTAAAGAATCTATCGCATTTTCAGTATGGTCGAAATATGCGAAATCACCTTTACTATTGATTGCTGTAAAATTCAACACTTGTCCATTCATAAACTAAAAACTATACTTTTTTCTAAAATAATTGTAAGCTTCATTTAATTCCTTAGTTTTCTTTTCAGCAATACGCTTGAATTCATCACCAAGATGCTCAACTTTATCTGGATGATATTTCTGAATTTCATCGCGATAGTTCTTTTTAATTTCTTCAACAGTTGGGTACTTTGAAAGTTTTAAAATATTCGAATAGAATTCTTCGGTATTGTTAAAAACAAATTCTTCTGCAATGTTTTTTCGTTCTTCCTTATCATTGATTTTACTTTTCCCTTCATAGGAAGATGGTTCCTTAAATTCTTCATTAACTGGAATAACCTCGTTTGACTTTTTTATAGCAATGATAACAAGAAATAATAAACCCAGCCGAAGAATTAAAGCAAGAGGGCTAAAAAACGGGGAAGAAAATATTAGAAGTGTATCTATAATCAGTGCGATAATTATTACCCATAAAAATAGATAACGTTTATTTAATGTAGCGATTGAGCTTCCAACAAAAATAACTGCTTCAATAACAGAAAAAGAAACAGCTTGTGCAGAAATTTGCTCAGTAGTTCCAAAAATCATTGTGATAATAAAGGAATAGGAAGCCCAAGCAATGATTCCGTAACAAGCAATTTTTATACTATCAGGATTTTTTTGATAGTTTGTCATTTGTGTCATTCTTCTTTTTATCATCAAGTACATTAGCTATTGTAAACATTAAAAGAAGATATATCATATGTCCGCCCGGTTGAGACGAATAAGTTTTTGAACTTGATTGAATTGCAATACTAATAAGCATAATGATAAAAGTAACTGCAATTGCTATAACCCATCTCATTTTTTGAATATTCGCCGGAACAGTCTCCTTCCAAAGCGAATAACGAATGCCATAAACAATGGCGGTAACAATTACAACAATAATTAGATTTGCTATGAACATAATTACTCCTTTTGATTTGATGGCTAACTATTAATTTACCCGAACGGGTTTACTTATTCTGGCATACATTCCTGCGCGGCGCTGCATTCATGTATTCCAATTGTTTTATTCTTCATTCTAACAAACCATCAAACTCATGCTTTGTTAAAAAACATTTAACTGGTTTTAAATAAAATTCTTTTGTTGTTTTTTTCTTTGCGGGTAATAAAAGGGGAGAGGGTAACGTATCATTTACCCCATTCGGTAATGTTTTTCTATGTAAAACTAATGAAGAAATAAAGGTGCCTCATCTCTCAATAATTATTATGGACAAACCTAAACATATTATTGGCAATTTTCAAACATTTCAAAAAAATATTTTCATTTTCCATGCAAGGAAGTTTTTTTAAAGTTATAGAAACTACACTTTAAACTCTTTAATAATCTTCATTATCTGCTCTTCGCTTATTCCTGCGCCGTATTCAGTTTGTTTTGTTTTCTTCTGAGCATCGTAATTTTTATTAATAACCGGATTTCCTGCCCCCGCTTTTAACCGCTCTTCAATTTCTTGCAGAAAACTTCCCCCCTTGTTAGTAAATGAAGATGAAGTTTTTCCACTGTTGAACTGTCCGCCTGCATGGTTGATAGGATTTGTTTCGAACGCAAGATATTTTACGTTCATCAGATGTTTAGCCGAAACATTTTCTGAAATGATCGAGCCGCCCCAGGTTCCCGGTCCAAGTGTAAAGGAAGGAAGGAGAGAAGTAGTAAATCCAACCGCGCCAAGAGAAGCAACAGTGTTTACCAATATTCTAAATGCCGGTTTCTCTAATGCAAACTTCATAATAATATCATTGTCGTTGCTGTGGATCGCCATCGTATGCCCGACTCCACCAAACTGCAAAAGTTCAATACATTTATGGCAGCCTTCAAGCCAACCGTCAACAGTGTAGAAAGCTAAAATTGGAGAAAGTTTTTCATACGAAAGTGGTTCTTGTTTCCCTACGGTTGTGCATTCAGCAACTAAAACTTTTGTTGAATCGGGAACAGAAAATCCTGCATGATTTGCAATCCACGGTGCCGGTTTTCCAACTATATCGGGATTAATTCTCCCATCTTTTAATATTGCTTTACCGAGTTTTATTTTTTCTTCTTCATTTACAAAGTAGCATCCTTGCCGTCTTGCTTCTTCAACAACTTTGTCTTTTAAAGGTCTGTCAACAATCATCGCTTGCTCGGATGAACAGAGTGTTCCGTTATCAAAAGTAGTTCCGTAAACAATATCGGCAACTGCTTTTTTATAATTTGCAGTCCGCTCAATAAATGCGGGAACATTTCCGGAGCCAACTCCATAAGCCGGTGTTCCGGAACTGTAAGCAGCTTTTACCATCGGACTACTTCCGGTTGCGAGAATAACAGCAATATTTTTATCGTGCATCAATGCGTCCGTTCCTTCAAGCGTTGGAGCCGATAAACATTGGATCAATCCTTTCGGCGCTCCGGCTCTAACGGCGGCATCGGACAGAATGCGTAATGCTTCGGCGGTGCAATTCACTGTACGCGGATGTGGACTTGCGACAATTCCGTTTCTGCATTTTAAAGAAATTATTGCTTTGAACATTGCTGTTGATGTCGGATTTGTTGAAGGAATAAGCGCGGCAACTACTCCCATCGGTTCGGCTATTTTTAAAACTTTTCCTTTGTGAAGGTTTTCTATCACCCCAACTGTTTTTAGATCTTTGATCGAATCATAAACATTCTTTGTGGCGAATTGATTTTTTATAATTTTGTCTTGAACTTTACCAAAACCACTTTCGTCGCAAGCCATTTTAGCAAGCTTTTCGGCGTTCTGGTAGCCGGCATCAGCCATTGCTTTTACAATTTTATCAACTTGTTCTTGACTGTAATTTTTAAATTCAAGCTGCGCTTCTTTTGCTTTGCGGGCTAAATCGCGCGCTTCTTGTATTGACTGAAGATCTTTTTCCAACTGCATTGTTTCCTCAAAAAGTTGATGTAAATATAGAAAGAAGTAGAAAGAGTTTCAATCTGAAATTACTTGAACAGCTCTTTTAATTTTTGATAACCGGTTTTACTTACGGGAAGCTTTTTGCCGTTGTGAAGGGTTACCCGGTAAGATTCTTTTTCCAATAGATCAATTTGCTTGATTGCTTTTGAAGCAACAATGAATGAACGATGAACTCTTACAAAATCTGTTTGATCCAAATGCTCTTCAAAATACTTCATTGTTTTTTGTTTTAAATATTTTGTATTGCCGGTGTGAACAAAAACATAATCGTCTTGAGCTTCAATTATTTCAACTTCTTCCAAAGGAATAACATGAATTTTTGTTCCGTCTTTAATTAAAATTTTGTCGAGTTTTTCGTCAGTGTTTTTTGTAGAGAGCAGAACGTTGTAGGAAACATCACGCTGTTTTTCGTTTGTTAATTTCTCTAAAGTTTTTGTTACCGCACTTCTGAAGCGTTCAATGGAGAACGGTTTTAAAAGATAATCAACCGCGTTAAGCTCAAAAGCTTTAATTGCATATTGATCATACGCCGTGGTGAAAATAATTTCCGGCGGATTTTCGAGGAGTTCGAGCATCTCAAATCCGCTGAGTTTCGGCATTTGAATATCAAGGAAAATAAAATCCGGTTTTTTCTCTTGAATTACTTTTATTCCTTCGAAACCGTTTTCGCATTCGGCGATCACTTCTACTTCGGGGAAATCCTCAAGATATTTTTTCACTAATTGACGGGCTAATTGCTCGTCGTCTATAATTATAACGCAGTATTTATGCTTCATTTAGTAGTACATTTTCTTTTAGTGGGAAAAGAAGAATAACACGAAAAATATTTTTTTCTTTTTCAATTTTAATTAAGTCGTCTTGTTTGTAAAGAATTTGCAACCGCTTGTTAATATTGGTTAACCCAATTCCTTCTCCTTTATGCTTTTCGCCAAATGTATCGAAATTATTTTCCATAGTAATTTTTATGTAGCCGGAAATCATTTCCGCGGTGAACAAAATAGTGACCTTTTCAATCGCTTCATAAACGCCGTATTTAATAGCGTTTTCAAAAAGCGGCTGTAAGATCATCGAAGGAATTTCTTCTTTTAAAAGTTGTTCATCAACTTTTTCTTCAAATGTAAATTTATCACCAAATCTTATTTTTTCAATGTCCACATACATCCGGCAGTTTTTTAGTTCATCTTCAAGTAGAGAGTATGGTTTTGTGTTCGTCAATGTCAAGCGCATAAAATCGGCAAGTTTAATCGTCATACTCGAGGCTTTTTCAGAAGAAATGTGTGTTAAAGCCGCTATTGAATTCAGCGAATTAAAAATGAAATGGGGATTGATCTGGAATTTCAAATTTTTCAGTTCGGTTTCTGTTATAAGATTTTTCAGAGCCGCTTCATTTTCAACTTTCTCTTTATAATTGTCGTAATACATAAATAAATAGTTGAATGCGGTGATCAGAAAATAAATTGTCATTCCGATAACAAGACGAATTACAATTGACTCGTTAAAAAATGTCTGGTAATAATTGTTCGGGATCAGCCAGAACAATAATATTTTACTGATGCTTAACCAGAGGGCAGAAACAAGCAAAGCCGCAAAAAAATGTGTCAAAAGAAAACGGGGAAGATTGTTCCGCTGGAATTCTACAAACCGGGCTTGGAATTTGAAACTTAACGTAAAAGCGGTATAGATCGTCACCGAGATGAAAGCGTCAAGCACACTCCAACTATCGTTTAATCCAAATCCTCTAAATAATATCAGCAAAGAAGCCGCAAAAGTAAAAGACCAAACAGCTATACCGCTAAAAATTTTTTTTCTCATTACATTAAACTAATTTTAGCTCGCCGCCGCCGAAAATAACAATTCCTTTAATTCTTAAAACTCTATCTTTCTCAACAACCATCATTGGGTCCCGTTTGCCTTTAGTTCCAAAACCGCCGAAGATTGGAAAGACATCTACTATAACATTCCATTCTTTTGGAATTATGATAGTTGTTCCGCCAAAAATAGCAATAACATCAATGATATTTTCACCTGCGGCTAATTTGCAGTTTGATAAATTTATTTCACTTCCTCCAAATATGGAGGTGATATTTCCTCCTTGAAATGCTTCCGAGTTAACAAATTTGGAACTGCCTCCAAAAATTGAAACCACGTCAAGTTTACTATCCCACACTTCTTCTGCCGGAGTCATTTCTGATTTCACATAACTTGATGTATTTCTGTTATGTTTAACTAAAATCATAAACCCTAATCCAATAAGAATTATAGGGAGTATGAAATCACCGAAATCAACATTGTAATAATGAGAAAGATGTAGAGCGCTTCCGACAGCTATTAATACTATTCCAAACCACTTTTTTGATGAATTGAGAAAGCTGAGTATCCCGACAAATATTAAGATTGAAGGGAAAGAAAAAAGTATTCTCCCAATATCAAAGTTAATGAAATCAAAATTTCCGAGTAAAAAAAGTGCCCCTGCCGCAATTAAGATCCCACCTAAGAAAATTCTGCCGTTTGATTGATTTTTTTCTAACATTTTTGTCCTCAATTTGTTTTTTTCGACCGAAACCTAAGAATAATTTTTGTTTCAAATAAAGGAAAATCGGTGAACAGCGGAAATACATCGGTGAATAGAGGGGAACTAAAATTTATTTAAAAAGCAAGCAGAAAAAAAAATATTTTTTAAAGTGAATTTTTGCTTTGCACATACATAAAATATTTTTAGTTTGGTGGCAGAATTTCTTACAAAAAAAATCTAATAAAAACCGCAAAAAATTGAAAATTACATACACAAAATATTTAACCGCTAAAGAAGGAGTTGTATGAAGGTAAAACGTTTTTTTACTGAATTGAACAAAGGGCAAACTTCTACCATTTCTTATGAAAAAAGAATTTCAGAAATAAAAAATCCAGACGGCTCAACCGTTTTTAAGATGGAGGACATTTTAATTCCATCTTCATGGTCACAAGTTGCGGCTGATGTTATTGCTCAAAAATATTTTCGCAAAGCAGGTATTCCAAAAATTACAAAACGAATTGCCGAAGAAGGTGTTCCCGAATGGTTGCAAGCCTCTGAGCCTGATACTGAAAAATTAGCCAAACTTTCTGAGCAAGAACGTTTTGTCTCCGAAAAAGATGCGAAGCAAGTTTTTCATCGTCTTGCCGGCTGTTGGACCTATTGGGGCTGGAAAGCAAATTATTTCGATTCAGAAGAAGATGCTTTAACTTTTTACGATGAACTTATTCACATGCTAGAAAACCAAATGGCAGCCCCGAATAGTCCGCAGTGGTTTAACACAGGTCTGCATTGGGCGTATGGGATAACCGGACCATCTCAGGGACATTTTTATGTCGATCACAAAACCGGGCAATTAACAAAATCAGAAGACGCATATACACATCCTCAACCACACGCTTGTTTTATTCAATCAGTAAATGACGATTTAGTGAATGAAGGTGGAATAATGGATTTGTGGGTTCGTGAAGCCAGGTTATTCAAATACGGTTCGGGAACGGGAAGTAATTTTTCAGACATTCGTGGAGAAGGAGAAAAACTTAGCGGTGGTGGAAGGTCTTCCGGGTTAATGTCTTTCCTTCGTATTGGTGATAGATCTGCAGGGGCTATTAAGTCCGGTGGGACAACCCGTCGCGCAGCAAAAATGGTTTGTCTGGATTTAGATCATCCCGATATTCTTGAGTTTATCAATTGGAAGGTTGTTGAAGAACAAAAAGTTGCGTCTCTTGTAGCAGGTTCAAAAGCATTGAATGTTCATCTCAATGCGATCATCAAAGCTTGTTATGATGAACATCCCGAAAATGACCGCTTCAATAAAAAATTAAATATGAAATTGCAAAAAGCAATTATTGATGCAAGAAAAGCTTACATCCCGAACAATTATATTGATCGTGTTATCCATTTAGCCAAACTTGGGTTTAAATCAATTGAATTTCCCGTTTATGATGTTGATTGGAACTCCGAAGCTTACGCAACGGTAGCCGGACAAAATTCCAATAATTCCATTCGCATTACCAATGATTTTATGGAAGCCGTAATGCGTGATGGTGAGTGGCATCTTTATGGACGAAATGAAAAAAAGAATGCAAAAAAAGAAGAAAGAAAACCAAAGCCATTTAAAACCTATAAAGCGCGGGAGCTCTGGGAAGATATTGCTTATGCAGCTTGGGCAAGCGCAGATCCGGGTGTTCAATATCATTCCACAATAAACGAATGGCACACATGCCCCAACAGCGGTCAAATTCGAGCCTCAAATCCTTGCAGTGAATATATGTTCTTGGATGATACCGCATGTAACTTAGCTTCACTTAATCTTGTTAAATTTTACGAAAATAAAAAACATAAATTTAATATTCCGGCGTTCCGACATGCCTCACGGTTGTGGACAATCGTTTTGGAAATTTCTGTTCTCATGGCTCAATTCCCAAGTAAAAGCATAGCTCAATTAAGTTATGATTTTAGAACACTCGGACTTGGGTATGCGAATCTCGGTTCTTTGTTGATGCTTCAAGGAATTCCTTATGACAGCAATGAAGGCTTCAATATTTGCGGAGCGATAACCGCTATTATGCACATGACGGCTTATGCAACTTCCGCCGAAATGGCAAAAGAACTTGGTACATTTTCTCAATTTGAAATGAACCGCGAGCCGATGCTTCGCGTTATTAAAAATCATAGAAGAGCCGCCTACAATGCAGCAAAAAACGAATATGAGAAAATCACAATCACTCCTACCGGAATTGATCCCATTTTTAGCCCTGCCGACTTATTAAAAGCAGCGCGCGAAGATGCCGATAAGGCTTTGGAGCTTGGTGAAAAATATGGCTTTAGAAATGCTCAAGTAACGGTAATTGCTCCAACCGGTACAATTGGGTTGGTGATGGATTGTGATACAACCGGTGTAGAACCTGACTTCGCTTTAGTGAAATTTAAAAAACTTGCCGGCGGAGGATATTTCAAAATAATAAATTCATCAATTCCTCCTGCTCTTGAACGGTTGGGTTATAACCAATTACAAATTGATGAAATAATTAACTACGGGGTCGGTCATGGGACACTCGTCGCGGGTCCATATATCAATCATGAATCATTAAAAGCTAAAGGATTTACCGAAGACGCATTGAGAAAAATTGAAGAAATGCTTCCTTCGGTATTTGAAATTAGTTTTGCATTTAATAAATATACTTTAGGCTCCGAGTTTATTATAAATAAATTAGGAATTCCCGAAGAACAAGTAAATTCGTTTGATTTTGATCTCTTAAAATCACTCGGTTTTTCGAAGCAAGAAATCTCTTCGGCAAATGATTATGTCTGCGGAACAATGACAATTGAAGGAGCCCCATTCTTAAAATTTGAACATTATCCGGTTTTTGATTGTGCCAACAAGTGCGGCAAAAAAGGAACTCGTTTTATCAGGCCGATTGCTCACATTAAAATGATGTCGTCTGCGCAGCCGTTTATTTCCGGTGCAATTTCTAAAACGATTAATTTTCCAAACCAAGCTTCAATTGAGGATATTAAAGATGCTTATATGCAATCATGGAAAGCCGGATGCAAATCGAACGCGCTTTACCGGGACGGATCCAAACTTTCACAGCCGTTAAATTCTGTTGCCGATGAAGACCTTGAAGCAATTTTAGAGGAAAAAGAAAATAACGATATTGTGAAAGTTGCCGAGAGAATCATTCATCGCTACATTGCTAAAAGAAGAAGATTACCGGATAGACGTTCAGGATATACCCAAAAAGCAAAAATTAATGGGCAGTCTGTTTATATTAGAACCGGTGAATACGATAACGGACAGTTAGGCGAAATATTTATTGATATGCACCGTGAAGGGGCAACGGTTAGAAGTTTGCTTAACGTTTTCGCCATTGCAATTTCTCTTGGGCTTCAACATGGTGTCCCACTTGAAGAATTTGTGGATGCATTTGTTTTCACCCGTTTTGACCCTAGCGGAATAGTAACAGGAAATTCGAAAATTAAATTTTCGACCTCAGTTATTGATTATATATTTAGAGAATTGGCTGTAACATATTTAAGCAGACATGATTTGGCACATGTTGACCCAACCGAACATGCCTCAATTCCTAAAAACATAGTGAAAAAACTTGAACCGGAATTTGAAAGCGAAGAGTTAATAAGTGAAAGAGTTATCGAATTGGATAAGAGCGAAGTTCCATCTTATAATTATAATCTTTCAACCATAAAAACTAAAAGTACGCAAAAACAGACAGCTTCACCTGCAAATTCACTAAAAAATAAAGTTCAAGAGGCAATTGAAAAAGGTTATACCGGCGACGTTTGTCTTGAATGTCAAAGCATGACTATGGTTCGTAATGGTACTTGCTTAAAATGTATGACGTGCGGAGCAACTTCCGGGTGCAGTTAGTATAATTGTGTTTTTTTTAGGAAATTAAAAAAAAATTTGCAATTAAATTTATAACAACATATATTAGCACCGTTTAGATAAAGTTATTCTTAAAATTATGAACTTAACACAATGTTTCTTATTTACTTAACAATGTTCGAGGGAATATTATGAAAAAATTATTCTTTTTTTCGATGGTTCTTGCATTCTCATTTTCCATAACCAACGCTCAAATTTCCAAAGATGGTTGGGCAGTAGGTTTTGGTTTCGTTTCACCAAGGCTCTTTAGCGACATTACCGCAGAAGATCTTAATTATGGTGGACGATTGTTCGTTCAAAAAAATCTAAACGAAATGGCAGTGGTGAGGGTCAGTGTAGATTACCTAATGTTTACTGGAGTTAATGTAGCACCTGCGGTACCTGCAAAATTTACAAACAACGCATTTAAATTTGGATTAAGCGGGGTCTATACTATGTCTCCGTGTATGACTTTCAGTCCTTATATTGGTGTTGGAGGTTCTGTACTTTATTATTCGTTGAAAAATGCCGGAAATGTTGCAAGTAAATCTTATTTTGGTGAACTTACAGCAGATATTTTCTTTGGTGGGAGAATGATGCTTGATGATAGGTGGTACGCAACTGTTGAATTGGGACAACATACCACTTCTACCGATAAATTTGATGGAACAATAGCACCTGGCAGCGGAGGCCTTTTTGGCGGTCCTCTTGATTCTTATACATCACTGTCTTTAGGATTACTTTATTATTTTGAGCCGGGTGAATACTCAACTATGTGTGATGACGATGCTGGCTTAAGCAAATTCGATTATGCTAAAATTGAAGAAATTGTTAAAAAATACGCTACTACTCCTGCAAATGTAGATTACAATAAAATTGAAGATATTGTTAAAAAGAATTGTGTCGTTTCCACAACAAAGGAAAGAGTCATTACCTCAGGCAATTGGGTTTTGGTTGGTGTTAATTTTGAATTTGGAAAGTCTTCCCTAACACCTGAATCATATCCTATCTTAGTTAATGCTGTTCAAGTCCTTCTTTCTAATCCGGATATGAAGGTTGAAATTCAAGGACATACAGACAACATCGGTTCTGATTCATTCAACAAAAAATTATCTGAACAAAGGGCTGAAACAGTTAAAAGATTCTTAGTTGCAAAAGGTGTTGCAGCTTCAAGACTTTCAACAGTAGGTGTTGGTTCTTCTAATCCTGTAGCAGACATTAAAACTGCTGAAGGAAGATCTTTAAACAGAAGAATCGAATTCAAAGTAACAGGAAAATAAAAAATACTTTTCATTCAAATTAAAAAGGGATGTTCAAAAACATCCCTTTTTTTATTCCCATTAAATATTCTTCTCTCTATCCAAATAATAATTTAACTATAAACAGTGCTCCTAAAACACCGGCTATATCTGCCATAAGTCCGGCGGCCAATGCGTGGCGGGTTCGCTTTATATTTACTGCTCCGAAATAAACCGCTAAAACATAGAAAGTAGTTTCCGAACTTCCAAAAAATGTTGAGGTTAAAATACCGATAAAAGAATCGGGTCCGTGAACTGCCATCGTTTCAGCCATAATGCCCAACGAGCCGCTGCCGGAAAGAGGACGCATGATCGCCATTGGTAAAGATTCTGGAGGTAAACCAATCAAACTAGTAAATGGACGAAGAGCAAAAATTAACCAATCCATTGCACCGCCTGCACGAAAAATTCCGATCGCCATTAACATCGCCACTAAATAGGGAATAATTCTGATAGCTACATTGAATCCTTCTTTTGCTCCTTCTACAAACGTCTCATAAACTTTTACTTTTTTCACAAATCCGAATAAAAGAAAAGCGGCTATAATAAGTGGAATGGCAATTGTGGATACTAACTGAATAAAGTTTTTAAATGCTTCAGGAGTTAAAAAAGAAAAAATACTTTTTAATGGAGAAAGAATATTGGTTGTAATTGAAAGGATCGCAATCAACAAAATTGCTGCAATCGATAAAAGGAATTTACTATTTCCTTTTAACCAAGTGAAAAAATCTTTTGTATCAATCGGAAAATTCTGCAAGATTTTAGCAGTAGTAACTCCTACTATAGTTGCACAAGCTGAACCGACTAAAGAAGTCCCGATAATGATTGCCGGCTCGGCGCTTCCTGCAGAGGCGCGCAATGCTATTGCCGTTGCAGGAATAAGTGTCATCCCTGCAGTATTGATCGCTAAGAAAGTGCACATGGCATTAGTTGCTGTTCCTTTCTCAGGATTAAGTTTATCCAACTCTTCCATAGCTTTTAGACCGAAGGGAGTTGCAGCATTTCCTAATCCGAGAAAATTAGCGGAAATATTCATGATCATTGCGCCCATTGCCGGATGATCGCTTGGAATTTCGGGGAATAAGAATTTCGTGATAGGTTTTAATCCTCTTGCTAAATGATTTATTAGTCCGGATTCCTCCGCAATTTTCATAATTCCTAACCAGAGCGCCATAATGCCTATCAATCCCAAAGCTATTTTTACGGCAGTTTCAGCATAATCCAAAACAGAATTTGTCACTTCCTTTATTTTTACAATTGAAATTTCTTCAAGCACGATTTGGCACTTATAAACATTGCCGGAGAGTTGCTTCTCAATTTTGATTTTTGCGTTTAAATCATTTCCATTCCCGTTTACTTTTGCCATCTTTTTCCAAATTACCGGAGATTGATCATTCGTTAAAAATAAAACCTGGTAGAAACCGTTTTTGTTTTTTGCTTTTAACTGTGTTTCGAATGATACAGCGTTTTTAACTTTTTCATTGTAAAATGAAGCGAAAGCAGTTTCATTAACCGTAATAACTACTTTTTTATTTGCGATTGAAGAAACTGTTTCAGAGGGATCAACAATTTTCATCTCGGCTTGAAGTGGATTCCCTTTTTGATACTTATGAGAAACGTGTTCTGATACATCAGTAGAAATTGCTGCGGCTAACCCGAGGAAGATTAACCCCATCCAGACATAATTAAGCATAGTAGTTTCCTTTTATCGTAGAAGTTTATCGGTTACAATATCGTAAAACGGAAAACAAAAATTACCGTTTTTATTCGCGGCAATTATTCTAATTGACTTTTCTTCATTAGCTAATATCGGCAGTTCAACTGTTATCATTTTTTGTTTTTCGTCAAAAGTAAAACGCTGTGTCTCGGTAGAATCAACAAATACTTTTATTGATTTAAAATCAATTGAAGTTGAATCTTGAATAGAATAAGTCACAAGCTGTGTTTCCTCATTAGCGGTTTGATCTTTGAAAGATATTTTTGGAATGCCTGCTTTGAAGTAGCGGCATAAACCTCTAAAGATTCCCCAAGCTTCAATTTTATTAAAATCTTCTAAAGCTAAGCGCGGTTCTTCCCATGTACTAGTATGGAAGCCTGCTTCAACCAAAATGGAAGGAATTGTTGTTAAACGGAGAACTGAAAATCCTTGCTTTGGATAGATATGATAATCCGAATAAGTACCATCAAAAGAACCAAGCCCACCGGAATTTCGCATTGCATAAGCTAAATCACGCTGAACATATTTTGCCAAATCCTTTTCCATAGGTTCAAACTCATAATCAGATTCAGTTGCATGATAATAAGTAGAAGTATAATTTGTTGAATTATCGCCTTCTTGCCCAGGTGCATTACTGTGGATGCTTATAAAAATATCTGCACCGCTTTTATTGGCAAGAATTGACCGATCCTTTAACGCAACAGTTTTATCTTTATCGCGGGACATAATAACTCTCACTCCGGCTTGCCGTAAATAATTTCTTAAAGCAAGGGCTACACGGAGATTCACGTCAGCTTCAATGGCAAGTCCCTTTGAACCTTTATTTCTACGGTCTTCACCGCCGTGACCCGCATCGACAAAAAAGGTAATATTTTTTAGATACGGAGAATATGCTTCGATGAAATTTATTTTTAGCTGTTCATCCGTTAATTCACGCGGAGTTTCGAAGTAATAAACCGGTGCTTGTGAGCAACCACTGATGAAAAAAACGCATGCTCCAATTAGGTAAAAGAACTTCACAATTCCTCCAATTTATTGATTACTTAATTTCACTATACTTTGCTTAAAAAATACAATTATTCCGGCTATCTGCGAAATGACATTGCCTACAATGATCCAGATTTCTAGAAAAATTTTTCTCTCTAATTTTTGAAACCATTGCCTGCACAAATGTTTCTAATCTGAGCAATTCATTTTTCTCAACTTGATGAATAAATTTTTCATCCGGAAAATTGGTAAAAATAATTTGCAAAAGGATTTTATCTTTTTCAGGGAAAAGTTTTTTCAAAATGAAAGCGTAAAAAGTTAATTGAAGAAAATAGTCTTGTGCTCGGTTTCCAAGCTCTGCAATTTTAACGTTGTCGGTTTTGTAATCGATAATTGTAACATTTTCATCAGTAAATATCACTTTGTCGATTATTCCAAAAAGATAAAAATCTTCTTTTTTAAGATAAACTTGAAATTCATTTTGAAAATTATCTTCACTTCGTATTGAGCGATAGATATCTGAAGAATACAAAACAGTAACTTCGTTAAAAATTATTTCTTGAAAAGAACTTAATTCATTTTGTGATAAACGAATCTTTTGTGTAGTAACAAATTCTTGAATAAAAGAATTCACTTCTTCAAGAGGTAAATTCTTTTCTAAAATCATATGGATCAATTTTCCTTTTATTTCATATGGAAAAGCACGCTTTACGGGATTGGTTTTCGTAATTTCTGCTTGATGCATTTCATTGTTTTCTTTTTCTCCAAAGTCGAAAGGAGTAATTCCCTCCGGAAGTTTATCGAGATGCTTTTTATATGAATCGTACAGTTCATTATAGCCAAACTCATAAGTCAATAAATATTTGGTTGGACATTGATTATATATTGCGACCTTCGTGGCTGAAATAATTTCTTCCTTTTGAATGTCCGGAATTTTAGAAAGATTAATTTTATATTCAAGAGAATTTGAATTATTATTTTTTATGAAAATATTGTCGACGGGAATATCCTTGAAAATATTTACTAAAAACTCTGTGGGTTTAGAAACTTTGCTCTCCTGATTATTCTCTTGAAAAAGATAAACTAAATCAACTTCTTTAGAAATCTGGTCATTTGTAAAATCTGAATTCAAGCCAAGACTCAAAAAATTAATAAAACTTGCTTGTCGAAATTTTGTGTTGGGGTTTACGGTCGCAGAAAAATAAAGATGATTTTTTGCGCGGGTTACAGCTACATACAACAATCGTTTTAGTTCAGCTAATTCTTTTTTTGTCTCAAAAAAATTATGGAGACTAACAATAGGTGGCGTTAAATATTTTTCAGAAAAATTATTTTGCGCAGGAAGTTTTGACATCAGACCAAAATCTTTGCTAATATGAATTTCTTTAGCACTTATTTTCGTATTAATTCCTTCTTTGTTACACTCAAAAATAAATACCGCTTTAAATTCCAACCCCTTTGCTTGATGAACAGTCATAATTTTTACAGCTTCTTCATCTGAAGAGACCGGAGCTTGTCCTTCATCGGTTGAATCGGCAATTGCTTCCTGCAAATATTTGAGATAATCAAAAATATTTCGAAATCCCTGTTTAAAGAAGTTTCTGGTTAGTTGAATAAGTTTTTCAAAGTTTGCGAGTTCTTTTTTCCCTTGTTTTCGAGAAGCAATGACAGAAAGATAATTTGTCTCTTCACTTATTATACGGAGTAATGTAACTAAATCGGATAATTGCAGAAAGTTTTTATGTTTTAAGAGAAGCGAAACAATAGAAGAAATATTCGGATTATTTTTAGCAGACTTATTTAATTTTCCCCAATAGTTACCGCCAAGTTGAAGACTAACTTCTAAAATATCGGTATCCGAAAGGAAGAAAAAAGGTGAACGCAAAATTCCAATTAAGGCTGTATCGTCGGAAGGATTTGCAAGGAAAGTGATATAATTGTAAAAATCAAAAATTATCTGCTGCTGGTAAAAACCTTTTCCTTCCCAGATTAGATATGGCAAATCATATTTCAGAAAAGTCATTTCAAGCGTTTCAAAGGCACTTCGTTTCCTACAAAGAATGGCAATATCACTAAGATTTATTTTTACATTTTCATTTGATACCAATGATACAATTCTTTTTGCAACTAACTCAGCTTCTGAAACGGTGTTTTCTTCCTTACTATTTTCTGCTAAAAGAATTTCAATTGAGCCTTCAAGTTCTTCATTCTTTGCTGAGATTAAATCGGCATGCCGTACTTCATTGTAGAGGGGATTGGCATTAGCAAATAAATTATGAAAGAGATGATTTGTAAAAGCGCAGAGCATCGGCGACATTCTGAAACTTGCCGGAAGTACTAACGTTAACCCTTCCTCATTGCTCACATCACTTTTTGTTTTTGAAAAAACCGAAAGCTCAGCATCCCGAAATTTATAAATACTTTGTTTTTCATCGCCGACAACAAAAAGATTTCCCGCTTTCAACCGCTCTAAAATAGGAAGAAATATTTCATACTGGATTTCATTCGTATCTTGATATTCATCAACCATTAAATAGCGGTACTTTTGCGAGAGTTTTTGCCTCACTTCCGGAAGTTCCAGAACATTTTTTGTTTTGATTAAGATATCTTCAAAGTCAAGAAAACCTAACTCATATTTTTTATTTTCATAAATATCAAAAACAGCATTAGACAAGCGGAGAAATTTCTTGCCAAAGTCTGCAAGCTGTTTGTGCATATCATCATCTTCAGAAAAGTTTTCGAAGTTTGCAAGTGATTGGAAATATATCTCAACCGTTGAGATGTCGTTAAGAAGTTCTGCAGGTAATTTTCTTCCTAAGTAACCGTCTTTTTTTATTGTTAAACTTTTAGTTAGAATATTCTCTTTTAGTTGAAGCAAGATTTGGAAAGTCTTCAGCACATCCGGTTTGGTTTCCAATTTTTGAATAAGCTCGCTAATTGTTTCAGCGAGACTTGAATTTCGTTGCAAAGCGAAAGTATTTATTTGTTTAATTGAAGAAACTATTGGATCGAGTTGCAAAAGGAATATTTGTGATATGTAATTCTTTAACTCCGAGGTGAAAAATTCAGTAACAAAGTGGGAGTCTTTAGAATAAATTCTTTTTGATAAATCTTTAACAGTATTTCGATGATAAATTGCCTGTTCAAGTTGATTCGCCAGGTTTTGTGTCGAGCCAAAAATCCTTACTAACCATCGGAGCAGAATATTTTTCTCTTCGGTTTTCTCAAAACTTTTTATAGCCTCATTGAGAGAAAGATGAATTAATTCCTCTGCAAGAGAAGAATCAATCGGAGAAAAATTTGCATCAATACCGGCTTCAACGGGGAACTCGCGAAGAATTTGCGCGCAGAAAGAATGGATCGTTGAAATGTTTGCAGAGACCAATTGTTTCCTAAGTTGCTCATATTTAACTCGGTCTCTTTCGTTTCCAGCCTTCAAAGAAGCCTCTAAAATGCTTCTCGATATTTTACCGTAGAGTTCACCGGCAGCTTTGTCAGTAAAAGTAATCGCGGCAATTTGTTTAATAGAGGTATTAGTCTTCAAAAGGATTTCGAGAAAGCGTTGAGTTAACACAAAAGTTTTTCCCGAACCGGCATTAGCTGTTAGTGTTACATGCTTCTTTATCTCAAGAGCATGTTGCTGATCTTCAGTTAATTTAACTTGTCGCATTAGTTATCAAATTCTCTTTTACGAATCGAATTAAAAAGGTTGTTCCCTCCGAAGACGTTTGTTCGACCGAAATATCACCATTGATTGTTTCAACAAATTTTTTGGCTAACTTCAATCCCAATCCCATTCCACCAACTTTGGTCGTAAAGTTTAATCCAAAAATTTTATGAAGAATTTTCTCGGGAACGCCATTCCCGTTATCTGAAATTCTAACAAACAAATATTTCTCATCCTCAATAACCGAAAGAGAAACGGTGTTCGCTTTTGCTTGCATAGCGTTGCGGATAAGATTGATAAACATTCTTTTTAACTGAGAAAGATCGGCTTCAATAATTTCTGAATGGGCTGTATAAGAAAGATGCAATGAGATGTTCTCATCATTAAACAGGAGAATTATTTCACTTAAAGATTTTTTCAAATCAATTTCTGTAAGATTTATTGATGGCATTTTCGCGAAGTTAGAAAATTCTGAAGCTATTTGGCTTAGTGTTTCAATTTGTGCTAAAATTGTTTCAGAAACTTTTTCGAAAAGGGCATCGAAGTTTTTAGATTTATCACGGTACATCGAAACTAATTGCTGCAGAGTAAGTTTCATTGGTGTGAGCGGATTTTTAATCTCATGTGCAACTTGCCGCGCCATTTCTTTCCATGCTTGTTCACGTTCAAGTTCAGCTAATTCTTTTTGATTTTTCCGAAGTTCTTCGGTCATAAAATTGAAGCCGCTTATCAATTCCTTAAGCTCACCCATGGAATTTTCTTTAAGCACAACATTCAAATCACCATGTGCAACGGCACGTGTCGCGCGGGTTAATTTTCTTATCGGTGAAGAAATTTGGTCTGCAAGTAACGAACTGACAATAACAATCAATACTATTGCAAATGAGTAAACGCCGAACAAGAAAACATTTACTTCAACAAAATTGAGTGCAACAGGGATTTGATTAAAGTAATCATTCACCTCTAAAAGAAGGTCATGATTGTTAATGGAAATCGGTTTGAAGTAAGAAAGCACTTCCCGGCTGCCAATAAAATGTTTTATGAAAAAACCGTTTCCTGTTTGAGTCTGATTCGATTGAATTAGCAAAGAAATGTTTTTCTTTAAAAGTGAAACATCATAAAGGTTTTGCTGTGAACTGTAAAGAAGTTGTGAGTTTTCAAAAACCGAAAAAGATAAAAGAAGATTTTTACTTGATTCTTGAAATAATTTATTTAAGTCGCCATTGACGGAATTTGCAGTCTGAGAGGTGAAAAAATTCTCTGCCAAATTAGCTTTTTCTTTTAGTGAATTGTGTATCAGCGATATATTTTTTTCTTCCACACTATTTCTGTTATAAATTGCAAGGGCTATAATAGGTAAAATGGCAATCAGGAGGAAAGCGAACAAAAGTTGAGAACGAAATGTTAGACGAAATTTTCCTTTTAACTGTATCATAAAAAGGAAAAGTAATACTATGAGTAAGAAGGAAGTATGTACAATAAATAATTTAAAAAAATTGAATAGACTGAAAGAAAAAGCGGTCTCTTTTTGTGCGACAATCAAAAAGGGATGAGAACCAGAATTAATTCTTTGAATTCCAAAGCCCAATAATTTTTCAGAAACTCCTTCATAATTGATCCAGCCTTCCTTTCCCATAGAAAGAAAAGAAAATATTTTTTCTGCATCTTTCCCTGATGGCAAAACATTCCCGCTTACTGTTAAGATTTTATTTTTTGCCAACAAAAAAACATTGAAATTTTTTTCACTTAAAGAACGAAGATTTAATTCAGGAAGTTGAAAAATTGCTGAAAGAGGGTTCACAGTAAGCGCATTTTTTGCAGTAAACTTCACTGTTGCTGCGGCAAATCCGACTAATTGATTTCTTTCTGTAAAAGGAATTATTCCGCACAAAATCTTTTGCCACTGTTTTGTTTTGTCAGAGACATCAAAAATCTGTAGATCTTTTGTTACGGAAGCCAAGGCAATTTGTGGAACAAGTTGGTCTTCCTGAATACCACTTGAAAAATATCCTAGTATTTTTTTTCTTTTATCAAGCAGAGTAACTGAGGAAGATACTTTTTCCTCACGAAGAGAACTTTGAAGCCATAAGTCCAAAGCAAGGGAATTATAATTTGTATTTTCCGATGAAAAGAAATCTTTCAATTTATCCTGTTGAACAACTTTTGAAAGTGATTCGTTCAACAAAAAATTTAAATAACTTTCTTGTGGACGGGAAAGGAATAAGGCAGTTCTTTTAAGTTCTTCCTTCTCGAACGCGGCATTAAAAAAATTCATTAGGCTAATAGTTAAAAGAGAAGAAGCGAATGAAAGAAAGAGAAATTTTTTAAGAATTTTTGTGTCAGTTAATTCATTTATCAAATAAATAACTAATAGCAAAGTTGCTGCAAAACAAAATAAAGAAACCGAAATAAGAGGCTGATCCTGAACAAAAACAAAAAGGATCGAGCAAGGAATCACCACAAAAAAGAGGGCAGAGATTTTTTTCCACTGAGAAATATTTGGTAGGAAACAAGAATAAAAAATTTTCAATAATAATTGAATAAGCACAAACCCTGAAATCGTAACCAAGAAAGTAGCAATATGCATTACTAAATGAGGAATCCCGGGGATGATATCGGCTGTTTCAAAATAGCGAAGTGAAGAATCGAATACGACACTTCTGACAGCAGCCGATATTCCGCGTATTGACAGAAGTATTATAAAAAGGGAGAAGAATCCTAAAACTAAACGCAGTAATGGATGCAATACTTTTGCCTGGAGAGAATTCTCAATCCTTTTTTTTGATGAAATGTAGATTAAAAAAACTATTCCGCTAAAAAAAATTGAAGTAATTAAAAACTCTAATGGAGATTTTACTATTCCTCCCGCAAAAGCAGAAGAAAAATAATTGGGATTTATTAACTCTCCGGTTGAGTAACTCGCGGGGAAATTCAATGCAAAGAGAAGCCATCTAAAAAGAACTAAAAATAAAATTAATAGAACCGGCTTTAGAACAGGTTGATTGAATTGTTTTGTTTCATATCGCAAAATAAGACCAAGAATAATGATTCCAACAATAATAAATAGCGATTGAGCTTTGTTTGTGTTTTCCCTAAATATCTTTAACTCGGCTTTTAAAGTAGGTTTTGCTACTGTAATTAAACCGATTTTTTGTCCCTTGTTGTTTGGCATATCAAATGAGAAATATCTGCCGTCTAACGATTTGGCTTTTGAAGGGGAATAAAAAACCTCAACTTCAGATTCAAATGTAGTTTCTAATTTTGCCGTAAAATTATTTTCAGGAGAAATATTTTGTGAAGTATAGTTGGTTTCTAAAATTTTTGCAGTAATTAAAAAAAATTTCCGGTTGTGAATTGATATTTCTTCAACATAACAGAGTAGTGTTAATAAAGGGGAAGAATGGAAATATGTCTGTCGTAGTCTATATTTTAAATCAAAAATATCTTTTCTGCCAATTCCGATAGTAGCATTACTTGCAATTTCTGTGTTTGCAGAATCTACTAGAAAAATTTGATATTGTGAAAATTTATCATCGAGCAATTTCGATTGAAAAAACAGTCCGGACGAATTTTTACTTTCGACAAGTAAGTTTTTAATATCCTGTACTGCTTCTAATAGAGAAGATTGTTCTTCGTCAAAGAAGGAAAGTGAGATTTTTCGAATATCGCTTAATTTATTCTGAAGAGAGGAATTCCAATTTTCTTTTTTATTTTGAAGCAGTGAGGGACTTAAAAACCCGATACAAACAACTACAAAGAAAATTGAAGTGAGAAAAACATATAATTTCTTTTCCCCGTGAAGGTGCGCTGATATTTTATTTAAAACTATTTTATAGTTATTAGGGATATTTTCCACTTTGCTCCCGAATATTCTACCGAAATGAAAACCTGTGCCGTCCCTTTTTTATTCTTGTATTCGAATGAGAAAGTTCCAGTTGCAAAACCGTTTTCAGACTCGCTGCGTTGTGTAAATTTAAAGGCTATAGGTTGATAGAATTGAAAAAAATCTTGCAAAATATAAAACGCTTGATTACTGCTGTAAAAGCCATTAATCCCGCTCGAAAGACTTAAATAAATCTGTGAAGGGAAATAGCCTGAGATCAATGAAATGTTACCAGAGGAAAAAGTCTTTTCGATGTCAGAAAAAATCTGAAGCTCTTTTTTTTGATTTCGTATTTCTTGCACAGGTTCTCCGGCAAAAATATTTGCGCGAGAAATAGTCATCAAAAAAAAGAAAAGGGAGATATATCTTAAAAAATTCTTCATACTTTTAGGAAAATTAATCAATCTTAAAGACTTATACTAAACACAAAATACCGGGATTAAAAAAAGAAATGTCAATCTCTAACTGATTAAGATTGACATTTCTTCGAAGTTAATAAGTTACTTTTTTAGTTGAAAATTCTTAGCCGTTTCTTTTTGGCCTTTGCAGCGATCCTCTTTTTTGTTTTTCACCAGCTACAACTTTAAGTTGAGGATTTCCAGTGACTAACTGGAATGCCCAATCAAAAACAATTCGGTCCCGCGTGATTGTTCTTACTCGAATTTTTGCAAAATGATTATCAAATGTCCAAATAACATAAGTGTGGCCTTCTATTGCAGTAGCATCTTTAGTTGTCGACCATCCACTTGCCGGAGCAAATGCAATATCATAAATATCTATCGTAGCTCCCATGTCTTTAATATCAGTATCATCGTAAACATCAAGGTAGGGAGTTCCGTTGTAAACATCAAAAAAGAAATCAGTAGTATTGACTGTGTCATTATAAGCTACAGCCGAATAGGTTGTAAAGCTGTACCCCGAATTGTCTGGAAATTTATTGAAATCAAAAATACTTTGGTTAAATCCTTCTGGTCTTGGTGTTGCATAAGCCACTTCGGGACTCAATTCGCTTTCATTATTGTTATAATCATAAGCAGTAACGGCATAATAGTTTAAAACGCCATTTGATGCACCGTCATCTATATAATAATTATTCCCGGTTGCACCGATCAATTTATATTTACCGTCATATGAAGTGCTGTAATAAACATTATAACCGGCAACATCTCTTTCTCGGTTGTTATTCCAGGAAAGGTCAACTCGGTTATCTCCATTAAGTACTTGAACACCGGTTGGTGCATTTGGAGGCTCATTATCGTAATATTCGTTCATGTCTTGATTATCACATGAAGTTATTCCTAAAAGAAGGAATAATAAAATTGAGATTGCGTATGTCTTTTTCATGGCGTCACCTTTTATTGCTTTACTTCTTATTATCAAATTCAAGGCCAGAAATGTTCAGCTTCTTATTGCATAAAACAAGCGAAATGACAAAATGTTGTAGATTTCTCTATACAGAAATGTCTTTTCTAATTGAACATCTTTTAGTAAAAGGTTAAATAATTTCAATAAAATTAGAGAAAGTAGTATAATTCATTATGAAATAAATTTCTTTTTTATTTGAAACGAAATCAGGGAGTGAAAATGAATCTTGACGTACTGATTTTTGGAGCTCATCCGGATGATGCAGAACTTTCTATGGGCGGTACTATTGCAAAATTGACTTCGCACGGTTTGAAAGTTGGAATTATTGATTTGACCAAAGGGGAATTAGGAACACGCGGAACAGCGGAAACAAGGCAGAAAGAAGCTTTTCGATCGGCTATTGCATTAAAAATTTC
This sequence comes from Ignavibacteriaceae bacterium, assembly GCA_023229425.1. GTDB lineage: Bacteria > Bacteroidota > Ignavibacteria > Ignavibacteriales > Ignavibacteriaceae > UBA1563. The sequence continues at coordinate 23,542 of JALNZG010000016.1, forward strand.
CATGAGAGAAAATCTCCAGATTTTTGACGGTGAGGTTACTGTTTCAAAAGAAAATCTCATGAAGGTAATTATGAAAATTCGCAAGAATAAGCCAAAGATTATTTTTGCCCCATATAAAAATGACCGGCATCCCGATCATGTACACACGAGTGACCTTGTGAAACAAGCATATTTCTTTTCAGGTTTGCCAAAAATAAAAACTTTTGATAAAGAAAAATCACAACCGGCATATCGCCCGAAAAAACTCTTTTATTACATGCAAACGTACACCTTCGAACCAAGTTTTATCATTGATATCAGCGATACATATGACTTGAAAATGAAAGCAGTTAGAGCGTATGTCACTCAATTTTTTGATCCTAAAAGTAAAGAGCCGGAAACATTTGTCAGCACACCGGAATTTTTAAAGTTTATTGAATCACGCGCTGAATTTTATGGATTCAAAATTGGGAAAAAGTTTGGAGAACCTTTTTTTACTGAAGAAGAAGTAGAGCTTGATCTGATCCATCTTTTAGGGAAGATAGATCATCCGAAAAGTGAAAAGTAAAAATACAAAGGCAGTTTTGCGGAATTTCAAAACTGCCTTTTCGTTACATTCACTCGTGTTAAAATCCCTGATACATTCCTTCAATTAAATTTTTATACCGGTCTTCAATTACTTTTCTCTTCAGTTTAAAAGTCGGTGTTAGTTCACCTGTTTCTAAACTGAACGGTTGATCAAGAAGCGCAAACTTTCTGATGCGTTCAAAGTTTGCTAAATTTTTCTGGAACTTCCCAAGTTCATCATCCATCAGATCATAAATTTCTTTAACATCAACTAAATCATTATTTGTTTTATAAGGAATATTATGACTGTCTGCATATTCTTTTAAAGCTTCAAAATCAGGAACAATGAGTGCAGATAAGAACATTCTTCTATCTCCGATTAACACAAACTGGTCAATATATTTACTTGCGAGAAAGAGATTTTCGATTGGTGTAGGCGCAATATATTTTCCGCCTGAAGTTTTAAAGAGATGTTTCTTTCTGTCGGTAATCATTAAAAATCCCTCGGCATCAAAAACACCGATGTCGCCTGTGTGAAGCCACCCGTCTTTGATGGATTCATCAGTTTCTTTTTTATTTTTATAATATCCTTGCATAATTGAAGCGCCACGGGCAAGGATTTCGCCGTCGCTAGCAATTTTTACTTCAACGGAAGGGAACGGTTTTCCGACGGTTCCGAATTTATAATTATCAACGCGGTTAGCAGCAATAACGGGGGATGATTCGGTTAATCCATAACCTTCGATGATAATAATTCCAACGGCTTCAAAAAATTCTCCGAGTTCTCGTGCGAGAGCAGCACCGCCGGAAATAAAGAAGCGGAGTTTCCCTCCTGTTTTTTCTCTTATTTTTTTGAAGACCACTGTATCAGCTATTTTATGTTGGAGCGTTAACCCAATCGGAAGATTACCGGCTTTTTTGGCAGCATGATATTTCTTCCCGGTTTCAATTGCCCAATTAAATATTTTTTGTTTTTTTGCCGGCTGGCTTTCAACGTTTTTAATAACTTTTGAATATATTCTTTCAAATAATCGTGGTACGCTGGTAACTATCGTGGGATGAATTTCAAGTAAATCACCGGCAACGGACTCAATACTGGAAGCGTAACAGATCATAGCACCTGAAGAGAATGCCGTGTAATATCCAGCCATTCGCTCAAAAATATGGCAGAGCGGCAAAAACGAAAGGAAAATATCATCACGCCCAATAGGGAATGCTTTTAAAGCATCGTGAACATTAGTGGCAATATTTTTATGAGTGAGGAGAACTCCCTTTGGCTCGCCGGTTGTTCCGGAAGTATAAATAATAGTGCAGATATCATTTTCTTTAATAGGCTTTCGCTGTTCTTTAAAGAATTGTGGATTTTGCTTCTTCGCTTCAACTCCTTTTTCTTGAATTGAACTAAAGGGATAAATATTGTTTTCATTCGTAGCGTCTTTTTCGTTCATAACTATAATAAATTTCAGCGAGCGACAGTTATCACGGATTTTCAAAATTTTATTAAGTTGAAATTTATTGGAAACTATAACCCCAAGCGATTCTGAATTGTTCAGAATAAACTCAATAGAGTCTGAAGTAAGAGAAGGATATAAAGGAACATCAATGGCTCCCAAACCAAGGATTGCCATATCGGCATAAACCCACTCCGGTCTATTTTCAGCAATGATGGAAACTTTGTCTCCGGCTTTTACCCCAAGCGAAGAAAGCCCAAAAGCAAAATTCTCAGTTTCTTCTTTCAATTGAACATAAGTTATTCCCACCCATTGATTATTGACCTTATGTTTTAGCACAGGTCTTTCCATAGTTACCCCGTATTCTTCGGTTAAAAACTCGTAGAGTTCCGGTATGGTTTTGTACGGTTTTAAAATGGGCATAGATGACTCCTTTTTAGTTTTTGCCTTGCCTGACGGCAAGCATGTAAAATTATTTAGAAACACCTCAATAATAAAAATTCTTTTGGAAGTAAACCAACAAATTTTCTCTTTTCTTTTTTCTCTTTCCTCAAAATTTTGAAACAAAGAATGAAAAAAATATAAGATTCATTTGGTAAAAGAACTTAAATTTCTTTCAAGATTTTATTGCACTTGACATTCGGTTCAATTAGACTAATTTTACAAAAGAGATGACAAAACTTTTAAAGAACATAGCATTAATTACCTTAACCGTGTTGTTTTTTATAATCAATACGGGCTTTACGGTTTCTTTGCACTTTTGCAGCATGGAAGAAAAAGCGTCATTGACTGCTTGCGGAATGTGTGAAGCTCCCATTGCTGCTGATGATCCGACGAACGCGGACTGTTCCGATGAAGAATCAACTTCTGATGAATTAGTGTTCTCGTCAATCCCACAAAAGTGCTGTGAGGTTAAACTTGCATCAATTCTCGGAACTGATGAATATCTTATAAATCAGTTTGGAACAACTGTAAAGTCAGTTCATGCCGATCTAATTTCTTTTACTTACCAAGAAAACGAATATTTAGCTTCTTTCTCTACCAAATTTATATCCGATTCGTCTCCGCCAACAGAAACAACACCCAGACTCTTCCTTTCTAATCGTAACTTCAGAATTTGATTTTTGCAAGTGCTTAGCGGCTAAGTAAATTCTGCCGGCTAATTTAATATCAATTTTAACAGAATAAATTTATCATCACTTAATAGTGATTGGTTACCAGTACTTTTAGATAATCAATTTTTAGGAAAATTTATGAAAAGAGCAATTTATATCGCGTTTGTTTTTGTATTAATCAATATCAGTACAACGGCTAAGGACACCGGTTCTGCAAATTCTTCAAGTTTATTCGATAATAAAATCGGATTATCGGCAGATACCATTTATAGCTGCACAATGCACCCTGACATTAAATCTTTACAACCGGGGAAATGTTCTAAGTGTGAAATGGATTTAGTACCATCTGAATATAAAAAAATAGACTCCACAAAATCTTCAAGTGCTGTTTCAAGTGAAGATTATTACACGTGTTCGATGCACTCGGAAGTTCATTCAGATGAACCGGGAAACTGTCCCAAATGCGGAATGGAATTGGTGAAAAAGTCTGAAGCAAAAACCTCAAGCCATGGAATGATGGGGATGATGGGAATGATGGATTCTCCATGGATGATTGGTATGGGAATAATAATGGTTGTCGTCATGGCAATTCATTTAATAAAATAAATATTGGAGTTTTTTAATGATAGAAAAAATAATTGAATGGTCTTCGCAGAATAGATTTCTTGTAATTCTGATTTATCTGATAGTTATTGCGGCAGGAATTTATAGCGTTATCAATCTTCCGGTGGATGCGATTCCTGATCTATCCGAAAATCAGGTAATCATCTTTACAGAATGGATGGGGCGATCACCCCAGATAATTGAAGATCAAGTTACGTATCCGATAGTTTCCGGCTTACAAGGATTACCCAAAGTTAAAGCTGTTCGTGCAACTTCTATGTTCGGAATGTCTTTTGTCTTTGTAATCTTCGAGGATGGAGTTGATACATATTTTGCGCGCACCCGCGTTCTCGAAAGAATGAATACGATTCAAGCGCAATTGCCTTCAGGCGTTGTTCCTTCTCTCGGACCGGATGGAACCGGCGTCGGTCACGTCTATTGGTATACTGTTGAAGGTAAAGGATACGATCTCGGCGAACTTCGTGCTATTCAAGATTGGTATATTCGTTACAAACTTTCTTCTGTTGATGGCGTTGCAGAAGTTGCAAGCATAGGCGGTTTTGTTAAGCAATACCAAGTTGATGTTAACCCCACCGATTTACGTGCATACAATTTAACAATCGCTGATGTAGTAAATGCCGTTCAAAGAAGTAATAACGAAGTTGGCGGAAAAATTTTGGAAGTTAGCAACGCTGAATATTTCGTACGCGGTCAAGGGTACATTAAATCAAAAGATGATGTTGAGAACACCGTTATAAAAACTTCTACTAACGGAATTCCTATTCTTATTAAAAATGTTGCATCGGTTTCTTTAGGGGGCGATATAAGACGCGGTGCGTTGGAAAAGAATGGTGAAGGACAAACTGTTGGTGGAATTGTTGTTATGCGAACCGGTGAGAATGCGCAAACCGTAATTGATCGCGTGAAAGAAAAAATTAAAGAAATTTCTCCCGGTTTACCTCCCGGAGTTGAAATTGTAACTTCTTATGATAGAAGCACACTGATCAAAGAAGCAGTTGGAACTTTGGAAAGAGCTTTAATTGAAGCTTCCATCACCGTTTCCATAATGGTCATGATTTTTCTTCTTCACTTCAGAAGCATCGTTAGAATTTTAATTGAACTGCCGATAGCAATTCTTATCGCTTTCATCCTTATGTATTTGTTTGGGATATCATCAAACATTATGTCACTCGGCGGAATAATTTTAGCCGTTGGAGTAATAGTTGATTCTTCCATTGTGCTGGTGGAAAACGCTTACAGAAACTTAGCTAAGGCAATCGAGGAGAAAGGACAATTAACTCCGGAAGAATATAAACGCATTTCAATTGATTCGGCGAAGCAAGTAGGTAGAGCAATTTTCTTTTCTGAATTAATAATTCTTGTTTCTTTTCTCCCGGTATTTATGTTAACCGGGCAGGAAGGAAAATTATTTCATCCGCTCGCTTACACAAAATCATTCGCGTTGATCGGATCTGCGATTGTTGTTATTTCTCTTATTCCCGTTTTAATGACTATGCTTATGCGCGGTAAATTTAAACCGGAAGATAAAAATCCAACCACGCGATTTTTCATTAAACTTTATGCCCCGGTAATTCATTGGGTGCTTAAACACAGAAAAATTACAATCGCAATAAATGTTATAGCTCTTTTAGTAACTATTCCGATGATTCTTAACACCGGCAGCGAGTTTATGCCCCCGCTCGATGAAGGATCAATTCTTTATATGCCTGTAACGTTGCCCGGAGCATCAATCACAGAAGTGAATAGAATTTTACAAGAGCAGGACAAGATTATTAAGTTGGTTCCCGAAGTTCATCACGTTCTTGGTAAAACGGGACGGGCTGAAACCGCAACAGATAACGCACCGTTAAGTATGATAGAAACCATCATTTTACTGAAACCGAAAAATGAATGGAGACCCGGAATTACTAAGCAAGACATCGTTGCTGAACTCGATTCAAAATTACAAATACCCGGTGTGCGAAATGGTTGGACTCAACCGATCATCAATAGAATAAATATGCTTTCCACCGGTGTTAGAACTGATATTGGTTTCAAAATCTTTGGTCCTGATCTAGACACTCTTGAAACATACGCCATCAAAGCAGAAAAACTGTTAAAGAAAGTAAACGGAGCGGCAGATATCGTAGCTGAACGCGTTCAAAATGGATATTACTTAGACATAGAAGTAAAACGCGATATTGCTGCCCGCTACGGAGTAAACATTCGCGATCTTCAAGATATAATTGAAACTGCAATCGGCGGCCAAAACCTAGGAATTGTTATCGAAGGAAGAATGCGCTTCCCGATTAGAATGCGTTATCAAAAAGATTACCGTGACAACATTGAAGAACTGAAAAGCTTGATCATTCCGGTTGCATTATCAAATCCTATGGCTGCTCAATCATCCTCAAGTTCGATGAACGGCGGAACGAATAAAGGTAACTCAGGCGGAATGTCTTCTTCGATGGGAAGTTCAAACCAGGCAAGCATTATTCCGCAGGCATCTAATACACAAAATGATTTTTCTCTCACAGGTGTAAATCAAAACGCTGTTACTTATCTGCCTCTTGCTGAATTAGCTGATATAAATTTAGTAACCGGTCCTCCAATGATAAGCAGCGAAAACGGAATGCTTCGTTCAATAGTTTTTATGAATACACGCGGACGCGATATGGGCAGTGTAATGGTTGATGCAAAAAAGGTTATTGAAGATGGATTGAAACTCCCCCCTGGTTATTCTTATACTTGGAGCGGGCAGTATGAAAGCAAAGTAAGAGCTCAACAGACAATTGAAATTATTATGCCTATAGTTTTCTTGTTGATCTATCTTCTTCTTTATTTAACACTAAAAAATTACGTGGAAGCCGGAGTTGTAATGCTCTCGGTTCCCTTTGCGCTCATAGGCGGAATGTATATGATCTACATTCTTGGTTACAATTTCTCGGTTGCCGTCTGGGTTGGATTCATTGCGCTTTATGGAATTGCAGTTGAAACCGGCGTTATAATGGTTGTTTATCTGCATGAAGCTTTGGATAGAAGAATTCGCGATCATCAAAAAGGGAAAAGAGGACCAATAACAGATGTTGATATTTATGAAGCAACAGTCGAAGGTTCAGTTTTAAGATTGAGACCAAAACTAATGACAGTCTTTACTGCAATGGTTGGACTTATTCCGATTATGTGGGCGACCGGCACCGGTTCGGATGTGATGAAACCGCTCACTGCACCAATGATTGGAGGACTCTTGACTTCCGCAGTTCACGTGCTTGTTGTTACTCCTATTTTGTTTGCAATTATGAAAGAACACGCACTTAAAAAAGGTACGCTTGAAATTTCCAAAATGGCTGATTGGATGAAGGAAGGAGAAAACAATGGTTGATGGAAAATGGTTGATGGAAAATGTAAAACAGATTATCAATCTGTTTATGTCCAAATTAATGATAATTCTTCTTTCGATTTTGATGATTGAGGCAAAGGCTCAGTCAGTTGATTCTTTAGTAGAGGAAGCGTTAAAAAATAATCCGCAGTTGAAATCACTGCAATTTAAAATCACAGCATCGGAAAAGAGAGTTGAATCTATCAACACTCTCCCGGCGCCGAGTTTGTCCGTGGAGTTTTCTCAGGTGCCGACGAACTCAATTGATGTTCTGAATCAATCTATTTCGAACAACCTCGCGCTATCGCAAATGTTTCCTCTTGGTGGCAAGTTAAATGCAATGGCGGAAGTTGAGAGAAAAAATACTTTGGTTGAAGGAAACAATTATGAGATATACAAAATCAATCTCACTGCACAAGTAAAAATGTCTTACTTCACACTCTGGTTGATTGATAGAAAAATTGATGTTCAGAAGAAAAATATTACTTTTATAAATGATGTAATAAAATCAGTTGAATCATCTTACTACACAAACAAGATCAATCAAGCGGATTTTCTAACACTCCAAGGTGAAATCGCTTCGAATGAAACTCAACTTTTAATTCTTGAAAAACAAAAGGAAGCTGAGATTTACAAACTAAACAAACTTCTCGGACGCAATCTTGATTCGAGAGATGTCTTTGCCTTAATTGATTTTAAGGCGGAAAATCTTTCGTCCTCTCAATCAAAATTGGAAGAACTTCTCGGTTATTCTAATCCGGCACTTAAAAAAATGAGCGGAATGATAGAAATGAACAAAGCAATGATAGAAGCTAATAACCGCGAGTTGATTCCCGATTTAATGGTTCAAGGAATGTTTATGAGGATGCCGCGCGGAATGATTCTCACATCAAAAACCGATTTGGCTATGCTTGCGATGGAAACGCCAAAGACAGAGTATATGTATTCACTGATGTTTTCGATCAATCTTCCATTTGCACCATGGTCAATAAATAAATACAAAGCGAAGGAAGAGGAGATTACCGCCGGCATAAGCAGCATTGAATATGAAAAGAACGATATGCAGCGCGAGATGACTTCTCAATTGAAAGCAGTTCTCGTTAAATATAATACCGCTGTTGATTTGACAAAACTTTATAATGACAAAGTTATTCCGTTATACGGTAAAGCTGCTGAATCGCAAGTCTCGGCTTATCAAAACAACAGAACCGGAGTTACAACTGTAATTGATTCCTACCGGATGCTATTAATGCAGCAAATGAATTTCTACATGGCGCAAGCCGATACGCAGATGGCTCTTGCCGAAATTGAAATGATGGTTGGAAGTGAACTTAAATAAGTTATGAAAAAATTTATAAGAATAAATAGAGGAACAAAAATGAAAATATTTAGATATATCTTCATCCCGCTTATTGTTATTGCTTTTATCTTTTCCGCATGTTCTAAATTTGAGGAGAGCGGAAAAGATGAATATGAGGTAACAAAGCAAAAAGAATTTTACACTTGCCCAATGCATCCGCAAATCATATCTGATAAACCGGGAGTTTGTCCAATCTGTAATATGGATTTGATTAAAAAAGTCGCAGAAGAAAAAGAAGAACCAGCGACCGATAAAGATATGGCAAACATGGTTACGCTTAGCGGCAAAAAACAAATTCTTGCAAATGTTTCAACTGTAATTGTGAAGAAAGAAAATCTCCATGAACAAGTTACGGCGTATAGTTATTTGGATTTTGCCGAGAACAACCGAAAAACAATTTCCGCTCGCTTTAACGGAAGAATTGAGAAATTGTTTGTGGATAAAACGGGAGATTATATTAAGAAAGGTCAACCGCTGTTTGAAATTTACAGTCCGGATTTAGTACAAGCACAGAATGAATATCTAATAGCACTGAACAATGCATCAAATTCTACTTTACTTCTTAAAGCTTCAAAAAAGAAATTGGAGATTTTCGGATTGACTTCAGATCAGATCCAATCGCTTGAAAAGACACGCGAGATAAGTATCACCCTAACTTATTACTCGCCAATTAGCGGAACTGTAATTGAGAAGAAAGTTCAAGAAGGTGTTTATATTAACGAAGGTACAGCAATTTATGATGTAGCTGAACTCTCAACTCTCTGGAATATATCGGAAGTGAATGAAAGTAATTTAACTAATATAAAAGTTGGAAGTCCGGTTAAACTTCACTTACGTGCTTACCCAGGTGAGGAATTTAATGGAAGAATCACTTTCATTTATCCGGTCGTTAATTCTCAAACAAGAACAGTAAAAGTTAGAAGTGAATTTTCAAGTTATGGTGGCAAACTTAAACCGCAAATGTATGGAGAAACCGTGTTCAACAATGCCAGCGGACAAGGTTTACTTGTTCCGGCTGATGCTGTTATAATAGCGGGTAAGAGAGTCGTCGTTTGGGCTAAAACCGGAGACGGTATGTTTGAAGCGCGAAATGTTGAGATTGGAAATCGCTTCGGAGATAAATATCAAATCCTTTCCGGCTTAAATGAAGGTGATGAAATTGCAGCAAGCGGCGGTTTCTTAATTGATTCCGAAAGTCAACTTAAAACCGGAATGCCAACCGGACATCAGCACGGTGGAACTTCAACACCGGCAGAACAAAAGAAATCATCCTCTGATAAGATGGATGGAATGAAAATGTAAAATGTTCTTAACTTATAACAATAAACAATCAATAAAAGGAGTTCAACATGAACACAACAAAATCTCGAAACTTTTTTTCTGCCACTTTAATTTTGGCAGGACTAATGTTTTACTCGCTTTCAAATTTTACATTTGCACAAGAACATAAATCATCTTGTTGCGGCAGTGGAATGGAAAAAGATGTAGTTGCGATGAATGACGTATCCGGTGACTCAACAAAAAAAGTGGATATGAAACACGATACGCACAACATGAAAATGGAAAAACAAAAAGGTTCTGAAAGTGTTTCCATAGTTCGTGAAGGGGTGATTGATCTAAAAGCAATTGATATGAACAAGGATGGAAAAGTCTATCAAGACCCGATGGATTGGAATGTTATTTCTGATGCACGTGGCAAATGCCCGCTTTGTAAAATGACTTTGAAAGAAGTAACACTAAAAGAAGCAAAAAAGAATCTTGAAAAAAATGGTTTTAAGGTAAAGTAATAATAAATCATAATGTCAAAAACAAAGGAACAACGCCATGAACACAATAAAATTATTTGCAAAAACAGCTATGATGCTTTCTGTAATGCTGATTTTCAATATTACAGTTTCTGCCCAGCATGAAGATCATCATGTAACCAGTGGAAACAATACGATACAGAATCAGCAAATGCAAAACATGGGGCAGCAGATGCAGAATATGCAAAACATGACCACACAAATGAGCCAGATGATGGACAAGAGCAATCAAATGATGAGTATGATGAATAATCAGATGATGCAAAACCATGATAATGGTCAAATGATTATGAACCAAGGGATGGTGAGCATGATGCAAGGAATGAACCAAATGGGGAAAGATATGCAAGGGTTGCTTGACCACATGAACAAAATGATGAACGACAAGAATGTCATGAACGGCGCTGAAGTGAAAGACCATATGACAGACATGCTCGGAAACATGAAAACCATGATGAAAGAATATAAAGGTATGTTAAACAGCGTGGAAGAAATGCAACCAAAGGGCAAAGGAAAATGACCAGTAAAATCCAAAATGCGATTTTAAGGAAGCCGGCAATAGCAGGCTTCCTTTTAATTTTATTATTTTTCAGTAAGAGTATGTTTGCCCAAACAGGTTGGTATTTCACCTCAAGCGTTCAATTAAGCGGCGGCAAGTACGTTTTTGATTCTTATAACCGCGTCTATTCCGTTTATAGTGGAATGCGGTATCAAGGAGAAAATTTTGGAATTACCGCTTCCATTCCATTAGTAACAAGCAACAATAAAAATGGTAGTCAGTCAAGTGGTATGATGGTTACTTCGGGAACAAATAATGTATCGGGTACAGGAATTTCACAAAACGGAATTAACTTTGGTTTAGGAGATTTGTATGGATACTTCGATTATAAAATTATTTCCGATTTTGAAAACGAATTAGATGTTTATGTAAACGCCCAAATTAAAATTCCGACTGCCGCAGCACAAATGAACATTGGAACGGGTAAATATGATTTCGGAGGTTCCGTCTCTCTAAGAAAATCTTTTGATAGTTTTATCGGCGTTGTTGATTTAGGTTATCTAAACATCGGCGATCCTGATGGAGTTACTTACAAAGACCCATTCACGTATGGAATCGGTATTGGTAAATTTTTCAACACCGGAGAATATTCATTACTCCTTTATTATACCGGATATACAAAAATAGTAGATGCGTACGATTCTCCTCAGCAACTATCGCTTGGCGTTAATTACAGAACGAGTGAAACTATTATTCTTTCTGTAATAGGCTCGGCTGGTAAAGGAAATTTTGCACCGGATTTTACTTTATCAAGCGGAATACGAATTAATTTATAAAAGGAAAGAAAAAAAATGAAGAGATTTAGATTAATTGCCATATTTGTTCTAACAGCAACAATTATTATCTCTGCCCACGAAGGCAAAGAACATAAAAAAACAATAAGTGAGGCAATGCCGGATACAATAATAGTTGTTGGAAAAGATACTTTTGCGATAAACGGAAAAGCAGTTAATAAATCAGTTCTTAAACAAGAACCGGTTGTAGAGAAAGAACCAGAATTTGTGCTTAAACCCGGCGAGCAAATATTTGCGCATCTTCACAATAAAATGGTTCACTTCCCGATTGCACTAACTCTCGTTGCTTTTTTATTTTCACTTTTGAATATCAAAAGGCGGGATTATGATTTAGTCATTAAAATCCTTTTAGGGTTGTCCTTCGTGGTGGCAATTGCAGCATTTTTCACAGGTAACATACAACTAGCGCCATTTATAGGAGACCCAAAAGAATGGCTGGCGAACATACATCGTTTAACCGGAATAATTTCTTCGATTTTGATTTTACTTTGGGGTGCCTCCTTATTTATTGAGCGGATAAAAAAATATTCATGGGTAATAGGTTTAATCGTAGTTGCAGCAATTTTAATTACCGGCTTTCTTGGTGGAGTGTTAGCACATTAAATTCAGCGAGAAGTTTATGCAAAAAATCATTAGAAAAAATTTGGTTGTAAGTTACTTTACTATAATTCTTGTATCAATTTTTACAACACACTTCTTTTTGTCAATTATACAAACTCATTTGGGTACTGCATCAAATCACTTAGAAATCTTTCTTGATTCTTTTGTCATGGCGGGTATTGTATTCCCAGTTTTATATTATTTTTTCCTTCGTCCGCTCACTTTAGAAATAAAGGAAAGAAGAAAAACACAAGTTGAGTTGGAAAAAGCAAAAGAAAAAGCTGAATTATCAGACCGGTTAAAGACCGAATTCTTAGCGCAAATGTCGCACGAAGTAAGAACGCCAATTAACATTCTTGTAAATTATGCACAGTTGATAAGGGAAGAATTGGATATACCCATTGATTCTGATCTGAGTAACTATTTTGATGAATTGGAAATCGGCAGCCATAGATTGATCAGTACAATTGAAGCCATACTTTATATGTCACAACTTCAAATAGGTGCGTATAATCCAAAATTCATTTATATTGAACTTAGGGAAATATTAACGCGAAAGGTAAAAGAATTAGAACATTACGTCCAAGAAAAGGGTTTACAAATCAAATTAAATATTCAGGAAACTGATTATACCATAAATGCAGATAAATTTAGTATAGAACAAATATTTCAGCATCTAATTGAAAATGCAACAAATTTTACTTTTCAAGGTTATATAGAAATCACACTTGCCAAAGATGATAAGCAACAAATAATTTTTTCAATTTCCGATACCGGTATTGGAATTTCTGAGGATTTTCTGCCTAAACTTTTTCTCCCTTTTACCCAGGAAGACCAAGGCTACACAAGAAAGTTCGAGGGTAATGGTCTAGGGCTTGCGTTAGTAAAAGGATTTTGCGGAATAAATAAATTTGCGATAGACGTAGTTAGTGAAAAAGGAAAAGGTTCTACTTTTACGTTGCTGTTTCATAATTATTCTTATTAATAAGTGATACACAAACGGATTTAGATCAACCCAAAAATATTTTGCTCGAAGCAGACGAAAACGAGAGAAAACAATTAATAAATTGAGGTAAACAAAATGGAAAACGAACATCAGCATCATGACCATAGTTCAAATAATATGGAGCATCCTAAACATTCAGCAATAGACCATTCAAAATATAATGATGAAAATTCTCATGAAAAGATGAATCATAAAAAGGAAGAGCATGGCGGGCATAGCCGTTCTGAACATGAAGGACATACAATTGAAGGCTTCAAGAAGCGGTTCTGGATTTCAATTGTGTTTACGATCCCGATTCTTATTCTCTCACCTATGATTCAGCATTTTCTTGGACTTAAAGAAGCTTTGCGTTTTAATGGTGATATCTATGCTTTGTTTGCGCTTTCATCTTTCGTCTTTTTCTATGGCGGCTATCCTTTCTTAAAAGGTCTGTTTGATGAATTGAAAAACAAGCTGCCTGGAATGATGACTTTGATTGCGCTTGCAATTTCGGTTGCTTATTTCTACAGCAGTGCGGTTGTGTTTGGAGTTAAAGGTGAGGTTTTCTTCTGGGAGCTTGCAACTCTTATTGATATTATGCTTCTCGGTCATTGGATAGAAATGAAATCAGTAATGGGTGCTTCAAAAGCGCTTGAAGAACTTGCCAAACTTATGCCGGATGAAGCTCACAAAATTGATGATGCCGGAAATGTTGCTGAAGTTCATGTTTCAGAACTTAAGCATAAAGATAAATTATTAATAAAACCCGGAGAGAAAATTCCTGCCGATGGAAAAATATATGAAGGAAAGACATCAATTAATGAAGCAATGATAACGGGTGAATCAAAACCTGTTTCTAAAAAAGAAGGTGATGAAGTGATCGGAGGATCAATTAACGGTGAAGGATCAATCAAAATTGAAGTTGAAAAAACCGGCGATGAAACTTTTCTCTCCCAGATTGTAAAGTTGGTTAAAGAAGCACAGGAGAGTAAATCGAAAACACAAGACCTTGCAAATAGAGCCGCATTCTGGTTAACTATTGTTGCAATTACCGCCGGTGCATTAACAATGTTGGTATGGCTTGTGTTCACTGGAGAAAGTTTCAACTTTGCATTAGCCAGAACTGTAACGGTAATGGTAATTGCCTGTCCTCATGCTCTTGGTCTGGCAGTTCCTCTTGTTGTTGCTGTCTCAACTGCACTTTCTGCAAAAAGCGGATTGCTTATCAGAAACAGAACTGCTTTTGAGGAGGCAAGAAATATTCAAGCAATTATTTTTGATAAGACAGGAACATTAACAAAAGGAGAATTCGGAGTAACGGAAACGTTTTCTTTCGATAATAATTATGATGAAAAAGAAATATTAAAATATGCAGCAACTGTTGAATCCGAATCTGAGCATCCAATTGCACAAGGAATAGGAAGATCTTCTGAAGATAAATATCAGTTAAAAGAATTTAATTCTATTCCGGGTAAAGGGGCGGAAGGAAAGGTTAACGGGAAAGACGTTAAAGTAGTAAGCCCGGGATATCTTGAAGAAAATAAAATTGAAATCAAAGAAAAAGAAAAGATTGAAAAATTATCCGGACAGGGTAAAACAGTAGTATTTGTTCTGATTGATAATAACTTAACAGGTGCAATTGCTTTAGCAGATATCATAAGGGAAGAATCGAAAGAAGCGATAAAGCAGCTTAAAGAGTTGGGAATAAAACCGATGATGCTTACCGGGGATAACAAACAGGTTGCAAAATGGGTTGCCGATGAACTCGGACTTGATGATTATTTTGCTGAAGTCCTTCCAGATAAAAAAGCAGAGAAAGTAAAAGAAGTCCAGAACCGCAGATTAATTGTTGCAATGATAGGCGATGGAGTAAATGACGCCCCGGCTTTAGCTCAAGCAGATGTTGGTATTGCCATAGGTGCAGGAACTGATGTTGCTGTTGAATCTGCAGATATAATTCTTGTCAAGAATAATCCAAAAGATGTGGTTTCATTAATAAAATTTTCGCGGGCTACTTATAAAAAGATGATTCAAAATTTAATTTGGGCAACAGGGTATAATATTATTGCTATTCCTCTTGCTGCCGGAGTTTTGTATTCAGCAGGAATAGTTTTAAGTCCGGCATTAGGCGCAGTATTAATGTCTGCAAGTACGATTATTGTTTCTATTAATGCGAAACTTCTAAAAGTGTAGTAATGAAAATAATCCTTCAGACATTAGCTTTGATAATTTGTTTCAATGATCTATTAATTAGCTGTGTAGGCAAAACCTACGCAGCTAATTTCTTTGTAAATAAAATTTCCAGTTTTTTTCTTTGTTCTGCAATGAAAGAGGGGATTGATTTTAAATTTTCGTTTTTATAAGGTTTTTTTGTAGCGAATTCCAATATATAATCCATTCCCGATTCAAGATTCTCTTTAAATGTTTTAAGATAGGTTATCCCGGCTTCATTGAGTTCTGTTGTTGTTAAAAGATTCTCAAAATAATTAACATAAAGTTCAACTTCCTGGCAAAACATGTGCGGACGCTCTTTAGATACAAGCGATTCGCCCCTGCCATAAATATGATCTATCATTTCCCTTAAAGTGTATTCGTTATTCCACCAAACGATATTTGGTCCGGGACAAATTGCTTGCGGGGCAAGTCCCTTTTTTTGAATTCCGAGTGCAAGTAAAGCGCTGTTACCAAGATGCACGCATAAACAAACTTTTTCGGCGGCTCTTTCTTTGAGCTCTTCTTTTTCTGAATAAGAAATTTCTGAGCCGGTAATCGAGTCATATTTTTTTATGAGGAATTCTGTTGAGGCTGTACAGATTGGTTTTCCTGCTTTACCGTCAGGTGAATCTGAAAATTGTCTGTCGGAGACAAGAAAACCTTTAGGACATGATGAACCAGGTTTAGCTTGTGTAGATTTTTCTTTTGTCCAAATTTCTGAACCGGTATTACGAAGATTATTAAATGGTACTCCGAGAGGAGAAGCGTTACTTAAATAAAGGTCTTCCTTCTTCGCGTTTTTTAGTAATTCCAGAGTATCGTCATCAACACAAGTTGCTTCGGGAACCAATAAAAACGGGCTTCCCCAGCCGACAGAGTCACATCCGAAATCTTCGATCAATCTTTTTGCTTCGCCATCTGTTCCTACTCCGCCTTGAACAGTTATGAGAGGTTCATTCTTTTTAGCTTTTTCAGGATATTCCAATCCAATTTTTTCGTAAAAGCTTTGAACAATTGGTTGAAGCTGTGTTGTTAAAAGTTCTTTCTTCTCACGGAATTCTTTTAATATTGAAGGAAGTAAATATCCTTGCGATGCAAAGGCGTGTCCGCCGCAATTAAGTCCCGATTCAATTCTGAATTCGCTGATCTCCAAACCTTTTGAAGCTAAAAATTTCCCCTGAATTAATGCCGAGCGAAAATCACTAACTTTAATCGTGATCTTCTTTTTCAAATCTCCGGTTGTGTCTCTATAAAAATCTTGAAATTTCGAAATGTATCCATACAATCCGCGGTTAATGCCGGCTGAAAAAACGACGGAAGAACTTAAACAACTATTTGCAAAACCGCGCAGGGCAGCTTTCGCATCACTAAATTCTTCACTTAGTATTTGTCCGGCTTTATCGTAATTAGTCTTATCAAGTTTTGCCATGATGTTTACATCAATGGCTCCGGGATGCATTAACTTGGTCAGTTCATCCGCAAAACTTATTCGTTCAAAATCGTCTTTCATTCGTAAAAGTTTTGTGTAAGCCGATTTTAGCGGACTACTCTCAGGCAGCATTTCAAAGTATTTGCTTTTTTCGTTTTGTTCAAAAAAAGGTTGCTTTTTTATTTCTTCAATTTTATGCTGAACAATTTTAGAAACGACATCTAAATAAGCGCTAATTCTTTTAGCTCTTCCGTCTGGTTCAAAGCGCATTATAGGGTGATAGGGAAAGTTGAATTTCTCACAATAATGTTTTCTGATCCGTTCGATAAGCAGATCATCGACTACTGAAATTACTGATGAAATGCCATAGTGGGCAACACGAATCGGCGTATCGATTGAATAACCGGTTCCCATTACGGGAATATGAAATGAATGATAATTCTTGTCCATAGAAATTTCTTTATAAATCAACATTCTCGCATTGCGACCCGCCTCCGGCGGGCTGCGGGATGAAAATGATGAACGGTGAAAGATTAATGATTACGTAAAGTAAACTAATGACAATTATTAGAAAAACCAAACCAAAAGAAGGGAATGAAAAGGGGAGTTTTATTTCCTCTTCAAAACTATAACCGTAGCATCATCAAAAATATTATTCTCGCCGATAAATCTTTTCAACTCAGTTAAGATTCCATTTTTGATCTCTTTGCTCGAAAGATGTGAGTATTTGGTTATGACATTTTTTAATTTTTCTTCGCCAAATTCTCTTTCAAATGTGTTTCTGCTTTCAATAAGTCCGTCTGTAAAGAGAACAAAAATATCTTCGCTTTTTGATTCAATAAAAATTTCTTCCAGATTTATATTAAAAACAGTTTGATTTGATAATCCAATTCCGATTCCTTTTGGTTGGAAGAATTCAAAACCGTGTGAACTTCGGGTATATTTGTAAAGTGGTAAATGTCCTGCACGCGCAAATATGAAATTCCCTTCTTCATTAAGAGAAAGAATTGATGCCGTAAAGAAATTTCCCACCTTTATCTTTTTGTAAAGTTCACAATTTAATTGAGAAAGAATCTCAGTAGGTGATTGGAAAAAATTCCCCAAAAGATGGAATGCCGCTTTTATTTGAAGCATATATAATGCAGCTCCGAGCCCCTTACCGGAAACGTCACCAATGATTATATGTTTCAGTTTGTTATCTGTTGGGTCGCATGAAAAGTCGAGATAATCGCCACCGACTTCCTGAGCAGTTTCATAAAAAAATGCAATATCGTAAAAATCATTTTCAGGCGGCTCTTGTGGTAATGCACTGATCTGAACATCCCGTGCAACTTCTAATTCGTTCCGCATGATAAGTTTGTCTGCCAACTCAAACGCCAGGAGGATGTTTATTCCGATAAAACCGATCAACACATAAAACCAAATGTTGGTTTGCCATCCCCACAAAAAAATAAAGAGAACAACTAAGTAAATAAATCTTCTTGCCGGGTTAAGTTTCAACAAAAACGCAATAAAGAGATTTTTCGCTAATTTTAAATATCTTATCGTTCTGCTTTTGACCGAGACTTCTTCGGCATATTTTGCATAAAAAGAAAGATAACCGGCAGCATCTTTAGTAACCAATTGCCTGATTTCATTAGCGGAAATATCGGAGGTTAAAATCCCGAATAAATCCCTTAATTTTTTTGTAGTTGTTATAACACAATAGAAATGTCATGGAGGTAACTCGATAGAAATGTCAGTAAAAAGATAAACTTGGAGCATCAAAAAAAGGTGATCCAGATGGAGAAAATACTGACAATGAGTACAAAAGAAAGA
>JALNZG010000004.1 GCA_023229425.1 Ignavibacteriaceae bacterium
CAGTTCGGCTGCCTACCGAAGCAGAATGGGAGTTTGCCGCAAAAGGGGGAAAACTTGGTAATGGATTTCTTTACAGCGGAGGTGATTCGCTTAATGAGACCTCCTGGAATTTTAGTAATTCTGTGGGGCAGACTCACCCAGTCGGAACTAAAAAAGGAAATGAACTTGGCATTTTTGATATGAGCGGAAACGTGTGGGAATGGTGCTCGGATTGGTATAATGAAAATTATTATAGCCTTTCACCAAATGTAAATCCAATCGGCTCGATAAACGGATCTCAAAAAGTTATTCGCGGTGGTTCTTGGGCAAGTTTTACTGTTCCCGGCGGTGAAGGTGAAATTGTGGTCAACGGATGTAGAGTTTCTGATAGGGGAAGCAGTTCTCCATCGTTGAAAGGGGCCGACTTTGGATTTAGGTGTGTAGTGGAAAAATAGATGGGAGTTTTCAAAAAAAGAAAGTTGCTGTCTATTCAATTAGACACTGCCCGGTTGAAATCCTCATTTTCACCTAATTAAACTTCGGCACGATGATTGAGTTACTAAAAGAAACATTTGAGGTATATCATGAAAAAGTTAGTTTTATTTATCGCAATCCTTTCCTTCTTTTTCTTAAACGAAAAAGTAGAAGCCAACAGTTATCAAGTAGGAATAGGTTTCAACTATTTTTATTCTAGTCTTTCTCCACACGGAAGATGGATTGAAATAGACGACGGATTAGTCGTATGGAAACCAAGAATGAATAATCGCCATTGGCAGCCGTATTCACAAGGAACATGGGTTTGGACAAACGACGGTTGGTATTGGGATTCTTATGAGCCATTCGGATATGTTGTTTATCATTATGGCCGCTGGCATTATGACAATTATTACGGATGGATTTGGGTTCCTGATTATCAGTGGGCGCCTGCTTGGGTTGAATGGCGTTATGACGATGACTATATCGGCTGGGCTCCACTTCCTCCTTATGCTGTTTTTAATATTCATTCAGGAATTCATTATTCAGTCAATTTCTCTTTTCCTTATAATCATTGGAATTTTATCCGGTACAAACATTTCGGTCATAAAAATGCATACAATTATTATGAGGAACAGCAATATAAAGAACGGATTTTCGGTGGAACAAAAACGCGCAACGATTACGGTTATGAAAGAGATAGAGTAATTAACAGAGGAGTAGATTTACGAACAGTTCAGGAACGCGGCGCTCGAAATCTTCAGCAGAGAGAATTAGTTAGAAGAGATGTCGAATCAGTTGATAGAAATTCAGTTATAAAAAGTAAAGATAGAATTGAAATATTAACTCCGCGAAATCAAGAGCAAACTCGCGATAAAAACTTTTCAATTGAACGTGGTGAAAGACAATCTTCACTTAATACATCAAAAGTTGAACTTGGCGAAAGAAGAAGTAATTTAGATAAATCACAATCCGGAAAAATAGATGAACGGAATAAAGTAAAATTGAATGAAAGAATTATCGAAGACGAAAATAAAATAGATAACCGCAAACCAGCTACCAAGCAATCCGCCAAAGGCGGAGAGAGAAAGAGAGATGTTCAGGTTCAACCGCAAAGAGAAGTTCAGACTAAAAAAGCTGATGAAGTAAGAAGCAGAGAAGTTGTAAGGGAAAAACCGATCGAAGCAAAGCCGATTGAACGTAAACGAGAAGTGCAGCCACAAAAAGAAAATCGACCGGTTGAAAGAATAGTGCCGAATACCGGAAGAAAAACAGAACAGCGTGCAGCAACACCACCGCGTAAAGCTACAACTCGCGAAAGTGATGATAAAGTAAAAGAACGTAAAAGATAAGTACTGATTGTTGAAAAGTGAAATAAACACTCAAAAATGTTTTACATTAAAAATCCCGGAAGAAATTCTCTTTCGGGATTTTTTTGTATTAGCCCCAAATAACTCGATAGGGTAAATATCTAATGCGTAGCGATAGAAAAAAGGTTGGATAAATGATTGTAAATGAAGTTAGAGAACAGGAAAAACGAAAAATTAAGAGTAAGAAAATTATTCAGATGAAAAAGTTGCAGTTTACAAATTATACGATAGACTTTGATTCTACAGTAATGACCCGATACGGAGAACAAGAAGGAGCCAAGCGAGGCAGAGCATCGCATTATCCATTGATGGCGTTTATTACAGATTGCAATATGATGGCAAATATGTGGCTGCGAAGCGGAGTCAGTTCCTCTTCCGGAAATTTTCATGGATTTGTTGAAGAAACCCTTGAGCGACTTAAAGAGAAGAAAGTTGGTTTGGTGCGCTTGGATAGCGGGTTCTATGCCAAACAGATTCTCTCGCTGCTGGAAGAAAAAAAGATGAATTACCTTGTTTCCGTTCCTCTGTATGCCCCGATACAAAGAAAACTTGCCGAACAAACCAACTGGTTAAAATTATCAGAAGGAGTAGAGGTAGCATTATCAGAGTATCAAGCCATAGATTGGGGGTCGCTTTGGAAAATCGTTATGATACGACAGACCATAGCAGAAAGACCGAAAGCCACGGGAAAGCAACTACGCCTATTTAAGAATACCGATCTGTATCAACGCTATCGGTTTAGCTCTTTGGTGACAAACATAAATTTACCACATGCAGAACTATGGCGGATGTATCGTCATCGCGCGGAAGCTGAAAACAAGATCAAAGAGTTAAAATATGATTTTGGGTTTGACAGTTTTAACCTGAGAAGTTTTTAAGGAACAGAAGCGGCTTTAAGTTTTGTGATGTTAGCTTACAATTTGATGAGTTTATTTAGGCATTTTGTTTTACCTTAAGAGATACAGCGCCGCTTATCAACGCTTCGATATAATACCTTTGCCATCGGTTCATATTTGGTTAGAGAGGGCAATCAGGTTATTCTTAAAATGGCGCTCACCTTAAAAAGACGTGAATGGTTTATCGGTCTTTGGCAAAAATCACGTGCGTTTTCTTTCCCCGTTCATTTTTCTAATGCGTAATTTGGGTTTAACAACTACATCAAGTCCCTGTTCGAAAACTACTCAAGTAGACCGGCATTAGTAGCATTAGTGACCCTGGACGATAATGGTATTCCCGTAAACTTCTCACAGACTATTATTATCTGAGCCTAAACCTTGGCAGAACCACACATAAAAAGATGTTGGTTGGTGGCAGGCAATATGCGGTTGAAACTCTTTTTTTATTCATTCAACCATGCTTCAATCAATCAACCATCCACAATAATGGTTAACCAATGACCTGTGAAATTAGCAAGGTGGGCGTAAAAACTTACCTTGCTAATTCTTTCAAAACAGTGTCAAAATCAAGCTTATTGCTATTTCCAACAGAAAATCTGCAAAAAAACCTCCAAATAGTTTGCATCTTCAGGTTCAGAACCATATATTTCAAATCTGTTTATAATTATTTCCTAAAAGTAGAAAATAATAACAAAAAATATTAAAAAAGTCTGAATAAATTTTTGATTACTCTTGACTTTCTAAAAGTTTAGCAGTAATTTTGAAATCCTTTTGGAAATGTTCTTTGATAGAATGAATGCCAACTTGTCAATAAGTTTGGTTCAACTAAGCTTTAATGCTTTGATTACACCAGTTTAATCCTACAACGGAGAGTTTGATCCTGGCTCAGGACGAACGCTGGCGGCGTGCTTAACACATGCAAGTCTACGAGAAAAGAGTAGCAATATTCTGAGTAAAGTGGCGCAAGGGTGCGTAACTCGTAAGCAATCTACCTTTAGAAGAGGAATAACCCAGCGAAAGCCGGACTAATACCCCATAATGCAGCGGCACCGCATGGTGATGTTGTTAAAGTCTATATGACGTCTAGAGATGAGCTTGCGTCTGATTAGCTAGTTGGTGAGGTAACGGCTCACCAAGGCTACGATCAGTAGCTGGTCTGAGAGGATGATCAGCCACACTGGAACTGAGACACGGTCCAGACTCCTACGGGAGGCAGCAGTGAGGAATATTGGGCAATGGACGCAAGTCTGACCCAGCAACGCCGCGTGAAGGATGAATGTCGTAAGATTGTAAACTTCTGTGAGAAGGGACGAAAAAACAGGCTCATACCCTGTTCTGACGGTACCTTCAGAGGAAGCCCCGGCTAACTACGTGCCAGCAGCCGCGGTAATACGTAGGGGGCTAGCGTTGTCCGGATTTACTGGGTGTAAAGGGCGCGTAGGCGGACTTGTTAGTCAGAGGTGAAACCCTGCAGCTTAACTGCAGAACTGCCTTTGATACTGCAAGCCTTGAGTCTAGAAGAGAGAAGCGGAATTCCAGGTGTAGTGGTGAAATACGTAGATATCTGGAAGAACACCAGTCGCGAAGGCGGCTTCTTGGTCTAGCACTGACGCTGAGGCGCGAAAGCGTGGGTAGCAAACAGGATTAGATACCCTGGTAGTCCACGCTGTAAACTATGAATACTAGATGTTGGGCTTTATGTTCAGCGTCGAAGCTAACGCATTAAGTATTCCACCTGGGGAGTACGATCGCAAGGTTGAAACTCAAAGGAATTGACGGGGGCCCGCACAAGCAGTGGAGCATGTGGTTTAATTCGATGCAACGCGAAGAACCTTACCTAGGCTTGAAACGCAAGAGACAGGGTATGAAAGTACCCCTCCAGCAATGGCTCTTGTACAGGTGCTGCATGGCTGTCGTCAGCTCGTGCCGTGAGGTGTTGGGTTAAGTCCCGCAACGAGCGCAACCCCTACCATTAGTTGCCATCAGGTAATGCTGAGCACTCTAATGGGACTGCCTACGCAAGTAGTGAGGAAGGTGGGGATGACGTCAAGTCCGCATGGCCCTTACGCCTAGGGCTACACACGTGCTACAATGGGTGCTACAATGGGTTGCCAAGCCGCAAGGTGGAGCCAATCCCATAAAGGCATCCCCAGTTCGGATTGGAGTCTGAAACTCGACTCCATGAAGTTGGAATTGCTAGTAATCGCGCATCAGCATGGCGCGGTGAATACGTTCCCGGGCCTTGTACACACCGCCCGTCAAGCCATGGAAGCTGGGGGTACCCAAAGACAGTGTTCCAACCGCAAGGAGGAAGCTGTTTAAGGTAAAACCAGTGACTGGGGCTAAGTCGTAACAAGGTAGCCGTACCGGAAGGTGCGGCTGGATCACCTCCTTTCTAAAGAGTAATCTGAACCCATTTGTTGACAAAGCATTCATTCTATCTTTTTTTTTAGCTCTTTATTTGAGTTACCCGGGTTATTCTAAGTTCCTATACTCGTGGTATAGAATAGATAACATGGGCCTGTAGCTCAGTTGGTTAGAGCGCACGCCTGATAAGCGTGAGGTCAGTAGTTCAACTCTACTCAGGCCCACTTTGGTGTGTTTATCATTTTAAGTACCCATAATAATTGTATTATGGGGCTATAGCTCAATTGGGAGAGCGCCGCCCTTGCAAGGCGGAGGTTAACGGTTCGATCCCGTTTAGCTCCACTCTAAAAAAGTGTTCTTTGAAAGACTGAAAGAGTAAAATAAAAATTTACTAACCGATTTCGATTTATTTATTTTTATAAAGAGTAACCATATTTTGATTAAATATTTTGGTTAAGTTACTAAGAGCATACGGTGGATGCCTTGGTACGAGAAGCTGATGAAGGACGCGGCTACCTGCGATAATCCACGGTGAGACGGAAGCAATCTAAGACCCGTGGGTTTCCGAATGGGGCAACCCATATAGAGTAATGTCTATATACCAATATCTGAATTCATAGGATATCTGGAAGCAACCCAGGGAACTGAAACATCTAAGTACCTGGTGGAAGAGAAAACAATAGTGATTTCCCAAGTAGTGGCGAGCGAAAAGGAATCAGCCTAAACCTATCAACATGTTAAAGGTGGCAACCGTTGTGTTGAAGGTGTAGCGGGACACTTTGGAGTTAATTGTCATATACTCAAAGAGTCAAAAAGTATAACGTTAGTCGAATGTTCTGGAAAGTTCAACCATAGAAGGTGATAGTCCTGTAGGCGAAAACATTATACCTCTTTAAGTGCACCCAAGTAGTGCGGAGTAAGTGAAATTCTGTACGAATCCGGGAGAACCATCTCCTAAGGCTAAATACTCTCTCGTAACCGATAGTGAAGCAGTACCGTGAGGGAAAGGTGAAAAGTACTCCTATGAGGAGAATGAAATAGTACCTGAAACCGTATGCTTACAAGCAGTTGGAGTGACGCTTCGGCGTTATGACAGCGTGCCTTCTGGATAATGAGCCAACGAGTTACTCGTATGTTGCACGGTTAATCTGCTCAGCAGAGTAGCCATAGCGAAAGCAAGTCCTAATTGGGCGTTTAGTAACATGCGGTAGACGCGAAACCGAGTGATCTACCCTTGTCCAGGATGAAGTGAGGGTAAAACCTCATGGAGGTCCGAACTAGTGTGGGTTGAAAACCGCTTGGATGAGGTGAGGGTAGGAGTGAAAGGCCAATCAAACTCGGAAATAGCTCGTATTCCCCGAAATAGCTTTAGGGCTAGCCTCGATTAAAAATGTAACGGAGGTAGAGCACTGATTGGGCTAGGGCTGTCACAACGGTACCAAACCCAGACAAACTCCGAATTCCGTATACATGTTTTTCGGGAGTCAGGCCACGAGGGATAAGCTTCGTGGCCAAAAGGGAAACAACCCAAACCACCAACTAAGGTCCCAAAGTTGTAGTTAACAGAGAAAGGATGTTGAGTTGCATAGACAACTAGGATGTTGGCTTAGAAGCAGCCATTCATTTAAAGAGTGCGTAATAGCTCACTAGTCAAGCGACTCGGCGTCGACAATTCGCGGGACTCAAACTACACACCGAAGTTGTGGATGGCGCTTAGGCGCCATGGTAGGGGAACATTCTATTTGCATTGAAGGTGTATTGCGAGGTATGCTGGAGCGGATAGAAAAGCAAATGTTGGCATTAGTAACGATAATGGAGCTGAAAAAGCTCCACACCGAAAATCTAAGGTTTCCTGAGCAACGTTAATCGTCTCAGGGTTAGTCGAGACCTAAGCCGAGGCTGAAAGGCGTAGGTGATGGCAAACAGGTTAATATTCCTGTACCTGGTAATAATTGTTTGACTATAAGGAGTAACGCAGAAGTGAAAGGTCAGCCGCCTGTTGGATTAGGCGGTCTAAGCGTGTAGGGAGAGAGAGTAGGCAAATCCGCTCTCTCATTAATCCTAAAGCGCGACGGGGAGTCCTTTGGACACAAACTGACCCTAAGCAGACTGCCGAGAAAAACTTCGTATAGGAGATTATTATCAGTTCGTACCGTAAACCGACACAGGTAGATGGGATGAGTATTCTAAGGTGCTCGAGTGAGCCGTGGTTAAGGAACTCGGCAAATTAACCCCGTAACTTCGGGAAAAGGGGTTCCCGCCTTTGGCGGGACGCAGTGAAAAGGCCCAAGCGACTGTTTAACAAAAACATATGTCTCTGCGAAGTCAATCAAGACGATGTATAGGGACTGACACCTGCCCGGTGCTGGAAGGTTAAGAGGAGATGTCATGCCGACTTGTCGGTAGAAGCATTGAATCGAAGCCCCAGTAAACGGCGGCCGTAACTATAACGGTCCTAAGGTAGCGAAATTCCTTGTCGGGTAAGTTCCGACCTGCACGAATGGTGTAACGATTTGGGCACTGTCTCAACCACGGGCTCGGTGAAATTGTGGTACCGGTGAAGACGCCGGTTACCCGCATATGGACGGAAAGACCCCGTGCACCTTTACTGCACCCTAATATTGGGTTCGGGTAAGGCATGTGTAGCATAGGTGGGAGGCTTTGAAGCCGGGGCGCTAGCTTCGGTGGAGCCAACGGTGAAATACCACCCTTGTTTTGCCTGGATTCTAACCTCAGCCCTTGAATCAGGGCTAGGAACAGTGTTAGGCGGGTAGTTTGACTGGGGCGGTCGCCTCCTAAATTGTAACGGAGGCTCTCAATGGTTCCCTCAGCATGGTTGGTAATCATGCGGCGAGTGTAAACGCAAAAGGGAGCTTGACTGCGAGACTTACAAGTCGAGCAGGTGCGAAAGCAGGAGTTAGTGATCCGACGGTAGCGAGTGGAAGTGCCGTCGCTCAAAGGATAAAAGGTACGCCGGGGATAACAGGCTGATCTTACCCAAGAGTTCATATCGACGGTAAGGTTTGGCACCTCGATGTCGGCTCATCGCATCCTGGGGCTGAAGAAGGTCCCAAGGGTTTGGCTGTTCGCCAATTAAAGCGGTACGTGAGCTGGGTTCAGAACGTCGTGAGACAGTTCGGTCCCTATCCTATGCGGGCGCTGGATACTTGAGAAGGGTCGCTTCTAGTACGAGAGGACCGAAGCGAACGAACCTCTAGTGCACCAATTATCACGCCAGTGGTACAGTTGGGTAGCTACGTTCGGTTGTGATAAGCGCTGAAAGCATCTAAGCGCGAAGCACGCTTCAAGATGAGGTATCCCTTAGCTTTAAGCTAACTAAAGACTCCTCGGAGATGACGAGGTTGATAGGCTGCAAGTGTAAGTGTAGTAATACATTCAGCTGAGCAGTACTAATAGGTCGTGCGGCTTAGCCATTATTTTTTATCAAGATATGATTGTTTTTATTTACTCTTTCTTCTTTCTTTTATTTTTAATTTTATTTCTGGTGATTAGAGCTAAAGGGTTCCACCTCTTCCCATTCCGAACAGAGAAGTTAAGCCTTTATACGCCGATGGTACTGCATGCGCAGGTGTGTGGGAGAGTAGGTAGTCGCCAGATTTTTTTTATCCCAATTGCTTAACGGTTGGGATTTTTTTTTGCTTATTAATACTTTCTATACTCCTCAACTCTTTTGTTTCCTAACTTATTTTTTAATTCTGCCATTCATCATCCATCTTAGTGAGGTCTAGTTGCCAATGACAACTATTATGATCTCAGACCAAGGATTAGCGAATTATGATTTACTTCCGTATTATTTCTTACTATTCTTACAATCTATTTTAACTTTATAAATCAAAGATCGTTAATATTTGTTCTAAAATCTTGAAAAAATCAAATTAAGGATACTATGTTGCCAAACTAATTTGACAAAGAATTATCCTTATAATTTCCAAATGAATTTTACTATAATCCAACAATGATATTTTCATTCACCAGAATTATTTTTCCATAAATCATTTTTACTTTTTCATTTCTTTTCTTATTTCATCTACACTTTGCTAAATTGTGATGTCATTTTCTAATTTTTTATGAGTTGTATGAGATGAAACTTACTGATTTATTAAATGAATCCTTTATTATCCCCGAATTATCGAGTGACTCAAAAGAAGGTGTGATCAACGAATTAATTGATTTGTTCATCAGTGATCCGAGAGTTAAAGATATTGAAAAAGTCCGGCAGGCGGTTCTTGAGAGGGAGAAAATAATGTCAACTGGAGTGGGCAAAGGATTTGCTATCCCGCATGGAAAAACGGAATTGATAACCGAGATACTTTGCGCCTTTGGAAAATCTTCAACTCCGATTGAATACCAGGCGTTAGATGCACAGCCGGTGTTTTTAATTTTTCTTTTAATTGGAAAAGACAATCTTGTAAGTCTTCATATAAAACTGCTTAGTAGGATTTCTCGAATGATGACTAAAGATACTTTGCGTGAAAAGCTTGTTGCCGCAACAACAAAAGCTGAAATCATGCGCGTCTTTAAAGAAGAAGAAGAAACCTATTTTGATTTATAACCGGTAGGATAGTTTTAATGTTAAAAGCAATTTATGGCACTAAAGATGTCTTACCTAAAGATATTGAAAAATGGAATTACGTTGAAGATATTGTAAAGAAAATTTTCACCTCATTTAATTACAAAGAAATTCGCACACCGGTATTTGAAGAAACCGGATTGTTCTCGCGAAGCATCGGCGAAGAGACGGATATTGTAAGTAAAGAGATGTACACTTTTTTTGATCGTGGAGAAACAAGTGTTACACTTCGCCCCGAGATGACAGCCTCTGTAGTACGTGCATTTATAGAACATTCATTAGCCAACCAATCTTCGCTAAACAAATTATTTTATCTTGCTTCCATGTTTCGTCAAGAGCGACCTCAAGCGGGTAGACTTCGTCAATTCCATCAATTTGGCGCTGAAGTATTAGGCAGCGCTTCCCCGTTACTTGATGCAGAAATCATCATACTAGCATACACTATATTAAAGTCGCTCGGTTTAAAAGATATCACCGTAAAAATAAATTCGCTTGGTATAACTTCCTCAAGAAAAGCTTATATAGAAATTCTAAAAGAATATTTAGAACCTCACTTGAATGAACTGTCTGAAGATAGCCGGAAAAGATTTGAAAAAAATGTTCTTAGAATTTTTGACAGCAAATCTGAAAACGATATTCTAATAATGAACAAAGCTCCGAAACTGATCAATTATTTAGATGAAGAGAGCAAAAATGAATTTCAAGTAGTTCAAAATATTTTGCAATCGGAAAAGATCCCTTTTATTGTTGATGCGTCTTTAGTTAGAGGTTTAGACTATTACTCAAAGACTACATTTGAAATAGTCAGCGGGAAAGTTGGCTCGCAGAGCGCTCTTTGCGGCGGCGGAAGATACGATGGTTTAATTGAATTACTCGGCGGAACTCCAAATTACGGAGTTGGTTTTGCTGCGGGGATCGAAAGAATTTTACTTGCTTTGCAGAATGAAAAAACCGAACTGCCGGAAAATCCTCCTCTTGATGTGTATGTGGTTCTTCTAAATAAAGAATTGTTAAATGAATATTATTTGTTTGCCACAGCTTTAAGAAAAAATCACTTTAATGTTGAGATTGATTATCTTTCGCGGAGTGTTAAAGCCCAAATGCGTGAAGCAAATAAATTACATGCAAAATTTGTTGCTTTGTTTGGTGGAGAAGAATTTGCAGAAAATAAGATCGTTATAAAAAGTATGGATACAAGTTCACAGCAAGTAATACCGCTTGAAGATGCGGGTAAAGAAATTTTATTATCGTTAGGTGCATAAATGCCTTTACGTAAATTTGCCTGCCTGCCGGTAGGGCACGACGAAATACCTAAAGTTTCAAAACCAAGAAAAAAAACTATTGCACGGATCAAACAGTCCAATCCGCAAAAAAAAGATAGTTTGGTAGAATATATTGTAAATGTGTTTTTTAAATATGATCCGGCAATGAAGAAACAATTTTCCGTGATTTCTTTATCGACTGTTAAACTTTTTACCAGTTTATCTTATGAAATATCTGTTGATGTTCAAAAGGGGAAAAATGCAATTGATATTAGTATTCTTGGTTTAAATACACGACAATCTTATTATGTTTCTCCGAACCCGGCAACTACTGAACTTCTGTTTGAAAATCTTTTTGGGAAATATACTGTTAATGTTTTCAAGCAAGACGGAAGTATCAACAGCGCAATGTTTGATTTTAATATTTATAAAAAAGAAATCAAATTAAGTGAGATCAGCTTACCGAAGAAAAAAAACAACCGGGTGTTTACTCAGTTTGAAGTTACAACCGAATCCTTTTCATTTAAATAAAAGAATTTTATGTATCCTGAATTATTAAAACTTGGGCCGCTTACCGTTTATAGCTACGGTTTTATGCTTGCTGTATCTTTTATTGTTTCAAGTTATTTACTTACTAAGGAGGTCGAAAGAAAAGGATTAGCAGCTAACATCGCCTCGGAAGTAACACTGCTTGCGATAATTTTCGGAATTGCCGGGAGTAAACTTTTTAGTCTTTTAGAAAACTGGAGTGACTTTTTGGCCGATCCGTTCGGAATGATCTTTTCAGCAGGCGGGTTAACTTTTTACGGCGGATTGATCCTGGCGATCATAGCAATTGCGGTTTTTCTCAAACGAAAAAAAATCCCCTTTCTGTACATTGCGGATGCATCTTCCCCCTCACTTGCATTGGCATATGGAATCGGCAGAATAGGATGTCATTTAGCAGGTGACGGCGATTATGGTTTGCCAACAACTTTGCCATGGGGAACGAATTATCAAAATGGAATTGTAAAACCTTCTCAAATGTTTTATGGCAGCGACATTGCCAAAAATTTTCCTAACGGAATTATTCCCGACAACACTCCGCTTCACCCCACTCCAATCTATGAATTCTTAGTTGGATTAATAATTTTTTTTATTCTTTGGCAGCTTAGGAAAAAGGATTATCACAACGGAATTTTATTTATGATGTATTTCATCTTCACCGGTTTTGCCAGATTTTTTGTTGAATTTATTAGACTGAATCCATTGCTCCTTTTCGGTTTATCAGAAGCTCAGTTAATTTCACTTGCCTTGATCATCGTTGGAATATTTGGAATTTTCTTTATCAATAAATTTCCCGAAAAATTTAAATTTATCCCGGCACCAATAAAACAACCATCACCGAAACAAAAAGTAAAATGAAATTGATTGTTGGGCGGAAACCCGTTCTTGATGCAATAAACTCCGATGAAAAACTCGAAAGTGTTTTTATTCTTTTCAGACAACAGGGACCAATCATAGATGCAATCCGCGTTGCTTGTAAAAAACGGGAAATAAAATGCTCAGAGATAAAATTAGAAAAATATCAATCACTTGTAAAAGATGTGAATGCACAAGGGGTTCTCGCTCTCGGAAGTGAAGTTGTCTATGTCAGTTTAAAAGAAATTATTGACCGTGCAAAAGCAAAACCTGCAAATAAGTTTCCTTTAATTCTTATCATTGATTCAATTCAAGATACACACAACCTTGGAGCGATTTTACGCACTGCGGAATGCGCCGGTGTTGACGGTATTGTTCTAACAAAATTCAATTCAGCACCGATTAATGAAACCGTGATGAAAACGTCTGCAGGGGCGGTTAATCATTTAAAGATTTGTTTAGTTGGAAATGTTGTGCAGGCAATTCAAGAGTTGAAAGAAAACGGATTCTGGATCATCGGTTCAACGTTGAACAACTCCAAACTTTACGACGAGCTTGATTATAATTTCCCTTCTGCTTTGATTGTTGGGAATGAAGAGAAAGGAATGCGGAAACTTGTTGCCGATCAATGCGACTTTCTTGTAAAAATTCCGATGAAGGGAAAAGTGCAATCGTTAAATGTTTCGGTTGCGACCGGGGTTTTGTTGTTTGAAGTGATTAAAAAACAAAAATAGTTTATAGAAATAATTCAATTTTGGAGTTTAAATGAAAAGTAAAATTGTTATTCCAGCAAAACGGACAGAAAACATAACTTATGCCGTAAGGGACATCGTGGTTCTTGCAAATGAAGTTGCAAAAACCGGGAAGGAAATGCTTTACCTAAATATCGGCGATCCGAATCTTTTTGATTTTGAACCGCCGAAGCATCTTGTTGAGGCAACATATCAAGCGATGCTACGAAACAAAAACGGCTATTCTCCTTCTTCCGGAATTAAAGAAGCCGTTGACGCAATTAGAAAAGAAGGAAACAGAAAGGGAATTGAAAATATTCTTGATATTTTTGTTACTACCGGTGCAAGTGAAGCGATTGATATTTGTTTAACCGCTTTAGTAAACGAAGGTGAGAATGTTTTAACTCCAACACCAGGTTATCCGTTGTACACTGCAATTCAAAGCAAGCTGCAAGCGTATGAAAATCCTTATTATCTTGATGAAGAAAATAATTGGCAGCCCGATATTAACGACATCAAGAAGAAAATTAACGAAAAAACAAAAGCGATTGTTTTAATTAATCCCAATAATCCTACCGGTTCACTTTATTCAACGGAAATATTAGAAGAAATTGTAAAGCTTGCGCTTGAGCATAACCTTGTGATCTTTGCCGATGAAATTTATGATAAACTTTTGTTTGATGGAAAGAAGCATATCGCAATTGCTTCTCTTAATAAAGAAGTTTCATGCATAACATTCGGGGGACTCTCGAAAAATTATATGGTTCCCGGTTTTCGTATCGGCTGGGGAATTATCAGCGGAAAAGATGAAAACTTGCGCGAATATATCGAAGCCATAAATAAAATTCTTCGTGCAAGATTGTCCGCCAATCATCCTGAACAATATGGATTAGTCGCTGCTTTAGAACAAGATCAATCTCATTTAAATTTGGCATTGGCAAAACTTACTAAACGAAGAGATTTGACTTTTGAAATGCTGAATGCAATTCCGGGAATTTCCTGTGTAAAACCGGAGGGAGCTTTTTACGCTTTCCCTAAATTACATACAACTAAGCCCGATGTTGATTTTGTAAAAGGTTTGTTAAAAGAAACCGGAGTGGTGGTTGTTCATGGAAGCGGATTCGGACAACTTCCCGGTACACAGCATATTAGAGTAGTCTTCCTTCCCAACGAAGAGATTTTAACGAAGGCATATAATAATATCGGCGCGTTTTATAAGAAGTTTATGAATGATTAGCTCACGTTAGGCAGTATTCTTAATTTAGGAGTAGTTATGTTATTTAGAAAGAAATTTTCACTTCTTTGTGCATTCTTGATGTTATTCATCTTAAATATGACTGTATTGTCCTCATTTTGTTTTTCTCAAAAATCAGTTAATAAAGCGGTGAAAAAAGAAGTTAATGGAGAAGTATTCATAGTTACGAAAGGGGCAATAAATGTTAAACTTGGATTGGTTCCAGTATTTTTTTTAACAGAGAAACAATTTACAATTGCATCGGATGACAATAGCCCACATTATTTATCTGCTATTGATTTCTATAACGAAAAAGATAGTGTACAGAATTATGAACATTACACTTCTGCGTATAATACAGCTATTAAGAATGTTGATTTTTATAAAAATCTTGCACAAAAATATCGAGACTTAGAAAAGAAATATAATGTAGACGAAAAAGAGACAATAAATAATTATGAAAATATTGCAAAGGAATCTGAAGCAAATTCGAAAATATATAGTGAAATGGCACACCGATTTATAAGAACTAGATATGATTTGAGAGCAGAAATATTTTCCATTCAATGTTTTGTCGATAGCGTAAAGCAAGAAGTCATAAATGATAAGACTAATGCTGATGGCAAGTTTAAGATTGAATTAAAGAATCAAAAATATTGGGTATTCGCAAATTCAAATAGACAAGTATCAAATGATTCAGAAGAATATCATTGGTTGTTTCTATATACACCAGATGGGAAAAACTTGTTATTGAGTAATGATAACATGAAATAATGTTTTTAGAATTTACTTATTTGAAAACATTCCCCGAAAATATTCAGCTGGTTTTTTGTATTAAAGAATAATGCCACCTAGCCCACAGTTCAAGCTGACTGATTGAATGTGGACGCATTCTGTATTGCTTTTAGAGGTTCAGCGCACATTTGATAGTGAAGAAAATGAACTTGGTTCGGATAGTACATTTTGAAAGTTACCTTTGAGGCAACTTTGCCGCCAGTTGTTATATACAAAATAGGAAATTAAATGAACCCTAAAGTATTTATAAGTCACGCTAGTGAAGACAAAGAAAAATTTGTCGAAGAATTTGCACGAAAATTACGCACAGATGGAATAGATGCTTGGCTGGATAAATGGGAGATGAAACCTGGTGATAGTATAGTGAATAGAATTTTTGAAGAAGGGATTAAAAATGCAAATGCCATATTGATTGTATTATCAAAGGCTAGTGTACAAAAACCTTGGGTTAGGGAAGAAATGAACGCTAGTTTTGTCAAAAGAATCAAAGGGGAAACAAAACTTATCCCAATTATAATTGATGACTGTGTGATTCCGGAAAGTCTAAAGAGTACAGTATGGGTTATAATTAATGATCTTTCAAATTACGTCAGCGAATACAATGAAATTAAAATGTCGATTCTTGAAACCTCCAACAAACCAGCTTTGGGGGAACTTCCTCGTCGTACTTTAGTTGACCAATTGAGTTATTATAATTTGAATAAAATTGATTCCTTGGTTTTTAGCGAGTCCTGTAAAATAAGTTTTGAAATAAATTCAGACCTTGTTAATACAGCCAAATTATTAAAAAGAATTAGTCAATATGATATACATGAAGATGAATTATTTGATACTTTAGCAGTACTAGACAAAAACCATTACATAGAAACTATGAAGATTCTTGGAGGCAAAACACCTGCTTTCTCGATCACTAATTATGGATTTAAAATTTTTGCTGTTGGGTATTTCGTTGAGTATAGTGAATATGAGAAAAATATTTCCTTTAAGATTGTTAATGAAAAAATTCGTAACTCAAAAGAAATTGCAGAACAACTTAATATACCACATCTACTTGTAGTAATTATTTTGCAAGATTTAACTGATACAGGTCTGATAAAAATCCAAAGAGTAAAGGGTGGGGTTATACTTATAATTAATGTTGAGGTAGAATTAAAGCGACAACTTAGGAATTTACTGTAGAAGTGAATATAACATCTTTATAAAGAAAAGAGTCCAAGCAAAAGTGCAGGGTATACAAGGAAAATAATTTCTTTGCTATTACTCTTCCGCCCTTTCAAGGCTAACCGCTTTGTGGATGTTTCAACTTAAAATAAAAAAGGCGCTCGGTATTTCTACCAAACGCTTTGTTCTATTTTACCTAACCGAATTACTGAATTTTAAAATTCACCATTGCAACAATTTCTGCAACGCCAACAAAATTCTTACTGCTAACCGTCTTCGTCGCATATCTGTATTTTACAACTTGCAAAATCGCATCTCCTGCCATTGCGCTGAGCTGACTTGCGGGAATAGAATAGCTTCCTGTTTTGTTAGTGGTTGTTGCTGTAAAAGTAGTACTTCCGACAACTAACACAATCATCACGGAATCAGGTGCGGTTGAGTATGCGCCTGACCAGGTAACATTTAATGCACTGGTCTTAGGTGCAACCGTTGTTGCTGTGGGATTTGAAAGAGTAAATGCTGTTGGACTTGTCACGCCAATTGTAAATGCCGGTGTATTTCCAGCTCCCGTTACACTCCAACTATGTGGATTCCCATCCCAATTCAAATCTAACGTAGTAAAGGAGGTAAAGGAATTATAATCAACAGAAGAATTTGCAGTAGTTTTTGCAATGGTTTTTCCATTTAATGTAACTGTCCCTGCGTCTGTTCCAGTTCCTGATATATCTCCGAATTTAGCGTAACCCATGTTCATTTCAACCTTATTGTAAGGTTCAGGAACACTTGGCTCTGTGTAAGTAAAATGAATAGCAACAACAACTCTGTCAACGGTTCCGCTAAATGTTGGAATTGGTTGAGTGGTTTTTGGAGTTGTTGTGGTTGGTGGTGGCTCTGTGGTATTTGGTTTTTTACATCCGACAAAGAAAAATGTAACTACAAGAAAAGTAGTTAAAAATGATAAAAATGATTTTTTCATGTGTATAGCCTGTATGGTTTATTAAAAAAAATATATTGCTTGGTTTTCATCCTTCTTAAACTCAATGATAACCGCTTCAAAGAAAATGAATTATTTTTAAGTAAGCAAAATTTTTTTGCCGTATTTTTTACGTATTTATTAAACAAGTCACCTTACGAAGATGCAAAAGAAAAATCATCTTAATCTTAATCTTAGTCATAATCTTACTCGTTTTCAGGTAGATAATGCAGATTAAGAAAAAGATTAAGAATACGATTAAGTCATCAATTGTGTCTTTTGCGTAACGTGAGTTAAATAATTTATTTTGGTAAATTTGAATTGTTGAGTTAAACAAATAGGTAATTCTTTTATTTCTTAGTGATTCGCCGCGGCGAATAAGTGTTCTACGTTACTAAGTGGCAATGGTCTTCTCACCACCGAGACACTAAGGGCACAAAGAAACACT
This sequence comes from Ignavibacteriaceae bacterium, assembly GCA_023229425.1. GTDB lineage: Bacteria > Bacteroidota > Ignavibacteria > Ignavibacteriales > Ignavibacteriaceae > UBA1563. Next base: position 17,683 of record JALNZG010000004.1, read on the forward strand.
AAGAAATTTTTCCTTTAATAACTACGCAAAGTGATATACTGACTCAAGAAAAAGCAATCACCAACTACTATCTACAAACAACCAACAACTCACAACTCTCCATCCTTGTTTCGCTGAATGCATTTCAATATATTTACAAAGTTAAAAATCAACCTTCGGTACAAAATTTTTTGAAAAATATTACGGTTTCTCGCCTGGATAATGGTATTACAGTCGTGTCGGAATTTATTCCCTATGTAAAATCATTCTCAATAGGATTTTGGTTTAATATCGGTTCCCGCGATGAAAATCCGGAGAACAATGGAATTGCCCATTTTATTGAGCACATGGTTTTCAAAGGAACGAAAAAAAGAAGTTCTAAAAAAATTTCGGAAGAAATTGAATCATGCGGCGGGTATTTAAATGCCTTTACTTCCAAGGAGCATACCTGTTTTTACGGGAGAGGTTTAGCGCAGCATTTTGAAAAAACATTTGATGTTCTTTCGGATATGGTGCAAAACCCGATGTTCAAACAAGAGCATATTGTTAAAGAAGCCGGCGTTATTTTAGATGAGCTACGGGACATTAACGATAACCCCGAAGAGTTGGTTTTTGATGAATTTGAAAAACATCTTTTTGAAATGAACGGACTTGGACTTCCGATTATTGGGAAAGAGAAGAATGTTCTTTCGTTTAACTCTGATTCGATAAGAAATTATTATAAGAAAAAATATTTCAGTTCATTAACCATTGTTTGTTCGGGCGCTATTAAGCATAACGAAGTTCTTCAACTTGCGGAAAAATATTTGCTAAAAGGGTATCTACCATGCAAAAATGAAAGAAGTTCTTCCGTTGAAAATATTGTTAAACACAGCATGCTTGAAAAAGATTTCCAGCAAGTGCATATTATTTTGGGAAGAAAAGCATACGGTTATAAAGAAAAAGAAAGAATTCCGTTTAACCTTTTGACAAATATTCTTGGCGAAGGAAGCAGTTCGCGGTTGTTCCAGGCGATACGAGAAAAATTAGGGATTACGTATCAGATAAACACTTTTATCAATTCATATTTTGATATCTCAACATTTGGCGTTTACTTCTCAACAGGAGAGAAACAGTCGGAAAAAGTTCTTTCGATTTTATCGAAGGAGTTTAAGAAACTCCAAACGACAAAAGTTTCTGAAAAAGAATTGAAGCGCGTAAAAGAATATTTAAAAGGAAGTATGCTGCTTAGCTTAGAAAATACTACGAACAGAATGATCCGAATTGCAAATTCACTTTTATATTTTAACAGAATTATTCCGGTGGAAGAAATTATTCGCGATGTTGAAAAAGTTACTCCGGAAGAAATTCATCAATTAGCAAAAGAAATGTTGAACGAAAAAGACTTCTCGAAAATTGAAATTCGTTCCAAGAAAAAAATTCAGAAAGCTGCCGCTTAATAAGGAAAAAAGGTTTGCCTTATGCCTAAACTAATTATTGACGGGAAAGAGATTGAATTCAATCCCGGTCAAACAGTCATTCAAGCCGCAAAAGAAAACGGAATAGATATTCCTCACTTTTGCTGGCATCCGTCACTTTCGATTTCTGGCAATTGCCGGGTTTGTTTAGTTGAAATTGAAAAAATGCCGAAGTTAGTTATTTCTTGCTCAACGCCTGCAACGGAAGGAATGGTTGTTCAGACTCAATCGGAAAAAGTGGTTGCCGCACGTAATGCCGTAATGGAATTTTTCTTAATCAACCATCCGCTTGACTGTCCGATCTGCGATGAAGCAGGCGAGTGCAAACTTCAAGATTATGCTTATCAACACAGTGTTGGCGAAAGCAGATTTACCGAAGAAAAAAATCATAAAGAAAAACGTGTTGAGCTTGGACCAAATGTAATGTTCGACGGTGAACGTTGTATTTCCTGCTCGCGCTGCATTCGTTTCTGCGATGAAATTGCCGGCAAAAAAGAATTAACCTTTATCAAACGCGGCGACCGCGTAACCATCACAACTTTCCCCGGAAAGAAATTAGAAAATCCTTACTCGATAAATGTAACAGACATTTGTCCGGTTGGCGCTTTGACGAATCGAGATTTTCGTTTTAAATCGCGTGTGTGGGAAATGGCTCCGACAAAAACAATTTGTTCCGGCTGCGCACGCGGCTGTAACATTGATGTGTGGACTCGCAATAACGAGATCCTTCGCTTAACTCCCCGCTTTAATAATGATGTTAACAGTTACTGGATGTGCGATAACGGAAGATTAAATACTTTCAAACACATTAATGCAAACGACAGAGTGAACGGTCCGCATATTAGAAAAGAGGGCGAATTGATCAAAGTTGGTTGGGATGAAGCTTATGCAAAAACATTATCAGAACTAAAAAGTTTTGCCAAAGATGAAATTGCTGTTTTAACCTCTGCTTCCCTTACGGTTGAAGACGCATATCTCGTTTCAAAATTTGTCCGTTCGATCAATGTGAAAAATTTTGACTTTGTTAAAAATATTGTTCCCGGCAGCGGCGATGCAATTCTTATTCAAGAAGATAAAACCACTAACGCAAAAGGTGTCGAACTGATGGGCGTTGATTCTTCAAAGGGAGGATTGAAATTCGATGAAATAATTTCACACATTGAGTCTGGAAGAATAAAAGCGGTTGTTTTAATTGAACAAGATTTGATCGGCTTGAATTCTGCATTTGAAAAAGCTTTGGCGAAATTAGATTTTCTTGTGGCTCTTGCAACTAATTTTGATACAACAACTTCATTAGCGAATGTTGTTTTCCCCGCGTCAACTTATGCTGAAAAGAACGGCACGTGGATTAATTTTCAAGGAAGAATTCAACGAATTCGTCCCGCAGTTACAACAATCGAAATGGAAAGAAGTCTCGATGGGATGTCTTTAAGCCGCTGGGATAAATTTGGAACCGACTTTGACAGTTGGGGAAAATCTCAAAAGAATGACGCGCGCCCAACATGGAAAATTATTTCCGGTTTAGCGAATGCTTTCGGTACAAAATATAAATTTACCATGGCTGAAGAAATCTTTAACGAGATCGCTCATACAAATCCATTGTTCAGCGGATTAGATTATGATGTCATTGGTGAAAGAGGAGTTCAATTAAAAACCGAAACCATGCAAATCCCGCCACTAGCGGGACAGAAAAAAGTTAAAATCTAAAGGAAGACTTTTTTATGGGAATTTTAGAATTAATAATTGTTTCGCTAATTAAGATCATTGTTATCGCAGTGGTAATGCTGTTAACGGTTTCTTACTTAGTTTATTTTGAAAGAAAAATTGCCGCTTGGGCGCAGAACAGAATTGGTCCTAACCGTGTTGGACCCGCAGGAATATTTCAACCTTTCGCAGATGTATTAAAACTTCTTTTAAAAGAAGATATCGTTCCGACCGCTGCAAATAAATATATGCACACACTTGCCCCAATGATCGCACTGTTTGTTGCGTTCAGTACATTTGCGGTTTTACCGATTGGTCCTTCGTTCACGGCTTTTGGAAAAGTGTTTTCTTTTGTTGTCGCTGATGTAAACATCGGGATACTTTATGTTTTAGCTTTAACCTCTGTTGGCGTTTATGCAATAACTTTTTCCGGCTGGTCATCCGGCAGCAAATATTCTTTGTTAGGCGGTATCCGCTCTTCCGCACAAATGATCTCGTATGAAATTTCAATGGGATTTTCAGTTGCCGGAGTAATTCTTTTAGCAGAATCGCTTCGCCCGATCGCAATTGTTAATGCGCAGTCCGGCTGGATGTGGAATATCGTTCTTCAACCAATCGGCTTTATAACTTTTCTTGTTTCGGCATTTGCAGAAACAAACCGTTTGCCGTTTGATCTTCCTGAAGCGGAGCCTGAACTTGTCGGCGGTTACCACACAGAATACAGCAGCATGAAATTCGCTGCATTCTTTTTATCCGAGTATGCGAATATGATCATCTCAAGCGCGCTGATCGTTACGCTTTATCTTGGCGGCTGGCAAATTCCTTATTTAGAAATGTTAAAACTTCCTGCGGGATGGGTTGTAACGTTGCAAGTTGTCGCATTCATTTTAAAACTAATTTTCATTATGTTTTTCTTTATTTGGGTGCGCTGGTCAATTCCGCGTTTCCGTTATGATCAATTGATGAATATCGGCTGGAAGGTAATGTTCCCGCTTTCGCTTTTAAATTTGCTCTGGGTAGCAATTTTAGCAATGATTTTATAAAGATTCGGAGATAGCATGGCTAAGAAAAATAGACTAAAAGATTTATCCTTCGGGCAAAGAATTTATATTACCGAAATTCTGAAAGGGTTAAGACTAACCTTAAAAAATATGTTCCTTCCAAAATTTACGATGCAGTATCCCGAAGTAAAATTTGATCCGCCTGCATCTTACCGCGGAAGACCGGTTTTAGCCATGGAAGAAAACGGACAAGAGCGTTGTGTAGCTTGCGGACTCTGTTCGCGCGTTTGTCCGGCTCTCGCAATTGAAGTTCAAGCAGCGGAAACGGAAAATGAGAAGGAACGCTATCCTGTAAAATTTGAGATCAATATGCTGCGCTGTATTTTCTGCGGATTCTGCGAAGAGGTTTGTCCCGAAGAAGCAATATTGATGAGCAAGGATTACGAACTTGCATTTACAAACCGGGCAGATGCGATCTACGGGAAAGACAAACTGCTGACGCCCGTAAGCAAGCTGCAAGACAGAATAAATTTTGTACGACAGTTCAAATAATAAAATAAAAGGTTCACAAGTAAAACGTGAACCTTTTGCATTTTAAACGAAAGAGGGAAGTAATGCTTTCAAAAGTTTTCTCATCCGCAACAATTGGAATAGATGCCTACTTAGTTGAAGTTGAAACGCACAGCGAGCGCGGTATTCCGGGATTCATCATAGTCGGACTGCCGGATAACGCAATAAAAGAAAGCCGCGAGCGGGTTATTGCCGCGATAAAAAATTCAGGTTTCGAATTCCCCATAAAAAAAATCACCATCAACTTAGCTCCTGCCGATATTAAAAAAGAAGGAAGTTCATTCGACCTACCTATTGCCATCGGCATTTTAGCATCATTAGAAAAAGTTGAACCAACACTGCTTGATGAAACCGTCATCCTCGGAGAATTAGCGCTCGATGGTTCGCTTCGCCCCATTAAAGGCGCGCTGCCGATTACGGTTGAAGCTAAAAAACAAGGGAAGAAAAAAATTATTCTTCCTTTAGAATCTGTTAAAGAGGCTTCAATTGTAAGTGGGATTGATGTTTATGGAATGGAAAATCTTTTTGATGTTGTGCAGTTTTTGAATGGAGAATCTGATAGGAAACCGATTTACACAAGCAAGGAAGAAGTCTTCTCAAAAGTAAATCACTATCAATTGGATTTTTCCGAAGTTAAAGGACAAGAAAATGTTAAACGTGCGTTGGAAGTTGCGGCAGCCGGAGCGCATAATATTATAATGATCGGTCCTCCCGGTTCCGGAAAAAGTATGCTTGCAAAAAGAATTCCAACGATTCTTCCGCCGCTTACTTTTAATGAAGCGCTTGAGACAACAAAAATTCATTCTGTGGCGGGAATACTGAACAAAGAATTTGCGCTGATCACCGAACGCCCATTCCGCAGTCCGCATCATACCATTTCCGATGCTGCGTTGGTTGGAGGCGGTTCGTTCCCGCGTCCGGGTGAAATATCATTTGCGCATCACGGAGTTTTATTTTTGGATGAACTTCCCGAATTCCCTAAAAATGTTTTAGAAGTGATGCGCCAGCCTTTGGAAGACGCGAAAGTTACTGTCAGCCGTTCTAAAATGTCGTTGGAGTTTCCCGCAAATTTTATGCTGGCAGCGGCGATGAATCCGTGTCCATGCGGTTATTACACCGATCCGAATAAAGAATGTACTTGCGGACAGCAGCAAATACAAAAATATATGGCGAAAATTTCCGGTCCGTTGTTGGATAGAATTGATATTCACATTGAAGTTCCCGCTGTAAAATACCGCGAGCTTTCTTCCACACATAACGGAGAATGCTCAAAGGAAATTAGAGATAGAGTAATTGCCGCGCGTGATGTACAGCTAAAACGGTTTGCAGGATTAAAAGGAATTTACAATAACGCCGATATGGGCTCAAAAGAAGTGCGGCAGTTTTGCCAATTAGATACCGCAAGCGCTGAGTTGTTAAAAATGGCAATGACAAAACTTGGACTCTCCGCCCGCGCTTATGATAGAATTTTAAAAGTAAGCCGCACCATCGCTGATCTTGAAAAGTCTGAAAACATTTTACCGCAGCACGTAAGTGAAGCTATACAGTACAGAAGTTTGGATAGAGAGTTGTGGAAGCATTGAAAAAGACTAACTATTAAAGAAAGAGTTACGAACAAGGATTAACGATTTTTGATTTAAGAAGTTGAAGACAAATCAAAAATCGTAATTCGTTGATCCTTGTTCTGAGATCAATTTTGGTTTTGGTATTGAACTATCTGACAGAATCCCAAAGGCGGTCGAAATTAAAAATGTAAGTTCAAAATAGTGTTAGCGAAAAAAACGGAGCAAAAAAATAATCAGCGAAACCGTAAACGGTATCGCTGTACAAATAAATCATCGTAAACGATGATGTAATCTTTATTATCCCGATTTATCGGGATTCTTTCGTGCAGCACAATCCATTCATGGTTGTGCGGCTTTTTATAAGTAGGTTGTTGACTAAGCATTACAGTAAAAAAATATTGAATCCCGAAGGGATTCTCTTTCAAGTTTTGTTTTTTTGTTACAAATATTCAAACCCGCCGGGATTGTCTTTTGCAACCCGCCTTGGCGGGTTAAATTTTTATAACAAAAACCCCCCAACAACTATTATTCCCGCTTGCCTGCCGGCAAGGCAGGTAGGGAATAAATATTTTTAATTGATACTTGGTTATCTCTAAAAACATTTTTAAGTTCGTTTGTACTAATAATTAAGAAAACAGCATACTTTTTCGAGAGTTGGAGATGATAAGATGGAGACTCAATTGATTCAAACTAAATTAGATGAATTATCAGAAGAATTAAAGAAAGAAGTGTTCGATTACATTGATTTTTTAATTCTTAAACATTATAAGGGAAGAAAGAAGGGAAAATTAAAATTTGATGGGGAAGGCGGATTATCAGATTTAAAAGAAAAATATACTTCGGTTGAATTACAGCATAAAGCGATGGAATGGCGATGATGTACCTTGTTGATACAAATATATTTTTAGGGGTAATAAAAGTAAGCCGCACCATCGCCGATCTTGAACACTCTGAAAACATTTTACCGCAGCACGTAAGCGAAGCGATACAGTACAGAAGTTTAGATAGGGAGTTGTGGAAACATTGAGATTTCTCAGCCGTCAACGAGAAATAATCAGCGAAACCGTAAACGGTATCGCTGTACAAATAAATCATCGTAAACGATGATGTAATTTTTATTGTCGCGCTTCAGCGCGATTTTTTCGTGCAGCACAATCCATTCATGGTTGTGCGGTGTTAGAGCAATAATTTAGTTTGCCTCTCCACTTTTTTATATGTGGATTATTAACCAAACATTACAGCAAAAAACATTGAATTCCGATGGAATTCTCTTTCAAGTTTTGTTTTCTTGTTACAAATATTCAATCCCTTCGGGATTGTCTTTTGTTCAGTTTTACAAATACTCAATTTGTTCGGGTTTCACGCACTAACCCGCCTTGGGCGGGTTAAATACTTGTAGCCAAGAAACCCCCAATAACTAATATTCCCATAGGGAATAAATATTTTTTATTGGTGGTTGATTATCTCTAGAAACATTTTTAAGTTCGGTTGTCCAATTAATTAAGAATACAGGAGGTTCTGTTACTTTGTTAGTTTTACATTCAATTAATATATTCCCAAACGGGGTAAATATTTATTTACTCTCTGCCGTTTTATATCCGCCAAAGAAAAACCAAACAAAAGGAAACGAAGTTTACTTCCCATTTGAACTGTATGAGCAATTAGTTTTTTCTACTCGCATCATTCTCTTTTTTTATGATCGTTTACAGATGAAATGCTTAAAAATATGCTAGAGATTCTATCAAAATTATTTACACTTGAGAATATAGTTGGTATTACTGCAATACTTGGTGTTTTTTTTACTATTTATTCAAAGAGAAAACCACGGCCATCAATGTCAACAGCCGAATATATTAATGATGAGTATGGAAGACGTTTATTATTTACTATAATTTCAACTAATCCAAATGGTTCGGCAATTTCAAAAAAGCCATTAAAAGTTGAGAAACTTCCGCACAAAATTTTTAGACATAAAAAAATATTTTATCTTAATTCTATCACAAATAAAGACTTTCTAAATCCTAAGATTCACTACGACAGTATTCCTAATTGGTTAATCAAAGGCCAAGAATCTTTTGTTGCTACTTTAAATGATAACCAATTAACCGAAGAAGGAAATTATAAATTAACCTTTTATACATCGGATGGATCTTGTTCACAGACTTTAACTGGTTACTTCGGGCTTCTGTCTCAATTATTTGAGCGTGAATTAAAAGATTAAAATAAATTAACAATATGGAATAAAACAAAATCATTTTTTGAAACGCATATAACCCGTACGTCAAACGGAAAGCGTTTACGTAATGGGCATTTTTGCTGTTTAAAATTTGTAGTTCCGTTTCAACATTGTCACAATAAAGTTAGGTAATTATGCGCAGTATAAATGATTTTTTTACAGGTTCAGTAATGGCGAGACTTGTTACGTCAACCCTTTTATTTTTTGCATTATTTAAACTACCTATTGGGTATTACAAATTTTTAAGGTGGATCGTATTTTCGGCAGCGATATATACGGCATATATTTCTTTTATAAAAAACAAACAAATGAATTTTGGTTCGTGGATTTTCGCGATGATTGCAATATTGTTTAACCCTATCATTCCCTTTTACATGGGAAAAAATGCATGGGCTATTGCAGATTTATTAGTTGGCATAATTTTTTGTGGTTCAATTTACCTCATCAGGGAGGGTAATCCTTTAAATAAATAACAGAGCCTTATTATTATGACTTCCTTCATTAGCATTTTTTTTGTGACAATTCTTGATATATGCTTTTTAATAAGCATTTGGTATCTAATCCCCCCTCGTGTTAATAAATTCTTTAATAAGTTTCATGCTGCGTTTGGTTATATAGTCGGATTTATTGCTCTTATGAGTTGGTGTCTAATTCTTACGAAAGGATGTGAAGTCTTATTCGGTTTTATCCCGGAATCGAGTACATCGTATAATGAAGAAGATAGCGAGTATGTGAGTAACAGAGTGGAATATGCGAGGTTAGTCGGCGTCTTAGTTTCGTTTTTGTTAGCATTTGTCTTTACAAAATACGGCAAATATAGAATTAGAGAAGCTAAAAAAGAGGAAAATACAGATGATTTTGATAATATTTAATTCGTTTTTATGATTTGTCTTGTTTCATATCAAAATTTCCTCGACTGCCAAGGATCATTCCTTGACAGAGAAAGATGATAAAACTATTACTGTCTTTTCGGAATAGCGGTGCCCAAAAGACAAGAAACAAATAATAACCACAAGAAAACCAAAAAACAAATGAAGTAAATTTATATTGATAGATAATAAAAAGGAGAAGCAAAATGGCATCTTTAGGGCTTATTGGAATAGTGGTTTTAGCATTTATAATATTTGTTGTGTATTTCATTTTCAAGATTCTTCAATTTATAATACAAGCGATAAATTTGTACAAGAAAATATTGGAAAGCCAGGAGGCGATACAAGAGCTTCTGCAAGGTATTAGTGAAATTACAGAGAATTATGAAAGTGCTCATCTGCTTTTTGATTCTTCACTTATAAAGAAATGCCCTGATTGTAAGGAGATGATAAAATTGGAAGCTAAAATTTGCCGTTACTGCCAGCATAAATTTCCTAATGAATAAATTGAGGCAGAAAAATTCAAGCATGGAAAAATTTCCTTCAGTTGTCAAGTCCCTTTTCTTGACAGAGAAATGCGATAAAACTATTACTGTCTTTTCTGGGTAGCGGTAACCAAAAGGCGGGATAAACCATTTGTGGCTTTTCTGGAGTTTTCAGAAAGCAAAATATTTATGTTAATTTCCGTTAATTAAAAAAGTACTAAACTAAAACACGATTAGCTTGAGAACGAATTTATATTTAAGCATCAAAAAACAGTTCGTCGTTCTTAATGAATAAGAACGGGAAAAACTACCAAAAGAACTTTCTCAATTAGTGCATCATAAAAAAGATTCCGGTAAAAGAAATATCTTTGAGCTAAGAGGTTTGGGAAAAGAAATTTGGCAAGGAATGGATGCGCAAACTTATATTGATAAGGAACGAGCATCTTGGATTGGTTAAAAGAACTCGAAGGCGGTATTATTGGTCTTGATTCCGCACCGCTTATCTGCGCTTCGATAGAATACCTTTGCAATCGGTTCATATTTGGTCAGAGAGGGCAATCAGGTTATTCTTAAAATGGCGCTCACCTTAAAAAGACGTGAATGGTTTATCGGTCTTATGGAAAAATCCCGTGCCTTTTCTTTCTCCGTTGCTTTTTCTAATGCGTAATTTGAGTTAACTGCATGACATTTCTGCTTCTTCTTTTTAGCTTAAGAAAACATTTCATATATTTGAAACAAAAATTCAGAAAATTCTACTAAAAACGATGCAAAAAATTTATATTAGCGAACTTGCAAATTATGTCGGGCAAGAAATCACAATTCAAGGCTGGCTTTATAACAAACGCTCAAGCGGAAAATTAAGATTCTTAGTTCTTCGTGATGGTTCCGGTTATTTACAGTGTGTTTACTTCAAAGGGAATGTAACTCCCGAAATATTCGATCTTAGCGACAAAATTGGACAAGAATCCGCCATAGAGGTTACAGGAAAGGTAAAAGCCGAACCCCGCGCAGTTGGTGGTTATGAACTTGACGCCACACATCTAAATGTACTTCACGAAACGCATGATTATCCCATTACTCCGAAAGACCATGGAATAGAATTCTTAATGGATAATAGGCATCTCTGGCTTAGATCAAGCAGACAAGTTGCTATAATGCGTATCCGCCACAGAATTGTAAAAGCGATCCGCGACTTTTTTGATGACAGAGGTTTTACTTTAATGGATGCGCCGATTTTAACTCCGGCTGCATGTGAAGGAACCTCAACACTTTTTGAGACTGAATATTTTGATCTTGGAAAAGCTTATTTAACGCAGTCCGGACAGCTTTACGCCGAAGCCGGAGCTTTAGCTTTGGGAAAAGTTTACACATTCGGTCCAACGTTTCGCGCTGAGAAATCTAAAACAAGAAGGCATCTTACTGAATTCTGGATGGTTGAACCCGAAGTAGCTTTCGCAGATTTAAACGATGATATGGATTTAGCTGAAGAATTTTTAGAATATATTGTTCAAACGGTTTTAACCGATAGAGCCGAAGAATTAAAAACTTTGGAACGTGATACAACCAAACTTCAAAATGTAAAAAGACCTTTCCCAAGAATTTCTTATGATGAAGCTGTAGAAATTCTAAAGAAAAACGGAGTTGAGTTTGAATATGGAAATGATTTAGGCGCGGCTGATGAAACAATCGTTTCAAATCAATTTGATAGACCCGTAATGGTGCATCGCTATCCTTCTGCAATAAAAGCTTTTTATATGAAACGCGATCCTGAAAATCCGAATTTAGCTTTAGCCGTTGATGTTCTTGCCCCGGAAGGTTACGGAGAAATTATCGGCGGCAGCCAAAGAGAAGATAGTCTTGATTTACTTCTCGCAAGAATTAAAGAACATAATCTTCCGCAAAAAGCATTTGAGTGGTATTTGGATTTGCGGCGATTTGGTTCCGTCCCTCATGCAGGTTTTGGGCTTGGATTGGAAAGAACGGTAACATGGATATGCGGACTTGACCATCTTCGGGAAACTATTCCTTTCCCAAGAATGATCTACCGGAATACTCCGTAGAATTAGGAATTAAAAATTAGGAATTCAAAAAATTCATAGATATAAATGATAACATTACAAATAGTTCTATTCTCAGTATTTGCATTTATTGCAGTGGTTACATCTATCTTAGTCGTTACAAGAAAAAATCCGATTATTTCAGCGCTTTTTCTCGTGTTAAACTTCGCGGCTTTAGCCGGCATTTATCTTTTGTTGAATGCTCAATTTATTGCCGTAGTTCAGGTTATAGTTTATGCCGGGGCAATAATGGTTCTCTTCTTATTTGTGATTATGCTTCTTCGTCCCGAACACGAAAAAAACTTCTTTGAAGAAAATCCCAAAATGAAATGGCTTGCATTAACCGTTGGCGTTGTGGTTTTCTTTCAACTTATTTACACTATATTTTTCGGAAAACTTTCTACTGCAATTCATCAGAATGCAGATAAAAGTGTGCAGATCGGAACAGTCGAAAGTATTGGCAGGGGATTATTTACAACGTATTTAATTCCCTTTGAAGCGGCGGGATTTTTATTGCTTGCTGCGGCAATCGGCGCATTAGTTTTAGCAAAAAAACATTTTGATTAATTATGATCCCAATTGAATTTTATCTTGTTCTAAGTGCATTTATGTTCATCACCGGAGTGGTGGGTGTATTAACTCGCAAAAATGCGATCATTGTTTTTATGTCAATTGAATTGATGTTGAACGCCGCAAATTTATCGTTTGTAACTTTCTCATCTTTTCTCGGAAATAACATCGGTCAGCTTTTTGTGTTTTTTGTAATGACGGTTGCTGCTGCGGAATCAGCTGTCGGCTTGGCAATTATCATTGCTCTCTTCAGAAATAAATTGACAATTAACATTGACGAAATCAATATCCTTAAATGGTAACTTGCCTCATTAGGCACGTAATAAATTAAACAGTAGTTCATGATACAATTAATCTATCTCACAGTCCTTTTGCCTTTAGCCGGATTTCTTATCAACGGAATTTTTGGTTCAAAGATTAAGAATGAAAAAATCATCGGTTGGATCGGAAGCGGTACAATCGGGTTATCTTTTCTAATTGTTATTGCCGCTTTTTTTGAAACTCTCGCATTTCCGGTAGAACAAAGACAGCACATCGTCACGCTTTTTAATTGGCTTTCCGTTGGCAGTCTCAACGTTTCCATCGCTTATCAAGTTGATCAACTGTCGTTAACGATGGCGTTGATCGTAACCGGCGTTGGTTTTATTATCCACGTCTATTCTATCGGATATATGCACGGTGATAAAGGTTTTTGGAGATTTTTCGCTTACTTAAATCTTTTCATTTTTGCGATGATGAACTTGATTCTTGCCGATAATTTCGTTCTTCTCTTTTTAGGATGGGAAGGCGTTGGACTTTGCTCTTATTTACTGATCGGATTTTGGTACGATAGAAAATTTGAAAAAAGCACAACAAGTGATGCCGCTAAAAAAGCGTTTATCGTAAATCGTATCGGCGATTTCGGATTCTTGCTCGGAATGTTTTTGATCTTTTTAACTTTTAATAGTTTGAACTTTAATGAAGTTTTTACACGTGCAAATGCGTTAAATATTTCAACCACGGTTTATAGTTTTATTGCAATCTTTTTATTTATCGGTGCAACTGGCAAATCGGCGCAAATTCCATTATTCGTTTGGTTGCCGGATGCTATGGCGGGTCCTACACCGGTTTCAGCATTAATCCATGCGGCTACAATGGTTACCGCCGGAGTTTACATGGTCGCGCGCTGTTCAATTATTTTTGCTTCTGCTCCGGCAATTATGACGGTGGTTGCAGTTATCGGTCTAGTTACTGCTTTGTTTGCTGCGACAATAGGTCTGGTTCAAAATGATATTAAAAAAGTTTTAGCTTACTCAACCGTTAGCCAACTTGGATATATGTTCTTGGCGATGGGTGTTGGCGCTTTTTCCGCCGGAATTTTTCACGTGATGACGCACGCTTTTTTCAAAGCACTTTTATTTCTTGGCGCCGGTTCGGTTATTCACGGAATGCACGATCAGCAAGATATTCAAAAGTATGGCGGACTTAAAAAATATATGCCGACGACTTACAAAACATTTTTGGTTGCGGCAATTGCTATTTCCGGAATTCCTCCACTTGCAGGTTTTTTCAGCAAAGATGAAATTCTATGGAGCGCTTACGCGAACGCTGGATTTATTTATTGGTTTATCGGTGTAATTACAGCGCTTCTCACGGCATTTTATATGTTCCGTTTGGTGAACTTAACGTTTGAAGGAAAACACCGATTTGATGTTCACCATATTCATCCGCATGAATCACCCAGCTTGATGACAATTCCGTTAATTGTTTTGGCTGTGCTGTCGGTGCTCGGAGGATTTATCGGCATACCCGAAATTTTTTCCGGTGAACATGGAAACAACTTTCATAGTTGGCTGGCTCCGATCTTTTCAAATGCACAAATTCGTTTAGCTCAATACGGAAGTCATACGCATTTTGAAGAAATCTTGTTGATGGTTCTTTCAGTTGTTGGCGCGGCGGGATCAATATTCTTTGCAAGGTACGTCTATCTGAAAAATCAGAAAGTCGCCGAACACACAGCTTCAAAATTCAAAGGGATTTACAAAATTCTTTTCAACAAATATTATATTGATGAAGCCTATGATAAAGCCATCGTTCAACCGATTTTTAAAACCTCTGAATCACTTCTGTGGAAAATTACGGATGTTAAATTGATAGATGGATTAGTGAACGGTACGGCTTCATTGATTGAACTTGTTTCCGGTAAAGTTCGAAAAATTCAAACCGGCGTAGCACAAACCTATGCAGTTGTTATGATGCTCGGAATTGTTGCCGCTCTTTTCTGGATAATTTATAGTTTATAAGTATGGAAAATAATTTGTTGCTCACCTATTTGCTTTTAATACCGTTAGTCGGCGCGTTACTTTTACTTTCCTTTTCAAAGGAGAAAGAAAGTTCAATTCGTTACTTCGGATTGATTTTTTCTTTGGCTTCATTTGTTTTATCGCTTGTAATTTATTTTAAGTTTGATCCGATGAATGCCGGTTTCCAATTCACACAAAAATTTATTTGGGTTGAAAAGCTGAATGTTTCTTACTTTGTAGGAGTTGACGGTCTATCTTTAGTTCTTGTATTACTTACAACATTTTTAACTCCGCTGACGCTTCTTTCAAGCTGGAAGGGAATTCAAAAAAATGTGAAGGAATTTACTTTCTTCATGTTAATGCTTGAAGTTGGAATGCTCGGTGTATTTGTTTCGTTGGATTTATTTTTATTCTACATTTTTTGGGAAGCGATGCTTATCCCGATGTACTTCATCATAGGCATCTGGGGCGGACCAAAACGCATTTATGCTTCCGTTAAGTTTTTTATTTATACCATGTTCGGAAGTTTGTTAATGCTTGTTGCGATCATTTGGCTGGCTGTTTACGCCTCCGGACCGCTTGGAGTTTTTTCAACAAACTTACTTGATTTATATCAGGTTGGTCCAACCATCGCAAAGCAGATTCAATATTTAATGTTTGCAGCTTTTGCATTTAGCTTTGCAATTAAGGTTCCATTATTCCCGCTGCATACTTGGTTACCGGATGCACACGTTGAAGCGCCAACCGCCGGTTCGGTAATTCTTGCCGGAGTTCTTCTAAAAATGGGAACGTACGGTTTAATCAGATTTTGTCTTCCATTGTTTCCGCAAGCTGCAATTGCTTTCGCTCCATACATTTCAACGCTTGCCATCATTGGAATTATTTACGGCGCATTGGTTGCGATGGTGCAAACTGATATGAAGAAGCTTGTTGCTTATTCTTCAGTTTCTCACTTAGGATTTGTTGTGCTTGGAATTTTTGCAATGACCCAACAGTCAATGCAAGGCGCGATTATTCAAATGGTAAACCACGGACTTTCGACCGGTGCGTTATTCCTTTTGGTGGGTATTGTGTATGAAAGAACTCACTCACGCGAGATTTCTGATTACGGCGGCATCGCAAAAGTTGTTCCTCTTTTTTCTGTTGCCTTTATGATTGCTTCGCTTTCATCAATCGGTCTACCCGGCTTGAATGGATTTATCGGTGAGTTTTTAATTCTTATCGGTTCATTCAAATCAGAAGTGCTTAACAGTTGGTGGTTCACAGTGTTTGCGGCAAGCGGAGTTATTTTTGCCGCAGTTTATATGTTGTGGATGTACCAGCGAGTTGTTTTTGGTGAGTATCATCTTTCGGAAAAATTAGGGCATTTAACAGATTTGAATACAAGAGAAATGATCGTACTCATTCCAATTTTTGTTTTTATAGTTTGGATAGGCGTTTATCCCGGTACTTTCTTAAAATTGACTGATGCAGTTTCCGCTTCAATTATTCACCAGGTAACTACTGCTTCATCAGTTTTAGTGAAATAAAAAGTAATGGTGAAAAAGGTTTTTTTTATAGTGTTGATGTTCTTTGTCAGTCGAAATTTATTTGCTGCTGAATCGAAACCTTTAGTGGATTCATTGATAACCAGTGGAGGACATACAAGTCAACTCCCGCATCCGATAATAGTATTGCCGTTTCTTGTGTTGCTGCTTTTAATTGCAACCGGTCCAATTTTTTACAAACATTTTTGGGAAAGAAATTATCACAAGCTTTCTATTCTCCTTGGATTGGTTACTGTAAGTTATTACTTCGGATTTTTAAATGATTTTAAAAGCGTTGAACATTCTATTACAGAATATATTTCTTTTATCGCTTTGCTAACTTCACTTTTCATTGCAAGCGGAAGCATTTTGATTAAAGTGAATTTTAAAGCCGCACCGGTTTCAAATGTTTTATTCCTTTTGTTTGGCGCGGTAATTTCAAATTTAATCGGTACAACAGGCGCATCAATGCTGCTCATCCGCCCATTCATAAAAATGAACCGGGAAAGAATGAAACCGTATTTGATCATCTTTTTCATTTTTATTATCAGCAATATCGGCGGCGCATTAACACCGATTGGAGACCCGCCGTTATTCTTAGGCTTCTTGCGCGGAGTCCCTTTCTTCTGGGTTATTGAAAATGTTTTTCCAATATGGTTGATCGGAATCTTGTGTGCTCTTTTATTCTTTTTCTTGTTCGATATTTCGAACAAAAAAACAGCAGATACTGTAACAGAAAAAGGGAAGCATTTAGTAGAATTAAAAGGTTCGAAGAATTTAATTTATTTTGTAGTAATTATTATTGCTGTATTTATTGATCCTAAAGTAATGAGTTGGGTTCCGAGTTTAAGTCCGCTTCCATTCGGCATCCGCGAAATACTAATGTTCTCGGTAGCAATTGCATCTTTTAAAACTGCCGATTTGGAAATTCTTAAAGCGAACGAATTTGATTTTGAACCGATAAAAGAAGTAGCGTATTTATTCGTTGGGATTTTTTTAACTATGATTCCCGCTTTGCAATTGATTGCGTTTGAATCGAGAGTTTACAGCCATTACTTAACGCAGGCTACTTTTTATTGGTCAACCGGAGCGTTATCATCTGTTTTAGATAATGCCCCAACATACTTGAACTTTTTAAGCGCTGCAATGGGGAAATTCGGTCTTGATATAAATCTTGCAGCAGACGTAAAACATTTTGTTGTGGTCGATGACGTTTATCTGCGGGCAATTTCGGTTGGCGCAGTATTTTTCGGTGCAATGACGTATATTGGCAATGGTCCGAATTTTATGGTGAAATCAATTAGTGAAAGAGCCGGTATTGAAATGCCCAGCTTTTTTACTTATATCGTAAAATATTCTTTGCCGATTTTGCTTCCGATCTTTGCACTAATTTGGTTTTTATTTTTTAGAGGATGACAGTGTACACGTTAGACGAAGTTATTAAAAATAAAATAAACGGACTTTATTACGGGAACAGAATTCTTCTTCCGTTTAAAGCTCAATTATTAAAAGTTATTATTGAAAGTGATATCATTACTGATTTTTCCAGAAGTTCTAAAGGCATTCAGCTTGTTGAACATCAAGAATATTTGGATTTATACTTCCTCGAATATAAGGGACTTTCAGAATCGATTTCAAAGTATGAAGCAATTAAAATTGTACTAGTAGATGAAGGAAAAAATATTTTCGATTGGAACAATCACCGGAAGATAGCTTTATATCTTGCGGAAAAACATAAAGTAACAATTGAAGAAACCGACGCGGACATTTTATTTATTGAATGAAAATAAGATAAACTATGAATGAAATTTTTATGATCACTCCGCTGCTAATAATTAGTGGTGGAATTTTGCTTTCGCTTATCGTTGAAATGTTTTACGATAAAAGTGAAATGATTCTTCCCTGGCTTTCCATCACTCTCTTTGGAGTAACCGCATACTATTCGCTCCTTACTGCTTATCAAGAAGGAATAGTATTTAATTCAATGCTTGCCACCGGAGGACTTGTCCATCTTTTTTATTTCATTTTCAATTTTGGCGCCGCCATTGTTGTCTTGCTCTCGATCGATCATATTAAAAAAGTGGGAATTTATTTCGGTGAGTTTTATATATTAATGCAATCGGCAGTTTTGGGAATGATGTTCCTTGCAGGAGCGAAAGATTTAGTAATGGTTTTTATCGGTCTTGAACAAATGTCTGTTTGCTTTTATATTCTCACAGGTTTTAATAGAAAAAGGTCATCTTCAAATGAAGCGGCTTTAAAATACTTTTTACTCGGCGCATTTGCCAGCGGATTTGTTGTTTACGGTATGGCATTGATTTACGGTTCCGTCGGTTCTTTATCTGTCTCTGCACTTTCGTTTTATCTGCTGAAGGGAACACCGAATATTGTTTTTATGGTCGGACTTCTTCTTTTCATCATCGGATTTTCATTCAAGATTGCAGCAGTTCCGTTTCATATGTGGGTTCCTGATGTTTACCAGGGTGCGCCTACAACCGTTACCGCATTAATGTCAACCGGTGGAAAAGCTGCAGCTTTTAGCGCTTTGCTCGTTGTATTAATTCCTGTTTTTGCAAATCTCGAAAAAAATATTTTTACAACATTCCTCTCTGTTCTAGCAACAATAACCATGCTGTACGGTGCCATTGTCGCAATCTCTCAAACTGATTTAAAAAGAATGTTAGCCTATTCATCCATTGCACATGCCGGTTATATGCTTATTGGGTTAGCCTCGGCAAATCAAAACGGTGTAACAGGAATTGTGTTCTATCTTGCAGCTTACACGTTTATGAACTTAGGAGCCTTTGGTGTTCTTTCAATGATTGAATCGAAAGATAATTTGCAAATTGATTTGCAAAGTTATACCGGTTTAGCTGCAAAGTATCCTTTACTTGCTGCACTGCTTACAATTTTTATGTTTGCACTTGCAGGCATTCCTCCATTTGCCGGATTCTTTGGTAAATATTTTGTCTTTGTTTCTGCAATTGAAGCAAACTTAACATGGCTTGCAATAATTGGTGTAATCTCCAGTGCTATAAGCGCTTATTTTTATTTGCGAGTTGTTGTTGTAATGTATTTTAAGTCAACCGATTCACCACTTGAAGTTGAACCATCTTATCAAGCCTTGCTCGGAATTTTTATTTCTGCTTTGCTGGTTCTTGTTATGGGAATTTTCCCGAACTCAATTATTCAGCTTATAAGTTTTTTCGTTGGTTAATTTATTAGTCAATAGTTATACCCACTAATAAAATTTGTGCATTTACTAAGAGATTTCTTTGTAACAAACTGTAATTGCCTGCAAAAATCGTGGAATTGAGATTGTAAATTTTTGTTTTAATTATGGGAAAATAATGAACAACTTTAGAGAAAAAGCAAACTTCATTTGGTCAATTGCAGACTTGCTAAGAGGACATTATAAACAAGCTGATTACGGAAAAGTTATTCTTCCTTTTGCAGTGCTAAGAAGATTAGACATGGTCTTAGAACCAACAAAAAAACAAGTCCTAGAAGCATACCAAAAACATAAAGCCAAAAAACCCGAAGTTTTAGAACCTATCCTTAACGGCATCGCTAAAGTAAAATTTCATAATCACAGTAAGTTTGATTTCAATGAACTTGCAAAAGATCATAATAACGTAGCAGCAAATCTCCGCAATTACATTAATGGTTTCTCAATTAGCGCGAAAGAAATTATTGATTATTTCAGTTTCGAAGATCAAATAAAAAAACTCGATGAATATGATCTGCTCTATTCAATTATAAAAGATTTTTCAAAAGCAAAAGATACATTTGAGGTTACTGAACCCATGGAAATGGGTTACGTCTTCGAAGAACTGATCCGCAAGTTTGCAGAAATATCAAATGAAACTGCCGGTGAACATTTTACTCCGCGCGAAGTAATCCGTTTAATGGTTAATATTCTTTTTGCTAATGATAAAGATATTTTAAGAAAAGAAGGCATCGTAAAAACTTTGTTCGATCCCGCTTGCGGTACTGGTGGTATGCTCTCCATTGCCGATGAATATCTTCATGAATTAAATCCGAGCGCTCGTTTAGAACTTTTCGGTCAAGAACTTAATCCCGAATCTTATGCAATCTGCAAATCAGACATGCTTATCAAAGGACAGAATCCCTACAATATAAAGTTCGGCAACAGCTTTAGTCAAGATGGTTTGGAAGATGAAAAGTTCGATTATATACTTAGCAATCCACCGTTTGGTGTTGACTGGAAAAAAGCTCAGAAGTTTATTAATGATGAATATGACAACAAAGGATTTGCCGGACGCTTCGGAGCCGGATTACCTTCAATAAGTGATGGTTCTTTGCTCTTCCTTCAGCATATGATTAGCAAGATGAAACGCGGAAAAAGCGGTAGTCGTATCGCAGTTGTTTTTAACGGTTCACCTTTGTTTAGTGGCGGAGCCGGAAGCGGACCAAGCGACATACGCAAATGGATAATTGAAAATGATATGCTCGAAGCTATTATTGCTATGCCCGATCAGTTGTTCTATAACACCGGTATTTCAACTTATTTCTGGATTGTTACAGATAGGAAAAAACCTGAACGAAAAGGCAAAGTGCAGTTAATAAATGCTACCGGAAGTGATTGGGAAGAAGGCGACAAGAATAATCCGTTCTATGTTAAGATGATGCGTAGTCTTGGCAATAAAAGAAAAGAAATTGGCGATGGTAGAGACGGAAAGCCCGACCAAATAAAAACCATAACTGAAATTTATGAAGCTTTCGAAGAGGATCCTTATTGCAAAATATTTGATAACGTAGATTTCGGATATCAACGTATTACCGTTGAACGTCCGAGAAGAAACGAGAAGGGAGAAATTGAAAAAGATAAAAAAGGTGAACTGATTCCTGATTCTGAATTAAGAGATTTTGAAAATGTTCCTCTTAAAGTAAATGTTGAAGAATATTTCAAGAGAGAAGTTTTGCCTCATTTACCAGATGCATGGATTGACCACAACAAAACCAAAATTGGTTACGAAATAAATTTCTCTAAGTATTTTTATAAATACAAACCGCTCCGCAGTTTAGAAGAAATCCGAAAAGATATTTTAGCTTTGGAAGAAGAAACTGTGGGTATGATCAAGAAAGTGATCGAATAAATGGCACTACCAATAAATATTAACGAACTTCTAAACGGCAAAACTGTCGAATGGGAACGCATTGAATTCCGAGAAGGATGGAATCCCGAACGCACTCTCAGAACCATTTGTGCTTTTGCAAATGATTTTAATAATTGGGGTGGTGGATATATTGTTCTTGGAATTGCTGAAAACAACGGACAACCGGTTTTACCACCAAAAGGATTGCATTTAAATCAAATTGATTCCATTCAACAAGAATTAAATAACATTTGCAGAAAAATTTTACCAAACTACTTCCCAATCGTGGAACCTGTTGATTTTCAAAACAAAAAAATTCTGATATTGTGGTGTCCTGGTGGAAGCAATCGCCCGTACAAAGCTCCAGAAACTCTCGGGAATAATCCAAATAACTATTATTACATCAGAAGATATTCTTCAACGGTAAAACCAAACAGAAATGAAGAACGCGAATTGCTCTCTATGGCAAATCAAATTCCTTTTGATGACCAAGCTAATCACCATTACCAGTTATCAGATTTAGATTTAACTGAGATAAAGACCTTTCTTAACGAAGTTAATAGTGATCTTGAAAAAGAAATCCCAAAGCTGCAATTAAGTGAAATTGCTCGAAGAATGAACATCGCTGAAGGCGCAGATGAATATCTGTTACCTAAAAATATCGGACTTCTTTTTTTTGCTAAAGAACCTCAAAAAGTTTTTCCTTCTGCTAAAATAGAAATCGTAACCTTTGAAGATGAAGCCGGTTCAAGTTACACCGAAAAAATATTTAGCGGTACTTTGCACCGTCAGCTTAAAAGCGCTCTCGATTATCTTAAAAATATGGTTGTAAAAGAAAAAATTGTTAAAAATGAACGAAGAGCTGAAGCGGAAAGATTTTTTAATTATCCTTATGACGCTTTAGAAGAAGCTTTATGTAATTCTGTTTATCATCGCGGCTATGATAATGATTCTACCATTGAAATACGTATCTATCACACAAAGCTTGATATTATTAGTTTCCCTGGCCCTTTACCTCCTCTTGATAAAGAAAAACTTAAAAAGAATCAATTTGATGTTCGCAAATACAGAAACAGACGAATCGGTGAATTCCTTAAAGAACTGCATCTTACTGAAGGTAGAGCCACTGGTATCCCAACAATTATTAAAGCTATGAAGATGAATAATTCCCCGAATCCTGTCTTTGAAACTGATGATGATCGTTCCTATTTCAAAACAACACTTAAAATAAATCCAAAGTTTCTAAAAGTTAAAAAAGAGGAAAAAATTGATAGAGCAAGCACCACGCAAGTACCACGCAAGTACCACGCAAGCACCACGCAAGTACCCAGCAACCACCCCGCAAGTACCCCGCAAGTACCACGCAAGTATTTAGAGAATAACCCGCAAGCAGTAAAGGCACTAGAATATTGCTATGAACTAAGGTTAAGAAAAGAAATTCAGAATTATCTAGGATTATTGGACAGAGAACATTTTCGTAAATCTATCTTAATTCCTTTAATTGATAATCTATTGATAAAAATGTTATTACCTGAAAAGCCAAATAGCCCAAATCAAAAATACATTATTACCGAAAAAGGTAAGCAACTTCTTAAATTGTTAATTGATAATTGATAATTGTTAAATGAACAAATACCCCAAATACAAACCTTCCGGCGTTGAGTGGATTGGTGAGATTCCAAAACATTGGAATGTAATGAAATTGAAGAATGTCATTAATAAGATAATTGATAATAGGGGAAGAACACCGGAATATGGTTCAGAAGGTGTGCCGATGCTTGAAATAAAACAGATTGATGGCGTAAGTAAATACCCAAAAAGTAGTTTTGAGAAATTTGTTGATCCAAAATTAGTAAATGATTTTGTGAGAGATCCATTAAAGAAAGGAGATGTTCTAATTGCTACTGTCGGGGCAACAGCTGGAAAATCTGCCATCGTTGAAAGAGATCCAGAATATTTTATAGCACAAAATTTGGTCGGTTTTAGATCAAACTCTTCAACAGCCCCTGAATTTTTATTTTATGTATCTCAATCAGTTTATTTTAGAGAAGGTCTCTTCGCTATTAATA
Source organism: Ignavibacteriaceae bacterium (assembly GCA_023229425.1). Classification (GTDB taxonomy): domain Bacteria; phylum Bacteroidota; class Ignavibacteria; order Ignavibacteriales; family Ignavibacteriaceae; genus UBA1563. The sequence goes on from JALNZG010000004.1 coordinate 41,173, forward strand.
AAGCAAATACAATTGATAATCTCAAAGTATCAATATTCATTAATAACAATTGTGTAGTTCCACCATTAGAAGAACAAACCGTCATTGCAAATTTCTTAGATGATAAAACCGCGCAGATAGACAAACTCATTACCAACAAACAAAAGCTAATCGAACTCCTTAAAGAAGAACGCACAGCGGTAATTAACCATGCTGTTACATGCGGCATTAACCCAAAGGTAAAACTAAAAGAGAGCGGCATAGAATGGCTCGGCAAAATTCCCAAACATTGGGAAATGAAGAAGTTAAAGTACATTGGAAAGATTGTTCTTGGGAAAATGTTAACGAATGATGATAAAGGAGATTATAATTTTAAACCATATCTAAGGGCAGCCAATTTACAATGGTTAGATGCTAATATTGAAAATGTGAAGGAGATGTGGTTTTCTAAAATGGAACTTGAAAAGCTAAGAATAAAAGAATATGATTTGTTAGTAAGCGAGGGAGGTGAAGTTGGACGAACCTGTATTTGGAGAAATGAATTAGATGAATGTTATATTCAAAATTCAGTACATAAGATAACTATTGTCGAAAACCAAAATCCTTTCTTTTTCCTTTACCAATTTTTCTACCTCGGTAGTATTGGATATTTTGAATCAATTGTAAATAGAATTAGTATTGGTCATTTAACTGGAGAAAAAATTAGAGAATTATATATTTGGTCTCCAAATATGGATGAACAACTCCAAATCGTTCAACAAGTTGAAACTGAAACAAAAAGAATAGACGGTACAATATCCAAAATAGAAAATGAGATAGAACTGCTTGCGGAATACCGCACAGCGTTAATTAGCGAAGTAGTAACGGGAAAAATTGATGTCAGTAATAAAGTGTAAAATGTCATTGAGTTTGTTATTTTTAAATGTAAAACAAATAACCTTTCTTAAAATGAAAGGAGGAAAGAATGAAAACAATCACACATAAGAACGAATTAGGCTTTGGGATCTATACTATTCCGGATATTAGCCGTTTGTTAAAGATTGACCGCAGAAAAGTTACCCACTACATTTCGGCATATTGGGATGAAAAAATTGGGAGAAAGCTTTTTAATGATACCTACACTTGGAGCGTAAATCAGCGAAACAAAGCAGTCAATTTTTATGTTCTCATTGAACTTTTTACTTTTTTTAGATTACAAGAACTTGGTGTAAAGGCGCGAACAATTCTTAAAGCAAGATGCAGCATTTCAAAGGAATTAAGTTTAGATTATCCTTTTGCATCTTCACAGTTATTAACGGATGGCAAAGAAATTTGGTATCGGTTTCAAAATGATATTGTCAATGCTGATGGAACAAGTCAAACGAATTTTGTTAATATAATAGAAAATTTTGTATCCAAAGTTGATTTTAGTGCTGATAGTCTCGCTTATAGATTCTGGCCATTTGATAAAAATAAAAGTATCGTAATTGATCCTCATCATCAATTCGGGCAGCCAATAATTAACGGAACGAATATTAATGCCGAAGTTATTTACTCCATGTACAAAAGCGGTGAACCGATCTCTGCTCTTTCTATACTTTATGATTTAAGCGAACATCAAGTTAATGATGCTATTAATTTTTATAGATCAGCAGCTTGATGGAAATCTTTCTTGATGAGAATCTTTCTGAATATGTTGCTCATGCTTTGAACTCCCTAAACAAAGGTTATTTCAGAACCGTCCAAGTTCATTCCACAAAAGAAATATTTGGTAAGGGTGTCCCGGATGAAACAATTATACCAAGCTTAGGGGATTCCAATAGTGTGCTCATAACTAAAGACTTTAATATTTACAAAAGTCGTTTGCAATATGAGCTTTGTAAACAATATAATCTCGGCTTATTCTTCCTTAAACTTCCTAAAAACCAAGACAAACATTGGGCAATTGTAAAACTTTTAATCAATAATTGGGAAGTGATAATCCAAAAAGCCGATAAAGAAGTAAAACCTTTCGCTTTTACTTTACCTGTTAGGGGTAAAATGGAGAAACTTTAATTATGCTTTCATCTATTCACTCTGAAAAGACTTTCGAATCAGCGATCATAGAACATTTAACTTCTAACGGCTGGTTTCAAGGCAATGCTGATGATTTCAGCAGCGAACTTGCCCTTGATAAAAAAGCAATCCTCTCTTTTATCCAAACCTCACAACCCAAAGAATGGGAACTGCTTAAAACTTATTACAAAGAAGATACAGAAAACAAATTCTTTCAACGCCTCTTTAAGGAATTGGATTTAAGAGGTATGATCGACGTTATTCGCCACGGAATTACAGACAGCGGCGTTAAATTCAAACTTGCTTACTTCAAACCCGATAGTGGGCTTAATCCCGATACGCTTAATCAATACAGCTACAACAAGCATTATGTAACACGACAAGTATTCTTTTCACCAAAAAACAAAAAAAGCATTGATCTGGTTCTTTCATTAAATGGTCTCCCTTTAGCAACTTTAGAACTAAAAAATCATTTCACCGGGCAAAGAGTAAGTGATGCGATCGAACAATACAAAACAAGCCGCGATCCAAAAGAATTGTTATTCCAATTTAAGAAGCGTGCGTTAATTCATTTTACAGTCGACCCCGATGAAGTTTACTTTACTACAAAACTTGAAAGTTCCGGCACAAGATTTTTCCCTTTTAATAAAGGGTATAACAACGGCGCCGGAAACCCGCCTGCTAAAGATTATACTACTTATCGTTCCGCCTACTTTTGGGAAGATATTTTATCGGTTGATAGCTGGACTGAAATAATCGCCCGCTATATTCATCTTCAAAAAGAAGAATATACAGTTGACGATAAAAAATATTACAAAGAAACGATGCTCTTCCCCCGCTTTCACCAGTTGGATGTTGTTAGGCAGTTAATTGCAGATGCTAAAGAAAATGGAAGCGGAAGAAGATATTTAATAGAACATTCCGCCGGAAGCGGCAAAAGTAATTCAATCGCATGGCTCGCTTATCGTTTATCTTCTCTTTACAATGCTGCCGATAAGAAAATCTTTGACTCCGTTATTGTCATCACCGATAGAAACGTTCTCGATCAACAATTGCAAAACACAATCTATCAATTTGAACACAAAACCGGTGTTGTGCAGCGTATAGAAGTAAACGCAGAACAATTGGCGGAAACGATAAAATCCGGTGTGTGTATTATTATCACTACGCTTCAAAAATTTCCATATGCGTTGAAATTTCTAAGTGATATTCCAAATCGTAATTATGCGGTAATTATTGATGAAGCACACAGCAGTCAAGGCGGTGAATCAAGTCGTAAAATGACAGAAGCATTAGTCGGCAAAAATGTTTCGTTGGAAGAAGCCGTAAAAGTTGAAAGTGAGATTGAAAACAGTTTCGCCGATGAAGATGATTATATACGTGAAATAATTCAGAAAAGAGGTCCGCAAAAAAATATTAGTCTCTTTGCTTTTACTGCCACCCCCAAATCAAAAACCCTTGAGGTCTTCGGCGAAAAAGATAGCGAAGGAAAACCAAAACCTTTCCATCTCTATTCTATGCGGCAAGCAATTGAAGAAGGTTTTATCCTCGATGTTCTAAAGAACTATACTTCTTATGAAACCTATTACCGTTTTTGTAAAACTATTGAAGACGATCCTTCACTAAATAAACGGAAGACGACCAGAGCGATTGCACGTTTCGCCTCTTTCCATCCTACAAACCTTGCACAAAAAACCGAAGTTATGGTTGAGCATTTTCGTCAAGTTACTATGAAGAAGATTGGTAGTAAAGCTAAAGCAATGGTTGTAACTTCTTCACGTAAACACGCCCTAAAGTTTTATGTTGAATTCAAAGACTACATAAAAGAAAAAGGTTACTCAAACATTAAACCTCTTGTTGCTTTTTCGGGCTCTGTAATTGATGATCTTTATCCCGAAGGTGTTACAGAATCAGAACTAAATAAATTTAGTGAAAAAGAATTGCCTCTAAAATTCGCATCCGCAGAATTCCAAGTTTTACTTGTTGCAGATAAATATCAATATGGTTTCGATCAACCTTTATTGCATACGATGTATGTTGATAAAAAATTATCCGGTGTTAGAGCGGTTCAAACCCTTTCTCGGTTAAATAGAAATTATCCCGGCAAAGAAGATACTTTTGTTTTGGACTTCGCTAATGACCGTCAAACAATCATTGATTCATTCCAGCCATATTATGAAATGACTACTATGACTGAGACTACTGACCCTAATCATCTTTATAATCTAAAAGACAAAATAGATTCTGCACAAGTTTATTATCAATCAGAAATAGATGCTTTTTCAAAAGTATTTTATAAACCGAGTAGCGCATCGGTAAGAGATCAAGGTAAGCTTTACGCCTATATCGATCCAGCCGTAGATCGTTTCAAACAGTTGGAAGAAGAACCTCAAGATGAATTTAAAAAATCATTAACATCATTTGTCCGCCTCTATTCTTTCATGTCTCAAATAATGCCTTTCCAAGATGTCGAGTTGGAAAAATTATATTCTTTCGGTCGCTTTTTATTAACTAAACTTCCCAAAGTTGATTACACAGAAAGATTAAAACTTGATAATGAAGTCGCTCTTGAATATTACAGATTACAGAAAATAGCCGAAGGTGATTTAGTTCTTCAAATCCAAGGGGAGTATGGCCTTAATCCAATTACTGAAGCCGGTATTAGCAAACCAAAAGATGAAAAAGATAAACTCTCAAATATTATTAATCTCTTAAATGAAAAATATGGCTTCGATTTTACAGACCAGGATCGCTTATATTTCGAACAGATTGAACAAGCCCTATTCGAAAATGAAGACTTAAAAATCAGAGCAAAAAATAATCCCCTTGAAAATTTCAAATATGCCTTTGACGAAGTATTTATTCAAACGATGATTGACAGAATGGACGCAAACCAAGAGATATTTGATAAGATAATGTCCAATTCTGAATTTAAAGAAGACATAAAAGTATGGTTAACCAAGAAAATTTATGAACGATTTAAAGAAGAATAAAAATCACATTAATGAACGTAGGTATAACTAAACAATCAGTTATTAGTCAATTGTCATTTGTTTTTATTCTGACTATCGACCAATGACTACTGGCAACTTAAAAGAAATGTTATGATTTCGTTATTTACAAATAAACAAGTTCGAGCCATTGATAGCTTTGCTATTGAACAGCTAAATTTCCCCTCACTTCTTCTAATGGAAAATGCTGCTTCAAGCCTTTTCAAAATTATTTCCGAAAAAGGTTTTCTAAATTCAGTTCCAACAACTGTAGGAATTATGTGCGGTAAAGGAAATAATGGCGGTGATGGATTTGCTCTTGCAAGAAAAATTGCTTTTGCCGGACATAAAGTAATGGTTCTGCACATTTCTGATAAAAGAGATTTATCTTCGGATGCTGAGAAAAATTATGAATTATTAGTTTCGTCCGCATCATTGTACAAAAATATTTCCATCAAAAAACTTGCAAAAATCGAAGATTTTAAAACTCTTCGTTCCTGCAATGTTATTATTGATGCTCTATTGGGAAGCGGTGCGACTGGTGAGTTGCAAGGACTACTGAAAGATATTATTAAGAAGGTGAATCTTTTTAATTGTAAAAAAATTGCGATAGATGTTCCAACGGGTTTAAATGCAGATACAGGTTACGGAGTAACAATCTTTAAAGCGGACTTGACTATCACGCTTGGAGAATTAAAGCGAGGATTGTTTTTAGGAGATGGTTATTCATCTTCTGGTTTAATTGAAAAGGGAAGTATTGGAGTCGGAGATAAATTTTTTAAAAGACTAATAGCGGAAGATTTTTTAGTTGAAAGGAACGATGTCAAATCTTTTATTCCGTTAAAAGAAAAAAGCTTGCACAAATATTCAGCGGGGAAAATTTTTCTTATTGCAGGCTCTAAAGAATATGGCGGAGCGGCTGTACTTTCATCAAGCGGGGCATTTAAGTCAGGTGGAGGAGCAGTCATCCTTGCAATTCCAACATCATTACAAAAAATATTACTGCAAAAACGACCGGAAATTGTTAATCAGTTTTATGGTGAAAAAAATACGGAATATTTATCTGCATCATCTTATTCATCGTTAAAGGAAAAATTTCTTTGGGCGGATGCGATTGCTATCGGTCCTGGAATCGGAAGACAAGATGAAACAATGGAGTTTGTTCGTTTTCTATTGAAAAAACATCCCAACAAAAAAATTGTCATTGATGCTGATGCCCTATATGCTTTACGCAAAAAAGAGTATAGAAACTTTCAACTAAAAAATTTCGTGCTTACTCCACATATTGGAGAATTTGCCACATTAATTGATGTTGAAAAGAGTTTGATTGAAAAAGATTTACTTTTTTACGGCAAAGAGTTTGTGAAAGAAACGAAGTCAACACTGGTTTTAAAAGGTCCGCGAACAATTGTTTTTACTGCCGATGGGAAAGCGTTCATTAATCCGACGGGAAATGAAGGGCTTGCTAAATTTGGAAGTGGAGATGTTTTAACCGGAATGATTGTCAGTTTACTTTCTCAACTTAAAAATGTTCAACATGCTGTTTTAAGCGCAGTCTATCTGCACGGATTGGCGGCTGATCAATTGAAAAAGGAAAAATCTGCTTACGGATTTACCGCAAGTGAGCTGGTTAATCAAATCCCATTTGCTTTGAAAGAACTGAATAATGCTTTATAATTTTTTTGAAAAAAATAAAAATATTGCTGTTTATGCGCCCCTTATTGCGTACTGGATAGTGCTTTTCCTTGCCACAACATTACCTACAACAAAAATTCCACATACAGGAATTAATGATAAAATAGAACATTTACTCGGTTATTTTTTGTTGGCTTTTTTATTAAGTAATACTCTTTATTTTCAAAACAAAAACAAAATATTTAAGAAATTTCCAATTAGCATCGCTTTGTTAATAGTTGCCTTATACGGTATAGTGGATGAAGTACATCAGTATTTTATCCCAGGAAGATTGTGTGACTTTTATGATTGGACAGCTGATGTAACCGGCGCACTTGCTGCGGGAGTTATGTACTTTATGGTTAAGAAATATTTCCAATCCGCAGAAGGCAGACAAAAACCGGTTTAGAGAATTAAAAAGACTGGTTTCTTTTTGAAAAAAATTATGAATAACTTTTATTTATGCCGGTAAGAAGAAGAAAACAGAGTTCATCGTTTTCAGTTAAGGAGATTACTCTTTTTCTACTTCCTCTATTTAATTTACTTCTGCTTTTCGGAATCAAATATAAGAATCAAAATCTTCCATTAACGGATTTTAGGGTTACCTATCTCGGAAATGTTCTTAATATTTTTTTCGTTGCCATTTTACTGATTGAATTTATTATTCTTACCCTGCGCTATAAAGGGAATTTTTCCGGGGTAAATAGGTTCTCTCTCAAATTATTGGTGGTACAGTTATTATTTCTGCTAGTAGCAACTCTTTTTGTCGTTCTTGAAATTCATCTTCCCGGTGGATATCTTTTTAGTTTTCCGGTCGCAAAGATTTTTTTGTGGTTCATGTTTTTTAGTTCCCAGTTTGTTCAAATTGTTGTTATTAGTTATTGTTGGCTCTTAATTTTCAAATCTAATTCATTACTCTATTTAAGGACAATTCTTAACAGCATATTTATTACAGTTTTTTTGTACGGATTTGGTTTTCTCTATGCATTTGGAACTTTTCCGGTAGAAGAAAAGAATGAACCGACCGGTGATGTTGGAGTAGTACTCGGTGCAGCAGTCTGGTCAAACAATGTTCCAAGCACCATTCTAATGGAGCGATTAGATAAAGCGAGAGAGCTTTACCAGAAAAAGAAAATCAAAAAAATTCAACTTACCGGCGGAAACGCGCCAGGTGAATTGTCGGAAGCCGAAGTAGCTTTTAATTATTTAGCAAAATTTTCCGTTGATCCAAATGATATTTGGATGGAAAAGAAAACAGCTTCTACAACGGAACAGATTCGTTTTATAAAAAACGAATTGATCGGGGAAAAGAAAATTAAAAATGTAGTCATCATCTCGGACAGATTTCATTTAAAACGAATAAATGAGATAAGTAAATTTTATAATATAAAAGTAAAACTTAGCGGGTCAAATGTTACGTTAAATTCTAAAAGTTTAGTATATTATAAACTGAGAGAAGGTGTAGCTTTAATCAATTTTTGGTTCTTTGCAATTTAGAAAAAGATATAACTTATGGTGCAGAAAAAATTTATCAGACGGATTTTACGTGAAAAAGTAATGCAGATTTTATATGCTTACGAACTGAACAATGAAAATCTTGAAACCACAAAAAACGGAATTCTTTCCAACATTGAACAACCGGAAGATAGAGAATTTGCCGAACAGCTTCTTCGTTCCGTTATCATTCATCATAGCGAATTGGATGATGAAATAAAAAAGAGAGTGAGCAATTGGGAAATTGAAAGAATTGCGATGTTAGATAGAATCCTTATGCGGATGGGAATGTGCGAACTTGCATATCTGCCCGATATTCCACCGAAAGTTTCCATCAATGAAGCGATTGAAATTGCAAAAACTTTCAGTACTGCTTCAAGCGGAAAATTTATTAACGGAATACTCGATGGGTTTTTAAACGACTTAAAAAAATCAGGCAAGTTGAATAAAACCGGAAGAGGATTGATTGACGAAACTCCAGTGAAACCTCAACTCCGCCCTTCGGCGGACTAAATGAGTTCCAAATTAAAAATTTTTGTCTGGACTTTATTCGATTTTGCTAATACCTCTTATTCGATGATCATCGTCACTTTTCTTTATGCGGTTTATTTTAAGCAAACCGTAAACGAGGGGAAACCAATCGGCGATTTATATTGGAGTTTAGGAACAAGCATCGCAATGCTTATAACAGCAATCATTTCACCTGTACTTGGGGCTATTGCTGATTATTCCGCAGGAAAAAAAAGATTTCTTCTTTTTTTTACGTTACAATGTATTCTTGCAACAGCGCTTTTAACCTTTGTTGAAAAGGGGAATGTCCTATCTGGGTTAATTCTTTTTATTATTGCTAACGTTGGATTTGAAGCAGGGTTGGTTTTTTATGACGCTTTTCTTCCCGAAATAACTTCACCGAAAAATTATGGCAGAGTAAGCGGATATGGTTTTGGAATGGGTTATGTCGGTTCATTAGTTTGCCTGGCGTTCGTTTATCCTTTTATTCAATCGGGTCAAATTAAAATTACATTCCTTATTGCTGCGGTCTTCTTCATGGTTTTTTCACTCCCATTATTTTTAAAATTACATGATACGCGCAAGATAGTTGAAGCGCCGACATCCTATTTACGTATCGGTTTTAAAAGAGTCTTTTGGACCTTAAAACATATTAAGAATTATAAAAACTTATCCCTCTTTCTCTTATCATATTTCTTTTATATTGAGGGAGTAAACACAGTAATTTTTTTTTCGGGAAATTATGCCAGCTCTACCCTTCATTTTTCAAATATTGAATTACTTATCTTTTTCATTACCGTTCAAACGACCGCTATTCTCGGTTCTGTGGTTTTGGGTATAGTTGCAGATTCGATTGGACAGAAAAGAACCATCATGATAAGTTTAGTTATTTGGTTGATGACGATTTTACTTGCTTATTTTACTCAGCAGAAAGAAATGTTTTATGTTGTGGGGTTGTTGGCAGGTATCGCGATGGGTTCAAGTCAATCAACAAGTAGATCGTTTATGTCAAAACTCACGCCGGATGAAAAGAAAACGGAACTCTTCGGCTTTTACTCATTCTTCGGGAAAAGTTCCGCGATTCTTGGACCGTTAGTTTTTGGGTACATTAGTTATGTTACGGGAAATCAACGTTATGCTATTAGCTCGATTGCCTTTTTCTTTCTTATCGGGTTATTAATACTTTTTAAAGTGAAAGACCCTGAAACAGTAACTTGATCTTTAAGAGAACTGAGTAAGAGCTTTACAAATTCCATTTCAAGAGCAGCACCCTTATTTTTTGCATACCATAGATGAAGTTGTACAATAAACGCATCGTGTTCCAGACCTTCGTTCTTCAGTTTAACAACAAGTTCCTGAGCTTCTCTGGGTCGTGGTCCCCAATGAAATAATTCGTTTCCGTGTGTATCGCAAGAGATAAGAATAGGAATGCTTCGCGTTCCGTTGGTTAAATTCAAATCCATGATTTCCAAATTTTTACCCCGTTCTACAATTTGTAGTTCAATAGCGGGATTAACTTTCGCCATTTTTGCAATTGCCGGAAGATTTTGAGCAGAATCACCGCACCATCCCTCAGTAATAACTACCCAGTGTTGAGGAGTTTTTATTGATAAAAGAATTTGTTTTAATTCCTCGGAAACTTCAAACGTCTTTTCTATTCGTTTCATTCTTTGAAGATTGAGTTTGGTGTAATTATACAATTTTTTTGTTTCGTCATCTTGAGTAGCATGGGGGGAAGAAATAATCCCTGTTTCAATTTTTTTAATAAATGTCTCATAAGAGAAACTTTGGGCGATAAGTTTCCCTGCAATGGTCAATAGTCTCATAATTCCCTTTTGTTTTAACTATTGGATGCAAGAAATCGGGAAAGGGTTTGATTGTACTATTTGGTCGTCATACGAAATACTCCATCCCAATCTTTAGGAGGAGGAAACTCAATAAAGTGCATGCACCTCTTTAGATAGACAAAAGAAGGGTGATCGTTTGATTTGATATTTTTTGCCTCGGCAAATTTTGTTGCCGCTTCTTTAAATTGAAATGTTTTATACAAGACTAATCCCTCATTGAAAAGCGAAAGACAGTCCAAACTGGTTTGACCAAGTTGTTCATCCTTAAATGCAATAAGTTCATAGACTTTGACCGGTTGTGTTTTCCCCTTCACCACAAGCGCATCAAGCTCACGGGTGATGAAATCATTTTGCACTAAGTCGTGAGTCATTTCGGAAAGCATTAGATTAGTGCCATACTCTTTATTAGCTCCTTCAAGTCTGGAAGCGAGGTTAACAGCATCTCCCATTACGGTATAGTCAAAACGTTCGCTCCCACCCATGTTGCCAACAACAACTTCTCCGGTATTTACTCCCATACGTATTTCAATTTCGGTTTGTCCTTCTTCGCGCCATTTGGCTCTTAATTCCGCTAAACGTTTCTGCATCAATAATGCGCTTTTGCATGTTTGATAAGCATGGTCTTCAAACGGCAGCGGTGCACCCCAAAATGCCATTACTGCATCGCCGATATATTTATCAAGGGTTCCCTTGTTTTCAAAAATAATGCGGGTCATTTCGGAGAGATATTCATTCAAGAAAAGGACGAGTTCTTCCGGCTTTTTTGTTTCTGAGAATGTTGAGAACCCAGCGATGTCACTGAAAAAAATGGACAAAACTTTTCGCTCACCACCCAGCCGCATTTTATCAGGATCCGCGATAAGTTCATCAACGACGGTTGAGTTCACATACTGGCTGAACATTCCCTTAATGACGGCTTTTTGTTTTCTTTCAGCGATGAAATGGTACGCTGTGCTGCCGACATATCCAATAACGAGTGCCAGAGCGGGGCTAATAACGTTGAGTACGATTGAAAAATGGTTAAACAAATAAAACGATAATTCTCTTAACCCAAAAATTGACCCGCCAAGAAACAAGATGTTCACAAGTTCTAATATTCCACCGCGTTTTGTCTTTTGTTCTTTCAAGAAAGATGAAAAATAAAAGCTGCCAAATGTAAAAAAGAAGATTAAAGCAATTTCTTGTAAAGGAGATTCTTTAGTTAAAAAATCTTTACTAATGATATTTTGGATTGCCGTTGCATGGATCTCAACTCCATACATCAGGTTGTCTCCCTTTTTTTCACCTCTGGAAAAAGAAATGGGTTTGATATCCTGATCTTCAGGTTCGGTCGACCCAATTAAAACTATTTTCCCTTTGAATAAACCCGATTTCAATAAACCGATATCCGGATCGTCCCATGTATTGATCTCTGTTTCAAGGTCTTTTTCATCTTTAGTGAAAAATTCTTTGTCATCCAAGACTTCAAGAAAATTAAAATGAAGAAAAGTATTATCCGGTCCATAATAATTGATCAACATCGAAGTCCTGTCAAACTTCGGGATTTCAATATTATTTAGAATAAAAAAGTTATCGTTTTTGGTGATGATCTCATCATTCTTTAAATCGAAATATTTATTTAAAGTCGCAAACCCAAAAGTTGGAAGATACTTGTCAGAAGCTTCAGAGTACATCATGGGTACGTAACGCCGAATAACACCATCATTATCGCTAATAACTCTTACAATGCCGATTGAACTGTCTGCTTCGAAAAAGATATTATCATAATTTTGATGCTCTTTACGGAGTTGAAATTCATGCTGGCCAGTTACTTCAGTCTTTCCGGCAAGGACTACATTTTTTGCTTTCCTAAGTTCATAAAACAACAGGCTGTCATTCTGCTCATCCCACTTATCGGGACTTGTCATTACAACGTCTATCCCAATAGCTTTTACTCCAGCCTCGGAAAGATTTTTAACAACTTTTGCAAAGAGGTATCGTGAAAGGGGAAGTGAATTATAGGGGGGAAGGATTCCTTGGATTGTCAAATTATTTAAATCGAGAATAATAACGTTGGATTTTTTCTTTATCTCTCTTTCACCGCGATTGGCAAAACGTTCATCAATTTGTTTAAGTTCTAATTCTTTGATGCTCGAGAGAGCGAAGAACACCTCCATCGTAACGAGGGTAACAAAAAAAGCAATCCCAAGACTTATTGATAATTTTATCAACCACTTGGGAATGCTTTTTGCTTTTTCCATCTAAAAGTTATTGCAAGTAGAGTTGAGTGGTTAATCCCATAATTACATCATTCGCTTTTAACTTAATCGGCAAAAGTGTTATTGCGTCATATTGAGATGAAGTATAATCATAACTTAAAAATCTTATTTGAAATTGAACGGTTAGGTTAGACATTATATAGTAGAGTGCGCTCGCATCAAGGGAAGTTCTTTTATAATCACCAAAACTTGGATTTAATGAACCAGCAAGGAGCAATTTATCTTGCATCAGTGAGTAGTTTGCTCCAAGTGAAAGAGAGACATATCCAAAGCTTGTAGTATCAACCTTTGAATTATTTATGCTGACATTAAAACTTGAACTTAAATTATCTAACCATCGGGTTCCGCTTGAAACAGTTACGGAAGAATTGTCTATATCATAATTTGCATGGGACTGGTCTTCGCGGGAAGAATTAACAAAATTGAATGAAATCGAATGGCGGTATTTCCATTCAAAATTATAAGATAATTGAGTTGAAATTCTATTTGTAAAATCATTTATTGCTGATAAATAAGTCGTTGAATCCGTCAAAGTTTTTATTGGACTTAAACCATTTGTATTATTAAGACGTGTGTATCCTACTATAATACTTGGAAGATTTGTTCTTGGATAAAAAGAAACAGAGGTATTCAAAGTTTGATATGTTGTAGTCGCTCTTTTGGTCTTTTGTAAATTGTCATGCAAATTTTCGAATCCAACAGAAATGAAAAATTTATTCTCGAAAAGCCTTAGGCGGTCAAGAACATTAATTCCTGCGACATCCGTTCTAATGAAAGACTGCCCAAATGAGGAATACTGTTCTCCACGATAAATGTAAGAACCTTTTAAATAATTGTTGAAATAGTTAAATGAAAGCGCTGTCTCAGCGGCTAAAGAGGGTAATTCCTGCGGATTTATCGGAGTAACATTTTGATTTACGGTAAAAATACCTTTCATCGCATCGCGAAACTTTTTTACCTGTTCGGGATCCTGATTAATAAGTCCGTGAGGTCCAAAAACAGAATCAATTTCAGAATCTGAAAGAGAACCGCTAGAAATATCTTTATTCAGTAAACTAAAAGCTGCTTGAGTAGTAAACAAAATGTTTCGATTATCAAATCCAAACATTAAATCGGTACCAACAACTAAGTTTTCTTGTGGGGCAGTACCAAATTCTATTGAACCGGTTTCGTCTTTACCATGGAGAAAAGTCAATCCGAATTGAAAATTTTCGCCCCTTCCAAAAGAAGGACGAATTGCTAAAAGACTTCTCTGAAATGTACCGGTTTCAACTTCGGCATATTTGTTCCCGTTGTGTTTAAGGGGATCAACTGCAACAATATTAGCACCAAGAGTATCTTTATATTGAATGAACGTCCCTTCTATATTTTTTGAAATTTCGCCAAAACTTGTTTGGATATTGAAGAAACCTAGATTAATTTCTCCGCTAAAACCGCGCACCCGTTTTCCGTTTAACACTAGTGAGGGATATTTGGGATAATGATCACCAACCGTAATTGCTCCATAATCAGTCGATAAACTTAGCATATACCGGTTATTCGGTTGAAGGTGTTTTTTCTCTTCAGAAGTTGCGTAAATATTACCAAGCAGGTTTATACTTTTATAATCTGCCTGCAAATTTACATTTACATTATTATACCAAGTTCCGACCGATTGAATATTTTCATTTCGCGACTCTGCTCTTACATCAGCGGCATATTTAATTGCCGATTGACCGAGTAAAGCATAACTAGGATTAATGATGATGAACTGTGAAGCTACTGAATGATAAAGCGTATTGGATGTATCATAAAGTTCTATATTTAAAAGATGAAGCCCATCTTTTAATTGGATTTGAAAATTTTCAGGTGAAATAAGAATAACATCATCAGCAAAAAGGGCTAAGTTAGTGATGTCTTTATTGTCTAAATAAATTTTCGTAGCATTTTTATTCACAATATCCGAAGCACGCAGAAGCGAAATTGAAATAAAAAATTCCTCCGGAAGAATTTTTTCATTCTTCTCGGGGCTCATTACTAAAACTTCTTTATCCTTGCCGGAAACTCCTTGGACAGGGATTTGAACGGGAGTATTACTCGTAACAAATTCCAGGGGATAGGTTTCTTCAGTTCCGGAGGCTAATGTAAAATGCATAAAATATTCAATATAGGGAGGAATGACTTCTGCGGCGGAAATAGTAAAAAATGCAGATGATCCCTGAAGGTTCATTTCTGACCGGGTAAATTCATTTTGTCCAAATGAACGATAGCCAAAAACTGCTTTTGTAACTGAAGAAGGCTGCTGAAATCTTGCTTCGATTGTAAGGGCTTCATTCTCCTTAGCATTCCCAATTTTCATTTCTGAAACTACATTGCTTACTTGAGCGAAAGTGTTCGGTACTAACCCAAGAAGAAAAACGACAAATAGAAAAGTAGCTTTTTTAACCATGGAGCAATCTCCAATTTTTTATGAATTAAATGTGGATGAATTAAAAAAACTCCGCCATCTTTATAAAGACGGCGGAGTTAAAAAATTATTCTTCGAGATATTCTATAATCAGGTTACCTTGATTAGTTTGGATAATGATCTTCTTAGTATTCGTTTTCTTGGAACTTTCTAATTTCTTTTGAAGATCGGCTGAAATAGCCCCTTCATCTACCTGACCTTCTTTATCAACTTGTGCAAAATTTCCTCCACGAACATTTCCTTTTTTCTGGTCTCCAACAGTTGACATAAAATCAACCGAACCTTCTTCGACCAATAACGATGAACTTCCGTCGTCCTCAACTCCTATCAACCCTTTAGTTCCCCGGATAGAAGCGACCATAGTAGGGGTTGTAAACTGAAATTCTTCATTTTGCTGCTTAGTAACTTCAAAGTTTACGTCACCTTTGCTAATGTAAGTGTTTTTAGAAACCTGCTTATTATTCTTATCGGCATAAATTTTTATTGTACAATTTTCTCGGACTCTTAAGATAGAATTATCTGTAAATTTAATAAGAGCAAGAGATTTAGCCCCAGTCTTTATTTCATCACCCGTTGCAAGCGCTTGACCAATTTTTATTGCAGCCCAGGCTCCCTCCTCACCTTTTTTGAAATTAACATCTTTTACTATTTTCATAACAATAGCAATTGGCGCTTCTTTGGAGGGATTTTTCCCGGCAAAATTGGCTGCCGCAAAGGCAACTAACATAATAACTACTAACGGAAAATTTATTTTTTTCATTTTTCAATTCCTCTATTGTTACTATCTAATGAATTGAGCATTTACTACCCGGTCAGGATTTGCATTCAAATAATTAAGCAGATTTTTTAATTGATCTTCGGAAATCGGATTCCCTTTTTCATCAAGCAAGCGTGTAATTCTTAAATTTTTATCCGAGAGTAAACTTATTAACGTATTACCCAAACCACCGGGTAAAGACTGTGTAATTGACATTAAGTCATTTTTTATTGCATTATCACGGGCGTCATTTAATCCGGCGACGTTAAAGTTTACGATATCGCTAAACAATTCTTTTTCTCCGGTCGGCAAGGGAATCACTGCAATCACTTGGACAACCAACTCCTGTGCTTCTAAAATCGGACGTTTATTTGGAAGTTCGCTTAACTTCACTGATGTTTTCGAATTCGGTATTTGATCAAAATCAATTAAAGGGCTTCCAGATGCCAAAGCTGTTTCCAAGGATTGATTATTGCTTGTACGTGTATTAACCTTAATTTTATATTTTGAAGCACCCGGAACTTGAATCCAAGATACAACAATATTTCCCGGTTGTAGATCGGCGCCAGGTTGAGGATCAAGGATCGTAAATGATTGTGTCGGATTAACGAATTCAACAAAATCAGTTGCAGTTCTAATTACTGCCCCAAGAGGAGTTTTCAGGGTGAGGTTAATATCAAACCTGCCAACGGGTTTTCCTCTTTTTACCAGGTCGTTTATAACATTATTATCAGAGTTGGTGCGGGCAATTCTAATAGCCGTACTTCCCAAATCGGTATTATAAAAAGTGGTGGATTTAAAAACCCTGGTTTTGAAGTCAAAAAGTTTTTTAGATGACGTTTGTCCAAGGTCGGTCCAAGTTATTTCTCCTTCGAGAACAACATCAATGTTAGCAGGCAGAATTGAAATCTGGAAAACTCTTGGAGCTCCAGATAAATCATTCGCCATTGATAATGAACCGAGATCAACTTCCGGTAAAGGTTTAAAGATCGTTAAGTCAAAATTTGTAATGACCTGAGCTGAAAGTGAACCGCTTAATAAAACTGCAAAGAGAAAAAACAAGAAAGTTCTGCAAATTTTCATTTTAAGCCTCCTAATAGTTGTTTAATAAATTGTCTCTTCACAAAAAAGACAAAATCTCTTTTGCGTAATGTAAGTTTTTCTAATTAATAATAAAACATTTTTTTGCGAAATTAATTAAAAATTTGAACTAATCTACATTCCCCTAAGTTGTTTTGTTGTGTTTCCAGACGAATACGTTTTCTATTGTGTAAATAGAGTGAGAACTGTCACAATCCTCTCATTAGCCTCAAGATAAAAACAAGACATTATTAAATTCGTTGTATGGATTTTTTTTATTTAATAGCTTGTATGTGTAAAATATAAAATTTTGAGGTAATATGAAATCATATTTTGTCTTCTTATTATTAATTGTACTTTTTTTTGCAGGCTGCGGTAAAAGCGAAAAAGATCAATTTGAAGAAGCAAATCGTTTAGTTCAAGGGAAAAAATATACTGAAGCAATTTCCGCTTTCGAAAAGATGGCGAAAGAATTTCCGGTTGGAGATTTTGCCGCCGATGCTTATTATCAAATTGCTAAACTCTACCAAGCCGGGGTTGTTACCGGAGTTGACGAAACTACATCACAAGAAAAAGCAGTTGACTATTATCAAAAAGTATTTGTGAACTATCCCAAATTTGAATCTGCTCCTTCAGCGCTATTTATGTCCGGATTTATTCAAGCGAATACTTTGGGTAAGTATAATGAAGCCACCGTAACGTACAAAAAATTTTTACAGACATATCCTAATAACGAATTAGCCGATGATGCAAAAGTTGAACTTGATAATATGGGACTTTCTCCTGAAGAAATAATTGCAAAACATCAAACCCAGTTCAACGTAACAAAATAAGTATGGAAACGATAGAACAGATTGAGTACAAACGTTTCCTCGATCCTTCAGTAATTTCTAAAATTTCCAGTTTAGAATTACGGGCAAGATTAATTGTCGAAGGATTTCTGCTAGGGTTGCATAAAAGTCCGTATCACGGTTTCAGTATTGAGTTTAGCCAGCATCGCCCGTATATGCAAGGTGATTCTCCAAAAGATATAGATTGGAAAGTTTACGGAAAGTCCGATAGATTTTTTGTAAAGCAGTACGAAGAAGAAACAAATCTAAAATCGTACATACTGCTGGATATAAGTAAGTCAATGACCTTTTCAAGTGCAGGAAGAATGTCTAAACTTGAATACGGTTCTCAGCTTGCGGCAAGTCTAAGTTATTTAATGTTGAAACAAAAAGATGCAGTAAGTCTATCTGTTTATGCCGATCAAATTAAAAAATACCTCCCACCAAATTCTTCGCGGATTTATTTAAAAGAAATAATTTCTATCCTCAGCAAAATTGTTCCTGATTCCGACTTGTCTGCTGACCAGGGAGGAACGAACACTTCCTTCTGTTTGAACCAAATCTCGGACAAAATTACAAAGAGGGGATTGGTTGTTATCATCTCGGACTTTTTTGATGATCCTACTCATGTAATTAGTGCAATTAAAAAATTCCGGTTTTATAAAAATGAAGTAATTGTTTTTCAGCTTTTAGATCCAACAGAACGGAATTTTTCATTTCAGAAAGATGCGATATTTAAGGATATGGAAACGGGAGAAGAAATAACCACGCAGCCGTATCAAATTCAAAAATCTTACAAAGATGCGATGGAATCATTTTTGAAAAATTTTAAGAGTGAATGTTTGCGTAACGGTGTGGAATATAATCTTATCGAAACTTCAAATAGTTTTGATAAAGCATTGTTCACCTATTTACAAAAGAGAAGCAGACTGGTGTAGTTATTCCCCCATTTAGATAAAAACTCATAACGGTTTCTTAATCTTACTCGTAATCTTTTTCTTAATCTACAAGAACTTTCAGAAAACGAGTAAGAGTAAGAACAAGATTATGATTAAGAAAATCCTTAGCATTCCTTTGTACTTGTGTGGTGAGGGAAAAAATACTTCTGAGAGTCACTTAGAAAAATTTAATTACAGTTTCTCAATCAGACTAAAATATTTCTGCGACAAAACTTCAGCTTTTTCTTTAGTATCCGCTTCAGTAATAATTCTTATGATCGGCTCGGTATTTGATTTTCTAAAATGTACCCAATGATCTGCAAAATCAATTCTTAAACCGTCTTCGGTGTTAATTCTTTCTTTCTTAAAAGTTAAGGTTAATTTCTTAATAACTTTGTCGGGATTCTGGTTTGTTAAACTGATTTTCTTTTTAGCAATAAAATATTGCGGCAACGAATTTTTCAATTCAGCCATCGTTCCGCCGAATTCCAATAAATGTTGAAGCATAATAACCGTTCCCGTTAATGCATCTCTTCCGAAAACCGCTTTTGGTAAAATTACTCCACCGCTTCCTTCGCCGCCGATAACCGCTTTTACTTCTTTCATTTTTTGAACAACATTTGCTTCACCAACGGGAGAGCGGAAAACTTTGCATCCGAATTGCGCAGCCGCACCATCAACCGCGCGGGTTGTGGAAAGATTTACAACAACACTTCCTTTCTTTTTTGAAAGATAAAATTTTACTGCTTGCGTAATGGTGTTCTCTTCACCGAATGGTTTTCCATCGTTTGTAATTAAAACCAAACGGTCAACATCGGGATCAACAACAATTCCGATATCGGCTTTATGTTTTTTCACAGCGCGCATGGTTGCTACAAGATTTTCGGGAATCGGTTCAGGTAATCGTGGAAAGATTCCTGTCTTTTCACAATTCATTTCAATTACTTCACAGCCAAGTTTTGCCAACAGTTTCGGCATTGAGTAAGCGCCGGCTCCGTTTACACAATCCAAAAGCACTTTGAATTTTCTTCTGCGAATTTTTGGAACGTTGATGTGTTCCAACTTTAACACAGCTTCTATGTGATTTTCCAATCCTTTTTCGTAGTCCACTAATTTTCCAAGTTTATTCCATGGTGCAAATTTTTTGTCTGCTTCTTTCAACAAGTTCAACATTGTTTTGTTTTCTTCAGGACTCATAAACTCACCTTTGCGGTTGAGCAGTTTGAGTGCGTTCCATTCGTTGGGATTATGGCTTGCTGATATTTGAATTCCACCAACTGCTTTCTGACTTTTAACGTTATATAAAACAGTCGGCGTTGGACAAACGCCAATATCAATTACATTATTTCCCTTTGCGAGCAAAGTTCCGACAACGATATTGCGAACCATCTCGCCGGTAATTCTTCCATCGCTTCCGAGAATAATTTTTCCTTTGCCGCAGAAATCGGCATAAGCAGAAGCGTATTTAACTATTGTTTGCGGGTCTAAACCGTCTCCCACAATTCCTCTGATTCCGGAAATACTAACCATTAATGTCGGCATACTTTATCCTAACGAGTTATAAAAAATTTCGAACTAAAGTTACAAATATTGATGAAAACTTTTGTGTGACGAATTTTTTAATTCTTTGTATTTTGATAGAGAGGTAGAAAAAATTATGAATTAAAGTGCATCGCATTATCTTACAAACCGTTAAAACGGTTGGACTAAGCATTCAACTTTTTAATTAACACCTCGATTAATCGAGGTGTTAATTAAATAGGAGTCTCTAATCTTAACCGTTTCAACGGTTTTTATAATCATTTTTTTAGCGGTCAAATTGAGATATGAAAAAAACAATTGAAAAAATAAACGTACTATTGGTAAAACAATTCGGAACCCCTGCGCGCAACCCGAATAAAGCCACTCCGCTTGATACTTTGATAGGAACGATCCTTTCTCAAAACACGAATGATAATAACTCGTTTAAGGCATACAGCAATTTGAAGAATTCGTTTAAGAGTTGGGATGAAGTTGAAAAACTTTCTATTAAAAAACTTGAACAAATAATTAACGTAGCGGGACTTGGATTCCAGAAAGCAACCGCGATTAAAAAAGTTTTGTCTTATTTGAAAAGAGAAAAGGGAAGTCTCTCGCTTGATTATTTAGTTGATAATTCAGATGAAGAAATTTTAACCGAACTAACTTCATTCCAAGGAGTGGGATTAAAAACCGCAAGCTGTGTTTTACTTTTTTCGCTTGAGAGAAATGTTTGTCCGGTTGATACGCACGTTCACCGGACGTTGAATAGAATTGGTGTTGTTCAGACTTCATCGCCGGATAAAACGTTTCTTGCAATAAAAGGTTTTCTACCGGAAAAGTCCGCACACACATTTCATACAAATTTAATTAGACTCGGCAGAGCGATCTGCAAACCGGCAAAACCGGGATGCGCTGTTTGCCCGCTTCTAAAAATTTGCCGATATGAAGAGAAGAATTTAGAAAAAGGGAAAGCGGTAACGAAAAGAGATTTTATGCTGCTGGATAATCTGTAAACATGAAATTCCAAAAAATAAATTCCAAATGCCAATCAAATCTCAAGACCAAATTTGATTTTTTGACAGTTGTGATCTCCTTGAGAAGACACACTTTTTTATTTAACCGCGCTCATTTTTTCAAGAACGGTTAAACTGCTTACCATGCAATTGTTCCAGAACTCTTGAAAACCCGGAACCCAAAATGTAGGGATCATTCCATTTTCTTTTTGACTATTTACTATACTATTGGTTAACGCAAATGCTTTTTCGCTGTAGATTGCATCGCCGGTTTTTTCATAAGCCAAATAAAATGTATTTATCATTTGAACGGCGCTTGCATCAATTGGCACGTAACACATGTATTGTTCCAGCACCGAAGGAACGAGCCACCTGCCGGAAGAAGTTTTCCAGTTATCATAAATACCCGGTTTTTCCCAAATAACAAATTGATCTTCGCAAAAGGCAATTAGTTCTTTAGCTAACGGAATGTATGAAGTGTCTTTCTCCTTATTGTTAAGTAAATATTGAGCGAACCATGAAGCTTCGTATTTTGTAAGATTATGATATGGTTTGGCGGCGGCAACATCTTCAAACTGACCTGTCCAGTTAAATGTTTTCACCGGATTTTCCCATATCCACTTAATAGCCGCATCAACAGCTTTTTGGTATTGCGGCTGCCGGTATTGATTAACAAGCTCCGAAAGGAAATTAGCAATTCCAATCGGGATACAAAGTTCATCTGTTACAGGTTTTCCGGTCTCTTTAAATATTCTGATATACCATGTCCCCGAAGGTAATTGATTTTTAACATAAGTGTTCGCAATATTAATAGCGGCATCAAGGTATTTTCTGTTTTTTGTTTTGTCGTATAACGCAAGAAAGGTTTTTCCTGTTACGGCAGCCTGCATCATAACCATTTCTTTACCGTAAGAACCGGCGGCTAAGTTGCTCCCTTCATAAGCCTGAGGAAAATATTCTAATAAAGTTTCGGCAGATTCGGCATTTGCAAGAAGATAATCTGCAGCTTTGCAAGCTATAACTAATGCCGTATCATTTTGCGGGAAGTAACTATTATACAGCAACATTGCGTTCACCACACTTCCGACTTCCAATGAAGAATAGCAATATAAATTATGTTCCTTATGGTCAGGCGTACCGGCAACGTACCAGTTTTTTATATGTTTTTGATTGTACATGAATTGCATTCCTTTTAGGAAGGCTTCTTTGTAAGAATATTTTGCTTCGGGATAAGGAGGACAAAATGGTGCGGCTTTATAAAACATGCGGCTTCCCGCCAGGATAAAATCCAACCCGTCATCACTTATGGCTTCTACTTTAAGATAGACTTCTCCATCGGGGAGCTTATCCCAAATTGGAGTTAACGTCTCATAAGGTGTTGATGCCGTAAAGGTGTAATATTGTTTATCTGCAAATGAAAAGGCAGAATATCTATACTGCTTTGGATTAGATATTATCCAGTTTGTGTTATCGTTTTGAAATGAAGGAACATATTTAAACATCGTTGACTTTTCGTTCCAGAATGGTTGTTTCCCCGGAATTCCCGGACGAATTGGGATCAATGATTCTGTTTTACTCTGCTTGCAATAATTTTGATCGGCTGATTGATCTTGTCCAAACAGAGAAACCGAAAGGACGCACAAGAAATAAATAAGATAGGTCTTCATATATGTTTTGGGTTTAGTATTGTTGATAGCTTATTAGTAACCGCTAATGAACCTTACCTGAAGCAGTTTCTCAAAAAGAATCTTCTTAATCATAATCGTATTCGTAATCGTATTCGTAATCGTAATCTTACTCGTTTTCAATCAGCAAAAGCAGATTCAGCCAAAGGCTGACATGTAAGAAAAAGATTAAGCGTAAGATTAAGAAATCACTTTACGATTCTGCAAAAATGATTTAGTAAAAATTTATTCCGATAGTTAATCTTCATCCTCAAGTACTTTCAAAAACGCCGCTCTTCTTGTTCCGGGATATTCGGCGTCCAATCCTTTAACAGCATACCAGATAATTTTATTAAACTCACCATCGGGAACTCTATCGGCTTCGGTAAAATCTAACGTTTCACTCTTCTCTTGCCAAAAATTAACAGCGGTATTTTTTGCATCGAGATCAACATTAATGGGGCGCGCAGTAAACGGAGCAATGTCTGGAACAGTTGAAAAACATCTCCACATCGGTTCGGCGGCGGCATCGTATTGGCTCATCGGCGGAAGTCCGAGAATTAATTCCATTGTTCTTAACATTGAAGAAGTTGAATACATCGTGTGATCAACAAAATTGCGTTTAACAAATCCTCCCGCAACGTAAGCGGTTGTTCTATGCGCATCAACATGGTCGGGACCGTCTTGCGCGTCGTCTTCAATTATAAAAATTGCAGTCTCTTTCCAGATTGGTGAGCGGCTTAAATAATCAACAAACAAACCAACAGCAAGATCATTATCAGCAACGTGCGCGTAGGGTGTCGGTCTTCCTTTGCGTAATCCTTCGGTGTGGTCGTTTATAAATCTTAGCGTACTAAACTGAGGAACTTTGCCAATCATAAGAAGGGAATCAAAATCATTTTTCCATTGATAAAAGCGGGTTGTGTCTCTTACTTTCATATCCCATTCGGTAAACGTAGTGCACAAATGATTTTCTAAAACGGGAAGAGTCGGCTTACCATCATTTGTAAACTCGGCATAAGAACGGAAAGAAACATTATGTCTGCTGCAAACATCCCAGATAAATTCTTTATTGTTTGCCACTGCGCGGTTTCCTTCAGCATCATAACCGCCGCCGCGGCTGCCGTAACTTGTGGGCCAGGTTTTTTCAAGATAATCGGTTGCATAAGCTCCCATACTCCAGTTGTGTCCGTCTGCGCTCACTTCGGCGTTGGCGTAAAAATTATCGAGCAAAACAAATTCATTTGCAAGAGCGTGTTGATTCGGTGTGTAAAATTCACCAAACAAAACTAAACTTGTATCGCCGTTGCCTTCGGGAATATCACCGAGCACCTGGTCGTATGTCCGGTTTTCTTTTATCACATAAAAAACATATTTGATTGGAGAAGGTGCGCCGACTTTTTGCGGGATCGGATTTCCTTTTTCTCCATGCGCCGCTAATTCTTTTTCTTTTTGATAAGGAGTATTCTCATAAACGAGTTTTGAATAACGGGCTAACAGAGTTTCATCGGGAATTTTAATGGCGCTTAACGTTCCTTTAAATAATCCGCCGATGTATTGTTCTTTAATTACCTTTGAAGTATCACCTTTTTGATAAATTATGTTGCGTCCTTTTCGTGTGGGATTTGGTCCTTGCGGATTTGCCAGCGATGAAAAACCTTTTCCGTTAGCAACATAAATTAAATTGTTCACCACACGTACACTTGTAGGATACCAACCTGTTGGAATGAATCCTTCACTTTTACTTGAACCGGGATGCGCGACATCAAAAACCGTTAGGCAGTTGTTATCAGCGTTTGCGATGAACAACATTTTATCGTCTTCACTTAGCGCTACGCTGTTTGGCGTTGAACCGATCGGCGATTGTGGATAAAGGGCGGTGTTAAGCGTTTCAATTACTTTGCGTTCTTTTATATTGATAACCGAAACAGAATTGTCATTTGCATTTGCAACGAAGAGAAACTTTCCATCTTTAGTTAAACAGAGATCGTTAGGATTGTCGCCAACTTTTATTTCGGATGAAAATGATTTCCCATCAGTGTCAAAAACTAAGACTTTATCACCTCCCCAATTGGAAATATATAACTCCTTTTTGTTCGGAGATAAAATACATTGGTAACCTTCTCCGCCTAAAGGATAAGTCCCAGCAACGGATTTGGATTTTGTATCTATTAGATAGAGAGAATTGTTTTCTTTTGTAACAACGTATAAAAGATTTTTATGATCGTCAAGAGCAAGACCAGCGGGAGAAATTTTTTCGGGCCACTTTTTGCCGAGAATTAACGTGTCTTGAATAACTAATTTGTTTTTCCGAATTGCGTATCGGAGAATCCAATTATCATTTCCACCGGAAACATAAAGAAATTTAGCATCTTCACTAAACACCAAACCGAACCACGCTTTTGCAACGGGAACTTCATCAAGAATTTTAAACTCTTTTACGGAAATTAATTGAATGGATTGCTCGCTTTGTCCGTTGTTAGTTACGGCTAAATATTTGCCGGAAGGAGAGACCGCAATTTGAAGAGGAAGATCTCCAAGCGGTAAACTTTTTCCAAACGGTGAGAGCGCCCAGCCGCTGGGCAAAATTATTCTTTTTACTTTTTCCTGTCCATTCGTAAGCGAAGCAAATAGTAAAATAGAAATTAGGAGGGTGTTTAAAATTGTAATAGTTTGTTTTCTCATGATTCATTAGCTCCGATAATTCATAATAAAAGAGTAAATAATTCTAGTTGACTGCGTTATTAGGTAAACCGTTGAAACGGTTGAGATACTTATCATTTTTTCATTAACACCTCGATTAATCGAGGTGTTAATAAAATATAAATCAAGATTTGAACCGTTTCAACGGTTTCCGGTTAGCGATTTTTATTCCATTACGCCTTGGTTTAAATCTTGAAGAATTAAAAACCATGATTTTTACACAGTTTCTAAAGCTCATGGCTATTCAAATAATTTTTTTTCTGTTGGTTTAAATTTACCAGTTATCTCTTAGAAAACCAGATAAGATCACAGATTATCGTAGTTCAAAAGTCTCTTTGGAAAATATTTCCGGTGATATTGAAAAGATTTCTTTGAAGTGCTAAGAATTCATTCTTATATTTGAACTAACATTTTCAAATTAATTAATTTAGTTCATAATGATTATAAGAGGTTGAAATGTCCGAACAAAGAAAATTTGTCCCGTTTGTCTCTTCAGAAACCAACATCGCCGAATTCACGGTTCGTGCGCTTGTTATCGGTCTTGTGTTAGCCGTTGTTCTGGGCGCAGCAAATGCGTACTTGGGACTTAAAGCCGGAATGACCATAGCCGCTACTTATCCAGCCGCAGTTATCGGTATGGCAATTATAAAATTATTTAAGGGGACAATCCTCGAAGAAAATTTTGCACGTACAGTCGGTTCAATTGGTGAGTCAATTGCAGCCGGCGCCATTTTTACTTTACCTGCCTTTTTTATCGCAGGAATTTGGGACCCATTTTTCACACCAGGTAATTATGCCATTTCTTCAGCGATCATGTTTGCCGGTGGCGTACTCGGAATTATGTTCGTCGCTTTACTAAGGCGCGTAATGGTGGAAGATGTTGATCTTCCTTTTCCTGAATCAGTCGCTGCGGCAGAAATTCACAAAGCCGGCAGACACGGCGGTTCCGGCTCAAAGTTTTTATTCAGTGCGATGGGCGTTGGTGCACTTATTCAAGCTCTTGGGCAGTTCAAATTATTTGCCACAAGCGCCGATAAATTAGTTTCCTTCGGAAAAGGAAATATTCTTTTTAAATCTCCCGATGTAAGCCCTGCTTATATGGGCGTTGGATATATCATCGGTCCACGTTTAGCCGCTTTAAACTTCAGTGGTGGAGTTCTTGCATGGGGATTATTAGCACCGATCATCGCTTATTTCAAATTTGGTAATGTTGATCCATCAACTTTGGATTGGGCAAAAGAAATTACCACAGTTTGGAAAAGTTACGTTAGACCAATTGCAATTGGTGGAATGTTAGTTGGTGCAGCCTTTACTTTATGGAAAATGAGAAAAAATCTTATCACCGGTATTTCTCGTTCAGTAAGTGATGTGAAAAAAGCCGCTTCGGGTGAATCAACAACTGAAAGGATCGAAAAAGATATTCCTTTTACTTATGTAATGCTTGGCATCGGCTTAGCCTCGTTTGCTACTTTTTTTATTTACAATTATTTTGCTCAAGATGTTGTTGCCGCATTGGTTGCAACATTAGTGATGATCGTAGCAGGATTTTTCTTTGCCGCCGTCTCCGGTTATTTAGTTGGAATTATCGGTTCAAGCAATAATCCTATCAGCGGATTGACGTTGTCAACCCTCGTAATTGCCGCATTATTAATGGTTGCTCTTGGAATGAAGGGAGCTCAAGGAGTGGCGGCTGTTCTTGGAGTGGCGGCAGTTGTATGCGTTGCCGCAGCAGTTGCAGGCGAAATGTTACAAGATTTAAAAGCAGGTCATATTCTTGGCGGAACTCCCTGGAAAATGCAGGTTGGCGATTTGATCGGTGTACTTCTTTCCGCAGCAGTTATGTTCATTCCTCTTTTAATTTTGCATGAAGGAAATATTAAAGCCGGCGGAACAGGATTTGGCGGAGATCAATTACCTGCGCCACAGGCAAGTTTAATGGCTATTTTATCTAAAGGAATTGTTGCCGGAGAAATGGAATGGATTCTCATCTTTACCGGTATGTTAATGGGCGTTGGTTTCATTATGATGAATGTTAAAAGTCCGATGCTTGTTAGTGTAGGAATGTATCTTCCCTTGGGAACCACATTCGCAATTTTTGTAGGCGGATTGATTAAAGGCGCTGTTGAAAGAATCAATGAAAAGAAAAAATTCAATGAAGGACAAAAATCAAGGGTTGAAAATAACGGAGTACTTATTGCCGCCGGTTTAATAGCCGGGGAGGCACTGATAGGTTTGCTCTTTGCGGGCTTTGCCTTTTTTGAAATTCAAATTGCAGATTTGACATCTCCATTTTCAATACTTCTTAGTGTGGTAGTTTTGGCTTTAATCGCTTTTATGTTGATTAAAATTCCAATTAATAATGCCGGAAAACCGGATGATCCGCTGCCGCCTCACGTATCTATGTAATAATTGTTTTCTTAATGTCCCGGAGTAAAATGCCGGGACAATTTTTTTAGAGAGTGATGAATGAATTTTTTTCAAAGACGTGCGGTATTAAAAGATCTTAACTACCTCGAAGTGCGTCCAATTAGAAATTACAGCCAAACCGTTGATGAAAATAATTTAGTTACGGTGTTGATCCCAAAGTTTAAAAATCGTTTTGCTGTTAGATTTGTTTTGCCTTATTTGAAACATTCTTTCTTCAAATTAAAGCTAGATGAATTTGGTTCGACGGCGTGGCTGTTAATTGATAGTAAACGAAATGTTGGCGATATTGCTAATGAATTAGTGAACAAGTTTGGTGAAAGAATTCACCCGGTTGAAGAAAGATTAACTAGATTTTTCACCGGAATTTATGAACAAAGATTAATTACATTTTTAGAAATTCAAGAAAAAGGAAATTAGTTATGGGAACAATATTAGGAGAACTTAAACCAACCTTAGTTTGGAAATATTTCGAGGAAATTTGTCAGCATCCGCGTCCTTCAAAAAAAGAAGAAAAAATTGCAGCATATATTTTCTCTGTCGGCAAAAAATTAAATCTCGAAACTGTAAAAGATGCTTTCGGAAATATTGTTATCCGTAAACCCGCAACAGCCGGAAAGGAAAATCTGAAAACAGTCGTTTTGCAGGGACATATTGATATGGTTTGCGAAAAAAACCGCGGTGTTGAACACGATTTTGATAACGACCCCATTCATGTTTATATTGATGGAGATTTTGTAAAAGCAAAAGGTACAACACTCGGCGCTGATAACGGTATCGGTGTTGCCGCAGCATTGGCAGTATTGGAAGACAATTCAATTCAACACGGACCGATTGAGTGTTTATTCACCTTAGATGAAGAAACAGGTTTAACCGGCGCTGCAAGTCTTGATCCAACGATTTTGAAGGCGGATATTCTTCTTAATCTTGATTCCGAAGAACTCGGCACTTTTTTCATCGGATGTTCAGGCGGAAAAAACACAGCAGCTAAGTTTACCTTCACACCGGAAAGTGTTCCTGCAGATTCTGTTGCATACGAAGTTAAAGTTGCCGGTTTACAAGGCGGACACTCCGGTCTTGAAATTCACACCGGCAGAGGAAATGCAATTAAAATTCTAAATCGTTTTCTATGGAATGTTACAAGCAAATTAGGAGTTCGCTTAGCTCAAATTGAAGGTGGAAATAAACACAATGCTATCCCGCGCGAAACTTTTGCAGTAGTTACTGTTCCGAAAACGAATGCAGCAGATTTTCTTGCAGCATTAACAAATTATAATAAAACTATTAAAGAAGAATTAGCTACCAACGAACCAAACTTAATAGTATCAGCAGAGGTTTTCAATTCACCGGCAAATGTTATGGATGCAAAGACCACGGCTCAATTACTTAATGCACTCTATGCAGTTCCTCACGGTGTTATTACCATGTCCCCGGATATTGCCGGATTAGTTGAAACATCAACAAATCTTGCAACCATAATTACCGAAGGAAATAATGTAAATATTGTTACAAGTCAACGGAGTTCTGTTGCTACCGAAAATCAAGATTTAGTTGATATGGTACACTCGGTATTTGTTTTGGCAGGAGCGGAAGTTTCTCACGGTGATGGTTATCCTGGTTGGAAGCCGAATGTGCATTCAGAAATTCTGAAAGTTTTCAAAACAGTTTATAAAAATATGAACAACAAAGAACCGGAAGTAGCGGCTATTCATGCAGGTTTAGAATGTGGAATCATCAGTGAAAAATATCCAGACATGGATATGATCTCTTTCGGTCCAACGATGTTTGGAGTGCATTCGCCTGACGAACGATTGAACATTCCATCTGTTCAACCGTTCTATGATTTGCTCGCGAATGTTTTAAGTAATATTCCAGCTAAATAAAAAAGTCTCAGCCTTTAATCTTAATCTTACTCTTCAACGAGTAGGATTAAGATTAGGATTATGATTACGATTAAGAATGACTAAGGAAATCAATTGGAAGAAACACTTTTACTGAAACCCGAACCAACCAAATTTTTCCGCTGGACAGTTCTCGTCTTTGTTAGCCTTGCGATGTTCGGTAACTATTATATTTATGATTGCATCAGTCCGCTTGCCGATCTCCTCTCTAAACAATTACATTTTACCGATTCCAATATTGGTCTGCTGCAAGCCATTTACAGCTTTCCGAATATCATTATGGTTTTAGTCGGTGGATTGATAATTGATAAGATCGGGACAAGAATTTCAGTCGTTCTTTTCACGCTGCTGATTTTTATCGGTGCGGTTGTAACTGCAATGAGTGGAAGCCTTTACTTTATGGCAGCCGGACGCTTGATCTTCGGCTTAGGGGCTGAATCAATGATCGTTGCGATCACCACAATTATCGCCCGCTGGTTCAAAGGGAAAGAATTATCTTTTGCCTTCGGATTAAATTTAACCGTTGCCAGGCTTGGTTCATTCCTCGCTTTAAATTCTCCATCTTGGGGGAAAAGTTTTTATACTGAATGGCAAACACCACTTTGGATTTCCGTATTTGCCGGAGTTTCGGCGGTTGTATTTATTCTCATTTATTTTGTTCTCGATTTGGCTGCAACAAAAAAATTCAAAATGCCGAAAGACGGGGAACAAGATAAGATCGTTTTGAAAGAACTTTTCAATTTTGGAAAATCATTTTGGTTCATCACCGCATTGTGTGTTACTTTTTACTCGGCGATGTTTCCATTCCAAACTTTTGCAATAAAATTTTTCCAGGATGCGCACGGTACAACACGTGAAGTCGGTGGAAATCTTTCAAGCATGTTAACGCTTGCGGCAATGTTTTTTACTCCGCTTTTTGGATTACTAGCAGATAAAATCGGTAAGCGTTCCTTGTTGATGATGTTCGGTTCGCTTCTCATTATTCCCGTCTATTTAATTATGGCTTACAAAATTGATTTAGCTTCTCCATTAGGATTGCACGGTTTTCTTTCGCTCAATTTTGATTTTTTTGATATTCATTCACAAATCCCGATTTATCTTTTAATCCCGATGTCGTTGATGGGAATAGCTTTCTCACTTGTTCCTGCCGTGCTGTGGCCTTCCGTATCGCTTGTTGTTGATTCCTCCAAACTCGGTACAGCTTACGGCTTAATGACGATGATCCAAAACATCGGTTTATTCGGATTTAATTTATTGATTGGATACGCAAATGATATTTCCAAAGCGAGCGCGGTTAATCCATCCGGTTACAATTTAGGAATGTGGATTTTCTCACTGCTTGGTTTCTTCGGATTGTTTTTCGCTTTTCTGCTGCGCCGCAATGAACTTGGACCTAATAAACACGGGCTTGAACAAGGGATGAAATAACCGATGCTTGAAATTACTTGGATAAAAACGAAGGTAATGGAAAATGATTATTTCATTTCAAAGCATGCAGATGATGAAAGACAGAATGATAATTTAACAATTCAAGAAATTGAAGAAGCAATTTCAAATGGAATTGTTATTGAGAATTATGAAAACTCCGGTAGAGGTGAAAGTTGTTTGTTGGCAGGTTTCACCAAAAAAGGAAAACCGATTCATGCTTTTTGTGGAACCTTTAAGGATAGTTTAGTGGTTATCACCGTTTACATTCCGGGCCCACCAAAATTTAAAAATATTTTTGAAAGAGGTTAATATGGAAAAAGTTTGTCAGTTTTGTGGAAATAAAAATTTTAAGAATGCAAACGTTGAGTTTACATACAAGCATGATAACCAACTTTTGCTGGTAAAAAATGTTCCGTGTGAACAATGCGAATTTTGTGGGGAACAATATTTTCATGCAGATATTCTAAAAAAAATTGAGCAAGAGTTTAATGAAATTTATTTGAGAGGGAAAAAACCTTTTCTCGAAATTAGAGTGCCAATACAAAACTTTTCTGATATTCGAAAAGCATCATAAGTTCTATGCAAAAAATTATTTACATACTTTCTTTTCTTTTTTTAGTCACTTTTAAAATCGGTGCTCAAGATTTTGGTTTTGGATGTCTGGGTCTGGTCGGTGGTTTTGCTGGTTACGGGATGCAGACCTATCAGACTAAAGGTATTAATGAAAGAGTAGATTTTTTTAACTCCCTATATAAAGATTCCCTTGTTTCGCCTCTTAATAATTTTGGACAAGCGGCAGGTTACCGCTTCGGGATAAATTTTTTCAATCAAAAATTCTCGGGCTTCAACCTATCATTTAAAGGATTTTATCAAAAACTTTCTGAAAAGAATAAAGCAATTATCAAATCGGGAACAATTGAAATTGCAAAAACTTTTGAAGTAAAGATTGCCTCATTTGGGTTAGGTGTTGATTTCGG
The DNA here is from genome assembly GCA_023229425.1 of Ignavibacteriaceae bacterium. Lineage (GTDB taxonomy): Bacteria > Bacteroidota > Ignavibacteria > Ignavibacteriales > Ignavibacteriaceae > UBA1563. The sequence goes on from JALNZG010000004.1 coordinate 73,641, forward strand.
TACACATATCACCGAAATATTAAATTGGAAAATATTAAAAGTTGCTGTCATTTTTTCCCAGGCAGATTTTATTGAGTCTGAAGACCGTCCCGGATTATTAACAGAAAAAAATGATTACAAGTCAAGTAAAACAAACATTGGATATTCACTCACTACCGGATTTGTCGTGTATCTTATTGGCAATTATATTAGTCTTGAGGGGAGTGCCGGCTACAATTTATTTCGGTTTGAACAATTAAAAAAAGAAGACGGAACTTCTTTAACTGTAAACGAAAAATCTAATCAACCGATGCCTGTGGCTATCGATAACGGTGGGCTCGCAGGCGTCATTCAATTAAACTTTAGTTTTCCATTGTGAGGATATATGAAATTTTCAAAACTTGATAAAGCGTCTATTATTGCAATTAAAGATTGCATGGGAACAACTGCAACCGAACGAGTTTTAGTTATCTGCGATGAAGAAAAAAGGGAAATTGGGTTATCTCTTTTTAAAAATGCCAAGAGACTCGGACATCAATCGTTATATGTGGAAATGATTCCGGGAAAAGTAAATGGCGAAGAACCTTCGGATGAAATTGCAGAATTAATGAAAAAATTTGATGTTGTTCTTTGCCCCACTTCAACTTCACTAACCCACACGGAAGCGAGAAGGAACGCTTCGGCATTGGGTGTACGCGTTGCAACATTTCCAGGTATAACCAAAGAAGTAATGATACGCGGGTTGAATGCAGATTATAAAAAAATCTCCGAGTTGTCTTTAAAATTGAAAGAAATTTTGGAAAAAGGAAAACGAGTTCGAGTTACAACAAAACTCGGTACCGATATTTCTTTTTCAATTGAAGGAAGAACTTCGTACGCTTCCAAAGGATTATTTCACGCGAAAGGAGAAAGCGGAAATTTACCTACCGGGGAAACTTTTCTTGCCCCGGTTGAAGGAACCGCGAATGGCGTTTTCATTGTTGATGGTTCGATGGCAGGATTGGGTTTAGTGAAAAATGGTAATATTCATATTAAAGTTGAAAATGGTTTTGCCACAAAAATTTATGGTAAAAAAACTGCTAAGAAGCTTGTAAAAATTCTCGACGCAGCCGGAGCCGAAGCAAGAAACATAGCCGAGTTTGGGATTGGAACCAACTATGCGGCAAAGTTAAGCGGCGTTCTTCTTGAGGATGAAAAGGTTTTGGGAACAATCCATATTGCACTTGGGAATAATAAATCCATGGGCGGGAGTGTGGGTGTAGCGCTCCATTTAGATGGCGTTATCAAAAAGCCTACGGTTTATTTAGATGACACGCTTCTTATGAAAAAAGGAAAGTTAATCCTCTAAAGTATTTAGGACAAATAAAATATTTAAAATAGAAAAAGGATGTCAGAGTGACATCCTTTTTCTTTTTCCAATTCAAAAGATTAATAAATATTTATTTTATAAACCGCGGTTCCTGTAGGAAAGCTTGAATAATTATTCTGCAACGAGAGTGAAGTTGTGTTAGAAACGGAAGTTGGAATAACAGCTTTTAAGAGTAAGAGAGGAAATGGTTTACTTTTGTTATACCCGTTAAACCCATTAGGTTCAACGCTGATCATCACCTCTTGACCGGCTAAGTCAATAGGATATGCAACTCCAAGTGTATCGTTCTGCAGAAAATCTTCTCCCGGAAAAGTAGGCATCGGGTTTGTCCCTACGTAAAGATTCTGTGCGTCATTTCCGGCAGCCAATTTAAATTCTCCAGTCGGAAGATATTTCCCATTAACTTTCACCCAACCTTTATATGTCCATCCGGTCGGAAGTTCAGGTAGCCTTAACCCTGTACCATACACTCCGGCACTGACATAATTTAGGAACCAAATACCAGAATTACTATTTGCATTAGCTCCTGTTGGTGTGAAAACAGTGTACGATCCTTTCGCAGTTTTGAATGAAGGTGGTACAGCCGAAGATGTATCTGTTCCCAAATATTTTTGATCGTCAAAATCACTACCGAAAGTTATCCCTACCGGATTTTTGGGCACAACATTAAGTTCAGAGGAATTGGTCCTAATTTTACTTAACATCAGAAAAAGATTGGAGGTAGTAGTGTCGTTTAAAGTAGAATCACGGCGTTCTATACTAATGCAGACAAATTGGTTCTTAGTGTTTTGTTGATAGGCATTAAGCGTTAAGGGAAAAGAGCCGGTAAACGAATTTCCCGATATGGAAAGTTTACCGAACTTATGAACTACTTTACCTGCATCATCCAATATCCATGCGGCTAAAACCAAACTATCATCTAAAGCCGGAAGGTTAATTAAATTAAAAGTTAAGGTTCCATCTAGGCTTTGAACAGTTTCAGTTGTCTTTACATCTGTACAAGAGAAGAAGAGCATTATTGGAAAAAGAAAAAAAAGTAGCTTTTTCATGGTTTGGTTTCCTAAGTAAAAATTATTCCTTACGAAAACATAATTTATCTTTTCTCAATATTCAAGAAAAATTTAAAAATAATTTTAAAAAATCATTTGATTTATAAAGCAAGAGTTTATAAATTTTGGCAGAAAAAATTTTTCATATTGAAAATTACGTCCTACTTAACATAGGAGCTGAAATATGCAATCTCGCTACAAAATTGTTTTTCTGTTCATATTCATTCCATATTTTTTATTACAAGCGCAAACGGGAAAAGTTTCAGGGGTAGTCAAAGATGCTGCAACGGGTGAACCGTTAATATCTGCCAGCGTGATGATCCAAGGGACAAACTCAGGCGCCGCTACAAATTTAGAAGGATACTATGCCATTCTAAACGTTCCACCGGGAACCTACACTATTAAAGCCTCGATGATCGGATACACTCCATCAACATTAAGAAATATCCGCGTAAACATTAATCAAACCTTTGAACTCAATATTTCATTACAAGAAGAATCAATACAAGCGCAGGAAGTGGTTGTGGTTGCAACTCCACCGGTTATGCAAAAAGATGTTTCAAATAGCGTTGTGAATATTGGTGCAGCAGAGTTCGAAAACTTACCTGTTGCCAACGTAACTACAATAGTCGGTCTTCAAGCAGGTATTGTGGGTGGTGAATTCCGGGGTGGATCTACGAATCAAACCGGATATCTGTTGAACGGGATGGTTATGCGAGATGAACGGGATAACACTCCTTTCACAGGAATTAGTTTCACTTCAATTGAAGAAATCCAAATTCAGACAGGCGGTTTCAATGCCGAATACGGAAATATCCGGTCTGGATTAGTGAATGTTGTAACCAAAGAAGGTAAAAACGATAGATATTCAATTAATGTTTTTTCTAGAATTCGCCCGGCAGGGAATAAATATTTTGGCGATGGCGCTTCCTCGGTTGATGCTTATTGGATTCGCCCATATCTTGATGATGCAGTTGCCTGGTCAGGCACCAATAACGGTGCTTGGGATCCCTATACACTAAAGCAATATCCCAGTTTTGAAGGATGGAATTCAATATCACAAAAATTATTAAGTGATTCTGATCCAAACAATGATCTAACTCCTGAAGCCGCACAACGTCTTTTCTTATTTCAGCATAGAAAAGATTTGCGGATACTAAAACCCGATTACGATTTAGACTTATCCATTGCCGGACCGGTTCCTGCCGGAAAGGAATTGGGAAATTTACGTTTCCTACTTTCATTTAGAGCTTCCCGTTCTATGTATATCATTCCTCTTGCAACGGATTCATACTTAGATTTTACAGGAAATTTTAAATTAACTACCGACTTAACTACTACTCAAAAACTTTCTGTTGAAGGATTATTAAGCGAATCAGACGGAACTGCCGCAAACCGCGACGGTTCTCCCGGTTTATTCACTTCTTCGTCTGGAATTGCAAATGGACTTTATTACTCCCGGACTTCTTATGGTGACACTAGAATTTTTTCATCTGACTATTGGGCTCCCAGTATTATTAAACGAAGAATGCTTGGTTCAAAATATACAAATGTCTTATCGCCAAATTCATTTTTAGAAGGAATCTTAAGTATTTTCCAATCTCAATATTTTACCTATCCCGGCCAATCAAGAAATAATGCTAAAATTTATGAATTTGCTCCCGGATTTTATGTTGATGAAGCTCCGTTCGGCTTTGAGGATAGTTCGGCAACCGGTATAGGAAGCAACATGAGGATGGGGGTTGGAATGAGTAATGCCCGCGATACTAGTAAAGTTACTACTTATAACTTACGTTTAGATTATACAAATCAACTTGATAAATTCAATAATATAAAAGCAGGAGTTGAATTTAACTTAACCGACAATTTTATTAATTACGGTTCATACGATAAATATTTACCTTCAAATAATTCAGTGACCAAATGGCACACAAAACCGTTACGCGGCTCCATTTATTTTCAGGATAAAATTGAATTCGAAGGAATGATTGCTAATGTTGGACTCAGGGTGGATTATTCTGATCCTAATGCCGATTGGTACATTTTATCTGATCCATATGATAGATCATTAACTGCAAAGAATGCCGCATCATTAGATGCAATAGTTACAAAAGACCCTGCGACTCCGCGTTTGAATGTCAGCCCCCGTTTAGGCGTCGCTTTCCCGATAAGCGAAACAAGCAAACTCTATTTCAACTACGGATTTTTTCGTCAAATCCCGACTCCGGAAAATCTTTATAGAGTTAGGACGGACAATTACACTGGAAGAATTGATAGGTTATCAGACCCGAATCTTCCTCTTCAAAAAACTATTGCTTATGAGTTGGGATACGAACAAGGGTTGTTGGATGAGTATTTAATAAGGGTCGCAGGCTATTACAAAAACGTTACCGAACAGCAACGTTCTGTTCATTATATAAGTAAAGATAATGCAGTAGATTATTACATCCCTAAAAACGATTCCTATGAAGATATTAGAGGAGTTGAAATTACTTTGACAAAAAATAGGGGTAATTGGATCCAGGGATTTGCAAACTATACGTATTCTCTTGAAACTTCAGGGTTTTTTAATTATTCAACCTACTACGAGAATCAGCAGTTGATGCTGAATTATTTAAGAACTACAGCAGAAGGGGAACAATCAAAACCGGTTCCTCAGCCTTTCGCAAGAGTTAATCTTGATCTCTTTACTCCAAGTCAAGATTTTGGTCCAGAGCTCGAAGGAATTGGGATATTAACCGATTGGAGACTTAGCGTTATCGGAAGTTGGAGGTCTGGATACTATTTAACATGGACCGGCGGAGCCGGAACTATTCCCGGTATTTCTAATAATTTGCAATGGAGAGACTCTTACGGATTGGATCTGCGTTTTAGCAAAAACATAAAATTTGGTCCGGTCAATCTCCAAATATTTGCAGATATGAATAATGCTTTGAATATTAAATATTTCAGCACTTACGGATTTATTGATGCTAATGATTATAACGATTATATCCGCTCGCTTCATCTTCCCTCATCAGCTATAGACGAATCAAAAGGAAAATTTGGTTATATCAATATTGACGGTAGCGATAGACCGGGAGATTACCGACAGGGATCGTTCGTTCCGATTGCTCCGGTAACGAATGTTTCTACAGTAACATCGCCTGTCGCAAGCGCTGTTTATTATGAAATACAAAGTGGTAATTATTTACAATATGCAAACGGTGCATGGGCACAAGTTCCGGACAATAAAATGAAGGAGATACTCGATAAAAAGCAATATATCGATATGCCAAACCAATCATGGGCTTCATTCTTAAATCCCCGTAATATTTATTGGGGTCTTAAAATTTCAGTTGAATTAAAGTAGAAGGAAAAAAAATGAAAGATAAACGCTTGATAAATCTGCTTCACAAAACCTTCATACTTATAGCTTTTTATAGCGTACTTACGTTTTCTCAAGAAATTAAATATATGTCTGTTGGTTCTCTCCATAATTGGTATTCTGATATCGGATGTGAAATTGAAGTTTCCGGTCCCGCCAAAACTCAACAGGATGGGATGCAATGGCCTGCGATATACACGTATATGGATATTCAAGCTTGGAAAGGTATGTGGATAGGGGCAAAAAACTTTGGCGATCCGAAAATTGGATTTGTTACAGAAAAAGTTATTCATGTTGGTCCACGTGTTTTTGGTAAAGGAGAAGTTTTCCCTATCTCTTTTTATATGAAAAGTAAATATGAAGAACCGAATCTTCAGGTTAAAGGGGCTACAACCGAAGGCAAACCTTTCTCTGTTGATGAGGTAGATCCAACAATGCCTTGGGATAGAGAAATTGTTACTGTTGTAGGGACACAAATTGGTTTAACTATGACGAGACGTATTTTTCAATTTCAAAACCAGTACCACGAAAATTATATTGTAAATGATTTTGTTTATAAAAATACTGGAGACATCGATGGAGATCTTTCTACTATTGAACGAAAAGACAGCACCTTAAATGATGTTGTAATATTTTTTCAATATAGGCTTGCCCCATGCGAATTGACCAGATACGTAATTGGTAATCCTACAGGTTGGGGAATGAACTCGACTTATGACGCACGTGGAGATGGAAAGACCAGTACAATTGCAGGATGGGAAAAACCCGGTGAAAATCAAATTCGCGCTCAATATGTTTGGCACGGAAAATATCCTCCGTTTGTCGATTATGATAATTTAGGCGGCCCAATTTGGAAAACAGCTCTTTACATTTCTGCCGGTGATACAACCGGACGATTAGGCGCTCCCCAATTTGCAGGTGTTGCAACGTTACATGCTGATAAATCTACAACTGATCAAAACGATGATACAAACCAGCCTTCCACAACGAAAACTTTTGAATCTGATGGCAATCTTCAATCGCAAAATGATGCATATAATACTTCCAAAATGACAGATGAATATGCTTTTATGACTTCAGGACACGATGTTCGCCATTTAGATAAAATTGGCGAAACCAATCCAATTTTGCCTACAAAAGATCCAGCAACTTCCTTTCAGGGCGGTGCTTCTATGGGGAATGGGTATGGACCTTATACAGTAAAATACGGTGATAGTATTCATATCGTTTTTGTTGAAGCCGTTGCAGGCTTAAGTTATGAAAAATCTATTGAAGTTGGTCGGCAATACAAAGCGGATAAAAATGCTTTGGTAAAAAACACAGCGTTTTTTACAGGTAAAGATTCTTTATTTCAGACATTTAAGAGAGCCATAGCAAATTACCAGGCTAACTGGCAAAACCCTGAAGTACTAAAGACACCGGCACCGGTAAGTTCTTTTTCCGCAGACGCCTCTGCACGAAGCGTCGGACTTAAGTGGTCACTTTATAATGAGAACGATCCGGATATAACCGGATTCGAAGTCTATCGCGCAATTGGAAGAGTTGATAGTAATTATCATAAGATAGCAGAATTGGATAAGAGTGTTCGTTCTTATAATGATTATTCAGCTCCTTCGAGCATAGATTCTTATTATTATATCGTAACAATCGGACAGAATTTCCCGGGAGATGCTGCTTTAAATATCCCCGCCGGAAAACTTCAAAGTAATCGCTTCTACTCCCAACTTTATAGTCCGGCTCTTCCAGGACCTGTAGTAGTGTTTAATGACTTTAGAGTTGTTCCTAATCCATTTATTTCCGCCGCTAATTCAACAAATTTAGGAACGAGCGGTTCAGAAAAACGACTTTCTTTTTACGGTATCCCTGATATCCATACGCTTAAAATCTATACCGAGTATGGCGAATTAATAAAAACTTTTACTGATAAAGACCCACAGTTTACTAAAGGTTCTAAAAAAATAGATTGGAATCAGTTAAATACCGATGTCAATCAAATTATTGTCAGTGGAATTTATATCGCAGTTTTAAGGGATGGTAGTTCCGGTGAGACAAAAATTCAAAAATTTGTAATAATCCGATAAAGGTGCAGGAAACTTTATGAAAATAAAAATATTAACTACTGTTTCGATTGTTGCTTTGTTTTTAGCTTCCTCCGGATTTTCGCAAAGGAAGTTAGCACAAACAGGGATGAAATTCCTTCAAGTTTCTTTGGATGCAAAAATGGCTGGAATGGGAGACGCAGCTACTGCCCTTGATAATCTTGGTGCAAGCGGGCTTTTTTCCAATCCCGCATCCATAGCAAGACAGACAAATTTTGTTGATGCAACTACCGGGCAAATTGGCTGGATTGCCGATATTAAATATTATACCGGTGGAGTTACTTTTGCGCCTGAAAATGGAGAATACGGTGTTATAGGTTTTTCTTTCCTTTATGTGAATTACGGCGATCTTATTGGTACCGTGCGGAATAATCAGGGTTATGTAGAAACCGGAATTTTCAATCCGAACGCTTCTTCATTTGGTGTAACATATGGTAAAGCGTTTAATGATAAATTTTCGATCGGCGGCTCTGTTAAATATGCCATACAGAATTTAACTTCCGGTGTTGTTGACATTACGGAAACCGAATTAACGAAGACAATTTATAAACCGAATTCATTGGTGTTCGATTTTGGAGTTCTCTATCATACAGGGATTCAAAGTTTAGATTTTGCAGCGTCAATTAAAAATTTCTCCAAAGATATTCAGCTTGAAAGAGAACAGGAAAAATTCCAGCTTCCTTTAACTTTCCGCGTTGGATTTGCTTATAACCTAAGCGATATGTTAAAACTTGATAAGAACGAATATTCAATTCAACTTGCTTTCGATTCAGTTGTCCCGCGTGATAATGTGGAAGAAGTTGATCTCGGTGTAGAATTTAAGTTTATGAACTCAATTGCTTTGCGCGGTGGATATTTAACTGGAAAAGAAGGTGAGTATAATATTACTACCGGCATTGGCTTTAGTAAATCTATTGAAGGGTACACTGTGGGCTTGGACTATGCGTACATTCCATGGAATTCCGATTCTTTTTCCGATATTCACAAATTTTCAATCCATTTTGGAATTTAACAGGTAATTAAATTTTGGTAATACTTATGAAAAAAAAATATTTACAATACTCCCTAACTTCTACACTACTGGCAGCATTCGTATTTGTATTAGTTCTCCTCTTTTGGGGCTGCAATAAGCAGAATAACCTTGAACCACTTTATAATCCCTCATTCTCCAACGTCTTAGCCCCTATAATTACTTCAGTATCTCCGGCTGATAGCGCTTTTGCAGGAGTCGATGAAATAACTATTACAGGGAGCAACTTTCCGGATTCTGCCAGTGCGATGGCAGTTTATTTTAATAATGTAATTGCTACAATCATTTCACTTGATGCGAATAAGGTAGTTGTTAAAGCTCCCAACCTGGTTAAAGATACCATTAGTATTAAAATAAGTAAGTTTAGTGCTGATAAAATAAGTAATTCATTATCATATAAATTGATCTCGGCAACCATCGTTTTTAAGGAATTTAAATTCAATGACACTCCATACTCACTAACATACGATAAATTTGGGAATGCTTATATTTCTTACACCGTTGATAGCGCTGGAACCGGAGTTAAGAAAATTGCTCCTGATGGAACTATGACAGACTTTGCTCCAAAAGGGGCTGAAACATCTTGGAGCTGTATGAAGTTCGGGCAATCCGGTGATCTTTATGCTGCAAGAGGAGTAAAAGGAATATTTAAAATTGCACCCAATACAATTGCTGCAACTTGGGTTTCTTCTGCAAATGGTGTCGGTACAATAACGGATTTTGATTTTGATCAAAACGGCATCATGTGGGCTGCCGGAAACAATGTATCGCTCTATAGAGTAACACAAGCGAAGAATGTAAAAGCATTCGCTTTTAATGCTAATATCCGTTCGGTTAGGGTTTTCAACAATTATCTTTACGTTGGTTGTTCCAAAGATGGGGCAGAAGGTGTTTGGCGTTTCGCGATTATCAATTCGGACAGTTTAGGGATTGCCGAAGAATATTACAATTACGCAGCAACTTATCCTACAGGAACTATCCGAGGAATTACATTCTCTGCTGATGGTGATTTATATATCGGCACAGATGGTGTCGAGATGATAGTTAAAGTTAGACCTGATAAAAGTTCTCAAGTTTTGTTTAGCGGAGTATTAAACCCTTCTAACAAATGTAAATTTAACTCATTTTTCTGGAGAGGTTCTGATGTGTATTTGTATTTAATGAGACATGCAGTCAACTTAAATGATACAGCAACACCAGCGGAAGCCATTATTAAAATCAATACTTTGAACAATTTAGGAGGCGCGCCTTATTACGGATTAAATTAGTTTTTTAAGATTTGTATTTCAAATTATAGTGTTCTTTTATTGTATCTCTATTATGAGAGATATAAAAATTTGTTGATGTTTATATTACAATAAATATGGCACATTAGTAATCACAAAAAAAAAGGAGTAATCATGTTCAAAAAATTCTTTTTAGTGCTGTCGTTGTTTGTAGCGATGGCGTTCAATTCCCAAGCTCAAACTTGGCAGTTTGCTTCTGTCTTTCCGGCAGATAGTACCCAGGGTGCGGGTACTCACGGAATAGCAGTTGATCCAGATGGAAAAATTTGGATCCAATGTTATTATGCATATACAAGGGACTCTCTTCAAGTTCCTGGTTATGATGCTGCTACAGGAGCTTTAAAAACTGTTAAAGCATCTGTAAGAGCTCTCTATGTTTTTAATCCTGATGGAACCCAAGCTAGCTTTTCACCCATTCTTTTCAATAAGGTTGGTGGTGTTGTAAAAGATACTCTTGGCGGAGAGACGGCTTTCAAAAGTATTAAAAATCCATTAGATACTACGGTAATGATTACTGTACCAGCTTGGAGTGCAATGACTGGACGTGGATTAACTTTAGATGAAAATGGTAATGTTGTTGCCGCTTATTTCGACCAATTATACAAGTTCGATTACAAAACCGGTGAAGGTTTGATGAACCGTTTAGTCTTGGGAATTGGCGGAACTGTTAAACCTGGCGTTGATGCAGCTGGTAATTACTATGTTCGATCAGTTATTCCTGGTGGTCCTATCAAAATGTTTGATAAAGCAGGTGTTTTTTTAGGAAATGCTCTTGATATTACTACCGGTTATTGCAGGTCAATTGATGTTTCTAAGAATGGTCTCACGGTTTACCATCCGGCATATTCGGTTCATTATGTTCAAACATTGAAAAGAGCTGATGAATTTTCAACATTTGTTTCCGATACCGTTCTAAGAGGATTTGATTGTGAATCATTAGTTTGGGATCCGGTAAAACCAGATCAACTTTGGTTAAGTTCAGGTTCCTACAATGATTTACCGAATCGCCATACCGGTGAAGTAACTAATTATGATGTTGCTACGTGGTACGCATACGATACCAAAACAAACACCATATCTGGTGAAAAAATGGCTTGGACATTCTATACTGCAGCAAATGCTGCCGAAAGACCAAGAGCGATTGGCTTTTCCCCTGATGGCGCTACAGCTTATTTAGGTACATTTTCTGCCGGTGCTGTCAGAAAATACACACGCAGTGGTGTTGGCGTTGAACAACTTGGAAACACGATTCCAACGGTTTATATGTTGGATCAGAATTATCCAAACCCATTCAATCCTGAGACCTCAATTCGTTTCAGTATTCCGCAAGAAAGCTTTGTAACCGTAAAAGTATTTAATACTTTGGGTGAAGAAGTGATGACCTTAGTAAATGAACAAAAAACTGCAGGTGTATATAATGCTTCGTTCAAAGCGAACAGCTTAACCAGCGGTATTTACTTCTATACAATCAAAGCAAATGATTTCACTTCAACCAAGAAAATGATCTTGATGAAGTAATTCTCTGCTCTGTTCTTTTGAGAAAAGCCGCAAAATGCGGCTTTTCTTATTTTAAAGAATATCTTTGCTTGGTTAAAGGAAACTTTCTCAATGAAATAGCGACTAAAGAGTATTGCATCAGGCATTCTTTTCTGGTTATATTTGCAAAGAAGAATGATTTCACTCTTTAGGTTTCTGTAAAAGAATCATTTTTTTTGAATTTTAGAAATAGGAATAGGTATGAAAAAAATTCTTTTAGTCATTTTAGTTTTTGCTTCATTGAATAGCTTTGCTCAATTTAAAGATAAAAACATCTTTAAACCTTCGATTCAAGAAGGAATGATTAACAATAATGCTCCTGCTTTGTTGTTCGGGTTTATCAATCCGGAGAATTTTTCTATGTCTCATTCCTATAGTATGTCTTACACAACATCCGGCAATAGCGGTTTGGCGCTTGGCGTTTATACGAACAGTCTGAGCTACAAATTTGCCGATAATTTTAATATGCAGGTTGATGCAAGTTTAGTTCATTCACCCTACAGTTCTTTCGGGAAGAATTATCAAAATCAACTAAGCGGTATTTATTTAAGCAGCGCACAATTGAATTATCAACCTTGGAAAGACGTGAACATCAGCGTTCAGTATAGAAATATCCCTGGTGGATTCTATAATGATTTTTATAGATACAACCGTTTTGGTGGCGGACTTTATGAAAACTTTTTTTTCGTCAGATAAGTTAGACTATTGATTTTGAAAGAGACATCGCAAAAAAGTTATAAAAATAAAACTGTTACTGCTTCTTTCTTGTTTGTTTTTCCGGCAATTTTTTTGCTTCTTTCAATCAACGGATACTTGGGATATTCGGCTTATATAAAAACTATCAAAATATTTCCAGATGAAAAATTAAAAAATAGAAATATAAGTTTGATTCCCATTAAAGCTGAAGTAATAAACGGTTGCGGAATCGAAGGGATGGGAGATAAACTGACAGACCTTTTACGAATTAATCAAATTGATGTTATTAAATCGGGGAATTATTATCAATTCAATGTTGATAGAACTCTTATCATAGATAGATCAGGCAATATGATGAAAGCAAAAAAAGTTGCCAAGATTCTCGGTGTGCCCGAGCAACAAATTATCCGGCAGATTAATAAAACCTTATTTTTAGATATAACGGTTTTAGCCGGAAAAGATTTTTCTAATTTAAAAGATTCAAAGGAGAAACTTTGACAACAAAAAAACTGGTAGAAAAAATTACTCAACTTATTTTTGAAAAAAAGGGAAGCGAAGTAAAGGTAATTGAATTAAAAACTGTTTCTGCGATTGCAGATTATTTTGTTATATGCTCGGCTGATTCTGATACGCACGTGAGAGCCATTGCCGATAATATTGATAAAACTTTGCGCGATAAAGGAATCAAACTTTGGCACAAAGAAGGAACAACAGCTCTCCAGTGGGTTTTACTGGATTATGTTGATGTAGTTATTCATGTTTTTCAGAAGGACATTCGGGCTTATTACAATTTAGAAAAACTTTGGGGTGATGCACCAATCATGCAGGTAGAAGATAAACCAACAAAAGTCCGTGCATCAAAACCGAAAACGGAAAAGGTTGAAACAAAACCGAGAAAAGTCCGCGTGGTAAAACCGAAAATGGAAAAGGTCGAAACCAAACCGAGAAAAGTCCGAGTAGTAAAACCGAAAATGGAAAAGGTCGAAACCAAACCGAAAAAAGTTAGCGCAGTAAAACCAAAAACGAAGAAGGATGAAACCATAGGGAGAAACGGTTGAAAAATTATTTGACCTTGCTTTTTAACGAAGCCGCTCAAACGTTACCATATTTAAAAGAAATTCAAATCGGTTTCGACCAGCCGAAAATTGAAACACACGGAGATATTTCTTCTAATGCTGCGATGCTCCTAACTAAGATTTTAAAGAAAAATCCACGTGAAATTGCAAACGAACTTATAACTCACTTAGCTATCGACCCGACAAAGATTACGAAAGTTGAAATTGCCGGACCGGGATTTATCAATTTCTTTTTTCATCCTGATTTTCTTACGAAAAAAATCGAAAAAATTCTCATCGAAAAAGATGAATTCGGTAAATCAAAAAAACATGCTGGTAAACATGCAAATGTTGAATTCGTATCTGCAAATCCAACCGGACCATTGACCGTTGGGCACGGCAGAAATGCAGTCTGCGGTGATACTCTTGCAAATCTTTTAGAATGGACAGGCTACGAAGTTGACCGCGAATATTATTTTAACAACGCGGGCAGACAAATGCGCGTGCTTGGCGATTCAGTACGTCTTCGTTATTTAGAACTGCTAAGCGATGTTGTTGATTTCCCGGAGGATTATTATCAGGGCGATTATATAAAAACCATTGCCGAAAACTTAAAAAATGAATTTGGCGATTCGTTACGGAATGAAGCTGCCGAAGGAAAATTTAAAGAAAAAGCAGAAAAAGAAATTTTTCTTGATATTGAAAAAACTCTTTTGCGATTAAACATAAAACATAAAAATTTCTTTAATGAAAATAGTTTGTATGATGAGAAGAAAATTGCGGACCTTTTAAAGACTTTTTCCGAAAAAAATCTATCTTACGAAAAAGAGGGGGCAATCTGGTTAAAACTTTCAGAACTTGGAAATCAACAGGATAAAGTGATAGTGAAATCATCCGGTGAACCGACTTACCGTTTGCCTGATGTCGCCTATCATATAACAAAGTTTGATAGAAATTATGATCTCATGGTTGATTTATTTGGTTCGGATCATAATGCTACATATCCAGATGTTATGGCGGCATTACAAGCGCTCGGATATGATTCTGGCAAAGTTAAAGTTCTCATCCATCAATTTGTAACCATCACACAGAACGGCGAGATCGTAAAAATGTCAACCCGCAAAGCAAATTACGTTACGCTTGATGAATTGACTGATGAAGTCGGCGCTGATGTTGTACGCTACTTTTTTAATATGCGAAATATTTCAACGCACATGAATTTTGATTTGGCGCTTGCAAAAAAACATTCCGATGAAAATCCCGTTTTTTATCTGCAATACGCTCACGCAAGAATATGTTCTATCGTGCGTACAATTGAAAATGAAAATTTAGCAGCTTCAACCGACCATCTAAATCTTTTAGTGGCAGATGAAGAACAGAAGCTGATAAGAAAACTTCATCAATTTGAAGAAGAAGTATTACTTGCTGCCGAGTATTTTGAACCAAACAGAATAGCTACTTATCTTGAAGAATTAGCAGCGTCTTTTCACAAATTTTATACATTTTGTAGAATATTAGGGACGGAGAAAAATCTTGCTGAAGCGCGCATCTCTCTGGCTCTCGCAACTAAAATTGTTATAAAAAACGGATTGAGTGTCCTTGGAGTTTCTGCTCCGGAAAGAATGTAAGTTATTCGTTTAGGTCCTACGCCAAAAAAGTAATTCTTAATCTTAATCGTATTCTTAATCTGCGTTAAAATTAAAATATAAAAATGATTAAGATTATGAAAAAGATTACGATTAAGAAAACTGAATAAGATAACTTATTCGGCAAGTGCGATGGAAGCCGCATAAATATTGGCTGCTCCGTATTCTTGAAGTTTTTTACCACACTCACGGATCGTTGCTCCGGTAGTGATAACATCATCTACCAGTAAAATGTTTTTCCCACCAATTTTATCGGCATGCTTCACAATAAATGCTTCAGACATATTCTCGGCGCGTTCATTTAAATTTTTCTTCGTCTGTGATTCGGTATATCTTTTTCTTTTTATGATCGAATGTGAAACCTGGAATTTTGTCACCTTACTAATACCCTTTGCAATGTAAAACGATTGATTAAATCCTCTTTCGGCTTTCTTTAATGAATGAAGCGGAACTGGAAGAATGATATCAACTTTCCAGCCGGGTTTATTTTTCAAAAGTGAATTACCAAGCATTTTGCCAAGTTCAACGGCTAATAAAAATTTTTTCTGATATTTGATTTGGTGAATTACTTGTTGCAAGGGAGAATCCTTCACAAAAACTAAAAGAGGATAAAAATCAGAAATGACTTTGGATTCGGAAAATTTTCTTTCGTATTCAAATTGAAGTAATTGTTCATCTGTAGATACGAAAGTATTTCGGCAATCTTCGCAAATAAGTTTTTCAATTAGCGAGAGTTTCTTTTGGCACGCAGGACAGAATCGAGGGAGAATGAAATCAAATATGGCGAAAAGCAGTTTCATTACAGCTTACAACAGACCTTCTCGTTTCCGCAAAAACCATTCGGCAGCAAATAATAAAATAATAAGCGCAAGCATTAACTCACTTGACCAAAGCCTGTATTCATTAACTTCAATTTTATTTTTGCTTGAATTTTTACTGATCTCATTTAGCTTAACAAATAGATTAACATATGAATTATAAAAGAATTTCCCTTTGGTTTCTTTTGCTAAAAGTTTTAGTAAATCGCTATTCATGGTTGTATTCTGAAGTTCATAATCAATATCACCGACTGAAAATCTACCGTTATCTTTCCCGAGCGATTTATGATCAAGAAAAGCTTCTCCCGAAAAAGTATAATCACCTTTTCCAATTTCTGTAATTTCTCCTTCGTATAAACCGCTTCCAATATTGGAAAAAGAAACCGAAATTTCATTCTCATTATTTATCACCGAACACTTGATTTCTGCATCATTTACTACGTGGAAAGCTTCATCATAAACTTCCGAAGTAATATAAATCTTTTCTCCAGCTGAATAAAACTTCTTATTAGTTGAAATAGTCACTTGCTTTTTTTGCTCAACAGCGTGAAGCCATTTTGTTCCGTTTGATAAAAAGCGGTCGAATAAATCCAGTTGTGCGGTGGCTTTTTGCAGTTTCCATTTCCAGATATCAGCGGCTAAAACAGCAATCGCGCGCTTGCCGCCGATTCGTTTGGAAAGAATTAAAGGCGAGTTCAGCGCAATATTGTTAATCCTTGTTTTTGCAAGAACTTCGCTTTCGGGCTTTGCGGTGAGCTCCCAATTCGGTTTGTAAACAGGCGGAAGGTTGTTCCATTGTTCAAGAATATTTTTCCCGCTGAATTGCAGCAAAGGATTTCGAAGAGTTGCATCCTCTATTACCGGTTGCGCTTCAACTACCGATTTATCGGTTCGAGTAAAACCAAAAGGCAATTCATTTTGCAGAATTCGCAGCTTAACCGGATCAACCGAAGAAGTTAATAGAAAAAAATATGGAAGACTTTTTTCTTTAATAAGTTTTGTAACTTTTTCTACTAATTGATTGGACGTTTGCGAAGAAGGAAAATTTACAAGATAAAGAACATCCGCTTTATCAAGAGCATTATCCGGTAATTTCTTTTCGAGAAACTGCGATGAAGTTATTTGCGTAAATGATTGAACAAAATTGTTCGTATCCGCTTGCAAAGAATTTTTTATAAATGTTACATCTACTGATGGAGCACCCGCAATGAGAACAATCGAAAACTTACTATCCAAAACTTTTACAAATAGAGATTGCCTGTTGTTTTCAATTGAATATTCATTTGGCAAAGAAGAAAGAACGAATGAAATTTTCTTCTCACCGGGAGATTTTGGCTTATATAAAAATTCAATGTTCTGAAGTTCATTTTCAGTAAATGAAATTTCCTTCGCTTCAAAGAGTGAATTATCTTCTAAAATTGAAAGTGTCGTTTTTGCTCCGTTGAAACCATGCTGTAAAACAGAGAGGATAAACGGTGTACTTGTTCCGGTATAAAGAAATTCGTTGTGAAGAATATTTTGAATTGAAATATCTTTTTTTGTAGTTGAATCACCAACTCCGATGGTAAAAACCGGTACGTTAAGCTTTTCAGCTTGATATTGCGGGCTTGTTCCTTCATTAATAATGCCGTCGCTTACAATGGTTATGGAGGCGATATTTTCTTCTTTTTGTAATGAAGAAAATATTTTCGAGAAATTTGTTGCCGGTTCGTTAAATAAAAATTTTGCAGAATCGGATTTCAACTCTTGAGAAATATTGCTTCCGAAAGAAAATAATTTAAAAAAATTAATGGGAAGTTTTTTTATTTCTTTTAAAAGATTATCTGAAATGAACGGAGACTTATCTTCGAATTGTTTTAACGATTTTGAATTATCAACAAAAAAATAATGCACCGGTTGGATGATTTTTTTCTTTTCAATTTTAAGAAGCGGTTCAAAAATTAACAGAAAGAGCAAAACCAAAGCAAGAATTCTTAACAACGTTAGGAGAATTTTTTTCTGCCGGGAAATTTCAGGAACAGTAATCCGGTACACAAAAATGGCATATCCGGCAAGCAGCAAAGCAAACCCAACAAGAAGGAACCAATTAATCTGAAATGAAATATTCATTATGCGTTAAATCTAAAAAGTGAAAACAGATTAAAGCAGAGAATCAATTTTCCACCCGCTCATTTCGTTATATGTTTCATGATCAGTTAAATCAAAATGAATCGGTGTAACTGAAACATAATTTTGTTTAACCGCAAATTGGTCTAAAGATAGATCGTCATCTGTTTCAATAAAGTCTCCGGTGAGCCAAAAATATTCTTTCCCGTAAGGATCAATTCTTTTTTCATAGACATCATCCCATTTTGATTTTCCTTGTTTCGTCAAGTACATCCCTTTTATTTCGGTGGCGGGTAAGTCGGGAACATTCACATTAAGCAGGGTTCCTTTTTTCAATCCTTTTTCTCCGATCAATAAAACAAGTTTTTTGGCGGTTTCGCAAGCTGTGGCAAAGTTGGAAACGCTGTGGCTTGTAACGGAAATTGCAATTGCCGGGATATCCATTATCGCCGCTTCCCTTGCGGCTGAAACAGTTCCTGAATATATTACACTTGTTGCGGTATTTGAGCCGTGGTTAATGCCGGAGACAACAATATCGGGAAGAAAACCGAGAATATTTCTCACACCCATTTTTACACAATCGGCAGGTGTTCCATCGACTGCATAACCGAAAAAATCTCCGTCTTTATAAAATTTTATAACTCGTAAAGGATGCATCATCGTTATTGCATGTCCGACTGCGCTTTGCTCGCTCAGCGGCGCTACAACTGTAACTTCACCGATTTCTTTTAAAGCATTGTATAAATGAAAAATTCCGAGTGAATCAATTCCGTCATCATTTGAAATGAGAATTTTCAAAAATTTATCCTTTTCTTTTACTATTAATGATTGTCGAGGAAATATTTTAATATCTTTGGAAAAGAAAATTAAAAGCATATTAGATTTTCTTCCCTAAAATAAAGTATTTCTTTTATTCTAACTAACTTTTATGGTCATACTCAAATCTCTCGTATTAAACGGCTGCCAAAATATTATTTTCGGATTGGCGGCAAAAATTGATGGACAAGCAAATTCTCCGTTTGGTTTTAATCTTTCTTTAACTGTGGGCGATGATAACGAGAGAGTAGAAACGGATAGGCAAAGGTTTTATAAATCGCTTGGTTTGGAAAACAGGGTTGCTACACAAAATCAAATTCACGGAGACAGAATTATTTTTGTTGATAAGCCCAGCAATCAAGGCGAAAGCGATGCAATGATATCTGATAAACCTAATCTTGGTTTGGCAATTAGTACCGCAGATTGCACCTCCATTTTTCTTTTTGAACCCAAAAGAAAAATTATTGCAGGAGTGCATTCGGGGTGGCTTGGTACATCGCTTAAAATTTTGGGAAAAACAATCCTTAAACTTGAAGAAGAATGTAAAGCAGATCCGAAAGAAATTATAGCGTATTTAGGACCTTCAATCAGTCAAAAAAATTATGAAGTTGGTGAGGAAGTTGCCCGAAATTTTGATGAAAAATATTTATTGCCGAATGGTGAAAAATTCCTTCTCGACGTCGCTAAAATTAATTATGACATTTTGCGTAAATTTGAAGTGCGGAAAGAAAATATTCAGCTTTCCACACTATGCAGTTTTGAATGGAGTTTTTTATTCCATTCCTACAGAAGAGACGGCAAGTTATCCGGCAGAACGCTCGGCGTGCTAGCGATGAAAGGTTAATGATTGGATTCTAATTTAAAAATAGCTTCAAATTATATTTTAATTTGCTTGATCTGGGGCTCAACCTGGTTTGCAATTAGGCTTGGCTTGGACTCGCTTACGCCCCTTATTTCTGCGGGTTTGCGGTTTTCGATAGCCGCTATTGTTATTTATATCATCATGCAGATCCGTTCGATCTCCATTCAGCAGGATAAAATTTCCATGCGGCTCTATTATTTCATGGGAGTTTTTTCATTTATTTTACCGTTTGGATTAGTCTATTGGGGAGAGCAATTTATTCCTTCGGGATTGGCTGCTGTGTTGTTTGCAGTTTATCCTTTTTTTGTTGCGCTGTTCACACGGATTTTTATTCCGGAAGAAAAAATAGGATTAATAAAAATTTTTGGAATGATTTTCGGTTTTTCCGGTATTGTTATTATTTTCTCTCAAAATATTTTCACGATTGGGATGGACTATTTTCTTGGGATGTTGGCGGTTTTGGTTAGCGGATTACTGCAATCAACTATTGCTGTTTCCATTAAAAAATATGGACAGCATTTACACGCTCTCTCGATGAACTTAATTCCAATGGCGATAGCCGGAGTAGGAATGCTTCTGCTTGGAGTTTTATTTGAAGATACTTCTTCACTGAAGTTTGATACCAAAGCCATTGCATCTGTCTTTTATCTTGGAATAATAGGCAGCGTGGTTACTTTTACCGCATATTATTGGTTGTTGAAAAGAATAAACATTATTTTACTTTCGTTAACAGCGTTTATTACTCCTATTATTGCATTGTTAATTGGCTGGATCTTCCTAGATGAAACGCTGATGCCCAATCAAATTTTCGGAAGTTTTTTTGTGTTAACCGGCTTGTTGATCGCGAACTTATCAAGTTTGAAACAAAAAATTATGAAGAAATAAATACAGTATGCTAAACATTATCAGAATTAAAAAAGCATCCTTTTACGGATACCACGGAGTTTTTCAACAAGAACAAAATATCGGCGGCAAGTTTGAAGCCGACGTTGATCTGTACACTAATTTTGCCCACGCTGCTACAACAGATAAGCTGCAGGAGACAATAAACTATGAGCAAGTTTATAACGTTATGAGTAATCTTGCATTACGGAAAAAGTTTTATTTGATTGAAGCTTTAACTAATGCAATGGTTGATGAATTATTTCGAACTTTTCCTTCTGTTCATAAGATTGCGTTGCGCGTTAGGAAAAATAATCCACCGATTGGCGGAGTTGTCGATTCTGTTGAAGTTGAAGTTGTAAAAACCCGCGATGAGTGGAATGAAAGTGTTGAGAAATTGTAATGGATGGAGCGAAAAAGCATATTAGCTATATCGGATTAGGTTCAAATCTTGACGATAGATTTTCTTATTTGCAAAAAGCGGTTGAACTTATTGAACAATCTTCTCTTTGCCGTATAATAAAAATTTCGTCGGTTTATGAAACCAAACCGTTCGGAATAAAAGATCAAGGGAATTTTCTTAATTGCGTTATTGCAATTGAAACTGGATTTGAACTTCATACTCTTCTGGATTTTCTTAAAGGAATTGAACAGCAGCTTGGCAGAAAAAAAAGGGAGAAGTGGGAATGCAGGGAAATTGACTTAGACATTTTATTTTTCGATGACCTCGTTTATTCCGATAAAAGAGTAACGGTTCCACATCCTTATATTCCGGTAAGGGATTTTGTTCTCGTTCCACTTTGTGAAATTGCCCCCGGTTTTTTTCATCCCGGGTCAAAAAAAAGTATTTGTGATATTGTGTTGCCAGAAAATGAACAATATGTTATAAATGTTTTTTCATCTCCAAACAGTTTAAAGGAATCTTATGGCGTTGCCAAGTGATAAAGTTGTCCGGTACATAGCAGTTGAAGGCGCAATCGGCGCAGGAAAAACTTCCCTTGCAGTAAAATTAAAAGAACGACTTAACGCACAGCTAATTGTTGAGCAGTTCGAAGTAAATCCTTTTTTGGAAAAATTTTACAATGAACGGAATCGTTATGCATTCCAGACGCAAATGTTTTTTTTAGTGAACCGTTACAAACAGCAGCAAGCACTTCATCAAGAAAATTTGTTTTCCGAATTTATTGTTGCCGATTATATTTTTGAGAAAGATAAAATATTTGCTTATCTCAATCTTTCCGGCGAAGAATTAAAATTGTATGAGTCGGTGTTCCCCCTTTTATTTAAAAATCTTCGCCAGCCGGATTTGGTCGTCTATTTGCAATCGAGCGTTGACCGCTTAATGTACAATATAAAAAAACGGAGCAGGCAAATTGAGCGCAACATAACCAGGAATTATATTGAAGAATTGAGTGAAGCCTACAACGATTTTTTCTTCCGGTATGCTACGACACCTCTGTTAATTGTAAACACAACCGAAATGGATTTTGTAAATAGTCAGAAAGATTTTGAAGAATTATTTCAGGCGATATTCAGGGCCGACAGAGGATTCACTGAGTATTTTCAACCTGAAGCGAAAAGGATTTTATAATGTTTATTAAACTTATCATTTATGCATTGCTCATCTATTTTTCTTTGAAGATTATTCGTTTTGTACGCGCAATCTCTTCTTCAACTATTGCAAAAAAAAGAGAGAACGAATCTCAAAAAAGATCTTATAATGAAAAAGATGTTATTGATATAGATTTTAAAGAAATCAAAGATGATAAGAAAACCGTTGAAGATGATCAGTAGTTATTTATAATGAAAAATATATTATACTCTTTATTAAAAAAGTTTTGGGGATTGAAAGAAAATTACAGCTATGAGGTTGGCCAACCGAAGAAAATTCTTGTCGTTCGTCAACATAATCAGCTTGGAGATTTACTTGCAAGCGTTTCGGTTTTTCGAGCCTTAAAAGAAAAATTCCCTTCGGCGAAAGTAGCAGTAATCGTTAGTCCCACAAACAAAAATGCTTTGCACAAAAGTAAATTTATTGATGAACTCTTTGTGTTTGATAAAAGTAAAATATTTTCTTTTGATTACATAAAAAAAATGATTCATTTTTTGAGAAAAGATTATGACCTTGCGATTGTTCCCGTAACGGTTTCTATTTCCTTTACGAGCAATTTGCTTTGTAGAGTTGCTAACGCTAAAATTAGAATTGGTCCTAATTCGTTGAGCGGTAAAGAAAATCTTTCGGCATTTTTTTTTGATAGAAGAATTAATCTGGATTGGAAAAAATATCCGGATGCAAATGTCTCGGATTTTAGTCTCGACCTCCTCCGACCGTTTGGTATCTCAACTAATGACTTTGGCTCTGAGATTTGCTATGATGAAAAAGACGAGCAGGACGCAAAAGAATTTCTTCAATCATATACGCGAAAGAGGGGGAAGATCATCGGGCTTCATGTTGGAGCCGGAAAACCACCTAACCGTTGGTCTTTTGAGAATTTTATTGCATTAATAAATCTTTTAGAAGAAAATTATCAACCGGCAATTTATCTTACCGGATGGCCGGATGATTTGGAAATAATTGAAATAATTCAGCACAATGTTTCTTCTGAAACAAAGTTATTTTGGAATAAAGGTATTCCCGAAGTAGCAGCGCTAATTGCAAAGAGTGATCTGTTTATAACAAACGATACCGGCATAATGCATGTTGCCGGAACTACTCCAACGCCTCAAATATCGATCTTCGGACCGACTAATCCGTTTAATTGGGCTCCGATCGGGGAGCAAAAATATTTTCTGCGTAAGTCAGATCTTATTAATGATGTAACGGTGGAAGAAGTATTTTCGTTGTGTAAAATTCTTTTAGCCGATAAAAAATAGTTCAGCCCATGAATTTCCAACAACATAAAGCAATTCTCGATATCGGATCGAATTCCTTTCACTTTGTTATCTATCAAATTGAAAAAGATAAATCTTTCTCGGTGATTTATCGAAAAAGAATTATTTACCGACTTGCTTTACAAAAGCAAAACGGAAAATCTTTTTTATCCGAAAAAGATTTTACACAAGCGGAAAGAATTATTCTTGAGTTAATAGAAATTTCAAATTCATTTTTGTGCATGATAACAGCCACAGCAACCAGTGCGGTTCGGGAAGCAACTAACGCACATGATTTTTTGATGCATATTAAAAAAACTACCGGAATTTCAATTGAGATTCTTTCAGGAGAAAGGGAAGCTTATTTAATTTACAAAGCCATTTTATATTCTGAGGCGAAAGTTCTTTCTAATAATATTCTTTGTCTGGATATCGGAGGGGGAAGTACGGAATTTATTCTTGGCAGCTCCGGTAAAATATTGTTCGTCGAAAGTTTAAAGCTCGGCGCAGTTCGTTTATCCTCTCGTTTTTTCCCAAATGGTGCTCTAGATCAAAATAAAATTGATGAATCACGTGTTTTCATAAGAACAGAAATGCTGCCGGTAAGAGAAAAACTAATATCGGAAAAAGTTGATTTAGTGACGGGGAATTCCGGCACTATTCATGCTATGAAAGCTCTTGCATGGACAAATTTTGCTGAATTGAATTTAATAAATCAGGATGAGAAAACATTAACAAGGGAAGAACTAAATAAATCTGTGGAATTACTTCTTTCAAAAAAAACGATTAATGAGAGGAAAACTATTCCAGGAATTGAGCCAGATAGAGCCGATATATTACCTGCTGGAGCAATAATTCTGCAAACAATATTTTATGAGTTGAATCTTTTAGGGATTTATCTGTCTGATTACTCATTGCGTGAGGGAAAACTTTTGGAAGTTCTTGAAAGCGATGAATCGCAATGTTGATTTTATCATCTAATAACTAAAAAATTGGAGAAATTATGGCTTACTATCATTCAAAATTAATTGGTCTTTCTTTTGATAAAACCATTGAAAAAGTTACAGAGGAATTGAAAAAAGAAGGATTTGGTGTGTTGACCGAGATTGATGTGCAAGCAACATTGAAGAAAAAAATAGACGTTGATTTCCGCAAATACAAAATTCTCGGTGCATGCAATCCATCATTTGCCTATAAAGCCCTACAAGCTGAAGAGAACATTGGCGTTTTACTTCCTTGCAATTTTATTGTGCAGGAAAAAGCAGAAGGCGGCGTTCAAGTTTCTGCAGTTAATCCGCTGGAATCAATGAAAGCAGTTGGGAATATAGAACTCGCTTCAATTGCAGAAGAAGTTGCTCAACGCATAACAAGGGTCCTTGAAAATCTTTAAGAGCAAGAATTATTACTTTTGCCGTAGTTAAAAATCTTCATAGGTTTGCTACGGCATTTTTATTTTAATTAACACGAACGGCAAAAACGAATTGAAAAAAGTTATTCTCAATCGAAACGAAGAAAATAGAATAGTAAACGGCCATCTCTGGGTGTTTAGTAATGAAATAAATAAAATTGAAGAAGAACCGCAAAGCGGTGATATTGTTGAGGTTTACGACGTAAGAAATAATTTACTCGGAACTGGATTTTTTAACAAAAACTCACTTATTACAGTTCGGATACTTTCCCGCAATTTAATTAGTGATTTGGAATCATTATTTCGCGATCGGCTGAAATCGGCTTACGAATTGAGAAAAACTTTTTATCCAAACCGTGAAGCGTTCAGGATGGTTTTCAGTGAAAGCGATTTTCTTCCGGGTTTGGTAATTGATAAGTACAACAACACTTTTGTTCTTCAAATTTACTCTGCCGGGATGGAGAAAAATCTGGAACTTATCAAAAAAATATTGCAGGAAGATTATTCTGCGGAAAATATTTTTACCAAACACGAACCTTATTTCAGAAAATTAGAAGGACTTTCTGAAGAGAATCTCATTTTACTTGGCAGCGCCGGGAATGAAATTATTTCTGATGGTTCCCTGAAATTTGAAATAGATTTTTCACATGGGCAGAAAACCGGTTTTTATTTTGATCAATCGGATAATAGATTCTTTATAGAAAAAATTTCTTCCGGCAAGTCTGTTCTTGATGCGTTTTGCAATTCAGGAGGCTTCGGCTTGCACGCTTTGCATGCGGGCGCAAGCGATGTTACGTTTGTTGATTCCTCAGCAAATGAACTTGAAAAAGTGAAAAAGAATTTTGAATTGAATAATTTATCCGGCAATACTGAATTTGTTGTTTACGATGTTTTTGATTTCTTAGAACGAGAGACAGCGAACAACAAGAAATATGATCTTGTTTTTGTCGATCCTCCGGCATTTGCTAAGAATAAAAAAACATTAAAAACTGCTGAAAAGGGATATGAAAAACTTAACCGGTTAGCTATACAAAAGATTATTAGCGGAGGTTTTCTTGTAACTTCCTCATGTTCTTTTCATTTAAAAAAGTCGGAGTTTATTTCCGTTATTGCCAGGGCTGCACAAAAAGCAAATAAAACAATTCAGCTTATTCATTTTAACGAAGCCTCGCTTGACCATCCCAAGTTGCCTCTGATGGAAGAAACTTCGTATCTTAAATTTGCGGTGTTTAAAATTTTAGGGTAAAAAATTTTTCATATTTCTTGCAACATTTTTAACTTAGAGTTCGTCTAATCTTAGAATAAATCAAAATTTTCAACTTATGAGGTGTAGAATTGGATATAACGGTTTTAAACGAAAAAATTAAAGAAGAAAGCGCTTTTGTTGATTTATTAATGGTGGAAATCGGGAAGGTCATTGTTGGACAAAAAGCGATGGTTGAACGATTGGTGATCGGTTTGCTTGGGAACGGTCATATTTTATTGGAAGGCGTACCGGGCTTGGCTAAAACGCTTGCTATCAAATCCCTTGCTTCTGCTATGAAGGCAAAATTTCAGCGCATACAATTTACGCCTGATCTGTTGCCGGCTGATATTATCGGCACACAAATTTACAATCAGAAAGATGGGAATTTTTTCATCCGCAAGGGACCTATCTTCTCAAATTTTATTTTAGCAGATGAAATTAACCGCGCTCCCGCCAAAGTTCAAAGCGCGCTGCTTGAAGCGATGCAGGAAAGACAAGTTACTATCGGAGAAACGACATTTAAACTTGAAGAACCATTTTTAGTTCTCGCAACACAAAATCCGATTGAGCAGGAAGGAACCTATCCGTTGCCGGAAGCTCAAGTTGATAGGTTTATGTTGAAAGTGAAAATAACTTATCCGCAGAGAGATGAAGAAATTAAAATCATGCGGCAAAACGTTTCTGCTATTGAGAATAAAATTAATCCCGTCGTTTCTTCCCAAGACATTTTAAATGGAAGGGCTCTTTTACAGCAAATTTACATGGACGAAAAAATTGAGAAATATATTCTTGATATTGTTTTTGCAACCCGAACTCCAAAAGATTTTAATCTTGACAAACTAACTGATTTAATAAGTTACGGCGCTTCACCAAGAGCTTCAATAAATTTAGCGATAGCAAGCCGTGCCATGGCATTTATTAAAAGACGCGGTTACGTTATTCCGGAAGATGTAAGAACGATCGCTTACGATGTTTTACGCCATCGAATTGCTGTATCGTATGAAGCCGAAGCTGAGGAAATTACTTCAGAAAATATTATCAGCGAAATTCTTAATAAAGTTGAAGTACCTTAATAGTAATTATAAAAACCGTATGAGTGTCAACATACAATATCAACTAACAAATAAATGCTAACAAAAGAACTTCTAAAAAAAGTCAGACAACTGGAAATCCGCACTAAAGGCTTGGTGAATCAGGTTTTTTCCGGTGAATACCATTCGGTATTTAAAGGAATGGGAATGGAATTTTCGGAAGTCCGTGAATACCAAATAGGTGATGACGTTCGGAATATTGATTGGAACGTTTCAGCCAGGTTCGGGCATCCGTTTATAAAAATATTTGAGGAAGAACGCGAACTTACGGTGATGCTGATTGTTGATTTAAGCGGTTCTCAATATTTCGGAAGTACTGCATCAACCAAACAACAAATAGCTGCTGAAATAAGCGCGATCATGGCTTTCTCTGCATTGAAGAATAACGATAAAGTCGGACTTATTTTGTTCACGGATAAAATTGAAAAATTTATTCCACCGAAAAAATCGAAATCGCATACGTTACGTATTATCAGTGAACTTCTTTCGTTTGAACCATCAGGCAAAGGTACAAACATTCGTGGGGCTTTGGAATATTTTAATAAAGCGATTAAGAAAAGAAGCATCGCATTTCTCATCTCGGATTTTCAAGATACCGGTTACGATAAAATTTTACGCATGGTTGGCAAGAAACATGATTTCATCGGCATAACGTTAATAGATGAACGGGAACAAAAAATTCCGCCGATGGGATTAGTTCGTTTTGTTGATCCTGAAACCGGGAAAGAAAAAACATTGGACACAAGCGATGCATCATTCCAATTCTGGCTGCATCATCATAGAGAAAAATTCCGCAATGAACAAAAATCACTTTTTACTTCAAGCAAACTTGACGGAATAACAATAAACACAAAGGAATCATACATCAAACCGTTAGTTAATTTTTTCAGAATGCGCGAGAAACGATGGTAAAGCGGGTTAGTTTCCTTTTTTCTGTTTTCATTTTTGTTTTTACTTCACTTACTTTTTCTCAAGAGGTAAAAAGCAAAGTGTCGGTCGATTCAACAAATTATTTGGTTGGTGATTACATTAATTATTTAGTGGAGCTTTCCGCGCAGAAGAATGTGGAATTTTTTTTTCCATCAATTAGAGATTCGCTAAAAAAACTTGAATTCATTGAGCAACTTCCACTTCAGAAAAAAGAAGAGAATGGAGTAAATTCTTTTGTCTATCATTTTGTTTTAGCCGGTTTTGATTCCGGAAACGTTACAATTCCCTCATTTCAAATTCCTTACAAAACGAATAAGGATACAGCATTTTCTATTCTAACAACCGACTCGATAAATTTAGTTGTACATACATTAGCAGTTGATACTACAAAAGAAGCAAAAGATATTAAAGAACCGATAGTTATTCCTTTCAATTGGTTGGAATTGCTGATGTGGATAGCGGCTATCTTACTTGTTGTTACGGGACTTTATTTCATCTACAAAAAGTATTTTGAACGGAAAGATGTGGAAGAAGAAGAAATTGAAATTCAAAAACCGTCTTATGAGATTGCATTAAATTCACTTGATGAATTGGAAGCGAAAAAACTTTGGCAAAGCGGAAAAGTAAAAGAGTATCATACGGAAATTACCGAGATCATTCGTACCTATTTTGAAAAACGATTTTCATTTCCGGCTTTGGAATTAACGACTGAAGAAACTCTTGAACTGTTGAAAACAAAGAACGATTCTTCAGAGATTATTCCTCTTACAAAAGATTTTCTGCAAAATGCCGACATGGTGAAATTCGCAAAGTTCATTCCGCTTAATGAAATTAATGAAGCGATGATTAAGCAGGCGAGACAAATTGTTACTGTAACAATTCCGGCAGCCAAACAAGAACAAAAGTCCGGAGAACAAAATGTTTAACTCCGGGATTACGTTTGCTTATCCGCTTGTTTTATGGCTGTTGTTATTGATTCCGGTTTCCCTCTTTTTTTATTACAAAAAGTTTAAAACTGTTGAACCGTCAATCGTTTATTCAAACGTTAAACTATTTGACCAAAGAAAAAGAAGCTGGAAAGAAAAATTATCAGACACGCCGATTTATTTACGGATGCTGGTATTTATCGTTTTAATTATTGCGCTTGCAAGACCGCAAAGTTTTTCCAGCGGAGAAAATATTTATACCGAAGGAATTGATGTTGTTCTTGTACTTGATATTTCCGGTAGCATGCTTGCCGAAGATTTTAGACCCAATAGAATGGAAGCTGCGAAAAAAATTACACAGGAGTTTATTTCCGGCAGAACTTCAGATCAAATCGGTCTGGTGATTTTTTCACGCGACGCTTTTACTCAATGTCCATTAACCATTGATTATGCCGTGCTGAAAAATCTTCTTCAAGAAGTTAAAAGCGGAATGATTGAAGATGGAACTGCGATCGGCAATGCAATTGCAAACGGTGTAAATCGTTTAAAAGATTCAAAAGCAAAAAGTAAAGTGATGATTCTACTCACCGATGGAGTTAGCAACGCCGGCGAAGTTGATCCTTTAACAGCGGCAGATATTGCGAAAAATTTTGGAATAAGAGTATATACCATCGGGATCGGAACGATGGGACAAGCCCCTTATCCTTTCCAAACTCCATTCGGAATCCGTTATCAAATGGTTCCGGTTGAAATTGATGAAGCGGTACTTCGGACAATTGCCCAGACGACAGATGGAAAATATTTCCGCGCAACCGGCAACAAAAAATTAGAAGAAATCTATCAAGCGATAGATAAACTTGAAAAAACAAAATTTGAAGTGACTTCTTACAAAAACAAGAGAGAGCTTTACTTCCCTTGGCTTTGGAGTGGATTGATTCTGTTATTAGTTGAGATAGGTTTATCAAAAACAATTTTTAGAAAATTACCTTAAAGAGAAAAAGACTTTTATGTTTCGATTTGCTCATCCGGAATATTTGCACTTCTTATACCTTTTACCGGTATTGGTCGTGTTCTATTTCTTTTATTTGAAGAAGAAAAAATCGCTTCTAAAGAAATTTGCAGATGAACGAATCCATGAAGTCTTATTCGGAATAAAAAGTTTTTATAAGGAATCAATAAAATTTGGATTAGTAGTTTTTGCGTTAGCGTTGATAATTATGGCTTTGGCTCGTCCGCAAATCGGCAACCGAGTTGAAGAAGTAAAACAGATAGGAATAGATGTTTTCATTCTGCTTGACGTTTCTGCGAGTATGAAAGCGGAAGATTTAAAACCAAGCAGATTGGAAAAAGCTAAAAATGAAATCGCCATGTTGATTAGAAAACTGCAAGGCGACAGAATCGGTTTAATTATTTTTGCGGGAGACGCATACGTACAATTTCCGCTTACTACAGATTATTCGGCTGCAAATCTTTTCCTCTCAACAGTTGATGTAAATTCAATTCCTCAACAGGGAACAGCGATTGCCTCGGCAATTAACTTGGCAGCTAAATCATTTGACACCAAAGCTGCAACGAAAAAAGTTATGGTTATCATTACCGACGGAGAAGATCATGAAGGTGATATTGACAGCGCGGTAAAAGATGCCGCCGATAAAGAGATTTTGATTTATACAATTGGAATGGGTTCTCCTTCCGGAGCGCCGATTCCGGTTTACGACAGCAATAACAACCAGGTTGGTTTTAAGCAGGATGCCAACGGTTCAACCGTATTAACAAAACTTGATGAGGCGACTCTTCAGCAAATTGCGTCCAAAGGTGGAGGTAAATATTATTTGTCGTCAAGTTATCAGAATGAATTGGATTTGATTTATAAAGATCTTTCTTCACTTGAAAAATCTGAATACGGCTCAAAGAGAATAACGGATTATGATGACAAGTATTTTTATTTCTTAATTCCGGCGCTTTTAATTCTAATTCTGGAATTGTTTTTGACTGAACGAAAATCAAAATTTTTAATGCAAATATTAAAACGAAATGTTTAAATGAGTTTTTCTTCAATAAAATATTATTTTGTAACTATCTTTTTTCTTTCGGCTTTCAGTAGCGGATTTAGCCAATCACTTCGTTCTTTAAATAACGACGGCGTTGAACAATTCAATCAAAAAAAGTTTGGAGACTCGGAAATCAATTTTAGAA
The DNA here is from genome assembly GCA_023229425.1 of Ignavibacteriaceae bacterium. Lineage (GTDB taxonomy): Bacteria > Bacteroidota > Ignavibacteria > Ignavibacteriales > Ignavibacteriaceae > UBA1563. The sequence continues at coordinate 104,905 of JALNZG010000004.1, forward strand.
AAGGAATTGAAAAAGATTCTTCCGCTGTTATCCCTTATTTCAATTTGGGAGACGCATATTACAAACAGAAAAAATATGATGAGGCAACGAAAGCTTATCAAATGGTTCTTTCGAAAACCAAAGACAAAGAGTTGAAGGGAAAAGCGTTCTACAATATTGGAAACAGTTTACTGGACGATAATAAATTAAAAGAAAGCATCGAAGCTTATAAAAATGCGCTCAAAATGAATCCAAAAGATGAAGAAGCTAAATACAATTTGTCTTACGCACTTAAGAAATTAAAAGAAGAAGAAAACCAAAAAAAGCAGAATAAAAAGGACGATAAACAAGACGACAAGAATAAAGAAGATCAGGACAAGAAAGACGATAAGCAGAACAAAGATGACAAGAATAAAGATAAGAACGATAAGCAGAATCAACAGAATCAAAATAAGAACGATAAAAAAGATCAAGATAAACAACAGGAACAACAACCGCAGAAACAGAAACCAAAAATGTCAAAGGAACAGGCAGAACAAATTCTGAACGCTTTGAAAGACAATGAAAAAAACATGCAAAAGAAGTTGAGAAAGAAAGTTGGTGAACATGTTAAGGTTGAAAAAGATTGGTGATGAAGAAGTTACAAGTTGAAAGTAGAAAGTTGAAAGTAGAAAGCAGAAAATTAATAGCAGTGAAAATAACTAAGGTTTTACTAGCAATTATTTTTGCTGTATTTCTCCTTCCCGCGAATATTTTCAGTCAATCTTTTACTGCCACGGCAAACAGTACAAAAGTTGGAGAAGGAGAGCAATTTGAAGTTTCGTTTACTTATTCCGGCTCAGAAATAAATGCGATTGGAAATTTTCAGGCTCCGAACTTCAAAGATTTTCTTGTTCTCTCAGGACCGAATCAATCGTCAAGCATGCAGATAATTAACGGAGCGGTTTCGGGGTCACGGGCTTTTACTTATTATTTACAGCCTCGCACGATAGGTAAGTTTACTATTGGAAGCGCTGCAATTTCTGTTAAAGGACAAGCTCTAAAATCTTCACCTCTTACAATTGAAGTTGTTAAAGGGAGCAGTAATCAGCAGGCAAAAAAAGAACAAAACGATCAAGAGGTTTCAACTAAAGAAATTGGAGAAAATGTTTTCATCCGTGCGATAATTGATAAAAATTCTGTTTATCAGGGTGAACAAGTTACCGTTACTTATAAACTATTTACTCGTTTAAATATCCAAGCTCCGCAAATATCTAAACTTCCATCGTATCAAGGATTCTGGTCTGAAGAAATTGAAAGCTCAAATCAAATATCATTTTCCCGCGAAAATTATGAAGGGAAATTATTTAATGTCGCTATTTTAAAACGGGCGGCATTGTTTCCAACGCAAACCGGGGAATTATCAGTAACCCCGTTTGAATTGAAAATTCCAGTTTTAATCCAACGAAAAAGAAAATCGAACAGCCCCTTCGATGATTTTTTTAATGATCCGTTTTTGGGAAGAACAGAATCAGTTGAGTACACTGCAAAGTCAAACACCGTTAAGGTGAATGTTTTGCCGCTTCCGCAAACCTCACTATCACAATTTACCGGTGCGGTTGGCAATTATACACTACAGACTTCGATTGACAAGAAAAAAGTAAAGCAGAATGAACCAATCACACTGAAGGTGATGTTGAGTGGTGAAGGGAATATTAATTTATTGGATCTTCCGCAATTGCAAATACCAAACGGATTTGAAAAATATGAACCAAAGATTTCTGCCGATGTTTTTAGAGGTGGAATTATTAGCGGAAAGAAGAATTTTGAGTTGTTAGTAATTCCGAGGGTTTCCGGGGCGTTTGAAATTCCGGCGCTTGAATTCACTTTTTTTAATCCGAAGAAAAAAGTTTATGTAACAGTCTCATCTTCGGCATATCCAATTACTGTAGAACAAGGAAGCGCAGAATATACCGGTGGTGGAACCGGTTTATCAAAAGAAGAAATTAAACTGCTTGGGCAGGATATCCGATTCATTAAAATTGATTTTAGTGATGTAACAAATGAGAACAGTTTAGCAGAAGATTCCCTGGTTTTTATTTTAACCCTCTATTCACTACCTCTACTCGGCTTAATAGGTTTTCTTTTTTGGAAACAAAAGGAAGAAAAACTTTCCGGTAATATCATGCTGTTGAAAAATTTGCGCGCTGAAAAAATTGCAAAATCCAGGTTAAAAACAGCGTCAAAATATTTGAAAGAGAAAAACGACACTCTCTTTTTTGCGGAAATATCCCAGGCGATTTTCGGTTACCTCGAAGATAAACTTTCAATTAATAAAGCTGATTTTACGGTTGAAGCGTCAATCACCAAACTTCAGTTAATTGGTGTGGAGGGAAGTTTTATTGATGAAATGAAATTGATTTTAGAAAAATGCGAGTTTATCCGCTTTGCTCCATCACAGAATATTTTGGAAGATATGAAGCTTCTATATAACCGTACAGCTTCATTAATCGCCTCGTTAGAAGAAAAAATTTCATTGAGAGGAGGACTGAAATGAAAAAATATATTTTCTTTTTATGCATTCTTCTTTCATCATTCGGATTTTCACAGTCTCTTCAAAAAGAATTGGAACAAGCAAATCAGTTTTATAAAACCGGGAATTATAAAGAAGCAATAACAAAGTATGAAACCGTTTTACATAATGGTTATAAAGGCACGACACTGTTTTATAATTTGGGAAATGCGTATTACAGAACCGGAAAATTTGGTCTGGCAATTTTGTATTATGAAAAAGCTCTGCAACTTTCTCCGGATGATGAAGATATCCAGCACAATTTGGTAATTGCCAATTCAAAAATTGTAGATAAAGTTGATGTGGTTCCAAAATTCTTTTTATTCTCGTGGTGGGAGGCGATGCAAAATATTTTTCATCCTTCCGGATGGAAAGCTTTCATGTTTATTGTTTATCTGTTCCTGATCATTACGATCGGAATATTTTTTACAGCACAAAGTTCTTTAACAAAAAAATATTCATTTTTTGTCGGAGCTTCATTACTTTTCATTTATGCTTTTAGCGTCATTTTGTTTTTAACAAAACAGCATCAAAATGAAAATTATCATTATGGAATTGTTTTGGAACAAACGGTAAATGTTAAATCTTCTCCTGATGAAAAAAGTTCGGATGCGTTTATTCTTCACGAAGGGATTAAAATTAAACTTGAAGATAAATTGGAAGGTTGGAACAAAATTCGTCTTTCTGACGGAAAACTCGGATGGCTTGAGTCTTCGGCAATAGGGATAATTTAGTCACAAATTTTTGTTCTTGTTCTTTTCGATTAGTTCATTAAATTAGTTCACCAAAAAATTGGTAAAAAGAAAATCAACTATCAATTCATCTATAAGAAAGGTCTCTCTGTGAAAAACATTGTTTTAAGTCTTGTGTTTTTATTTGTTGTTTCTTTAGGCGTTCAGGCTCAATCAACCGCTCCAAAAAAAGAAAAAGCTAAAACAACAACTACTACTACAAGTAAAACTAAAAAAGAAAAATGTACAACCGGCCAAAAGACCGACAAAAAAGGTTGCAGCAGCGAAGCTGAAAAAGGTTGTGGCAGTGAAACTGAAAAAGACTGTCCTCATTCAAAATAAGTTATAATAGTGGTTCCGCTGGAAAAAGTGGGACCACTTTTTTTTAGTTTTTGCAATCCTTTCCCCCTCTCTTTATCTTTCAAATATGAATTCAAAAAAATATAGTAATACTAAGCTTTTACTAAGCTTAAGCGAAAGCATTTTAATTTTTGTTTTACTTTTCATTTTTGTAAAAACAGGATTGAGCAGTTCGTTAGTAAACTACTTATTAACCTACACACAAAATAATTATTTATTATTTCTGCTTTTTGTAATTACGACGGGATTTTGTTTTGCTGTACTATTTTCACCGTTTTCATTTTACAACGGATTTATTTTGGAACATAAATACAAGCTTTCAAATCAAACATTTTTGCAATGGATTTGGGAGGGAACAAAAGGAATTCTCATCTCGCTCATAATCGGGCTGCCTATTTTGCTTTTTTTCTATTATATGATCCAGAAATTCGGGGAGAACTGGTGGCTCCCGTTTGCAGTTTTTCTTTTTATTGTTTCGGTTATGTTAGCGCGGATAGTTCCGGTTTTTGTTCTTCCCATGTTTTATAAAATTATTCCAATTGAGAATGAAGATTTAAAAGGAAGAATTGTTCGTCTTGCAGAAATTGCTAATATTAAAGTTGAAAATGTATTCACATTTAATATGAGCAAAACAACGAAAAAAGCAAATGCCGCATTCACTGGTTTAGGAAAATCAAAACGAGTTTTACTCGGTGATACTTTGCTTGAGAATTACACTCTTGATGAAGTTGAAACCGTTCTTGCGCATGAGTTTGGTCATTACAAAAAGAAGCATATAATAAAAAATATTTTGCTTGGAACATTTTTTAGTTTTTTTACTTTGTTTTTAATCGCAAAACTTTATTCACTTTCGCTTCCATATTTTCATGCTGAAAAACTTACTCAAATTTATGCTTTGCCGGTATTGGCTTTGTGGGGAATGATTGTTTCGTTGTTGATTCAACCGCTCTCAAATATTGTATCCCGAAAATTTGAATATGAAGCTGACGCCTTTGCAATTGAAACTACCGGGAAACAAGAAGCGTTTTTGCAAACACTTGATAAATTAACCGAACAAAATCTGGGCGATAAAGAACCACATCCTTTTGTTGAATGGTTTTTCTATAGTCATCCTTCCATCAACAAAAGGAAAAGTGCTATTCTTTCATTTGTAAAAAATAAAATAGAGAAATCATGATCACATATATTAAATTATTCTTGGTGGTAGTACATCTCATTATCTGTTCTACTCTTGCGCTTATCAGCGCTATTTTTGATAGAACACATAGAACTTATTTTTGGGTGTCGCGAATTTTATCGAACGGAGGACTTTTCTTAGCCGGAATAAAACTTTCTACTAGCGGATTAGAAAACTTTGATGCTTCAAAACCGTATGTGTATGTATCGAACCATTCGAGTATGTTTGATATTTTAGCGCTACAAGCTTCATTTCCAAATAACGCCGTAATGATTTTCAAAAAAGAACTTGCAAGAATTCCTATTTTTGGTTGGGCGCTGCAATTAGGTCCCTACATTGTTATCGATAGACAAAAAGCCGACCGAGCGATGGAAAGTTTGGATCGCGCAAAAAAAACTATTATTGAAAAAGGCATTTCCGTTTTGGTTTTTGCTGAAGGAACAAGAAGTAAAACCGGGCAAGTTATGCCATTTAAACGCGGCGCGTTTTATCTGGCTTCAAGGGTTGGCTTTCCAATTGTTCCTGTTTCAATAAGTGGAACTGCGGCAATTATGCCCAAGGGAAAACTTCGCATCAATCCGGGAACAATTCTTGTCCATTACGATAAACCGATCAATACGGAAAATATGAATGGCCGTCAGGATGAGAAGGATTTGATGGAGCAAGTACGACAAATTATTATTGCAAATAAAAAGGATTAACCGGTGGCAGTTACTAAACAAGAAGTTGAAAAAATAGCAGAACTGGCTCGTCTTGAATTTAACGAAAATGAAATCGCGCATTTAACAAATGAGATGAACCAAATACTTCATCACATGGATAAGCTGAATGAACTTGATACTTCAAACGTTGAGCCTCTTTTACACCCGATTGAAGTGAAAAATGTTTTTCGTGAAGACGAACTGAAAGAATCAATTAATAGGGAAGATGCTTTAAAAAATGCTCCTGAAAAAGATGAAGAATTTTTCAAAGTTCCGAAAGTAATTGGATAAAGTAAATTTCAATATAATACTCATGATTTTCCATTTTACATCACTATGATAGTTGGTATAATTCCGGCGCGATTTGCGTCATCGAGGTTATACGGCAAACCGCTTGCAATGATCGGTGGCAAACCGATGATTCAACACACGTATGAGTCGGCTTCCAAATCAAATTTACTACACAAAATAATTCTTGCTGTTGATGATGAACGTGTCGCTGAAGCGGCGAAGTCTTTTGGGGCAGAAGTTATGATCACTCCAAAAGAAATTGCAACCGGTTCCGATAGAATTGCTTTTGTTGCAAAGAAAATTCCTTCTGCAGATATTATCGTTAATATTCAAGGAGACGAACCGTTTATTCCCGGAAGAATGATTGACGAAGCGGTAGAACCTCTGCTTTTCGATCAAGAAATTATGGTCTCAACTCTGGCAAAGAGAATTACTTCACTTGCAGAGCTGAAGTCGTCATCGGTAGTTAAAGTCGTATTCGATTATCAAAGTTTTGCGTTATATTTTTCGCGTTCACCAATTCCATTTGTACGTGATGCTGCAACGCTGGCTGAAGGGCTGAAGATGGTGAATATGTTCAAACATGTTGGATTGTATGTTTATCGCAGAAGTGCTTTGCTGAAATTTACTACATTACAACCGACGGATTTAGAGCAGACTGAAAAACTTGAACAGTTACGTATGCTCGAAAATGGAATTAAAATTAAAGTTGTGGAGACTGAGTTTGATAGTTATTCTGTTGACACTCTTGAAGATCTGGAACATGCAAAAGCATTTTATAAAAAATATCTTAAGAAAAAAGAAAAGTGAAAACTCAACTTATTCCCAAAAGAATTTCGTTGGCAAACATTCCGACTCCCATTCAAAAAATTTCATTCGAAGGGAAATCATTTTTTATTAAGCGGGATGACTTTACCGGGATGGAAACTTCGGGGAATAAAATCCGCAAACTTGAGTATCTTCTTTTTCAACCAAGAAAAGAGAAAGCCGATGTCATTTTTACATGCGGCGGCGAGCAGTCGAACCACGCTCGTGCAACGGCTTTTGCCGCGGCTTCGTTGGGAATGAAAAGCAAATTATTTCTCTGGGGAAAAAATTCTTCCAACGCTGATGGAAATTTATTTCTTGATAAAGTTCTCGGTTGTGAACTCCGGTTTCTTTCTAAAAATGAATTTGGAAATGCAACCATAATTATGGCGGAAGAAAAATTATCGTTAGAAAAAAAAGGGAAGAAAGTTTTTCTGATCCCCGAAGGAGGTTCTTCTCCCCTTGGAATTTGGGGATACATTCATGCAATAGAAGAAATGCAAAAGCAAAATATTTTCAGACGATGTAATGCAATACTAACAGCTTCCGGTTCCGGAGGAACTTCAGCGGGTTTATTGGTTGGCTCACTTTTATTTAATCAGAATCTGAAAATACTTGCAGTAAATGTACTTTACCCGAAAGATGAAATCAGAAATAAAATTATCACTCTTGCAGAACAAGCAATCAAAGATTATCGGTTGCCAATAAAACTTGACGAGAAACGATTAGAAATTTTAGATGGCTACTCGCAAGAAGGATATAAACACATTAGCAATGATAAACTTTTACTAATTAAAAAGTTTGCCCGACATACGGGAATAGTTTTAGACCCTGCGTACACCGGAAAAGCATTTAAAGCGTATTACGATAATTTTCTATCCGTGAGAACTCCCAAAACGTTATTTATTCATACAGGCGGTTTGTACGGAGTTTTTTCTAAAAGGAAGAAATATTTGTTAAGTTTTGAAGAGAAAATTTAATCATTATGCAATGCATTTTTTGTGATATCGTGGATAGAAAAGAAAAAGCAGAAATTCTCTTTGAAGATAAAGATATAATTTCCTTCCTCGATATTAATCCTTTCAACGTTGGGCATTCTCTCGTAATTCCCAAAACCCATTATGAAAATTTTCTTGATCTTCCCGCTGATCTTTTCGGAGGAATGTTTTTAGCTGTTCAGAAGCTTACGAAAGGTGTTGTCAAAGGGCTTCAAGCAGACGGGTATAATATTTTATCAAATAATGGAAGAGCCGCGGGGCAATCGGTTTTTCATTGCCATTTTCATATTATTCCGCGCTTTGACACCGATGGTTACAAATTTAAAATGGATATGAAAAAATATGGTAACGGTGAAATGAATTTGGTCGCAGAAAAAATTAAATCATCTATACATAACTTGGCATAGCCAGAACTAAGTAGTTTTAGACCATGAATGACTGAGTGATTCCGTGGTTGAATGGAAATCAATTCAACATAAATTAATTTGAAGTATAACCATTCATCCATTCAACTTCATTCATTCATGCTGTTAAGTTATTTAGTCTTAAAAATATTCTTGCTATTTTGAGATGAATTTTGTGATTAATTATATATTTAATCGGAGTCTGTTTTATGGAAAGAAAGATCAGAGTGCTAATTGCAAAAGCCGGACTTGACGGTCACGACCGCGGAGCAAAAGTAATTGCCGCCGCTTTACGTGATGCCGGAATGGAAGTTATTTATACCGGTTTGCGACAAACTCCCGAAATGATAGTTGAAGCCGCTCTGCAAGAAGATGTTGATGCTATCGGCATTTCGATCCTTTCAGGCGCTCACATGACAATCTTTCCCAAAATTCTTACTTTAATAAAAGAAAAGGGAATGGACGATGTTCTTTTAACCGGCGGCGGAATTATTCCCGAAGAAGATATTAAGAAATTAAAAGAACTCGGTGCTGGTGAGTTGTTCACACCAGGTGCAACTACAACGGCAACGATTAATTACATAAAAGATTGGGTTGCTAAAAATCCAAGAATGTAAATTTCACTGGGAGGTATTATGAAAATTGTATTTGTGCTTTTTTCAGTTTTTATTTTTTCTTGTTTACTTTTTGCTCAACCGGTTTTTAAGAAGCAAATTTCTTTTCTCGATTTCGATGCGAGAAATCCTTCGTTTATCGAAACAAATGCATACGAGTTTAGCTTCTCATTGTTTCCACAAAGAAATGCTCTTTTATTTGAGGGATATAAAGACCCCGCTAAACCACAGATATTCATTTTAAAATATGATAATGAGAAAGATACCTTTTTTATTCCAACACAAATAACCTTTTCTAAAGGGAGTTGTATAAACCCTTGTGGTGTTTTTGTTCCTATAGGAAATGTTGCGGAAAGTAACACAATAATTTGGCAAACGAATGAAAATGGAACATGGGATATTGCATGTGGTGAACTTTATGGTGACACTTTAAAAAATATTAGATATTTGGCAAATGATACCCTTGACGAAATTAACCCGCGAATAGTGAATCCCGCTGATGGTTATTTTAACGGCATTACTTATGAAAAGGGAGGTTCCGTTTATTTATACTTTGAAATTGATACGTTAAAAATAACTGAAAAAATATTTGCTGGTTCTGATTCCTTTAGGTACGGAAATGCTTGTGCAAAACTTGCTTATAGTTCTCAAAATAAAAGATGTTTAGGTACAATTGCAGCAGAAAAAATACATCCAAATGGTGATAAAAGAATTGTATTTGTCACAAAGGATTACTTTTCCCAAAATTGGACTGAGGAAGCGTATTTATTTGATTCAACTACAATAACAACTTCACCAAAATTTATTTCAGGTTTACATATTGGAAACTATCTCACTTTTGAGACACAAGAGTTTGGGATTAGAAGATTAAGAATTTTGTGGGAGGGGGATTTTGGCGATTCTAAATCTGCAAGTATGATTTCAGATTCGAGCTATGAAAATTTTAACTTTTCGATGAAATCGGTTCCACAAGTAACAAAATCTTTTAGAAAGTCCTCCTTTGGTTACGGACATAGCATTTACCAAATAAGAAAAGAAAACAAAAACTTTTTGCTCCCTAATTATTTTAATAATAATGGCAGATTTAGAGATTCATTAATTGCCATAAGATTGGACGAACCCAAAATAACAACCGAGTACGTTAAGTATAACAATGGTTGGTATTTTGTATATTCGGTTTGGGAAGACAGTAGCGATAATGGCACGGTTCAGCTATTTGGTTCATCTGGTCTATATACAATAGGTGGCATTGATGATGAAACTTCTCCGCAAGATTTTACGCTTTATCAAAATTATCCAAATCCATTTAATCCCGAAACAGTAATCAGTTATAAGCTCTTATCAAGAAGTTTTGTAACGCTAAAAGTTTTTGATGTTTTGGGAAGACTAGTTCTAACTTTGGTTAATGAAGAAAAACCGGCTGGAGAATATCAAGTTTTGTTCAGTAATCAACTAACAACCAACTCCGCCTTCGGTGGACATCAGCTCTCCAGCGGAGTTCTTTTCTATCAGTTAAAGGTTGGAGACCGGCTGCAGACAAGAAAAATGTTGTTGATGAAATAATTTTTAAAATAGGATTTATAAGTTATTCACCATATATTTCATTGTGTTTTTTGAAAAGATGGGTATCTGTAAAGTTTAGGATCGAAACTTCCGCTAAATCGGAAGCAAAAAACTCAAACACATTCGACACCGTTACTTTCATCCGCTTTTTGTGGATTCTTTTATTGATCGTTGATAAACAAGAGCAATGTGCTTTTCTACTCCTCTGATTTTTTCACCTCATTAAAGAAACAGTTCTCGCTTTTATTATATTTTTTAACAAATTGATCGGAGTACTATTATGAACATTTACGTTGGTAATTTATCACGTGAAGTATCAGACGAAGACTTAATGACTGAGTTTTCAGCTTACGGAAAAGTCAAATCAGTGAAAGTAATCAGAGACCTTTTTAGCGGCGATTCCAAAGGATTCGGTTTTGTTGAGATGGTAGTTGCTACTGAAGCTCAAAAAGCCATTGACGAATTGAATACCAAAGAAGTCAAAGGCAAAAAATTGGTCGTTAACGAAGCTCGTCCTAAAACTGATGACAGAAGAGGCGGCGGCGGCGGCGGCAGCAGAGGTGGATTTAGAGGCGGAAGCAGTGGCGGTAGCGGCGGCGGTAATCGTGGCGGCGGCAGCGGCGGTTTCGGCGGACCAAGAAAAAGATTTTAATCTCGTTTCTTATTCTTAAATTTAGGTTATTCAAAAGTTTGTCGTTTTGAAATGGTCATTGATACCATTTTTTAATGGTAGAATTTTTGGATAACCTTTTTTTATTCAATTTCACTCTGCGTCTCTTCTCCATTTTTATTGTTTTGAAACTTAAAAGAATAGTTATTTTTGCAATGAGATTGTAATGTAAATCATAGTGTGCGATAATTGATCTTTTTTAAGAGATTTTTAAGAAAGAAATTTGACCTAACGTTTTAAATTGATTCTAATTATAAAATCATTCAGATAAAAAGTAACAATAAAAATGAATAAAACTCTCCATCGACTTTACGTTGGCCTCTTTTTTTTAGTCGGAATAACTTCTGTGGTAATTTTGGTTGTTAACAGCTATTCATATTATACTTTACCACTAACAGAACGAGTATTTTCAAATAATCACAACCTTTTCAAACCAAGCGGTAGCATAGGGCATGTTCTCGGTATTCTTGGCACCTTTATGATGATCTTCGGTGTTGCAATGTATATGATCAGAAAGCGAACACGAAAATTATTTCAATTTGGTTATCTGAAAAACTGGCTCGAATTTCACATTTTTCTCTGCACCTTAGGACCCATTTTTGTCCTTTTCCATACTGCTTTTAAATTTGGCGGTATTGTTGCAGTTAGTTTCTGGAGTATGGTGGCGGTTGTAGCGAGCGGTGTTATCGGTAGGTTTATTTATATCCAAATCCCAAGATCAATACAAGGGCAGGAATTGGATTTTAAGGATATTCAAAAAATGGATGAAGAACTATCCGTTCGATTAAGCGGCGAGTATAAACTTTCGGCAACACTTATTGATTCGTTTGAGCATCATTTCATGATTCAGAAATATGCCGGACTTTCTTTAACTAAAAGTTTCAGTATAATGTTAACCGATTATTTTGCCTTACGGAAATTGATCCCTCAATTGAAAAAATCACTTCGTGAATCAGGAATTACTAATGCTCATTCGATTAGAGAAATTATCAAACTCTTCAAAGCGAAAATTACCTTAACAAGAAAAATCGGACTGCTTCGCACCATGCAGCGATTATTCAATTATTGGCATATCGTTCATTTGCCATTTGCCATCATCATGCTTGTGATTATGATTGTTCATGTTGCGGTAACTATGGTTTTTGGATATAAGTGGATTTTCTAAATGGAAGTTTTAATTGAAAATATCCTCATCTACGGTTTTGTCTTCGGGATCGTTTTTTTAGTGATGTTTATTTACTTAAAGAAGACAAAGAAACGATCTCAGAAAACTGAAGAAAAAATTGTTAAAGCAAAAGAATTTGGTTTTCATGAACCCGTATCACTTCATCCGGTTATCAGTACAGAAAATTGCATCGGAAGCGGCGCCTGTATTGAAGCTTGTCCCGAAAAAGATATTCTTGGCTGGGTGAGCGGAAAATCTAAAACAATAAATACATCGCGGTGTGTCGGGCACGGGGCTTGTTTTCATGCCTGTCCGGTTCTCGCAATTACGTTATGTATCGGCACTGAAAAAAGAGGTGTTGAACTTCCTCATATAAGTCAACAATTTGAAACAAACATTCCGATGTTGTTTATTGCGGGAGAACTTGGTGGGATGGGTTTGATCAAAAACGCCGTTGAGCAAGGGAAACAAGCGGTAGAAAATCTCACTAAAAAATTAAAAAAATCTTCAAATGCCGATTATGATGTTATAATTGTTGGCGCCGGACCAGCGGGAATTGCCGCTACCTTAACTGCGAAAAAAAATAATCTTCGTTTTCTTACAATTGAACAGGAAACCCTCGGCGGAACAGTTTACCATTTCCCGCGTTCCAAAATTGTTATGACGGTACCACTCGAACTTCCATTGTATGGGAAAGTAAAACTTTTTGAAACTTCAAAAGACGAATTAATTTCTTTATGGAATGATGTTTTAACAAAAAATAATATTACGATCAATCAACAGGAAAAAGTTGAATCAGTTGAGAAGCGTGAAGATTTTTTTGAAGTGAAAACTACAAAGGGAATTTACAAAACAAACGGAATTATCCTTGCTATCGGCAGAAGAGGTTCACCAAGAAAATTGAACGTTCCGGGTGAAGAAAAAGAAAAAGTTTATTACCGTCTATTGGAACCCGAACATATCAAAGATCAAAAAATCCTTGTGGTTGGCGGTGGAGATTCTGCTATTGAATCGGCAATACTTCTTGCTGACGAAGGAAACGAAGTTACACTTTCTTACCGGTCGGACAGTTTCTCGAGAATAAAACCGAGAAATTTAGAAAGGATTCAACAGTACGGTGCTTCACAAAAAATCAGTGTTCTTTTTAAATCAAATGTAATTGAAATTACCGATACAGAAGTTCATCTTTCTTTTGAAGGTTATGAGGAATTACAATTATTAAGAAATGATTTGGTTTATGTTTTTGCCGGCGGTGAGTTGCCGACAAAATTCCTGGAAAAGATAGGTATAAGCATAACTAAAAAATTTGGCGAAGCAATTTTATCCCATAAGAAAAATTGATGAAAAAAAATCACATTCTCCCGATTATTTTTTTATTTGTCCTGACGGTAACTTCCTCCGCTCAAATTTCACCCGGTAAACTTGTGCAAGCCCATCAAAACCTGGAAGGATTATCCAACTGCAGTAAATGCCACGAGCTTGGCGATAAAGTTCTTAATTCAAAATGTTTAGCATGCCATAAAGAAATTAATTCTTTAATTAAAGCCAATCGCGGCTATCATGCTTCCCCCGATGTAAAAGGGAAGGATTGTTTCAAATGCCACAGTGATCATAATGGAAGAACGTTTGAAATTATTCGCTTCAATCAGAAAAGTTTTGATCATCAAAAAACAACGTTTAAACTTGAGGGAAAGCATAAAGATGTTAAATGCGGTGAATGTCATCAAGCAAAATTTATTGCAGATAAATCATTTACCAAACGGAAAAATACTTTCTTAGGTATGTCAAATGATTGTAAAGGCTGCCATACTGATATTCATCAGGGAACTCTTGGGACACAATGCTCAAATTGCCATTCACCTGAAGCTTTTAAACCGGTAAAATCTTTCGATCATAATAAAACGGCCTATCAATTAACCGGCAAACATGGAGAAGTGAAATGTGATAAATGCCATAAAATTGAAAAACGAAACGGAAAAGATTTTCAAAAATTTAAAGGTATTCAGTTTAACTCATGCGAAATTTGTCATAAAGATGTTCACCTAGGTAAATTCGGAAATGATTGCCAAAAATGTCACGTTACTTCGGGATTTGCACAAATAAAATCAGGACAATTTGATCACAATAAAACAAATTACAAATTGATTGGCAAACACATTGAAGTAAAGTGCGCCGACTGTCACGGAAATAATTTGACATCGAAACTTAAACATGCGCTTTGCATTGACTGCCATAAAGATTATCACAAGGGGGTGTTTGTTAAAAACGGAATGACAAAGGATTGTGCAGAGTGCCATACTGAAAAAGGATTTACTCCCTCGCAGTTTACTATTGAAACGCATAATCAAGGTAAATTTCAGTTGATTGGCAGCCATCTGGCTGTTCCTTGTAAAACTTGTCACTTCAAAGAACAAGAAAAAGAATGGCATTTTACTCAACTTGGAAATCGTTGTAATGATTGCCATAAAAATATTCATGGTGATGAAATTAAAGCCAAGTTCATGGGGAATAATGAATGCAGTAATTGTCATAACGCTGACTCATGGCAAAAAGTTACATTCGATCACAACAAAACTGAATTTCCTTTGTTAGGAAAACATATTGCCCCCGCTTGCTCGAATTGCCATGAGAAGAAAAAAATTGGTGAAGAAATTTCTATTAAGTTTGCTTCGGTAACCACTTTGTGTGAAGGATGCCATCGAGATGTTCATAATGCTCAGTTTAAAGTATCAGAAAAAAATGATTGCGAAAGATGCCACATTTTTGAAAACTGGAATCCGGTGAAATTCAATCACGAACAAACAAAATTCCCTCTGGCAGGTGGACATCAAGCAGTTGCTTGCAGCGCATGCCATAAAAAAGTAATTGACGGTTCAGTAACTTTCATAAAATTTAAATTGGAAGAATTCAAATGCGTAAACTGTCATTCATAATTGTTTTTCTTCTTTTTGCCGGGAGACTTTCTGCTCAAACTTCACCTCACGGAACAATACAGTTTGATTGTTCTGATTGTCACGTTTCAACAAGCTGGAAAGATATTCCTGCCCAGAAGAATTTCAAGCACGAAGCAACTAAATTTGCTTTAGTCGGTCAGCACAAAAATGTTGAATGCAAACAATGCCATGCAACTTTGAAATTTGCAGAAGCGAAAGAAGATTGCGCTTCATGCCATAAAGATATTCATAAAAATACTGTCTCCCGGCAATGCAGCAATTGTCACACGCCGAATGCTTGGTTAATCAAAAACATTACGGATATTCATCAAAGATCACGATTTCCTCTGCTTGGACAACATGCAAAAGCAGATTGCCAACAATGTCATCGGCTTTATTCAGAATTAAACTTTGAACCTTTGGGAGTTAAATGCTATGATTGCCATAAACAAAATTATGTGGCAACCCAAAATCCTAATCATGCACAATCAGGTTTCTCAACTGACTGCGAATCGTGTCATAATTTTACTGATAATCATTGGGGATATGCTTCATTTGCGCATGATTTTTTCCCGTTGCAAGGTGGTCATAAAATAGTAAATTGTTTCTCTTGTCATAAGGTAGGAACCTATACAGGATTATCAAAAGATTGCTACTCATGCCATAAAACTCATTATGAACAGACAACCAATCCAAACCATAGCTCAGCGGGATTTGCCACAGCTTGCGCAACTTGTCATACAATTAACGGTTGGAAACCTTCTTCATTTAATCATACTCAATATTTTGTCTTAGAAGGAGCGCATACTCAGCTTAACTGTAATAAATGCCATAGTACCGGATTCAAAAATACTCCAACAGATTGTTACGGTTGCCATAAAGGGACTTTTGAAGCAACAATAAATCCAAACCATGTAACGTCTCAATTCCCGACAAATTGTACGCAATGCCATACAACTTCAGCATGGATTCCATCGAGTTTTAAACATTCATCAACAAATTTTCCGTTAACAGGAATTCACGCAACTACAAGTTGTATTTCTTGCCACGCGAACGGTTATACAAATACACCAACTGATTGTTATACTTGTCATAAAACAAATTTTGATAATACTACGAATCCTAACCATATTACTTCGCAGTTTCCAACAACATGTAATCAATGCCATTCAACTTCAGGATGGAAACCAGCAACGTTCGAGCATTCGACGACACAGTTTCCATTAACCGGTGCACATTTAAGTGTTGCTTGTAATCAATGCCATGCAAGCGGTTATATTAATACACCGATTGGTTGCTATAGTTGTCATAAAACAAAGTATGAAAACACTACAAATCCGAATCATGTAACAGCTAATCTCCCCACTGATTGTATTCAATGTCATTCTACATCAGCTTGGAAACCGGCAACATTTGATCACGCAACAACTCAATTTCTACTAACCGGTGCACATACAAGCGTTGATTGTGCAAAGTGTCATGCGAGTGGTTATACAAATACACCAAAGGATTGTTACAGTTGTCATAAAACAAATTATGATAACACAAACCCAAAGCATAGTACATCAGGTTTCCCGACTACATGTCAGGATTGTCATACCACCACAATATGGACTGGAGCAACTTTTAGTCATACTAAGTTCCCTATTTCCTCAGGAAAACATAGTGGAATCAGTTGCACTACTTGCCATACTACTTCCAATTACGCAAACTTTACTTGCTTAAACAGCGGTTGTCATCCGAAAAGTTCTACCGACAACGACCATATTGGAGAAGTTAACGGTTATTCTTATGTCAGTTCCGAGTGTTACCGCTGCCATCCTACCGGTAGGGGGGACGGAGCATTTAATCATAGCAGTTCCAAACTCCCTTTAACAGGAAATCATTTAGCTACACCTTGTGAAAGTTGTCATTTGCCAGCGAGCACTTCTTCCCTTTCTGCAGAATGTTCAAGTTGTCATCAAAGCAGTTTTGCTAATTCTGCGAGTCCGAATCATCAACAACTTGGGTTATCAAGTGATTGCAAATCATGTCACACCGCAGATGGATGGAAACCTTCGTCATTTAATCATGCAGCTACAAATTATCAACTTATTGGAAAGCATTCAACGGCACTATGTTCAGATTGCCACAAAGGGAAAACGGTTGGGACTTCACAAGTATGTAATGATTGTCATCAAACAAATTTCACTAATTCTATAAGTCCAAATCACCAAACTTTGGGATTGAGTACCGATTGTAAATCCTGCCACACATCTGATGGGTGGAAACCTTCATCGTTTAATCATGCAACAACAACTTTTCAACTTACCGGGAAACATACAACAACTGCATGTTCAGATTGCCATAAAGGAAAAACAGTCGGCACATCGCAAGTTTGTAATGATTGCCATCAACAAAGTTTTGTAAATTCGATAAATCCAAGTCATACAACATTGGGTTTAAGTACAGATTGCAAGTTGTGTCATTCCTCGGAGGGATGGAAACCTTCTTCTTTTAATCATGCGACAACAAATTTCCAACTTGTAGGCGGGCATACTAAAGCTGCATGTTCAGATTGTCATAAAGGAAAAACAACGGGCACTTCACAAGTTTGTAATGACTGCCATCAACAAAGTTTTGTAAATTCGATAAATCCAAGTCATTCAACTTTGGGTTTAAGTACAGATTGCAAAACGTGCCATACCTCTTCGGCATGGATCCCTTCTTCATTTTCTCATGCAATAACAAATTTTCAACTTACAGGCGGACATGCTACAGCTGCATGTTCTGATTGTCATAATGGGAAAACAACCGGAACCGATACACAATGTTATGCTTGTCATCAAGCTGATTTTTCAAGTGCGGTAAATCCAAATCATACTTCATTAGCGCTTTCAACTAATTGCCAAGATTGCCACACAACTCAATCGGGTTGGAAACCTGCAAGTTTTTCGATTCACAACAATTATTTTGTAATTCAAGGAGCACACACTTCGATTAAAAATGATTGTAAAACCTGCCATACGGTTAGTTATGCAAATACTCCTAAATTGTGCTATGGATGCCATCAAAATAAATTTACTGCAACTACAAATCCGTCGCATCAATCGGCGCAATTTCCACACGAATGCGAAACATGCCATACACAAACTGCTTGGTCACCATCAACGTTTAACCATGACGGAAAATATTTTCCTATTTATTCCGGAAAGCATAATGGTGAATGGAATGTGTGTTCAGACTGTCATACTTCTGCTTCTAACTTTAAAATTTATTCTTGTATAACTTGCCACGAGCATAATAATAAAGCTGGAGTAGATAAGGATCACAATGGGGTACAGAATTATTCCTATGTAAGTTCCGAATGTTACAGATGCCATCCTGCGGGAAGAAATCCTGGGCAAATTAAAAACTTTATTAAAGATTCTGAAAATTAATGAAGACGGTAACGCTAAAATATCTTATTTATTTTGTAATAATCTTTGCAATAGATTTTTTTTCTCAATCACTGATTGAAAAGAGAGAAGGAGCGGTTACATACCAAACTCCGCAGAATGTTTATGTGAAATTTGTTTCTACTGAAAACATTAATGTTGATGATACGCTATTTATTTTAAGAGCAAATGTGTTAGTCCCTGCAATTCAAGTGAAATTTCTTTCAAGCAAATCGGTTGCTGGTGAAAGAATTAATAACGTATCTTTAATTGAAAATGAACTTGTTTTTGTCTTTGTTGAAGCAGTAGAAAAAAAAGAAGAAAAACTTCCGGGAGGTGAGACATTAGATTCTTTGTCATCACTTGCAGGGAATAAACTTTCTAAAAAAGTTTTCACACCGAAAAATTATTATGGCAGATTCTCAATGCAATCTGTCTCTCAATTTGATAATGTGAGCAGTCGTGGGGATATGCAGCGGTGGAGATATTCGCTTTCTCTTTCTTCTCAAAAAATTGCTGATTCGAAATTCTCTTTCTCCTCCTATATTAACTTTGCTTACAATGTAAAGGATTGGCAACGGGTAAAGAAAAATATAGGGCAGAGTTTGAAGGTTTATGATTTAGGAGTTTCTTATGAACTTTCAACACTATCTCTTTTTTGGTTTGGAAGACATTTAAACCCACATATTTCGAATGTTGGAACGATTGACGGTATTCAATATGAATATTCTTTTTCAAAATATTATACCGGGGCAATTTTAGGGTCACGTCCGAATTTTTCTGATTACGGTTACAACGCAAAATTATTTCAATTCGGTGGATATGCAGGCAGAATTGATTCTTTCCAATCTTCTTCAATGGAAAATACAATTGCAGTATTCAACCAGACAAATAATTTTAAAACCGACAGACGCTATTTTTATTTGCAGCACTCGAATGACATCATTCCAAAAACATATTTCTTCGCTTCTTCTGAAGTTGATATGTTTAAGAAGGTGAACGGAGCAAACAAAAATATGTTAAGTATCACAAGTATATTTTTCTCTGTTCGGTATTCTCCGATCCAAGTAATTTCCGCCTCTCTAAATTACGATGCAAGGAAAAATGTGGTTTATTACGAGACGTATAAAACTATGTTAGAATATCTAATAGAGAATGAAATGCGTCAAGGGTATTCAGCAAATATTTACATCAAACCGTTTTCCCAACTATATATTTCTTTAAATAGCGGGTATCGTTTTCAGAAGCGTGATGCAAAACCGTCTCGAAATTTTGGAAGCACGATATCTTATTACCGAATTCCCTATGCCAAAGTTGACGGGAGTATTTCTTTCTTAAAATTGATTTCAAGTTATTCCGATGGGACACAAGTTGCCTTTCGAGCCAGCAAATCTTTTTGGGATGACGATATTTCTTTGACCGGGGAAATACGCGATATAAATTATAAATTTGTAAATAATCCAGTTGCTATGAATCAATTAATTGCCGGATTAGAAATGTCAGTCCGTATTCCATTCAATATGTATGCATCCTTGAGTTATGAAGGAATTTTTGAAAAGAAGAATACGCAGGGAAGAGTTTTTCTTGATTTGACTAAACGTTTTTAGGGAGAGAGATTTTCATTAGAGAAAAATCATCTTCAAAAGTTTCCAAAATGTTTTATTCAATATAAAAACGTAACATAGATGAAAATTTTAATTATTGAGGATGAGATTGGTATTGCCAACTTTCTCCGCGATGGGCTTGAAGACGAAAATTATTCTGTGGATATTGCTCTGGATGGCTTGAGAGGACTTGAACTTGCCACAAACCGAATTTATGATCTTGTTTTAGTCGATTGGATGCTCCCCGGAATTTCAGGTATCGATATCACCAAACAGATCCGCAAATCAAATAAAAAAATCCCGATTATTTTTCTTACGGCGAAAGATACTTTACTGGACACAGTTTCCGGCTTGGACACCGGGGCTAATGATTATATAAAAAAACCTTTTCAGTTTGAAGAACTCCTTGCACGTATAAAAGTACAGTTACGCAAAGAGGAGGAAGAATTAACAACGTTGTCAATTGAAGATCTTACTCTCGATACTACTACTCATCAAGTATTCAGAGGCGGAACTGAAATCAATTTGACAAAAAAAGAATTTTCTCTTCTCTACTTCCTTTTAAAGAATAAAGGGAAAGTTTGTACAAGAAATGACATTATCAAAGAAGTTTGGGAAATTAATTTTGAAACCGATAGCTCTTCTCTTGATGTGTACATTAACTTTTTGAGAAAAAAACTTGAAACCGGACATAATGAAAACATGATCCAAACCATTAGAGGAATAGGGTATATAATCCGGGAACGCGAATGAACTTAACTTTACGAAACCGAATAGCGGCTTTCAATTCTCTTGCAACTGCAATCCTCATTCTAATCCTTTTCGTAGCAATTTATTTTGTTGTGAACAATACTGTTTACGAAAAAATGGATAATGAATTGAGGGAAGAATCTTATGAGTTTATTTCTGAATACAAAATAGTTGATGGAAAATTTATATTTAGTCATCCCTTCTCATGGGCTGCGGGTGGACATGGCAATGTAGAAGTTAGCCCTATCTTCGTCCAAGTGATGAGTCCGGGTGGTTCCATCATTCAAAAAACATCAAATTTGCTTCAAGATTCTTTAATCTTCCAAAATATTCCCAAAGTTGAAATATCTTTTTCATCGATACTTAATGGAAAACCGATCAGACAATACCAAGCGCCGATGACAGACATGGATAAAAAATTTGTTGGGACGATTCTGATTGCTGTTCCATTAAAAGAAGCAACCATGGTTTTAAATAAACTTTTGGTTGTGCTTGTTGTTGCCTACCCGATTTTCTTAATTGCTCTTTTTACTATTTCGCGTTCAATTGCCGGCAAAACAATTGAACCGATACATGAAGTAATTGCAACGGCAGAAAAAATAACAAAAGAAAACTTGTCTGAAAGAATTCCTCTCCCGAAACATAAAGATGAAATATATTTGCTGAGTAAAAACATCAACGAACTTCTTTCCCGGTTAGAGGAAGCATTACTTCGTGAAAAACAATTTACTGCGGACGCTTCGCATGAATTGCGAACGCCTCTTTCCGTAATCCAGGGAACTCTTGAAGTACTGATAAGAAAACCGAGAACGCAGGAACAATACACTGCAAAAATTTCCGATGTGATGAAAGAAACAAAAAGAATGTCAGACTTGATAGACCAACTTTTGTTTTTGGCAAGACATGATAACTCGTCGATGAAAATTTTTATGCAGCCAATAAATGTTGAAAATCTATTTGAAGATTTGAAAAATCGTTATGCTGAAATATTGCAATCAAAGAATCTTGTTTTTCAGAAATCAATCCAGGAAAATCTAATAGTAAAAGCGCAACCTTCGATGCTTTTGATTATCATCGAGAATCTACTTTCAAATGCTATTAAATATTCCAATTCAGGCGGAACAATAACTTTCTTGGTGAAAATGATGGATAGAAAAATTGCTATTCAGTTAAAAGATACCGGTGTAGGGATCAAAGAAGAACAGATTAAAAATATTTTCAACCGGTTTTTCAGGACGGAAGAATCAAGAAACGGTTTTTCATCCGGTATGGGTCTTGGTCTTTCAATTGTAAAAAAGCTGGCTGAACTTCAAAATATCTCTCTTAGTGTTGAAAGTGTATCAAACGAAGGAACCTCATTTACACTTTTGTTCCCTGAAGGTTAAATATTTTTTGAAAGGATTCGGGTTTCTTTCACATTATCGAATGTTGGAATTGTTTTTCATTTAAAATTGCACTCCATAGGAAAAATTTCTTATTTTACTGAAAACAAAAACATAATTTTCTCGTAAATGAAAAAAATCTTTATCATATTTTCAATTGCCTTTTTTGCGTTGACACTTTTTCCTCAACAGAAAAAAGGAACCTCTCTTCGATTTCTCCCACACTGGATTCCACAGGCACAATTTGCCGGATTTATTATCGCCTACGAAAAAGGTTTTTACCAAAAATACGGACTGAATGTTGAACTGCTGACCGGTGGACCAAACCGTTCCTCATTGGACTGGCTGGCGGAAAAGAAGACGGATATTTGTGTTGCATGGCTTTCTTCTGCGTTACAAGTCAGAGATAAAAATGTCAAACTGATAAATATTGGTCAGCTCATCCAACGTTCCGCTTTAATGTTGGTAGCTAAAAAAGGGAGTGGAATTGATTCGATCAATGATCTGAACGGCAAAAAAGTAGCGATGTGGCAAAAGGATTTTCAGATACAGCCAAAAGCCCTTTTTAACAAATTCAATCTGAAGGTAATAGAATTTCCTCTTTCCGAAACGCAAAATATTTTTATCCGCGATGTTGTAGATGTTACTTCCGTTATGTTGTATAATGAATTTCATCTTTTGAAAAACTGCGGATACGACTCAACTGATTTAACAATATTTCGTTTTGAAGATTATGATCTCAACTTTCCTGAGGACGGAATCTATGTGCTTGAAGAATATTATAATAAAAACGAAAAAGTGTGTAAAGATTTTGTTGCGGCAACTTTAGAAGGATGGCAATATGCATTTGGCAATGAAGACGAAACGCTTCAACTTGTTAAGAAATATCTCACCAAGGCTAAATATGCCGCAAATGAAATGCATCAACAATGGATGCTTAGACAGATGAATAAACTATTTATTCCATCAGTTGGAGGAAAAAGAGGAGAACTGCAAGAAAGTGATTTTTCAAACGTTGTTAAAACATTAAGAAAAAGCGGTAATATCAAAAAGATTATTGTGTTTAAAGATTTCTACAGGTCCCCTTATGATTCACCTTAGAAATTCTTTAGCTGTAAAGCTGGTTCTTTCGATTCTTACTGTAAGCGGAATAATATTTCTATTTATTTTCGGAAGCAATTTTTTACGCTCCCAGGAGATTCTGTTAAAAAATGTTCGTGAAAATGCTAAGAATCTTTCGCTTGCAACGGTGAATAAAATTGAAATAACATTAAACAAAGTAGAACAAATTCCAAAAACTTTAGCCTATCACCTGGAACATTCATCATTAACTGAGAAGGAAATGCTAAACCTTCTTACGAATGTCACAGCATCAAGTGATGAAATTACCGGTGTTACAATCGCCTTTGACCCTGATTTATTCCCGGGAGTAAAAGGTGAATTTGCTCCTTATGTGTATAAGAACAATGGGAATCTTAAGACAGTTTATTTAAGGTCACCTGAAAATAATTACCAGATCAAAGACTGGTATCTAATTCCAAAAGAACTCCAAAAATCAATGTGGAGCGAACCTTATTATAATGTTGATGATGATTCAAAAATTCTCGCAACTTTTTCCGTTCCCTTTTATATGAAAAAAAATGGAAGCAGAATTTGTGTTGGTATAGTTAGCGCCGAGATTGATCTTGATTGGCTGAAACAAATTGTTAAAATGACAACCCTTTATAAGACCGGATATGCTTTCTTAATTTCACACAACGGTACGTTTGTAACGCATCCTACAAAAGATTTTATAATGAACGAAACTATTTTTAGCATTGCGGAGAAATACAAAGACCAAACCATTAGAGAGTTCGGGAAAGCAGCATTGCGTGGTGAATCCAATCTCATAAAACTGAAAGAATTCCTTAAGAAGAAAGATATTCAATTATACTACATGCCATTGCTTACGAATGATTGGTCGCTTGGCATCGTTATTCCCGAAGATGAATTGATGGAAGACTTGAATGCATTAACTAAATATATTTTGTTGTATAATCTGCTTGGTGCAATTCTGCTCATTATTGCTATTACCATCCTTGCAAATCGTATTACAAGACCGCTTACCAAATTAGCCGCTGCAACCGATGAAATTGCCTCCGGTAATTTTGATGTAGCAATTCCGGAGATGAATTCAAAAGATGAAGTCAGTCATTTAGCAGCTTCTTTTAATTTTATGAAAATTTCTTTGCGGCAGTACATTGATAATTTAATGGAAACAACTGCGGCAAAACAAAAAATGGAAAGTGAGCTGAAAATTGCTCACGAAATCCAGATGGGAATTCTCCCTAAAATATTTCCGGCGTTCCCAAATCGTTCTGAGTTTGATATATACGCCGCTATCGTACCGGCCAAAGAGGTTGGTGGAGATTTTTATGATTTTTTCCTTTTAGAAAATTCTTTTCTTTATTTCACGATCGGCGATGTTTCCGGAAAAGGCGTTCCTGCTTCTTTATTTATGGCTGTAGCAAAAACTTTAATTAAAGCATCTACTTCAATTGATTATCCTTTGAATGAAATTATTGCTAAAGTGAACAACGATCTCTGTACTGAAAATGATTCATCCATGTTCGTAACAATATTTTTTGGAAGAATTAATCTAAGAAACGGTGAAGTTGATTTTGTTAATGCCGGACATAATTTACCTTATATAGTTTCTTTAAATGGCGAAATAAAGAAAATTGAGAAGACAGGGGATATTGCAGTCGGCGTAATTGATAATT
Source organism: Ignavibacteriaceae bacterium (assembly GCA_023229425.1). Taxonomy (GTDB): domain Bacteria; phylum Bacteroidota; class Ignavibacteria; order Ignavibacteriales; family Ignavibacteriaceae; genus UBA1563. Next base: position 129,763 of record JALNZG010000004.1, read on the forward strand.
ATCAATATCAATTGGCGAAAATAAAATTAGTTGAAAATGATACCCTTTTTCTTTATACCGATGGGATCACTGAAGCTCAGAATAATTTGGATAAACTGTATTCTGAGAATCGTCTCGAAATATTTTTAGATTCACAACGATTGAGCTCAGCAAAAGAGTTGGTACAGAATTCTGTTAAAGAAGTTAAGCAATTTTCCGGTGCAGCTCCTCAGTCAGATGACATCACTTCGTTTGTAATCAAGTGGATCAAGCCGATGGAGAACGACTAGTTTATGAATGAACAAGCAACCGGTGGGTTTGAAATTATTGTAAAAAACTCACCGGAAGAAATATCTCAGGTTATACATCAGTTCATCACTTTCTGCAATTTGCAAAACTTGTCACTCTCTGTTCTTTATAAACTTCGTTTAGCGATGGAAGAAATATTAGTTAATACAATCAGTTATTCTTTCCCGGATGAAAAACCGCATGAAATACAAATAAAAATAAATAGCTATGTTGATAAAATAGTTGTAGAATTTCTTGATGATGGTGTAGAATTTAATCCTTTAACAGTACCGGAACCGAAAGATATTCCTTTAGCTGAAAGAAAACCTGGAGGGATGGGAATATATTTGGTAAAAACATTAATGGATACATTCGAATATAAGAGAACAGACGGTAATAATATTTTAACTATTTCAAAAATAATAACTTAACAAGTAGAGGTTCAAATGGAAATGTCACAACGCGAAGTAAACGATATTCTTATTCTTTCTCCGAAAGGAAATCTTGATTTTAACCATGCGACAAGTTTTCAAGAAACAGCATCTTTATTAATTGAGAAGGGCGCAAAAAAAGTCTTGATTGATTTTTCGGAACTGTTTTTTATAAGTAGCGCAGGTTTGCGTGTACTTATAGTTCTTACAAAATTGTTGCAGCAAAAAAACGGAGCGCTTGCTCTTTCATCGTTGAATGAACAAATCCTTGAAGTATTTTCAATTTCAGGATTCCATAAATTGTTTGCAATTTATTCTTCGGAAGAGGAAGCGTTAAAAAATTTCTAACCAAGGGAATTTTCATGAAAGCACAAAAACCGCAAAGCCTTTGCAATGGGGATACCATCGGATTAATTTCTCCTGCATCTTCGCCGGATGATTTGAACCGCATTAACAAAGGCGTAACCTATTTTGAAAAACTCGGCTATCATGTTGAGGTTGGAAAAAATGTTGGCAAATATTCAGGTTATCTTGCCGGATCAGACGAAGAACGGGTTGAAGATTTGCACGCCATGTTTGCTAACAGTAAAATTAAAGCGATTGTTTGCGTTCGCGGTGGTTACGGATCTCCAAGACTCCTTGATAAAATTGATTATCGGCTCATAAGCAAAAATCCCAAAATATTTGTTGGCTATTCCGACATCACCGCACTTCAGCTTGCGTTTTTTCACAAAGCAAATCTTGTAACTTTTGCCGGACCAATGCTTGCTGTAGATTTCCATTCAGAAATAAATCGATATACCGAAGAAAATTTTTGGCGGACATTAACCTCAACGAAAAAAATGGGGAAAGTAATTCTTCCTGAAGGTGAAACTCTTCAATCAATAAAGAAAGGAAAAGCTGACGGTGAAATTATAGGAGGGAATCTCTCGTTGATTCTTTCATTATTAGGCACACCATATTTGCCAAAATTGAGGAACAAAATTCTTTTTCTAGAAGATATTGATGAAGCACCTTATAAGATAGATAGAATGTTGAATCAACTTTCAATTTCAGGAATATTGGGAAAGCTATCCGGTTTACTTTTAGGTGAATTTTCTGATTGTGAAGAAAAAGATGCCGATAAAAAAACATTGACTTTAGATGAAGTCCTTCAGAATTATTTAGGTGATTTACATTTTCCCGTTATTAAAAATTTTCCGCACGGACACCGCAAAGCGAATTACACTATTCCTTTCGGAATAAGAACTAAAATTAATGCTGACAAAGGTTATGTTGAATTTCTCGAATCGGCTGTTACTTAATTCTCTTTATAACTTCGTTTTCAAGATAACCACTTTCCAAATAGCGGTATAAATCTTTCCCGGGGCACAATGTTTTTGCAAAATCTCTATGCGCTTTTATAGTCGAAGGGTCAATTTGATATTTCTTGCAGCAGTAAGCAGTGAGATTAATTAAAGCATCTAATTGTTTATCGATTACTTTTTGTTCTTCAAAATTCCCGAGGCACGTAATAAGCAAATGCCCTTCCGGGTCATATTCGGTAGCTGTCTCTCCAGCGGTAAAAACATTTCTCCCTTCAAAAATATTTCCGTCAGGATCAATTAAAAAATGATAAGGAATATCGCTCCAATTTCGCGCTTCACCCATTCCCCATGTTTGAATATTTTTTATGTGATGTTCGCTCGATTCTTTTTCCGGGTTGAAAATTTCACCTTCATGATGAATGGTGATCCTTACCGGAACTTGAGATTTGTAGGCTTTTGGTTCACTGGCATTCCATTCTGTGCGCGAGTGAATGTTAAAGGAAGTTGATGTGCAATGAATTGAAAGAAAAAGTATTGAAGTGAGTAATCCTGAGATTAAATATATTTTCATTGTAAATATGTGAAATAGTTTTTTGAAAAATGCTTTGATGCACTTTGAGCTGAATTATCATCCGGAAAAATGCCAAACATCGTTGAACCACTTCCACTCATCAAAGCGAACTCCGCGTTCAACTCAAACATGTTTTTTTTAATCTCAGCTAATTGCGGATGGGTTGCAAATGCAATTTCTTCGAAATCATTTACTATTCTTCCATTAAGAGAAGAAATATTATGGAAAGAATTTGACTGCAATGATGAGAGAGAAAATTCCGGTTCTTTGGGAGTAATATTTTGATACGCCCATTTAGTTGAAATGTTAATTCCCGGATTTACTAACAGAATTGGTTTAGCAATTTCAAAATTGATTGGAGAAAGTATTTCACCGCGCGAAGTGGCAAATGAAGGAACGGGATGAAGAAAAAATGGGACGTCTGAACCGAGTTGAAGTGCGAATCCTTTTAATGTTTTTTCACTTATTTGAAGCGCGAATAATTCATTAATTGATAGCAGTGTATGCGCTGCATTTGAACTGCCACCGCCTAAACCGGCGGCGATCGGAATATTTTTCTCCAGCGTAATTGAAACATTAATTTCTTGCTTCACTAACAGCTCTATTAATCGAGCGGCTTTTATTACTAGATTGTTTTCATCATTATGAATTGACTTATCATTACAGGTGAAAGAAAATCTCTCTGCTTTTTCGAAAGTTAAAACATCGTGCAGTTCAACGGGATAAAAAATTGTTTCAATGTCATGGAACCCGTCATCACGTTTTGACACAACATTTAAACCAAAATTAATTTTTGCCGGCGATTTAATTACTATTTTTTTCATCTAAAAGCTTTTGCAATTCTTTGGTATGATTTGGCGAAGAACCGCAGCATGAGCCGATGAAAATCGGATTCTTTTTTAAATACTTTTTTACTTCTTGTGAATAGTCTATCGGAGAAATACCGCAAGTAATGTTTTCATGATTGAAAGCATCGCTTCCGCAGTTCAAATAAAATCCCCATGATTTATCTTTGTTTAGTTTCCGAAATACTTTTTGAAATGTCTTTGGTAAGATACAATTCAAACTAATTGCGAGCGGACTAAATTCTTCAATCGTTCTAATTACATCAAAGAGATTTTCCCCGCTTAATAACTTGAGCTTATTTGTAAAGAATAAACTCATCACATAAGGAATTGAATTATTATTACAGAACTTAGCGACAAAAAGAATTTCATCTAAATGGCTCTGCGTTTCGTTCAAAATAAAATTGCAGCCGGAAGTTATAAGATATTCAATATGTTCTACATGATTGGCTTCGATTTCTTTTTTTGAAATCGTTCTTTTAACTTGATAACAATCTTCTGCCGGGGGATTTGATCCGGCAATTATAATTTGTTTATCTCCAACTGCCGTTTTGGCAAGTTTCACACTTTTTTGAACAAAGTCAAAACCACTAATTATTTCATTTGATTTTTTAATCGAAACTGGATTAGTGCGAAAAGTATTGGTTGTAATTATATCGGCGCCCGCTTTGATATATGCTTGATGCGCTTTAAGAACTTCTTTCGGATGTGTTAGATTCGCCATTGACATCCAGAGTTGTGGATGCGATTTAATCCCTTTTTGTTGAAGAAGACTTCCCATCGCTCCATCAAGGAGAAGAGGCCGATTAATTCTTTTTGCAAACGAAAAAAACAAATCCATATTATTGTTTTGCTTTGGAATCAAAGTAGTTTGCCACTTCATTTTCAATTCGTTTTAAATCAATTTGCTGAACACATTCTAAGCCATATGGACAAGATTTCTTCCAGCAAGGAGAACAAAATAAATCTTTGGGATAAAGTTTTACGCCGCGGTCATACAAATCAATTTCCGTCCAGCAGCTAAGTCCAAACCATGCAATGACATATTTTTTTAGAGCAATCGCAATATGCATTCCAAAAGAATCGCCGGTGATAATTAAGTCGGCGAGATTTTCAAAACATACTCCGCGTCGTAACCCCATAGTGGTTGGGGTATTGATAATCTTATCTCCAAACGGTTGTGCAATTTGCTCGTTTCGTTTTGTGTCTTCCGGTCCGCCGAATAAAAGAATTTTAAATTTTTTATGATTCAGTAATTGTTCGATAACCTGGATGTGTTGTTCAACGGTCATTTTTTTATTCGGGAAAAGATTTGAACAGCCTGTGTTAAAACCAATCATCAAATCGTGCTGTTCAAGTCCAACTTCATTTTTATATTTTTGTTGGAACTCAAGTTCTTCATCAGAGAATTGATAAACATAATCATTTCGTTCATAATCGAGTTCAAGAGTTTCAGAAAGATAATCTTGTCCGGTACGTTGATTCACTTTAAATTTTAAATGATTGTCCATTCCAAGTTGATAGTTATAAAAGGCGCCGTTGTTGAGTGGAATAATTTTGCCGTCTGTGTTAAGTCCAAATCCAAGTTTGTGTTTTGCGGAAACTGAATTCAACAGTGAAGCCGAGCGCTGCGATTTATCAATGTTGTAAGCGTACTCGAATTCCATTTGCTGAAGAATGGATAGTGATTCAAAATCATATTTGAAAACTTGATCGACATAAGGATTGTTCATGAGAAGTTGATCAGCGGGTTTAAGCGTAATCCAAAAAATGGAAGATTCGGGAAACTTCTTCTTTATACTTTTCAACTGTGCGGTTGTCATTAACACATCGCCCATGGCATCAAGATTTATAATTAAAATTTTCTTTCCCATCGGTTTATTTTCTTTACATCCGTGTTCCCAGCAATTATGATCCGGGAAACATGGTTTATAACCGTTAAAATTTTTACAAGACGGAATCGGATAAAGTTTCTCTTTCTTCATCATTTATGCTAAACCTATTTCGTTAATAAGACTTTTAAATTTACTAAAAACTTCTTCAACTGAAATATCATTTACATTTTCAGTTAACGATTTAATTACACGGTTAGCAACACGATAGGGTTGCCAACTAACGAAATTCCACTCAGGATTTGGAAAAAGAGCTAGTGTAGGAATACCTAATGCGGAGGCTATATGTACTGCGGAAGTATCAGGGGTAATCAAAAGTTTTGCACATTGGATATAGGCTGCAAAGTGCTGAATTGATGTAAACATTCCTTGATTATATATTTTAAGTTTAAGAGCAGTGGCGATTTTTTCTTTGTGAATAAAATCCTCTTCAGTAGAAAGAAGAATAATTGAAAAATTATTATTGTGGGCTTGGATCAATCGGATTAACGAAATCCATTTCTCATCACTCCAATAACGTATTTTTGCCCCAGCAGAAAGATTAATCATAATTAGGTGGTGATTTTCTGTTGGCATTAGCTCTGTCTGAACTTCTGCAAGTTCATCAGAACCTAAATAGAAGAAAGGCTTTATAAGATTTTCATCAACATCAAGTCCCAATTGCGCTAGAAAATTTTTCATTCTCTCAATGATATGCGTGTTTTCTTTTCGAAGCGGTTTGATTTTGTAATTGATAACTCGATTGTACTTTGTGAAATCATAACCAACTTTGATCCGCGCTTTTACAAATCTGAATAGCATAGCGCTTGTAGAAGACGGATTATCATTGAAATCAAGCATCATATCATATTTTTCTTTTCGTATAAAGAAGAGTCTAAAATATAGAGAAAGATTCTTTTTAGAGTAGAAAACTTTAGTCAAATTAGGATTATACTTTATCACATCTTTGTTGGAAGGAAGCGTTAGTAAATGAATTTCGATTTTCGGGAATGTTTTTTTTAGTACTTCAAATACGAATGAGGTAACAACTAAATCGCCGATCTTTCCTAAACGGACTATCATAATTTTACTGATCTTTTGAAAATCAATCTTGGTGTTGCAAGAATTATTAATCATGAGGTAATAGCTATCTTATTTTTAGAGATTATCGAATCCACTTTGGACAATACCCGTTCAACCGGTAAGTCTTTAAAACATTCATGATTTTTTGGACAGACAAGGAGATTACATTCAATACAATCTAACTCACTAAGATTAATCCATTCATGTTTATTACCGAAGGGACCTTGTAAACGTGGACTAGTTGGACCGTGGAGACTGAGAACCGGCGTTCCAACAGCGGTTGAAATGTGCATCGGTCCACTGTCATTAGCAATCACTAATTTTGATTTTTGCATCAAAGCGGCTCCTTCGCGTATAGTCGTCTTCGGTGCGAGGAATGAAGGACTTTTCATATTGCTTTGAATTGCAATTGCGTCTTGGTAATCTTCAGGTCCCCAAAGAATAAGAAATTTTGCATGATACTTTTCATTTATCGCATCGGCTATCTCTGCAAATTTAGACGCGTCACATTTCTTCGATTCCCATCCGCCGCTTGGGCTAAGCACAACTATAAAATCTTTCCCACTAAAATTATGTATAAAAAAATCTTTTGCGAAAGAGATGTCTTTTTCATCCAACCCAAAATGAAGATTACTGGATTCTGTTTTTATTCCAATGCTTTTTAAAAATTCAATATGAAGCTGCGCTGCATGATATTTGTTGCGTTCTTCCGGACCAAATAAATTATACGCATAGGTTCTTCCACGGTAAGGAAATCCGGCGCGGTATTTCGCACGGCTTAAATAAGTTATCATCGCCGTTCTTGGATTCGAGTAAAAATCTAAAACTAAATCATATTTGTTGGAAAAAACTTTTGCAATGGTTTTTAATCCGGCAAAAGTATCATCCCTTTTATAGAGAATAATATCATTTAAAAATGAAAGTTTTTCTAATGCAGCTTTGCTCGGTGGCTCGGTTAGGTAATCAATTTTAGCGTTAGGGAATTCTTTTAATAAATTATCAAAAACAACTGTTGAAAGAACAACATCTCCAATACCGCGCAGCTTGATGCAGAGGATTCTATTTATTTTACTTTTGTCTAAACTCATTTAACTTCTTAAAAAGGGAATACTTTCTTATTTTGAACATGAACAGAAAAAAAATTTGTTGCAATTTACAATTTTTCAAATTCAATTGAATAAAAATTTTACGTATGCATACCATTCTTGAACTCTTAAATTTAACTACAAATTTCTTTGAACAAAAGGGAATTGACTCCGCGAGGTTAAACGCCGAACTGTTGTTAGCCGAAATATTAAAATGTAAAAGATTAGATCTCTATCTAGCGTTTGATAAACCTGTTAAAGAAGAAGAGGTTGATAATTACCGGGGATTCGTGAAGCGGCGGGGAAATCGTGAACCGCTACAATATATTTTAGGATATGTTGAATTTTATGGACTTACCTTTTCTGTAAATAAAGACGTTTTAATTCCGCGCCAGGAAACCGAAATTCTGGTTGAAACAATACTTAATTCAACTGATAAAGAAACTCAATTAAATATTTTAGATATAGGAACTGGAAGCGGTATTATCGCGGTTACGTTAGCTAAACATCTTCCGAATGTGAAAATATTTGCTGTTGATAAAAGTTCTGAGGCGCTTACCGTTACTAAACAAAATGCAGAAACACATAATGTGTCGCAGAGAATCACTTATTTGCAAAATGACGTCTTAATTTCATCTTTACCTATCGATGGAAAGTTGGACATCATTGTTTCCAATCCGCCCTATGTTTCTCAGCTCGAATTTCATTCTCTGCAAAAAGAAATTATTGCGCATGAACCGGACTTTGCCGTAACAGATTTTTCTGACGGCTTGACATTCTATCGAAAAATAATTGAATCATCTAAAAAATATTTAAATGAAAACGGGAAAATATTTTTTGAATTAGGAGCCGGGCAATCGGCTCAAGTTAAATCACTTTTTGAATTGCATAATTTTTCTTCGATTGAAATTAGGAAAGATTATTCCAACATTGACCGCGTTATAAAAGGGGAATGGAAATGAAAGCGTTAGTTCAGCGGGTGAGTGAAGGTTCTGTCGTAATTGAAAGCGATAATTACATGATGGAAATAGGGAAAGGTCTTGTGCTTCTTCTCGGAATAAAAACAACCGATACAATTGATGACATTAATTTTGTGGCAGATAAATGCTGCAACTTGCGCATCTTTGAAGACGAAAATGATAAAATGAATCTTTCAGTAAAAGATATAAACGGAGAAATATTAGTTGTTTCTCAATTTACTTTATATGGAGATGCGCAAAAGGGAAACCGTCCGGGCTTTATTGATGCGGCTAAACCGGAGATAGCAATTCCATTATACGAAAAATTTATTAAAAGACTAAAGCATAATTTGGGTGAAACAAAAATTAAAACCGGAATATTCGGTGCAATGATGCAAGTGAAAATAGTTAATGATGGTCCCGTTACTATTATGGTGGAATCTAAAGTGAAACAGTAAAATGGAAAAATCAGGTCATCATATTCTTTTTCTTTTTCTTGACGGTGTAGGAATCGGAAAGAAAGATTATGAGTGGAATCCGTTTTTCAAATATGGTTTTCAAACATTTGGAAAAATATTTGGTGAAATTCCGCATCTTGAAAATCAATTTTTAACAAACGGAAAAATATTTCTTTCCCCGGTTGATTCTTTAATGGGAATAGAAGGACTTCCACAAAGCGGCACGGGGCAAACATCTATTTTTTGTGGAGTAAAAGCCCCGCAAATTATTAATCAGCACTTCGGACCATTCCCGTATTCAACGCTTATCCCGATAATTAAAGAAGAAAACATTTTCAAATATTTTTTTGACAAAGATGAAAAAGTGATGTTTGCAAATGCTTATCCTCAATTATTTTTTGATTATATAAATTCCGGTAAAAAGCGATTAAGCGTTACAACCTTAAGCTGTACGCTAAATGGAATGCATCTTAACGGTTATGATGATGTGGTGACGGGCAATGCTCTTACGGCAGAAATCACCAATGCGCGGTGGAATAAAAAACTGGGATACGATCTTCCAATAATATCAGCGAAACTTGCGGCGGAAAATCTACTTAATATTTCTTACAAAAATTCTTTCACAGCATTTGAGTATTTTTTGACCGATCATCTCGGACACGGAAGATATGATGAGGACACAGAATCAACACTCAAAACTCTTGATGAATTTCTTTATACGATTTTTACTCAATTTGATGAAGAAAAACTTTCGATCATTCTTTGTTCAGATCATGGGAATTTTGAAGACCTCTCAGTGAAAACACATACTAAAAATCCGTCTTTGTTGATAACGGCAGGTAGAAAAGCGAAAATCATTTCAGAAAGTATTTTCGACTTATCCGATATTAAAAATGCAATTCTAAAAAATCTATGTTGAAGCATTATCCTTTAATCAGTATAACAATCGGATTTGTTTTTGGAATAATTGTCCAATCTGTTTTTCAAATTGGTTTATATATCCTTGGGTTTGCTTTTCTTTTTTCAATTGCTTCTTCAGTTATTTTGATGAAGATATTTAAAACAAAGATTGTGGAAATTCCTTCCTTCACTTATTCCTTATTTCCAGTTTTCCTTTTCGGAATGCTTTTGTTTTATTTCCAAAATAAAGATGAAGTTCATTATCCTGTTGAAGAGCAATTTGTAAGAGATATTAAAATGGTTGGACGAATTTCAGATATTGAGATGAAACGAAAAAATGATTTTAAATTTAAACTTGTTACTGATTCAATTATAACTGCAACTAAAAAAGTAACGGGAAAGTATGTCATTATTTGTCGTGTTAAAGCCGGAGAGATAAATGAATTCTTAAATCTCTACAAAAAACTTAATCCAGGAAATGTGGTATCGATAAAAGGAGTGTACAATAAAGGGAAGAATACTCGCAATCCGGGAGAATTTGATTATCGGACATATTTATTGAAGAAAGGAATAACGGGATTTCTTTCAGTTAAAAATCCAAAAGATGTTGAGATACTTCGTTCTACTATTTCTCCTTTTCCTTCATTGATTTTTTCAGTAAGAAAAAGTATTGCTGAAAAAATTGACGAGTTGCATAAACCGCAGGCTGTTGGATTAATAAAAGGATTGCTACTGGGAGATAAAAGTGAAATTGATAATGAAACTAAAATGGAGTTTATAAATTCCGGTGTTGCACATGTTCTTGCGGTCTCCGGGCAGCAAGTAGGTTTTATTGCAGTCATATTTATCATCTTGTTTGGAAGAGTAAATATTTATCTCCGCACAGCCTTAACAGTGGTTACACTCATTCTCTTTTTATTGATTACGGGATTTCAGGCAGCCGTATTGCGTGCCACAATAATGGCATTTGTAGTATTTGCAGCTTCTTTATCTAACAGAGAATTTAATGCATGGAACTCAATTGCTATAGCTGCATTAGTAATTTTAGTGATGGATGTGAATCAGCTCTTTGATCCAGGATTTCAATTATCGTTTGTTGCCGTTTTGGCAACCATTGGGCTCTACCCATATTTTTCAAATTGGATGAAAGGATTAAATTTGAAAAATAAATTTGCCAAATCGCTTTTGGTGATGTTCTTCATGTCAGTGGCGGCACAGATTGGAGTGCTTCCTTTCACAAATTATTATTTTGGAAAAATTTCAATTATTGCGTTGATTTCAAACCTTTTTGTTATTCCGGGAATTTCAATAATTCTTGCTAACAGTTTGTTAACATTATTTGTTTCGACTGTTTCACTTCAAGCTGCCGACATTTTTGCCTCGGCTGGAAATGGATTAATTGCTTTCCTTTATTGGTTAATAAAAATATCAGCGACACAAGATTTTTCTTTTATTCGCGTACCAAATTTTACTTTGCTAGATTCATTTATCTTTTATGGTTTTCTCTTCTTCTTGATCTTTACTTTGCGTTATATGAAACAGATGTTTACAAAGTTGCTTTTAATTTTTATAGTTGCAATCAACATCGTTGTTTTTTGCTCACTTGATAACAAAGATATTTTACCGGATGGTAAGCTTTCAGTAATGATGATTGATGTCGGGCAAGGGGATGCCTTTCTTATAAAACTCCCAAACCGCAAAACTATTTTAGTTGATGCGGGAAGTTCACAATTTAATTATGATAACGGTGCACGCGTGATCATTCCCTTGCTTGATTATCTTGGAATCTCACAAATTGATTACGGAATGATTTCTCATATGGATAACGACCACTTCGCCGGCTTTGTATCGCTTGTTGAAGAAAAAAGAATTAAAGAAATTTTCAAACCGGATATTGACTCAACCGATAAAAACGATTTCAATTATGAACAATGGCTCACCATTCATAATATCGCTCCACAATATTATCGTAACAAAGTTTTGGGTGACGCTGATTGTAAAATTTACTCGCTGGTAGATACTCATCAACCGCCGCTCAAAAACAATAAAATCAATGACCGCTGCGGTATTCTTAAAATTGTTTATGGAAAAACTTCATTTCTTTTTGTCGGTGATGCACATATAAAAATGGAAAATTATTTAACTTCTCATTGGAGAAATTTTCTAAATAGTGATGTATTAAAGATCGGACATCACGGAAGCAAGACAAGTTCCGGAGAAAATTTTCTTAATTTTATTACGCCAAATATTAGTTTAGTTAGCGTTGGCGAGCAAAATAAATTTGGTCATCCATCGCAAGTTGTTTTAGAACGATTGAATAAACTTCATTCGCAAATCCTCCGAACGGATGATGAAGGAGCGATAATATTACAATCAGATGGAAATCAAATTAAAAAGATAGATTGGAAAAACATTTAACAAATTATTTTTCGTAGCGCAGAATTCATTCTGCACGTAATATTCAATTAAAAAAGAGGAAATTATGAAAACACAAAAACCAATTGTCGGTGTAATTATGGGAAGTGATTCCGATTTACCGGTAATGAAAGAAGCAACCGATGTTTTACAGCAATTTAAAATTCTATTTGAAGTAAAAGTGATTTCGGCTCACCGCTCACCGGAAATATTAGCAAGTTTTGCAAGCGCAGCGCAAAAGCGAGGGATGAAAATAATTATTGCAGGCGCCGGTGGGGCAGCACATCTGCCCGGTATTACGGCGGCTTATACTCCGCTGCCGGTAATTGGTATTCCAGTGAAATCAAAATCATTAGATGGATTGGATTCACTGCTTTCAATAGTGCAAATGCCTGCTGGAGTTCCGGTTGCAACTGTTGGAATTAATCAAGCTAAGAATGCGGGTTTATTAGCTGTGCAGATGCTTTCACTAAGTGACGGTAATCTTATGAAAAAAATGGTCGCTTATAAAAAAGTATTAAGTGAAGAATCTCAAAAGAAAAATGAAAAACTTAATTTATAAGAATTTCTTTTTCTAAAATTGATCCAAGCTGTAAAAGTTTTTCTTCTTCAAATTGATTTGCTAATAACTGCAAACCTATCGGCAGGTTGTTTTTATCTTTACCAATTGGAATGTTGATTCCAGGAATTCCGGCGAGATTTGCAGAGGTTGTAAAAATATCGCTTAAATACATCTCAATCGGATCGGTTGTTTTTTCACCCAACTTAAAAGCAGTAGTTGGAGTTGTGGGGGTTAGCAGAACATCAACTTGAGAAAAAGCGTTGATGAAATCTTCTTTTATCTTTCTTCTTACCTGTTGAGCTTTTTTATAATAAGCATCGTAATAACCGGATGATAAAACATAAGTTCCAAGCATAATTCTGCGCTTTACTTCATTTCCAAATCCTTCTGAGCGGGAAGCTTTGTACATTTTTACTAATGATGAACTTTGTTTCGAACGGTATCCATATCTCGCTCCATCAAATCGGGCAAGATTTGAAGAAGCTTCAGCCGTTGTTAAAATGTAATATGTTGCAATCGCAAACTCTGTGTGGGGAAGGGAAATATCTTCAACTGAGAAATTCATTTCTTTTAATTTATGAATTACCAATTCAATTTGTTTTTTTATTTCAGAAGATAATCCTTCGGCAAAATATTCTTTCGGAATTCCGATTTTTAATTTCTGTTGATTATTGTTGATCAAATTTGAGTATGATTTATTTTCTGTGTTGATTGAAGTTGAATCGTTTTTATCATATCCGGAAAGTACTTCCAAAACCAGAGCAATATCTTCAATCGAATTCGCAAACGGACCAATACTGTCAAAAGAAGATGCGAATGCGGTTAATCCAAAACGGGAGACGAGCCCATAGGTTGGTTTCAATCCGTAAATCCCGCAGAATGCCGCAGGCTGGCGAATTGAGCCGCCTGTATCTGTCCCTAAAGAAATATCACAAAGATTTGCCGCAACTGCAGCAGCCGATCCACCGCTTGAACCGCCGGTAACACGGGTTTCGTCAACCGGATTTTTTACCGCACCGAATGCGGAATTTTCATTCGATGATCCCATTGCAAATTCATCACAGTTTGTTTTGCCAATAATAATAGCATCTTCGTCAAGTAATTTTTGTACTGCTGTTGCCGTGTAAAGTGAAGTAAAGTTTTCTAAAATTTTTGAGGAGCAGGTAAGCGGTTTATCTTTTATAGCAAGCACATCTTTTACGGCAACGACCATTCCAGCAAGTTTACCGTGCGAGCCGCATGCAATTTTCTGTTCAACTTCGTTTGCTTTTTGCAAAGCTTCTTCGGCAAAAAGGAAAGTAAAAGCATTTAAATTTTTTCGTTCTTCAATTCTTGAAAGAAAACTCGTGACATTTTCTACTAAAGACAATTTGCCTTCTTTAAGAAGTCGTAATTTTTCGCTATAATTTTTATAAGTAATCAAAAAATCCTCTTGCAGTTTTAGAATAGGAAAGTGTGCGGGTTATTTCTTATCATCAACTGAATTTTTAATTTCTTCTTCAACTTCGTTAAGAGATTTTTTAAAATCTTTAATCCCTTTTCCGACGCTTTGCATCAGTTCAGGAAGTTTTTTCGGACCGAAGAGAAGAAGAGCAACTACTGCAATTACAATAATTTCCGTTGCACCGATATTGCCAAACATAGGTTAATCTTTTTTGTCTGATGATTGATTCTTATCGGAGATTTTATTCTCACCGGTTTCGTCTTTAATGGCTTTTTTAAATTCTTTCATTCCTTTGCCGATACCTTGTGCAAGCTCAGGAATTTTTTTAGCGCCAAATAAAAGCACTAACACAAACATGATGATGAGTATTTCGGGTAGTCCAATATTACTAAACATGATTGATCCTTCTAGTTAATAAAATTTTGTAATAAAGAATTAAAAATTTGCAAACCGTCGGTTTTGCCAAGCAAGACATCACTGCTTCTTTCAGGATGCGGCATCATACCAAAAACGTTTCCGTTTTTATTCATTAAACCGGCGATGTTTTCTATTGAGCCGTTTGGATTGCAAGTTTCAGAAATTTCTCCTTTATCGGAAGAATATTTAAAAAGAATTTGATTATTCTTTTCTATCGATTTCAACGTTTCTTCATCTGTAAAATAATTTCCATCGCCGTGCGCTATTGGTGTCATCAATGTTTTTTTCGCAAGAGATTTTGTCAATATTGAGTCTCCATTAACTGCAGTAACATAAACATCTTTACAAACAAATTTCAAGTTTTTATTTTTGATTAATGTTCCGGGCAGCAGACCGGATTCAGTTAAAATTTGAAAGCCGTTACAAATGCCAAACACTATTCCACCTTTGTTCGCAAAATCAATTACTGAATTCATTATCTGAGAGAGTTTGGCAACGGCGCCGGTTCTAATATAGTCGCCGTACGAAAAACCGCCGGGTAAAATAATTACATCACAATTTTGTAAATCGGTATCCTTGTGCCAAAGATAAACCGTTTCCTGATCTAAAATATGTTTTAATACATTATACGAATCGTGATCGCAATTGGAGCCTGGAAAAACAACCACACCGAATTTAAGCCTCATTAATTTTTTCTAAATTAATTTCAAAATCTTCCATTGTGGGATTACTTAAAAGTTTAACACAAAATTCGGAAACTTCCTGATTAGCGGTTTCTAAATCGGAAACATTAACAAGGAATTCAACTTGTTTATCAATTCTTACATTCGTAATGTTTTTGAATCCGAGTAAAACAGCACCGTGTTCGGCGGCTTTCCCCTGTGGGTCCAATATGGATTTTTTCCGTTTTATAATAACTTTTGCTTGGTACAATGTAAGCCTTACTTATTTTTTTTTAACTTCAAATAAACTGAATTAAAAATACCAAAGAGAACAATGAAAAGAAAGATTAAGAAAATTGATTTCCCATTGGTTAACAAAAGCGACACTACACTAATGATAATAAAAGAAAAATGAAATGGCTTTTCCTTAACTCCGCGTACGGTAAGATGGGGTAAAGTTTCATATCGAAATCTGCTGACCATCAGGAATGATAGTGTGAGAACAAGTGCACTAGTATAAAAACTATATGAAGAAGACAAATAATTGTCGGTTGTAAATACTAGAATATACGCGGCGATGGTTAATGCAGCGGTCGGGATGGGCAACCCCACGAAATATTCTTTTTTAAATCCTACTAATTGGGTATTGAATCTTGCTAATCTGAAAGCTCCGCACAATAAAAAAATTCCGGCAAAGATAATTCCAAGAGTGTCTAATCTTTTTAATCCGATTTCATAAATTAAAAAAGCCGGTGCGACACCAAAACTAACGACATCGGAAAGTGAATCAAGCTCAACACCAAATTGGCTACTGGATTTTGTAATTCTAGCGGCAACTCCGTCGAGGGCATCAAAGATAGCTGCTGCGCCAATCAGCCATGCGGCTAAAACGTAATTTTGCTGTGCTATTTCTAATATTGACAAAAATCCACAAAGGAGATTTAGAGATGTAAACGAATTTGGAAAAATTCGTTTTGTTGGTTTCATGCTTTGTAATGTCATTTCATCCGCCTTTGGCGGACAAATAAAATAGTTTCTCCAGCAAAAACAGGATCTCCTTTTTTTAATGAAGTTGTAAAAGTTTCTGGAACAATAACATCAACCCGACTGCCAAATTTAATCATTCCAAATCTTTTTCCAACAACCACGGTATCACCTAATTTAAGTTCCGAAACAATTCTTCTTGCAACGAAACCTGCAATTTGCGTATAGAGCACTTTTCCAGTTTTGCCCGTTATTCCGATTTCATTTCTTTCATTTTTTTCTGAAGCTTTGTCATCATAAGCAACTAAATATTCTCCCTTGTAGTATTGCAAATATTCAACTTTACCTGTAATCGGAATTCGGTTAACATGAACATTGAGAGGAGACATAAAGATCGAAATTTGTTTTGCTTTTCCCTTTATGAATTTTTCTTCCGTTACTTCTTTAACAAAAAGGATTGTGCCGTCAGCTGGGGAGATCACAATATTTTCACCGTCTGGTGTTATGCGTTCGGGATCGCGAAAAAAATTTAGCGTAAAAACAAGTAAAAAAATTGCCAGCGCCGAAAGTAAAATCCTTACAGGAACCGAGTTGATGAAAAAACTTGTTGTTGCGAGTATCAGGCAAATTACCAGAACTAGACTTATTGTATTGTATCCGTATTTCGTAAACATTTAACGTTGTACACTTTCTTGAAAAAGTTCTAAATATTTTTTAATTGATGAAGGAGTTGATAACTCAAACTCATTTTCCGGCTCATCTTTCGGGAGAAGTTTTATGAGATGAGGAGAAAACTGACCAAGTAAAACAACTTTTTCTCCGCACTTGCCGAAAGTGCAATTCATTTCGCTTAAAAAAAGGTTCCTTCTCTCAAAGAAGGATTTGAGGATGACATTTACTTTAGTGGCTATCCTTCCCATCATTTTAAAATCTGCCAAAGGAAGAATATTAAAAGAAATAATGTGGTGGTCGTTTAGTTGGTAATTAGAATCCTCACTTAGATAGTTTTCAAAAACAGGAACTTGAAGCGGAGTATTTTTTGTTAAAGAAAATACTTTCTCAATATCATTATTGCTGGCATTTAAAATTTTTATATAAACAGGAAGAACCGTTACAGATGAAAATTTTAGATTACCGTTTTCAAGAGTATGTTCAAACGCTGTTGGAATATGGTATTCTTTCACATATTCGTGAAAAAAAGCATTTACCTTAGCGGAGAGTACTCCGTAGTCTTTAATTTTTTTCTTGATTTTTTCGTCGATAACGAAAAAATCGTCAAACGTCATTTCTGTAACGATTTTGTTTTTTCCTTTCAGTGAAATGCTGATGAACCTCTGGCTCACAGTATTTGAAATTTTGTTGGTACAATATAAATGATGTTAGGCAAAAATTTATCAAAAAATTATAAAATCAAAGTATAAAAAGTCAATTGATTGTTTTATATTTGCACAAAAATTAATACAAATGCTTAAAAACAGTTCGGAGGTTCAATGAAAGGTGGAATGCAGGATATGCTTCGCCAGGTTCAGAAGTTACAGGAAGAAATGCAGAAGACCCAAGCCGGGTTAGCTAATAGAACCGTTACAGCGGAAGCCGGCGGTGGTATTATAAAAGCAGTTGCAAGCGGAAACAAAAAAATTGTTTCAATTGAGATTGATAAACAAGTCATCAACCCTGACGAGAAGGAATTTTTGGAAGACTTGGTTGTTGCCGCAGTTAATAAAGCCCTAGAATCCGCTGAGAAAATGTCGGAAGATGAAATGGGAAAACTGACAAAGGGAATGATCCCTCCCGGTTTAAACATCCCGGGGTTTTAAGTGAATATTTCCGAACCATTGCAGATTGCTATAGAAGAATTCAGCAAATTCCCGGGAATCGGAAAGAAAACCGCCCAGAGATTGTCTCTTTATCTTTTAAAAAAGCCAAACGATGAAGTTGAAAAACTTATCGAGGCAATTTCTAATCTGAAACATAAATTAAAATTTTGTTCTGTCTGTTTTAATATAACGGAATTTGATGTTTGCGAAATTTGTACAAGCACAAAGAGAGATAATTCAGTTATTTGTATTGTTGAAGAAGCCAGTGATATTATAGCCATTGAAAGAACTAACGAGTTTAACGGTGTTTATCATGTCCTTTCCGGAGTACTATCTCCGTTAAGCGGAATTGGACCGGAGTCACTAAAAATTAATGAACTTCTCAATAGACTTAAAAACCAGGAAGTTTCTGAAATTATTCTTGCATTAAATCCTGATACAGAAGGAGATGCTACCTCTCTTTATCTTGGGAAATTACTTCAACCGCTAAATATTAAAGTAACACGAATTGCACGTGGTTTGCCCATTGGCGGCGATTTAGAATTTGCCGATGAAGCTACAATTGCGCGCGCCGTCTCTAACAGAGGCCTTCTTTAATGAAACGTTGGTTTGAAGAATGGTTCGAATCGGAAGAATATTTGACCGTTTACAAGCACAGAAATAATGAAGAAGCAGAAACTTTAATTTCTTTTATACTCGGTAAGGTTAATCTATCCGGTAAGGCAAAAGTTTTAGATTTAGGTTGTGGAGCGGGTCGGCATGCTTTACTATTGGCGAAAATGGGTTTTCAAGTTACCGGAGTTGACCAAAGTGCAAAACTTCTTTCGGTAGCTGTTGATGAGGCAAAAAAAAATGGTTTGCATGCAAAGTTCATTAAAGATGATATTCGCACAGTCTTTTTTTCTGAGAAGTTTGAATTAATTCTTAACGTTTTTACAAGTTTTGGTTATTTTGATAGAGATGAAGACAATTTTGCACTTTTCGCAAATGTAGAAAAACTCCTTTCCGAAGATGGAATTTTTGTCTTCGATTTTCTCAATGCAGAATATGTAAAAGAAAATTTGATCCCGTTCTCAAAAAATATGATAGATGATATGGTTATTGAGCAGACAAGGAAAATTGAAGGAAATAACGTAGTTAAACAAATTGTACTTATTCAAAATGGAAATAGGAAAAACTATCGTGAGTCGGTCCGCCTTTATTCTAAAAAAGAATTGTTTAACGCGTTGACCAAAAACAACTTGTCGACTGAAATAATTTTTGGAAGTTACACCGGAGATGCATTTAACGAAATATCTTCATCTAGATTAATACTCTTATGCAAAAAAAAAAATTAGTCTCTCTTTTCTTTTTAATTATTTTTTTTAATGGTTGCGATTTATTTAATACACGCGATCCTGAGCAGCCAGTACAACCGCGTTCTAATTACAAATCAGCAGTCACACCGGAAATTTTACTGGAAAATTTCACGAATTCATTATCCGAAAAAAATGTTCAAAACTATTTGAACTGTTTTTCAGATTCTTCTTTTTCAGGGAAAGAATATCAATTTATTCCTTCCGCAGGATCAAGTTCAAAGTATCCGGTTTTACTTAACGGATGGTCGAAGAAAAGCGAAGAACAATTTCTCAATAATTTAATTTCTCATATTGGAAAGGATCTGCCAATTACCTTTACAAAAAACAATGAGAGTTCTTCCTTCTCAGGTGACAACAGCATAGCTTATTCGGCAAGTTATTTTCTTGTGGTTCCTCGTATTGATGGCATTCCAAAAAATTATGAAGGTGACCTTCAATTTTATTTGATTCGTGATTCGCGCGAGATATGGTCAATTTATTTGTGGCGCGATATTGAAAGTTCGCAACATGATAGCTGGAGTGAGTTGAAAGGTTTTTATTCACCAAATTGAAATGAAAAAAATTATTTTAATTTTATTTTTTTTTATCAGCATCGCCGGATGTAAAAATCCTTTTGCTCCTTCGTTAGATGGGAGCGAATCAACGGGATCGGCAGTTGACTTAACCAAAATTGAAAGCGTTTTTCAAAATTTGCAAAATGCCTACACGTTTCATGATACAACAATTTATGGACAAATCCTTAGCGACGATTTTTTGTTTTCTTATCGCGATTATGATTTAAGTTTCGATGTAAGTTGGGGAAGAGAAGAGGAAATGAAAGTTTCTTACGGACTATTTCAAAATGCCGAGCGGCTCGATTTAATTTGGAATAATATTATTGCTTCAACCGAGGATTCTTCCGAAGCAAATATTGTTCGGGGCTTTAACTTAACAATAACTTTTAATCCGACAGACATTATACGAGTTGACGGGAGAGTAAATGTAAGCTTGAAAAGACAAGCAACTTCCGGAAAGTGGAAATTAATAAGATGGATAGACGAATCGAATTTTTAAGATGGTACTATTTTTAATTAAAGAAGCAATCCGTTCAAACCGAAGAGCGAAGTTATCGTTCTTTTTTTCTTTAAGTTCAACTACCGTTGGCTTATTATTGATTGCTGTTTCGCTATTATCCGTAGATATCTCTCATTCGATAGAAACCTACTTGCAAAATCAATTTGAAGTACAAGTCTATTTGAAAGAAGGATTAACGGAAGTTCAGAAAGAAAATCTAAAAAGTAATTTGAAAAAACTTAATAATGTTCAATCAATTGAGTTTATTTCAAAAGAAAAAGCTGCTGAAAAATTTGTAAAAGACACTGGTGAAGATTTTAGAACTATTCTTGACTATAATCCTTTGCCAGCTAGTTTTATTATTAGAACAACGAGCGGAGGAAATATAAATTTCCCATCTCTATTAAAAAGTATAAAAAAGTTTAGTGAAGTTGATGATGCAGTATTCCCAAATGCTATTTACCAAAAAATGCTCTTTTATTTAAAAACATTTCAAAAATATATCACAGGGCTTGGAATTCTTCTCTCATTAATTGCGTTTTACGTCATTTTTTCGACAATTCGTTTAATTATTGAAAGTAGGAAAGAAGAAATTGAGACGATGAAATTAGTCGGTGGGTCACTTTTCACTATTAAATTTCCGCTTTTATTAAACGGGATGATTATCGGATTCCTTTCCGGTTTTTTAGCGATTTCTATCCTTTATGCTTCTGAGATTTTTATTAGAGATTATTTTTTTAGTCAATTGCCTAATCTTTTGAATAATACTTTTGTTTTATTAATTTTGGGCCCAGCATTGGGGTTAGTCAGTAGTCTCGTCGCCTCATGGAAAATCTCCTTAAAATTGTGATTAGGAACTTTTGTCGAGTTATTGCTATTTACTATCTTAACATATAAAATTTGGGAAAATAATTGCAAATGAAAGTTTATTTCTTTTTTATCTCTTTACTCGTTTTAGGTGTTCAGAATTTTGCTCAATCAAACGATACAAAAATCGGTATTGATTATGGGATGTTAAAACAAAGTCCGCAAGGTGCAGTTTATGATTATTCCGATCCTCAATCTGTAAATATTAAAGTTGCTGTGTGGGGTAATGTAAGATTCCCCGGCAGATATATAGTCCCGGAATATACAAACGCAAAAGACCTTCTTTCATACGCTGGTGGACCTACAGACGCAGCATTATTGGAAGATTTAAGGATTTATCGAATAAAAGAAGATTCTAGTCAAGAGTTCATCTCCTTTAATTATAATGATATGCTTTGGTCAAAAGACCCCAAAAAAGTTTCACCTACTCCTCAAATTAAAGCTGGTGATGTACTTTTAGCGCCTGGCGAACCTCGTTGGTACTCAAGAGATTATCTTTCGATATCGCTTTCAATTGTATCAACATTAATTTCATTAGCAATTTTAATTTTAAATATTGTCCGCAAATAGTTTAAGGTTTTTTTTATATGAGTAGCAATTCTGTTGAAGTTCGTGAGCAAGGATTAGGGCATTATTATAATATCCTTATAGATAATCTTTTTCCATTTATTCTTATATCGGTTGTGGCTATTGTTGTTGCAATAGTTTATGCCATCAGTTCAATAAATATTTATAAATCAACAACCGTTCTGAAAATAAGTAAACCTTCGGGTAATATTTTGAATTCACCGCTAATGCCGGAATTTCAAGATTTTGGAAGCGATAGATTTATAGCTAACGAAATTGAGGTACTGAAGAGTTATAAGGTTCGTGAAATAGCGGCTAATGCATTGATAGATAGTTTCAAAGCAATTAATCGAATTGACAGTTTTAAGGTTTTGGTACAATCAGCCTCCAAATTAACTAGTGACAAAGCAAAACTACTTGATAATGATCAAATTGCATCCATACTTTCAAGTAATGTAACGATTGAACAAAAACGGGGATTAGATATTGTAGAAATTTCTTCCCAAAGCCCTTCTCCTTTTGAGGCTTCATTAATTGCCAATCTGTATGCCCAAGCTTATAAGACCCTAAACTTGGAGTTTAACAGAAACCAGCTTACCCTTGTTAAAGCTTTTCTCTTAGACCAAAAAAATGAAAAACTTTCCCAATTAAATAGTTCCGAAGAGCTTTTAAAAACTTTTCAGGAAAAAGGTGGTATTATTGCTCTGGATGATCAGGCAAAAGAGCTAATCACTCAACTTTCAAAATTTGAAGCTGATCGAAATCTTGCCAAGATGGAATTGGCTATTTCTGACAAAACCTTAAAACAATACAAAGAAGAATTGCGCAAACAAGACCCGCAATTGACTGCTTATTTAGAAAATTTTTCATCCGAAGAATATCTGAAAAATTTGCAAACAGAATTGGCACGACTTGAAGTTAATCGCGATATCGCTCTTATAAGTTCAAAAGATAAAACGGTTGATAGTCAGACTATTAAAGATTATGATGCCAAAATAAAAGAGCTCCGGAATAAGTTAAAAAGTAAAATTGAAGGATTTAAAACGAGTATTTTGGCAAGCAGCCCTGAAGAAGTTAAGTTGATTACAAAAAACGTTATAGAAGAAGAGATAAAAAGTCAATCTCTTGAAATTAAAGTGAAGAATCTTGACGAAATTGTTAAATCATACGATACGAAATTTAATCAACTTCCGAAATCAGCTATCGAATATGCACGCCTTCAACGTGGAAGAGAATCTCTTGAAAAACTCTATATTCTCGTTGAAGAAAAATATCAAGAAGCAGTTATTAATGAACAGTCTCAGCCCGGGAATGTAATTATTATTGACCGCGCCCGCAGACCTGCTTCTCCGGCTAAACCAAATAGACTACTTATCATTTTGGTAGGAACAATTTTGGGCTTTGGTTTTGGACTTGGTTATGCATTCCTCCGAAATTATTTTGATAACACCGTTAAAACTCCGGAAGATTTAAAAGATAAGAATATTAATGTTATTGGTTGGGTTCCTCAAATTCAATCACTTGATAAATCAATTTCAAAAGATATAGAATTTATCATTTATAATAAGCCTGATTCAGTTCCAAGTGAAGCGTTTAGAGCATTACGAACAAGAGTTCAATTCTCGAAGGTCGATCAAGGAAATATGAAAGTCATTCATATCACGTCTTCTACTCCAGGTGAAGGGAAAACACTTATAGCTTCAAACTTAGCTGGAAGTTTTGCTCAAGCGAATCACAAAACTCTTTTACTTGATTGCGATTTGCGAAAACCAAGAGTACATACGGTTTTCGGAATGACCAGACAACCCGGTTTAGTTGAATATCTTTTTGATCAAGTTGATTTAAAAACCATTATAAAACATTCGAAACTAGCGAATCTTGATGTCATAACCGTTGGCACAATCCCGCCAAACCCGGCTGAAATGCTTGGGTCAAAGAAAATGCAGGACTTTATTGATCTTATGAAGACTATGTATGATTATATCATTATCGATTCTCCTCCGATTATTTCCGTAACTGATTCAGAAATAATTGCAGCATATTGTGATGCAGTTTACCTTGTCGTTTCTGCAAACTATACTGAGTTCGATCTCTTGGATAAAGCTTTGGATATAATTAAAAACGGTAATGTAAATTTCGTCGGCACCATTCTTAATAATTTCGTTTTCAAGAATTCTTACGGTTCATATTATAAATATTACTACTACTATTATAACCGGGAAAAAGAAGGAACACGGTCCAAAACAACAACATAAATAAAGTTGGAAATTTTAATTCATATCAAAATCAATTAGGAATACTTTTCTGGAAAAAGATATTTTTAGAATTAGTAAGAGAAAACCACTTCTCATTTATTTTTTAGGGATATTCTTTTTCTCCATGCTTTTTTCTTGGCGGACTTTTGCTCAAGAAGAAAAAATTGACAATGCTTTCCCTGCTAAAACCCAATCCGCCGGATATATTGATCCGGATTCCTATTTTGTTGGACCCGGGGATAGCCTTCTTATTTTAATAAAAGGATTGGATGAAATTGTATGGAAAGTAAGCATCAACCATGAAGGGGCAATTTACATTCCGCGAGTTGGTGAAGTCAATTTAAAATCTAATTCATTGTCTGATGCAAAAAAGAAGATAGAAAATTCAATTAGAAAATTTTTCAAGAATGTTGAAGTTTTTATTTCATTAGCAGAAATACGAAAAATTAAAGTTGGGCTTTTTGGCGATGTAAGGAAATCTAGCATTATCTCTCTTCCCGCCAACGTGCATCTTAGTGATCTAATTATAAATTCGGAACTTCTAAATCCTTCCGCAGATTTGAGAAATATTAAAATTATTAGTGACAATAATCGGGTTAGTTATTATGATTTCGTTTCCTTTATTCGTAAGAATGAAAAGAATCAAAATCCTTTCTTGAATGAAGGAGATTTTGTTTTTGTCGATAAAGGGGACAAAACTATTTTAATTCTTGGTAATGTGAAATTCTCTGCCACTTACAATTTTAAACAAAATGAAACAGCTTTCGATGCTATAAATCTAGCCGGAGGACTTTTGACCAATGCTAAAAAAGATTCTCTCGAGGTCATTCGCTTTGCCAATGATAATAAGACTCAAAAAAGTTTTTTCATCTCTATTGATGAATCCAAAAAATTCCTTCTTCAAAATAAAGACAAGTTAATTGTACGGAGTCTTCCTGAATTTTTGTTGGATGAAATAGTAACGGTTGAGGGTTTTGTTAAGTATCCGGGAGTATATAAAATTATAGATGGTGAAACTAGATTAAGTGAAATTATTCATCTTGCCGGTGGCTTTTTACCTAAAGCGTCTTTGTCTGATGCTGCATTATTTCGCAGAACACAAAGTGATACTACGGATATCGAATTTGAAAGATTAAAAATTCTTGCTCGAAAAGATATGACAGATGATGAATATGATTATCTTAAAGCAAAAGCGCGTCAACCAAAAGGAAAAGTTGTAGTTAATTTTCAAGAAATATTTGAGAAGAATAATTTAAACGAAGATATCTTCCTTCGTAAAAACGATGTAATTCTTGTTCCCGAAAAAAGAGATTATATCAATTTGATTGGGCAGGTTGTTCAACCGGGAAAAATTCCTTTTGATAAAAATCTTAAAGTGGAAGATTATATTCTTTTAGCCGGAGGTTTTGGCTGGCGCGCAATAGAATCTGATGTACGCGTTGTCAGGGCAAATTCAGGAGAATGGATTGACGAAGACGATGTAGAAATATTATATCCTGGCGATATCATCTGGATACCGGAAGATCCTCCGCCTCCAAAGTTTTGGGATTTCACAAAAGATGCTTTGTTTATCATTGGACAGGTTGCAACGGTTGTAACTGCGGCTGTCGCTATTATTGTTAGCTCGAGGTAACCATTGACTTTCCATCAATTATTGCAAATTGCATTTGTGCAACGAAAAAAAATTACTTCTATAACTTTTTTTGGTACTGTTTTTTACGTTTTATTTTTAGTAATAGTTTACCCGATAACCTTTTCCTCAAAAATTTCGATATTACCACCTGAAAAAAACAACACCAATGGGCTATCAAGTTTACTGCAGGCTTCCGAAATTATAGGGATGCAAGGTCTAAATATGTCGGGTGCAAATTCTCAACTCTATGCAGAGATTATTAAAAGCCGAACTGCTGCGGAATATGTGGTTTCAAAATTAAACTTATTTGATTATTTAAATGCAGAAACGAAAGAAGAAGCATCATACAAATTGATGAAACTCCTTTCAATTGAAGTTACAAAAGAAGGGATAATCGAATTTTCGGTACCAGTCTCAACATCACTATTTGGTAGAATCTTATCTCAAACAGATTCTATTCGCAATCTCTCAGCGAGCGTTTCTAATACTTATGCTGAAGCGTTGGATAAAATCAATCGCGAAAAACTTTCGAGCAAAGCAAAGAAAGCGCGGGTTTATATAGAAGTACAATTGAAGGAAATAAAAACACAACTAGATACTTCCGAAAATGCTTTAATGGAATTTCAAAAAAAGAACAAAACCATTTCTTTACCCGAACAAATGAAAGCCGGTATTGAAACTGCAGCAAAAATAAAAAGTGAGATGATTTCTTCAGAAATTAATTTAGGATTGCTGACAAAAAATTTAAATGAAAATAATCCGTCAATTATTTCTTTGCGCTCAAAGCATCTGCAATTAAAAGAACAACTCCAAAAGCTAGAATCTTTAAACCAAGACATCTTATTATCTTTTTCAGATGTACCAACTTTGGCAGCTAAATTATCAAGCCTTGTAAGAGATGTTAAAATATATAATGAAGTTTATTTGATGTTGCAACAGCAATATTTTAAAGAAAAAATTCAAGAAAACAGAGACCTTCCAACGGTAGATATTCTTGATGAAGCGATCCCTCCGGAAAAACCATCATCTCCTCGTATAGTATTTTCGACTCTACTCGCTGTAGTTTTTATATTTCTTTTTTCTTTGCTTATTTCAGTTTTCCAAACAAAAGAAATGTTCAAATACTTTGATAGGAGCATAAAAGCATGAGCCAAAAAACTGCAGTTGTAACCGGTGGGGCTGGTTTTTTGGGTTCGCATCTATGCGATAGATTGTTGTTGGAGGGAATGAAAGTCGTTTGCATTGATAATCTTTTAACCGGAAATCTTAATAACATTAGTCATTTATTCGGCAATGAAAATTTTTCTTTTGTAAAACACGATATTACAAATTTTATTTTTGTTCCCGGAAAAGTTGATTACATTTTGCATTTTGCATCACCGGCGAGTCCAATTGATTATTTAAAACTCCCAATTCAAACTTTAAAAGTCGGCTCTTTAGGAACGCATAAAGTATTAGGATTAGCTAAAGAAAAGAACGCTCGAATTCTCTTAGCCTCAACTTCAGAAGTTTATGGCGATCCTGAAATTCATCCACAGGAGGAAACCTATTGGGGAAACGTAAATCCAATTGGTCCCCGCGGTGTGTATGATGAAGCGAAGCGTTTCGCCGAAGCAATAACCATGGCGTATAATCGTTATCATGGTGTAGAAACTCGCATTGTTCGTATTTTTAATACGTATGGACCCCGTATGCGCCTGGACGACGGACGAGCGTTACCTGCATTTGTAGGTCAAGCGTTACGCGGAGAAGATATAACTGTTTTTGGAGATGGCTCACAGACACGTAGTTTTTGTTATGTCTCTGATTTAGTTGAAGGAATTTATCGGCTGCTGCTTTCCGATGAAGTTGAACCTGTGAACATTGGTAATCCGGATGAAATAACGATTCAACAATTTGCTGAAGAAGTATTAAAAATAATGGGCTCAAAAAGCAAAATTATTTACCAACCCTTACCTCAAGATGATCCAAAAGTGCGGCAACCAAATATTGAAAAAGCCAAACGTATTTTAGGTTGGCAGCCAAAAGTGGGGCGTGCAGAAGGATTGAAAATAACAATTAACTTTTTTAAATCTAAAATTTAACCAAACGAATGTCGGAAAAAACATTTAGTACCATCGCAGGAGCTTCACTTCTTTTAGTTGCTTTTAATATGGTGGGAAAGGGGTTGGGGTTTATTCGAGAAATAGTATTTGCTAATTATTACGGACTTACTAAAGATTTTGACATTTACTTAATAGGGGCAGTTATTCCAGTGGTTTTAAATTCGATAATTCTGTTTATCGGGCAAAATTTTTTCATCCCCTCTTATCAAAAAATCTCAATCGGAAATAAAGCTGAAGGTAAAAAATTTTTTACTATTTCTCTTATTCTTTTCACTCTTTTCGGTAGTTTATTAACAGTTGGGATTTTTTTTTGCAGTGAACAGTTTGTCGGATTTTTTATCAGAAATTTGATTGAACAAAAAACTATCGCTATAAAAATTTTTCAACTTTCATTATTAACTCTTCCATTCAATTCCGCTATTGCAATCTTAATAGCTTTCCTTCAAGCTGAATTTGAGTTTAAATCTTCAGTCATTTCATATCTTTTCCCGAATGTCGTAATAATTGTAATGGTTTTCTTTTTTATCCATCTGTTCGGAATTTTTGCAATACCCATTGGAACTTTAACGGGAACAATTTTACAATTTGGGTATTTAGTTTATATAGTAAACCATAAAAAAACTTTCGCTAGATTTGATAAAAGTATTCTTGTTAATGTTATAAAAAATTTCGGAGGATTTTTAGGATTCACGATATTAATCGAAATAATGGGGCAGTTTTTTGTTCTTATCGACCGTTACTTTTATTCATCGGTTCCGCAAGGTAGTATCGCAGCTTTAAATTATGCTTTCAACGTATTCGTATTGCCGATAACTATTTTTACATTCGCTTTTTCAACAGTAATTTTTCCAAAATTTTCGTTTCATTCCTCGAAAGACAATCTATTTAAACAATTTGTAAAAGCACTCAACATAAATACATTTATTGCTCTTCCAATTACTTTGATTTTTCTTTTCTATGGTGATGTACTTATTCAATTATTTTTTCAACGTGGAAATTTTCAATTCTCTGATACAGAGAAAACATTCACACTTTTAAAAATATTTTCACTTAGTTTAGTTTTTTATTCCGGTTATGCAATATTAAATAAATTGATTTACAGTATTGGTAAGTTGAAAATGTTGGCTGTTATCCAAGTTTCAGCCATATTATTAAAACTAATTTTAAACTTTTCATTTGTAAATACTTATGCTCAGAATGGATTGGCGTTAAGTTCAGCAATTAGTTTTATCTTTTTTTTTGTCAGCGGAATACTGGTGGTTAAAAGATATTTCAAAGGTATGATATTTCAAGAAACTATTCTTGAATTTGGTTTGAATTTATTAAACGGAGTATTTTCTTACTTATTAGTTTGGTTTATCTTCACAATTGGAAAAATCAATTGGGAGTATGAAACGATTATTAAGATTAGTTTATTTGTTTGTATTTATATTCTTAATTCCAAAGTTATCAAACAAAACACATATAATTTGTTAGAAGAAAACATAATACTCTTAAAAGGATTAATAGTAGATAAAAAATGAACAATGCTATTCGTAATTACTTCGGAAATTAAAAATGATAGAAATTTATGATATTATAAAAAAAAATGGAGTGATTGATAAATTCTTTTTTATTGTTGGTAAAGTATTTTTCGGGTTTTATAGGAAATATTTATATAAAAACGAAACAAATAATTTATTAATCGTTTCGTTGCATAATTTAGGCGATACGATTTTTACTATTCCTGCGGTAAATAAAATCATAGAACATTATGAAGGATATAAATCATTTATCGTTTGTTATCACGATTCTAAAATAATTTATAAATTAAAGCTAAATCCACATCAATATATTGAAATAAATAAATCCGACTTAAAGTATGGTGAAAGAATTGTTTCTAAGAAAAATCGGAATGAAATTATAAAAGTAAAACCCGATATCATAGTTGATATTACAGGGACAATTACCTCAGCAAGTTTAATTTATAACGCAAGAGCAAAAAAAATCTTCGGACTTAAAAGCAGATTCTCAACAAGATTTACTGAAAGTTTGTATGACCGTTTAACAAATGTTCGATTCACACCTCATTTAATAAATACTTATCTTGACGTAGCTGATTTAGTTGGAGCGAAACAAAATGAAAAAAAGGAAGAAATAATTCAAAAAAACGGAGATACATCACCTATTATTTATATACACCCTTTTGCTTCGCGTAAAGCTAAAGAGTGGGGCTTGAAGAAATATATTGAGTTAGCAGTTAATTTGAAGAGAAAATATTCAGTGAACTTTATTTTCCAGAAAAATTCAGTAACACCCCAAATAATTGAAGAGATTAGGGAAAAGGAAATTGATATTATTGAAACTGAAACTCTAGAAGATTTAATTTCGCATCTGAAAGAATGTTCACTATTAATCTCGAATGATACAGGACCTATTCAAATAGCTGCGTTATTAGGTAAAAATACTTTTTCAATATATGGACCAACGAATCCCGAATATTCATTACCAGTAGGTGAAATGCACAGCTATGTAAATAAATTAATTGAGTGTTCACCAGTAAAAGAAAGAATTTGTTTTACTCTTGGTGGAGTAAAATGTCCCCTATACCGTTGTATGAATGAGCTTACGATAGATGAAGTTAATCTAAAATTAAATCTATTTCTTGACTCAATAAATATGACTCAAATTAATTAATATAAGTGTAGATTTTATATCTCACGATAAATCAATATGGAAAAAATTTCTAATTTCCTAAATCAAGTTCAAAATATTTATGAAAAGTAACACGAGTTTGTTTTTTACATTTGGGGAGAAAGAAGGAGGTATATTTGATTATTTTCGTTCACAGCATAGTGAATATGTCGAGTCGAATAATTTTATAATTGGCAGAAGTTCAAATAATAAATTTATCAACGATAAAATTCTTTTTGAAGATAAAGAATTACTTGTTCTTATAGATGGATATATTCTAAACCTAAAAGATTTAACAAATGCTTATGCCAGTAGCTCAACCTTCGGAACTATTAAGAGGCTATTTAACAAATATGGAGACAAAATTGCTAATGAATTAAGAGGAGAATTTTCACTATTTATTTATGATAAAACAAGAAAAGAATTTTTCATATTTTCTGATCAAACCTGTTCAAAGCCATTATATTATTTCAAAAATGAAAATCAAGTAATAATCTCGTCTAAAATAAATATTATAGCCGACATATTAGGAAAGAAATCATTAAAACTTAGTTTAGACTTGTTTGGAGCGTACTCACTTTTAACTTTTGGTTACATGCTTAATGATTACTCGCTTTTTAGTGAATTGAAAAAGATTAATGCAGGTAATTATCTCCTTATTAAAGAAAATAATTTTAAAATTGAAAATTATCATCGGTTTTCGGATGATTATATAACTACCGATTCAAAAGATAAAATAACGGATGAAATATTTCAGAAATTAAAAAAAGCAGTAGAATTACAATTAAAGAAAGATGAGGATAATAACTATAATCATCTAGCAACATTAAGTGGTGGTCTTGACTCCAGGACGGTAGTCTATTTAGCAAAAGAACTTGGCTATCAATTAGACTGCATTACTTTTTCTCAGGGTAACTATGATGATGAAAAAATTGCTAAAAGGATTTGCGATAAATTAAAATATGAATTGTTTTTTTATTCATTAAACAATGGATTGTTTTTAAAAAACATTGAACAAGTTGTAAAAGCCAATAATGGAATGATCTTTTATGCGGGAGCCGCGCATCAATATACGGCAATAAAAAAACTGAATCTTGACAACTATGGTTTATTGCATACAGGTCAATTAGGGGATGCATTATTGGGAACGTATCTTTCCAGACCTAAAATGATTAAACCTTCATTAGATTCTGGTGCATATTCAAAAAAAATGATTTCAAAAATTACGAATGAACTTAAAGTAATAAATAAAATTTATAGTTCAGAACAAATTTATAAGTTGTATAACCGTGGCTTTAACGGCATATTAAATGGACATTTTATTTTAGCAGATGAAATAGAATGTGCGTCACCTTTTCTTAATGTTGATTTTATAGAGTATTCATTGCAAATCCCTTTTCAACTTAAATATAATGAAAAAATTTATCGGAAAATGATTGTAAACAAAATGCCCGAAGCTGCTAAAATTCCTTGGGAAAGAACTCATTTACTGCCGAAGTATAATCCTAAATTTCAATATTTAACAAAGGGACTGCGTTATACATATTCTTTTCTTGCAGGGAAGAAGGATTTTTCGATAAGCATGAATCCATTTGAATATTGGTACAAAAATAATGATGAACTCAAAAAATTTGCTCGAAATTTTTTCAATGAAAATATTTCGATACTTGATTCCTATCAAGAACTAAGAAAGGATTGTGAAATTCTTTTTAACAAAGGAAATTTTATTGAAAAAAGTCAGGTGCTTACATTATTAGAAACTTCAAAATTATTCCTATAGAAAGGTTACAAAAATTATGTATCTCCTTCTTCATAAATTATTTTATAATATTTCACCAAAACTGATCAGAAGAATTGCGAGTTCATTGCGCCGCTCCTATCTCATTTCCAACTATAATAAAGGAAAGCGACCTTTCAATAGAGGTGAAACTTCTAAAGCAAAACCAAGAAGGGAACAAGAAATGTTTTTCGAGAAATATTGTATCGGAAAAGGTTTGGATATTGGCTTCGGTGGCGACTTGATTGTCCCCACTACGGACGGTTATGATTTTGAACATGGTGATGCACAATATATGAAATCCATTCCCGATAATAAATATGATTTTGTTTATTCATCGCATACTTTGGAGCATATGAATGATGCAGCAGTAGCTTTAAGAAACTGGTATCGTGTAGTGAAAAAAAACGGTTACTTGATTCTGTATATTCCCCATAGAGACTTATACGAAAAGAAAAAGACTTTACCTTCCTTCTTCAATGAAGATCACAAACATTTTTTTCTTCTTAATGATGATGAAGATCCGGATACTTTGGGAATTCTTCCTTTAGTTGCACGAACCTTGTGTAATTATGAAATCATTTATGCCAAAGAATGTTCTCGTGGATATACCGTAACAGAACCGAATGTTCATAGCGATGGTGAATATTCAATTGAAGTTGTAATTAAAAAGAATGAAAAAAGTGAAACAATCGGAAGTAATAATTAATTATTTTATCCCTATGTTTTGACATCAATTATTTTGTTTGCACTTAGACAATTTTTAGAAATAGCTGTTGCCTCTACAGTAATTATTTCTACTTTCTTGCTTTTAATAAAAAGAAAGAAGATGTGTTCTATTAAAAATATTTTTATCTTTTGTTATCACTATTTCCATCAGCGCTTAATTGTTATTAGCTATTCATCCGTTATGCTAATTTATTACGGATAGGAAGCAAATAAGTCAAGTTTTTCAGGTTATTTCATATGCCTTATTTATTTGTAGTTTATGATGATCAAGTTTGCAAGGTTAGATTTTGATTTGCAGTCAGTAATAAAATTGAAGTTGTGAATTAGCTATTATGATACAGAACTTTATTTGAAATGATAATTCTACGCTCTAATTTACTATTATATTTTTTATTGTATAAAATTATTTAAAAGGAATAATATCTTGAAAAATTTTGCAATAACCGGCATTGCAGGGTACATCGCCCCCAGACATTTACAAGCAATAAAAGAAACCGGAAATGTTTTAGTTGCGGCAATGGATACGCATGATTCTGTTGGTACATTAGATAAATATTTTCCTAATGCAAGTTTTTTTACTGAATATGAAAGATTCGACCGGCATCTGGAAAAACTAAAAAGAAGTGATGCTGAATGCAAAATTGATTACTTAAGTGTATGCTCTCCCAATAATTTACATGATGCACATATCAGGTTAGCATTACGGGTAGATGCTGATGCTATTTGCGAAAAGCCTTTAGTACTGAATCCATGGAATTTAGATGCATTAAACGTGTTGGAAAAAGAATTTGGGAAAAGAGTCTATACAGTTTTACAACTAAGGTTGCATGATTCACTAATCAATTTAAAAGAAAAATTAATAAAACAATCAAAAAAAAAGAAGCATAATGTTGAGCTAACTTATATCACTTCCAGGGGAATTTGGTATGATTATTCATGGAAAGGCAATATTGAAAAGTCTGGTGGAATTGCAACAAACATCGGGATACATTTTTTTGATATGCTGATTTGGCTATTTGGAAGTGTTAATAGTTTTGAAGTTCAACTTTCAGAAAAAAGAAGAATGGGTGGATTTATTGAATTGGAGAATGCAAATGTAAAATGGTTTTTATCCATTAATTATGAAGATTTACCGGAGACAGTAAAAACGGAAAAGAAATCTACTTATAGATCCATAAAAGTTGATTCAAAAGAGATTGAATTTACCGAAGGCTTTACAAATCTTCATATTAAGACTTATGATAAAATCATACACCAACAAGGATTTGGGATAGAAGACGCAAGGAATTCAATAGAGTTAGTCCATAAAATTAGGAATGCTAAAGTTTCTCTTAAATTGGACAAAGAAATTATCCATTACGACACTAAAAAGTATTTAGGAGTATTCTAATAATGAGTTTTTATAAACATGAATCAGCTTATATTGATGATAATGTTGAGATAAGTGAAGGGACTAAAATCTGGCACTTTTCTCATATTCAATCCGGGTCAAAGATTGGCAAAAATTGTGTACTTGGTCAAAACGTCAATGTCGCAAATAACGTAAAGATTGGTAATTATTGTAAAATACAGAACAATGTTTCAATCTACGAAGGTGTTAAACTTGAAGATTATGTTTTTTGTGGACCATCAATGGTGTTCACAAATATTCTTAATCCCAAATGTAAATACCCGCAGGTTGGGTCTCAGTATTATATAAAAACTTTGGTTAAAGAAGGTGCATCCATAGGAGCAAATGCCACTATTATTTGTGGGCATACTTTGGGCAAGCATTGTTTAATCGGTGCGGGTTCGGTGGTTACTAAAGATGTACCGGATTATGCACTCGTAGTTGGCAATCCCGCCAATATAATCGGGTGGGTAAGCGAAGCAGGTGTTAAATTGATCTTTAACGACGATGGATTTGCTTCATGTAATAAAAGCGGTATAAAATATAAATTGATAAATAATAAAGTTGTTGAAGTTGTTTCAAAAACCTAAACAATAAATTGAAACTCTTTAAAATACAAAACAATTATTTTTTCACTTGGTTGCTTGTTACGATAGTTCTGCTGGCTATTCAACCATTCTTAGAAATTGCAGTTGCATTTACATTCTTTCTTTTGTTTTTTTTGTTGATGAAAAACAAAAAAGAGTTTGTTTTCATTTTTGTTATTATTTCTTCTCTTGTTCTTACTACCACAATTAGTCCAATACTCCGGTTAATCATTCAGATTCTAAATTATTCATTGTTAAGTTTTGTCTTTCTGAAACAATATCAATTTCAAATCCAGGAATACCCGCGTCCGCCTCTTGTGATCGTTGGCTATCTATTAGTGCTTCTTTCGTTAATGGTGGTATCATCTGTTCATTCATCACAAGTTTTTTTAGGATTCTCCCAAATTGGAAGGACGATATTATTTTTCTTCCTAATCTATCTTCTATACGCGTTAATTAATAGCGAGAGCGAAATCAAGGTCTATTTGGCAGGTTTATTTCTTGTGGCGCTCATCTATTTGACTTTTTTAATTTACGAGTTAGCACGGTTTGATTTTGATATCCTTACTCTTAACTTAAATGGCTTTGATGAAAGCGGAAGCGCCTATGTTCACAAGAATGCGCTTGGGTCATTCTTCGTTATGACTATTCTTTTGCTTATGAGTTTTTCATTTAATAAGGATTATTCTCATATCAGGAAATGGTTTTTCATTCTAATTTCATTTTTTATGTGCGGGTTAGTTATAACAAATGCTCGGGGCGCTATAATAGCTTTATTTGTTGGGATTATTTATTTGATCTACAGTCTAAATATAAAAGACCTGAAATATTTAGTCGGGATACTCCTATCAATAGGATTTCTCTTTTTTCTCTTGCCCTTTCAAGAATATATTGATCTCTACTTTCGGTTTGAAAAAATATCTACTGGAAGAGACTACATTCTCTCTACTTTTTGGAATGTCATTCAAAATAATTGGTTGTTTGGCTCAGGACCTGCTGCTTCTCGGTTTGAAATGTACAAAAATATCCCCTATCTATTGGGAAGTTCGGCAGAACTTTTTTTACGACATCATTTTTCACAGATCGAATTCGGGCATGCACATAGCTTTTATCTGTTCTTCTTTTCTGATCTGGGAATTTTGGGATTTCTTCTTTCCTTGGCTTTGCCATTTCTGTTTTTAAAAATTGCTTTCCAGACAATTTCTATTTTGCAAAAAGAAAAAAAAGAACTTTACTATTTATCAGTTGGAATCACTGCTTTTGGAATTTCGATGTTTGTACGTGCAATATTTGAATGGGGTGGATTAATCAGTTATGGAACAATCGGATTTGATCTTCCTTTCTGGCTTTTGTTTGCTATCATTATTTTTATTAACAAAAAAGTAATTCATTCTCATGATTCATTGAGCAGCCGATTATTATAGCAAAAAATATTTATTAAATTATTTTTTCAAATTTGGTCTTAAAATGAAATTAACCTGGATCCAAAAAAAAGACATTATAGAATGGGATATTGTTAATTGGTCAAAAGCCTTAAAATTTTGCGATCAGTTCATAAATGATCTTAGCCGGAAAAAAATTTTAGTGATTGGTGACAAAAATGGCGGGTTGTCATTATATTTTGCTTTAAAAAACGCTACAGTTTATGCTACGGATTTAAATGGTGTATCAATATATGCAAAGGAATTACACAACACTTACAATGTTTTAAATCGTGTTATTTATGGATGTGCGGATTTTATTCATTTAGAATACCCTTCAAATGAATTTGATATAGTGGCATTCAAATCTGTTCTCGGAGCTTTGAGAACAAAGGAGAATCAAATTACCGCAATTGCAGAATCGCATCGGGTACTTAAAAACGAAGGGCTCTTAGTTTTTTCCGAGAATTTAGATGCCTCTTGGTTTCATCAAATATTGAGAAAAAAATTTGTGAAGTGGGCAAAGTATTGGCGTTATCTTAATGTTAATGAAATAGAGGAACTGTTCGTTTCCTTTCCTGAAAAACATTTTGCTCAATTCGGATTTTTCGGAACTCTTGGGCGTTCTGAATTACAAAGAACATTGTTGGGGTTATTAGATACTGTGTCTAATCCTTTTATTCCCCAAAAGTATTTGTACATTTTAGCCGGTGTTTTAAAAAAACAAGTTATTATTAAAAGTGTGTTATGAAAGTATTAATTGCCGGTGATCCTGCATCTTCACATACTGTTAAATGGGCTAACGCTCTTTCCTCAAGAGGAATTGAGGTTTTCATTTTTGGACTTGGGGACTATGATAAAAACAGCTATAACAGTTCCATAAAAATTAAAACCTTTTCTGCGCTTACAGATAAGATTAAACTGAAGAATAATGGAAATCTCTTTAAGCTGATTTATTTAACTTCTGTACCCAGAATAAAAAAAACAATCAATGAATTCAAGCCTGATATTTTGCATTCGTTTTATGCTACAAGCTATGGATTGATTTCCTCATTAACAGGGTTTCGGCCTCACTTAATTTCAGTCTGGGGATCAGATGTAATGGCCTTCCCTCAAAAATCATTTATTCATAAAAAAATACTTGGACTAGTGCTTAATAAAGCTGATAGAGTTTTTGCAACTAGTAATTACTTGTCTTCTCTAGTATATTCTATGTATGGGATTCAATGTGGAGTAATTCCTTTTGGAATTGATATAAATTTATTTTCTCC
The DNA here is from genome assembly GCA_023229425.1 of Ignavibacteriaceae bacterium. Classification (GTDB taxonomy): domain Bacteria; phylum Bacteroidota; class Ignavibacteria; order Ignavibacteriales; family Ignavibacteriaceae; genus UBA1563. Next base: position 167,527 of record JALNZG010000004.1, read on the forward strand.
TTCCGAAAAAGAAGTTGATAGGCCGTATAATTCTATCACGGTTGGGATCGTAAAGTCATTAGAAAAAATTTATCGAATTGATCTTCTGCTTAAATCCTTTAAACTCTTAAAGGGAAAACATCCGGATTACTTATTGAAATTAGTTATTATTGGAACTGGTACTTTGGAAAAGGAATTGAAAAAAGAAACTGCTGATTTGGGAATTGAAAATGATACGGAATTTAAAGGATATATTTCTAATCAGTTGGTTAGCCGGGAAATTCAAAAGTTCGATATTGCCGTCTTCCCGTCGGAAAGAGAAAGTTTTGGAGTTTCTCTTTTAGAAACTATGGCTTGTGGAATTCCTTCTGTTGTATCAAAAATAAAAAGCTATGAGGAAATTCTTGCTCAATCCGGAGCAGCAATTTTAGTGAATGAAAGAACACCGGAGGCTTTTACGAAAGAAATGAGTTTTTTAATTCAAAACAAAAAAATCCGGGAAGAAATGGGAAGTAATGCGAGAAATCATATTGTTGTTAACTATAACTTTGAAAATAATTTGGATTGCTTAGTTACTAAGTATAATGAAATATTAACGATAAAATGATAAATGAAAATATAAAAAATGGAATTTTAATTTCAGTTATTATTCCATGCAGAAATGAAAAAAAGCACATAGAAGAATGCCTTCGTTCACTTCTTTCTCAAGACTTTCCTCAAGGAGAATATGAGGTACTTGTAGTAGATGGATTGAGTAGCGATGGAACAAGAGAAATCCTGAATCAACTTGCAACAGAGAATCAACTAATTCATGTAATCGATAATGAAAAAAAAACTACTCCGGCTGCAATGAATTTAGGAATTCGAAATGCATCCGGAGAAAACATTGCTATCTGTGGGGCACATTCTAAATATGACTCCAAATTTTTATCATCAGCTATAGAGTTGCTACAAAATCATAAAGACGTCGGGTGTGTGGGTGGTCCAATTTACAGTGTAGGAGAAAACGATTTTGCAAAAGCAGTGGCTTATGCAATGTCAAGTAGTATCGGAGTGGGGAATGCGAAACATCGGTTTCCTGATTATGAAGGATATGCTGAAATGGCATGTTTTCCTATGTTCAGGAGAGAAGTGTTTGACAAGATTGGCTACTATGATGAGTCTCTTATCCGGAATCAAGATGATGAATTTAGTTTGAGATTTCGTTTATCAGGCGGTAAAGTTTTTATTTCTCCAAGGGTGAAAAGTCTTTATTACGTACGCAATTCTCCACGAAAACTTTTCAAACAATATTTCAATTATGGATTTTGGCGGTGGATCGTCATAAAAAAACATAAAATACAAATATCATATAGGCAAGTAATCCCTTCTCTTTTTATTATTTCTGTACTGTTTTTTATTTTTGTCGGGTTAGTTTTTAAGAGTTACCCAATTATTTTTGTTATTCCAAGTTGTTATTTAGTTATAATCGCAGCTTTTTCTTTTCGAATTGCACTAAAGGAATCTTTTAAAATTGGTATTTTGTTTTATGCTTCTGTGGTAATTCTTCACTTTTCTTATGGGATAGGTGTGATTTATTCTTACTTAAGAGATAAATTTAATATTTATTGGAAATAGACACATTGTTTTAGGATGCTTTTTGCTATTTTTAAAGTATAAATGGAAAAATTTAATATGAAATATTTATGACTGATAATTTTATACAGTTTCATAAACCCTATATAAATGATGATGAGATTAACGAAGTCGTTGCCACATTAAAATCCGGCTGGCTCAGCATGGGGCCTAGAACAATTCAGTTCGAAGAAAACTTTAAAAATTATATAGGTGCTGACTTTTCTGTTTCAGTTAATTCATGGACAGCGGGAGGTCATTTATCGCTTGAAGCATTAGGTTTACAGCCCGGAGATGAAGTAATTGTTCCTACCATGACTTTTCCTGCGACCGCTGAAATAGTTTATTATTTCGGAGCCAAACCGGTAATAGTTGATGTTGAAGAGGGAACACTTAATATTTCGATCAAGGAAATTGAAAAAGCTATAACGGAAAAAACAAAAGTCATTATTCCCGTACATTATGCAGGGCAACCTGCCGATCTTGATGAAATTAATCAACTTGCCAAAGCTTATAATATTAAAGTAATTGAAGATGCCGCTCACAGCCTACCGTCATATTACAAAGGAGAAAAAATCGGATCAATAAGTGATGTTACGGTATTCAGTTTCTATGCTACTAAAACACTTTGTACAGGGGAAGGGGGAATGATTTGCTCAAATAACGAGGAGTTTTCTGAGCGTACAAGATTAATGAGGATGCACGGAATGAACCGTGATGCTTGGAAACGTTACTCGGATGCTTGTTCCTGGTATTATGAAATTGTTGGTCCGGGATTTAAGTACAATTTTACCGACTTACAGGCTGCTCTGGGCTTAATGCAGCTTCGAAAAGTTGATGAAATGCTGGAGATGCGAAAACAAATAGCTGCGCGTTATACAGAAGAACTTAAAAATAACGAATATATTTATTTACCTGTTATCAAAGGTGACCGCGAAACATCCTGGCATTTATATCCTATCCGATTAAATTTAGAGGCGCTTACTATTGGGCGGAATGAATTTATAAATGAATTAAAAGATTTAGGAGTAGGAACAGGAGTTCATTTTATGCCTGTTCATCAGCATAAATTTTACAAAGATTCCCTAGTCCTTCAAAACGAAGATTACCCCGTTGCTAATGATGCATTCAACCGCTTAATTTCCATCCCAATTTATCCCGGAATGATTGACAACGAAGTAATAAAAGTTATCGAATCAATTCATTTTCTGACAAAAAAATTTAGTCGTTAACCATTTTATTATTTTTATGGGCAGAGAAGGAAGCTTTATTAAACGATTTTCCGATATAACAATTAGCGTTTGTGTTCTTCTCTTTAGTTCTCCAATAATATTACTTGCCATGATAGCGGTTCGTCTTGAAACTCCAGGTCCGGCAATATTTGTACAGCAGAGAACCGGAAAAAATGGGAAACCATTTAAAATGTTTAAACTGCGTGGAATGGTAGAAAATGCTTTGGAAATTGGGCCAAATTTAACGCAAGTGAACGATCCGCGGTTGACAAAAACTGGAAAGTTATTTAGAAGGCTAAGCATTGACGAACTTCCTCAATTTATTAATGTGTTAAATGGGACAATGTCCATTGTTGGTCCTCGTCCGGAAATTGTAGAGATTACCGAGATGTACACTAAAGAACAAAAAGAAGTATTTCGATTTAAACCGGGGTTAACCGGCATCTCACAAATTAACGGAAGACAGCTTTTAACGCCGGAGAAAAGAACCATGATGGAAGTGGATTACTATGAGCGTTCTACTTTTTTTTCTGATTTGTTCATAATTCTAAAGACACCACTCGTTATTCTCACGAACGAAGGAAATATTTGATGAATGCAAAAAACATTTGGTTTCTCTACCTCATGTTTCCGATTCTCACTTTTTCTCAAAATTTATCTGTCCAGACAAAAAATCCGGTTTATGATTATTTAAATCAACTTCGGGTTAAAAATATTCTTCCTCATTATGAGGACGTTGTGCTGCCATTAACGCGAGGAGAAATCTCCGATCAATTACAAAAAGTTAAAAATTTTTCATTCTCCCTGTCAGTTATTGATAAAGAAAAACTTAATCTCTTCATGCAATATTTCCCATCGCAAAGGAAATTGCAAAACTCTTTTTTTGGCAATGATTCTTTCCTATTAGCACAGCATTTCTTATCGGATAAGGAAAATTTTGCATACCTCTATCAAGATTCTCTAATTTCATTTTCAATTGCTCCGATAATGTCGACAAAAAATATTTTTATTAAAGATAAAAATGATCAGGGGCGATTTGCGCATTTAATAACTTATGGCGGTGCATTTGCATTTGAATATAGCAATTGGTTTGCGGCCTATCTTGAAGCATGGAATGGTTTTCAAACCGGTGACCGTAAATCTTCGATGACAGATCAGAGAGTCCGGCAAAGTTTTTCTTTTAATCAAACAAAAATTAATTATTTCGATCAAACCTCCGGATATGTAACACTGAAAAAGGACATTTTCAAATTACAAATCGGAAGAGAAAGAATTTTGTGGGGAGTTGATAGATTTGATCAGTCTATTCTCAATGAAACACCCCAAGCGTTTGACTTTGTAAAATTCGATATTTCTTACAAACAATTTTCTTGTACATTTTTACATGGGTGGCTCATCCAACCGGCAACAACCATGTTCGTAGATTCTTTGCGATACAACGTTAAGAATCGCAATCCCAAATACATTGTTACTAGTAGAATTGGATATCAACCGTTTCCAAATCTTTCTTTTGGAGTCGGACAAACAATAATTTATGCAAACCGCCCTTTGGAATTAGCTTATCTCAATCCATTTTTACTTTGGGAATCGGTGCAACGTTCGCTGAACGATCTCGACAATTCTTTTCTCCATTTAGATTCGCGTTACCGTCCATTTAACGGTTTTGAAATAAATGGAACACTCACGTTTGATGATATAAATTTTAATTTTCTGAAAAAAGACAAATGGAATTCTGCAGGTAATAGAATTGCTTGGCAACTCGGTTTTGCGGCAGCAGTTCCTTTTTTATCGGAAAGATTTATGGTTTATGGAGATTATGTTCAAATAAGACCCTATACATATTCGCATCCCGACGGTGGGGAAGTATTAACTTATACGAATAATGGTTTTCCGCTTGGTCTTGATCTTGAGCCGAATACAGCAATGACAAGTTTTAAAGTGGTTTATGATTTCACTGAAAAGTTATCCTCCTCATTTTTATTCAGGCACACAATTCATGGGGATAATATTTATGATGCATCAGGAGGTTTAGTAAGAAATGTAGGTGGAGACATTTATTTAAGCACAAGGTATTTTGACCCCAATATTGCTTTGTTTTTGGACGGTGAAAGAGTTACTGCAAATTTGTACAACTTAACTTTTCGCTATTTAGTATCGTATAATATAAATATATTATTACAAGGACAATATTCACGGTATGTCAAGATGAAAGACGTTAATGAAACATTTTTATCTTCTTTGCAGATCAATTACAATTTTTATTAGCTGGAAAAACAAAAAAGAACTTTTTTTTAGTGTTGATTCTTTGCAACAACTTTAGAAGTTTGAATTAAAAATAAAATCTATTTATGAAAATATTCCTCAGTCTTTTTTTGTCGAGCGTCCTATTTGCTCAGAGCCCTAAAGTTTTAGAATCATCAGCAGAATCCATCATCATTGAATTCTCTTTTGCCGGCATGTACCAAGTAAAAGATACAACTCTGGATGGTAAAACATTTCAGAAAATTATTGGAGGGAACTTTATCCCCGATCAGGAAGGAGAACCGGCTTTACCTCAAGAATTTATTTCACTTGGTATAAAAAATGGGGCCTCTCTAACGTTTAAAATTTTGTCGGATCAAAAACAAGTATTTAAAAACAAATTCCTTCTTCCATATTTTATAAACGCCGCTAATGGCATCAATTCTGCTATTCAATATGCTGGTACTATCTATAAAAAAAATCAAGATTATCCTTCAGATGCAATTTTTGTTTATCCTTCTTATGTATATCGTTTAGCAGCGATTCGGCAGATTGGAATATATCCTTTCCAATTTAATCCGGTAACCCGTGAATTGGTTTTTCATCAAAAAATGATTGTTCAATTTTTTTATAAAAATCAAAATGAAATATTTGAAACCGGGAGATCTCTTGATAAATCAACCGATGAATACCTCAAGGGAACAGTTCTGAATTATTCTGTTTCAAAAAATTGGATGAGCGGGAAAAAAGTTGAGAACAGATTTTCTAAAAAAGAAAATGATTATTGGTACAATCCCCAGTTTAGCTGGTTAAAGTTGTTTATAAAAAAGGAAGGGATTTATCGCGTTTCGTTTTCTGATCTCATAGATGCAAATTCGTCACTGTTACAAAATATTGCAATAAGAAAAATTAATTTATTCAATAACGGTGAAGAAATCCCTTTAGAAATATTTGATGAAGACGGAGATAGTTTATTTAATAATGATGATTTTTTTCAATTTGTTGGTAAAGTAATCAACCCTTCACCCTTCAGTAAGTTGAATATTTATAATAATTCTAACGTTTATTGGCTAACGCTAAATAGTATTTCTGATGGGAAAAGATATAAGGAGCTAGATGGGTATAGCGGCGGATGGGGAAAAACTTTTCAGCAAAGTTTAGTTACACTACACTTTGAAAAAGATATTTTATACGAGCGCTTAGGTTATGCTAAAAATCTTGAAAGAGATTTTTGGTATTGGGGAAAAGCAAGCGGAGTTAACGGAATCCCATCTGAAGTTTTTATAGCGCCATTTTCAAGTTTTGAAAATTATTTCCCTGATTCAAATATGGTTGCCATGCGTGTAAATATGCATGGTTTAACTGATTATTCCACTATCATTCCGGATCACAGGGCCAAAATATCTTTAACAAGTCAACTTATTGACTCGGTTGAATGGGATGGTCAGACATCTGTTACTTTTACAAAAGAAATTGACACAAAAAAAATCGGAATCTTTTCCGACAATAATTTACAGGTTGCAGTAAATGGAGTAATTACAGCTAACACAACTTACCCTGAACAATCCAGGTCGGATGAAATTAGAATTAATTGGGTTGAATTTGATTATTGGAGGGAGAATAGGGTTGATGGGAAATATTTTCATTATTGTGCAACCCAAGAAATGTTCGGGAAAAGCAGGTTTAGTGTATGGAACTGGACAACTAACGATATGCGTGTTTATATTCCTGAAAGAAATGAAGTTCTATATAACCCATTTTTCACCCAAAATCAGTACAGAGAAGTTTTGTTTGTTGATAGCACAACTACTAAGACGGATTATTACTGCACCAGCATCAGCAATTATTTAAATGTTGATTCAATTAAAATTGATACTCCTTCTCAACTCAGGAATAAAAATCAAGGTGTTGATTATCTCATCATCACACATAAAAATTTTCTTCCTGCTGCCGAAAGATTAAAACAATTCAGAGAGACAAATTGCCCTGATTCTTCGCTTGAAACTCCTCGAATTCAAATTACAACCATTGACGATATCTATGATGAATTTTCATACGGCTTGCTTGATCCTCTTGCCGTTCAATCATATATCAAATATGCGTTTGAGAATTATTCGGGAACACCAATCTCTTACGTTGTTTTATTAGGTGACATGAGCTATGATTATAGAGAATTGTTCCCGACGAACAGGAAAAATTTTGTTCCATCCATGCCTTATCATTCTGACACGTACGGGTTAGCCGCAAGTGATAATATGTTCGTTGCTGTCAGTGGTGATGATGTCGCCCCCGATGTCGCTATAGGAAGGTTATCATGCGAAACATTAACCGAAGCGAATAATCTCATTGATAAACTTATGTCATATCCTGGCGACGCTGGAAAAATTTGGAGGCAGAATTCACTTCTGGTAGCTTCAGGCCAGGATTTGAATGATGAATTATCTTTCGGTTTTAATAATGCGAGCATAGATTTGGAAAGAAATTATTTAACTCCAAATGGATTTAGTGCCAAAAAAGTTTTTCGATACCCGAGCAGTCCTGAACATCTCCCATTTCAAGGTGGTGGTGCAGAAATACGGAAAGGAATTGATAGTGGTGCTGTTATTGTAAATTATTACGGACACGGCGGCGGATATCAATGGGATTTAATTTTTCTAACGGATGATATTTATATGCTTAATAACGAAGGGAGACTACCATTTATCTCCAGCGTTACCTGTTATACTGCTCACTTCGATAATCAAGATGTTTTCGGAGAACAGTTTAATAAAGTTCCCGGCAAAGGTTCAATTGCTTTTTGGGGAAGTTCGGGTTTAACGAGTTTTGGTGCTGGAAAAAATATTGATGAACTTTTTTTTGATGAAGTATACTCAAAGAAAAATTATATTCTCGGAAAAGCTATTCTGAATGCAAAAAACAGAACTGCTTCTACCGGTACGTTTACTGATCAAATTGCATTGCTTACGTTACTTGGAGACCCACTGCTTGAATTAGCTTTTCCCCAAAAACCGGATTATTCAGTTTCTGAAAATTTAGTAAGTATAAATCCCGAATTCCCATTAGCAAATAACCCTGTTCAAGTAAAAATTTATATTAAAAATTTCGGATTTATTAAACCGGAGGATTCCTTATCAGTTGAACTTTATGTAATTGATAAAAATGTTAAAAATGTGATCGGTTCAAAAAAAATTAAATCGTTCGGAATAATGGATTCAGTAGGTTTTCTATGGACACCCTTGCAAGATGCTGCGAACACTCTCATTGTAGATGTTAACGCAGATCGGAATGCTTCCGAAGATGACTTTTCTGATAACGAATGTGTTAAGTCAGTTTATGTTTATAAAACCAATGAACCCAACATTATTAAACCGGTAAATGGATTTACTTCAAATAAAAATAGCATTGAATTCCTTTTTGCTGATATTGGTGAATACATTGATAAAAAACTCATGTATCAAATTCAAATTGATACTTCTTTGTCCTTCGAAAAACCTTTAGTGGACTTCAAAAATATTTCTCCTTCAAATGGGATAGTGGAGTGGACTTATTCTCCGGCAGACAGTGGTATTTATTTTTGGCGGACCCGAAGTTGGGCTGGAATTGATTCTAGTAAATGGACTGAAACATCAACTTTTAATATTACTGGTTCTGGATCAGAGAGTATTTCTTTTTCTGAAAAACAACTTAAACTTTTTGAACCTGCCATGCCGTCAGGCGGGTCGGAAAATATTTATTATTCGGATTCATTAAAAGGACTTTCACTTAATGCATCTTTTCTCCCGGCAAAACCTACAAACAGCAAATATTTAGGAAATTTTCCTGTCACTCTTCCTGCAGGCATAAATGGATTAAGTGCGATCACAACCGATGGAAAATACTTGTATGTCGGTGCTATGTATTACTACAATGGACAACAATCGAAAATTTATAAGATCGGTACGGGTAATGGTTCGGTCGAAGGTCAATCCTACGGTGAACTTTCTCCTGCAACCTTCCCAATTTTTCATACGATATTTTATCTTAATGGAAAGGTTTACATCGCTGCCGGTTCTTCAAGTTATTTAAAACAGATTGATGTACTAACGGGTGATACTGCTTCGGTCTTTATTTCCGGAGGTTTTATAAATGAAAACTCCAGAGAGAAAGACGGTGGTTTTTATCTTTGCTCTGATGGAAGGTATGTTTATAATTTAGGAATATTTGATACCACCGGCGCTTATAAATATCGTTTAAGAATTCTCGATCCTCAAAATAATTGGACAAAAGTTGGGGAGGATAGAGAGCTAAGTGGAACAAGTTATGACTATTTCAGTAGTTTCTTTGTAATTGATGATTACCTCTACGCCTTCGAGTATGGGAATTCGAATTATATGCGTCGGTTTGATTTAACTACTAATCCTATCCGTTTTGAAGAAGAATGGCTTACTTTTACTCGTTTTCAAGGTTATTTTTCATGGACGTATGATCAAAATGCAAATGTTCTTTACACAAGTGTTTTTCGCCAGGGGTTTGATCCCAGAATTGCGAAATTTACGGGGAAATATAAAAACACTGAAGGAAGAATTGTGACTTCTGCTTTTGGTCCGGCTAAAAATTGGAATTCGGTTTCTTATAACGTTGATAAAAATAATGCCGATGCATCCATTAATTTTCAGTTGGAGAAGTATGATAAGAATTTGCAACAATGGGAATTAGCGAAAGAGAATATTCCAACTCCTTTTCTTCTTGATACTCTTGCACTTCCTGTCAATTCAGTACTGCGGCTTTCGATAAAGTTAAAAGATACTTCAACTGTATCTGGTAATGCACTTAATATTCGTAAAATCGGATGGAATTTTTCTCTTCCAACTGAATTATCTATCTCTAAAAATGGGTTACAGTTTAATTCCGATTCTTTACTCCAAGGGTTTCCGCTAGAGTTTCACATAACTCCCCAAAACATCAGCAGCACTCCTTCCGATACTTTCCAGATCGCTTGCTACCTTGATGGTGATACAATTCCTTTTTACAGCAATAAAACTATACTAAAGGCGGATTCGTCTATCACTTTTAATTCTGTATTAGAAACTGCAAAAATTGGCGACCAGCATAAAATTAAGGTTGAAATAAAACCGTACGAATCTGAAACCTTCTCATTCAATAACTTCATTGAAAAGAAATTTTTTATTCGCTACGATACGTTACGTCCTACTCTTCAAATATTAATTGATGGAAGAGAAATTCTTGACGGCGATATCGTTTCAAAAGAACCGGAGATTGAAGTCTCTTTAAAAGATAACTCACCTTTACCGATTTCTAAAAATAATTTTTCAATTTCAGTTGATAATATCCCGGTTGATGTTACGAATATTAGGGATTCTATTAGCCCATATCCCAATAATCAAACGATACTTAAGTGGAAAGAATTATCGCTTAAAGAGGGGGAACATTTTCTTGATGTTTTTGCGAAAGATTCTTCCGGAAATTATTTTGATGCTTCTGTTCGCAGAACGGTTTTTTATACTTACACTGAAAACGATATAAAATATGTTTATAATTACCCTAATCCATTCGCATCGCGAACTCACTTCACTTTTGAACTACGGGGTGAACGTAAACCGGATGAGATGACTATCAGAATATTTACGATTGCCGGAAGGTTAATTAAAGAAATTAAACCCTCGTCCGGAGATTTTTCAGTCGGATTTAATAAAATCTTTTGGGACGGGAAAGATCAGGACGGTGATCCGATCGCGAATGGTTTATATCTCTATAAAGTGATTGCGAAGTTTAATGATAAAACAGTAACTACAACGCAAAAACTTGTGAAGATGGAGTAGCTAACCGTTTCTTACTAACCTGGAAAATCCTTAATTTTACACAATTAATTATGAGGAAAAAATGTGCGGCATTGTTGGCTACATTGGTGATAGAAATGCGATCCCAATTTTAATTGAAGGTCTAAAAAGATTAGAATACCGCGGGTATGACTCAGCCGGTTTAGGGTTCTTTTCGGATGGGGAATTAAATATTGTAAAAAATAAAGGAAAAGTTTCCCTTCTTGAAGAAAAAATTAATGGTGATACTCATCAATCACATATAGGAATTGGGCATACAAGATGGGCTACGCATGGAATTCCGAATGAAATTAATGCGCACCCTCATTTCAATAAAGAAAAAACACTTCTTGTAATTCATAACGGAATCATTGAAAATTATCAACCTCTCAAAAAAATTCTCATTGGAAACGGGTATGAGTTTAAAAGTGAGACCGATACTGAAGTTTTAGTTCATTTGATTGACAGTTTTCTGACTGAAGGATTTACATTGTTTAGCGCCGTACGTCATGCTTTAAATGAAGTTGAAGGAACTTATGGACTTGCAGTTTTGTCAAGCAGCGAACCCGATAAAATTGTCGTTGCTAGAAAAGGTTCTCCCCTTGTTTTAGGTATTGGTGAAAATGAAAACTTTATCGCATCCGATGTTTCTGCGTTGATTGCACATACTAAACAAGTTGTCTATCTGGAAGACGGTGAAATTGCCGAAGTGTACAAAGACCGTTTCCGCACAAAAAACATTGAAGACGAAGAAATTCAAAAAGAAATAATTGAAGTAACTATGTCGCTTGAACAGATTGACAAAGGTGGTTATTCCACGTTTATGTTAAAAGAAATAATGGAACAACCGGAATCGGTTCTTAATTCAATGCGTGGAAGATTAGTACATGAAGATGGAATTTCAAAACTCGGCGGACTTGAATCTGTTTTAAATCGAATTGGAAATTCTAAACGATTCATCATTTCTGCATGCGGGACTTCATGGCATTCCGGAATGGTTGGTGAATATATGTTTGAGCAATATTTACGCATCCCTACGGAAGTTGAATATGCATCCGAATTTAGATACCGCAATCCGATCATTCACCCTGATGATACGATCTTTTTTATTTCGCAATCCGGTGAAACTGCCGATACTTTAGCCGCTATGCACGAGGCTAAACGCAAAGGTGCGCTCGTTATTGGAATTTGCAACGCTGTGGGAAGTTCAATTGCACGCGAAAGTGATGCAGGTGTTTACATTCATGCAGGACCCGAAATAGGAGTTGCTTCTACTAAAGCATTTACTGCGCAGCTTTCTGTGTTTGCGTTAATTACTTTACTTCTCGCCCGTAAAAAAGATATGAGTTTAATAGACGGACAAAAATTGGTGGAAGAATTTCAAACTATTCCGGAGAAAATCAAAAAAATCCTTCAACTAGAAAAACAAATTGAAGTGATTGCCGAGGAGTTTAAAAATGCCAAAAACTTTTTATATCTTGGTAGAGGTTACAACTTCCCGGTTGCTCTAGAAGGTGCTCTTAAACTAAAAGAAATTTCCTACATTCATGCAGAAGGATATCCGGCTGCGGAAATGAAACATGGACCTATTGCTTTAGTTGATGAGAACATGCCGGTTGTATTTATTGCACCAAAAGATTCAACGTATGACAAAATTATTTCCAACATTGAGGAAATTAAAGCGCGCAAAGGAAAAGTTATTGCCATTGCCACCGAAGGAGATGATGACATCGACCGCTTAGCTGATTACGTTATTAAGATACCGGAAACAATCAGAATGTTAATGCCTATTTTATCTGTTATTCCTCTTCAATTATTAGCTTACCACATAGCTATGAAAAAAGGTCTAAACGTTGACCAGCCAAGGAATTTAGCCAAAAGCGTAACAGTAGAATAACAAAAAAAAGGACCCTCTATGGAAAAAACAAATGTCCTCATTATGGGTGCTGCAGGACGTGATTTCCACAACTTCAATGTCTTTTACAGAGACAACGAAAACTACAATGTGGTTGCATTTACAGCAACACAAATCCCAAACATCAATGATCGTCTTTATCCCGCAGAGCTTGCCGGTAAATTATACCCACAAGGTATAAAGATTTATGACGAGTCCGAGCTTGAATATCTCATAAAACAATTCAACGTGCAAGAAGTTATTTTTTCTTACTCGGATGTTCCGTTCAATTATGTAATGACAAAAGCATCAATTGTTAATGCAGCAGGAGTCTCTTTCAGATTGCTTGGCGCAGAAGAAACAATGGTCAAAAGTACGAAACCGGTTATTTCAATTATCGCTGTAAGAACCGGAAGCGGAAAGTCTCAAACTTCAAGAAAAATTGTTTCAATTTTAAGAGATGCCGGTAAAAGAGTTGTCGCAATTCGCCATCCAATGCCTTATGGTGATTTAGTTAAACAGAAAGTTCAACGCTTCGGATCAATTGAAGATTTGAAAATACATAAATGTACAATTGAAGAAATTGAAGAATACGAACCGCATATTGTCAGCGGAGGAGTAATTTACTCTGGTGTTGACTACGAGGCAATTGTGCGTCAAGCTGAACAAGAAGCCGACATCATCATTTGGGACGGCGGCAATAATGATTTCCCGTTCTATCATTCTGATTTAACATTTACCGTCGTCGATCCGTTGCGCGCGGGGAATGAAATGAATTATTATCCCGGCAATACCTCGCTTCGTCTTGCGGATGTTGTGGTTATTAATAAAATTGAATCGGCTGAACCAAAAAATATAAAACTTGTTCAAGATAATATTCGTTCTGTAAATCCTAAAGCCATTGTAATTCAAGGAGCTTCACCAATAAAAGTTGAACATCCGGAATTGATTACCGGTAAACGTGTTCTTGTAGTAGAAGATGGTCCAACGCTTACCCATGGTGAAATGGAATACGGCGCCGGAGTTGTTGCAGCATGGAATTACGGCGCTAAAGAATTAGTTGACCCGCGTCCTTACACAGTAAACTCAATTACCGCAACGTTTAAAAAATATCCAAAGATAGGAACGCTCTTACCGGCGATGGGTTACAGTGACGAACAAATAAAAGATTTGGAAGAAACGATCAATGCGACTGATTGTGATTCAGTTATTATCGGAACGCCGATTGACTTAGGTCGATTATTGAAAATAAATAAGCCGTCAACACGCGTTCAATATGATCTACAGGAAATTGGGGATATCACCATAGAAAAAATTCTGAAGCAAAAAGGATTCTTATGAAAAAAATTGCCGTAGTAGCTCTCGGCGGAAATGCTTTGTTAAAAGGAAGTCAGATCGGAACGATTAACGAGCAAGAAGATAATACTTACAGAACATGCAATTTTTTAACTGAATTGCTAAAACAATATAACCTTGTTATTACACACGGCAACGGACCTCAAGTAGGAAATATTCTTTTGCGGAACGAAGCGGGATATGATTCATACAAAATCCCGAAAATGCCGCTTGATATTTGTGTAGCCGATTCACAGGGAGGAATCGGTTACATGATCGAACGACAGATACTAAATATTCTTAACGAGAAAAAAGTTAAGCGAAATGTTGTAACGCTTGTTACCCAAGTTTTGGTTGATAAAGATGATCCGGCATTTCAGAATCCGACAAAGCCGATAGGGAAATTCTTTTTAAAAGAAGAAGCTGAACTCCTTTCGAAAGCAAATAATTGGGTCTTTAAAGAAGATGCGCGTAAAAGAGGATGGCGCAGAGTTGTTGCTTCACCTCAACCGAAAAGAATTGTTAATAAAGAAATCGTTGAAGCATTAGCGAAAAAAGGAAACATTGTAATTGCTGCAGGCGGCGGCGGTATTCCCGTTGTTGGAAATAACGGCAGTCTTCATGGCGTTGATGCAGTGATCGATAAAGATTTAGCTTCTGCTTTACTTGCAAACCAGATTGGCGCTGATGCTTTATTTATTTTAACTGATGTAGCAAAAGTTTCTATCAATTTTCAAAAACCGAATGCAAAAGAACTTGATAAGCTTACCATTCGCCAGGCGACAAAATATTTAAAAGCGGGAGAATTTGGTTCGGGCAGTATGGGACCGAAAATTCAAGCTGCAATATCCTTTATCAAGAACGGTGGAAAGGAAGCGGTTATCACGGAATCTACGCAATTGCTTAATCCTTCTGCTGGTACTAGAATTGTGGCTTAGTGAGACTTAGTGCCTTTCGTGTCCTGGTGGCAAAGTTTTCTCGCCACTAAGGCGCTAAGGACACAAAGAAACACTTAGAAAAATTATTATTTTATTTTAAGAATTTGGAGAAATTATGGCTGTTAACATGAAAGGTAAAAGTTTACTCACTATTCACGAACTGAATCTTGAAGAAGTTTGGCAGATTTTTGAATTAAGTAAATCATTAAAAGAAAAAAGACTTTCCGGCGAACCGCATCGCTTGCTTGAAGGAAAGAAACTTGGGATGATCTTCTCAAAACCTTCCACAAGAACAAGAGTGTCATTTGAAGTTGGAATTTTTGAACTTGGCGGAACTGGATTATACTTCAACCAAAATGATTTGCAATTAAACAAAAGCGAAAATGTTAGTGATACCGCTAAAGTTCTTTCGCGCTACCTTGACGGCATAATGATCCGTACCTTCGATCATCAAGATGTAGTTGATCTTGCCACGTATGGTTCGATCCCTATTATCAACGGTCTAACAGATCTGCATCATCCATGTCAGGTTCTTGCGGATTTATTTACTATTCTTGAAAAGAAAAGAACTTTGCAAGGACTAAAACTTGCCTATATTGGCGATGGTAATAATATGGCGCATAGCCTTCTGCACGGATGTGCAAAAGTTGGAATGAATATTTCCATTGCCTCTCCTTCCGGTTATATGCCGTTGGATTCTGTAATTGCGGAATCAAAAAAAGATGCGAAGTATATGGGAAGCACAATTGAAATTCTATATGATCCAATTGCTGCCGTGAAAGACGCGGATATAGTTTACACAGACGTTTGGGCAAGCATGGGACAGGAGAAGGAAGCGCAAGAAAGAAAATCAAAATTCATGAAATATCAGATCAACCCTGAGTTGGTTAAACACGCAAAAGATGATTACTTGTTTATGCATTGTCTCCCGGCTCATCGAGGTGACGAAGTTGTAAACGAAGTAATTGATTCTGCTAATTCTGTGGTGTTTGATGAAGCGGAAAACCGTCTGCATGTACAAAAAGCCGTAATGGCGTTGGTCATGTGAAATGGTAGAATGTAAAAAGTAGAATCTAGAAAGTTGAAAAGAGATGTATCAATTATTTATGGAGTTTAAATGAAATCTTTAATGTTAACGGCGGCGGGAATACTTTTATTCTCATTGTTCGGATGTTCTTCACTGAAACTCACTCCCGCTAATTTTTCTTGGGCAATTGAGTCTGTGCTTCCGGTGAATCAAGATGGTGTAGTTACCGATAAAAGATACGCTCTCTCCTTTAACGCCAAAGCATTGTTCTTCGCGGAAAAAGGGGACAGTACTGTTTTTGTTGATGAAGAACTCCATATCATTAAAAATGAAAAAGGATATTATTTTATTACGTCGAAATCTTTTTCCGGTGTTTATGTATTTCAAGAAAGCGACGGTGCTCTTGCATTGACAAATAAAATAGCATTTGAGCAAAAACTCTCAAATCCGGCTTTCAACGCACGCTCTCCTTGGATCGAACTCGTTGAAGGAGATTCAAAGTATTTACTTGATAATAAAGGTTTAAAAGGAAATTAGACGATGAAGACATTAATGCTTTTGTTGACTCTGTTATTTGTAAGTGGATTGAATTATGCTCAATCTGATTTTGAAATAAAACAAAATTTCTTGGCTAAGTACAAACAAATTGAAGTAACGATTGAATATGCTGACGATGAAGCAAAATGTAACACTATCGCCGGGCAGATTGAAAAATTGAAAGAGGAATTCGCTTCGCATAGTTCCCTTCTCGATAATGCATTATATCCAGATGACTTTAATTCAGCATTTGTTAAGTTGATTAAGAAATTATCCATCAGGCAAACGGATGTTTCCCAAATAGGTGATTTAAAAGTGCAGGTCGGTGAGTTGAACGACCAGCTTCTTAAATTAAATCAGGAAAACTCTGAATTGATGCATCAAGTGCAAACGCTGAGAAGAAGCGCGACAAAGAATGCAAAGACCATTGACTCATTAAAATATCTTGTGAAAAGATTGAGCGCCAAACTTAAAGAACGCGATGAGCTTGTAATGAGTATGGTTGACAGTCTCTTCGAACAAATCACTTATATTCCCGCTTCTGTAAATGATTATGAGAGCAATGGCGTGTTCAAGAAGATTGCCTCAACAAATTTCTTTGAAAATATTAAACGCTCAGTTAACGATAATATGAAGTTCATGCGTGTTACTATTTTAACCGCAGACGACCTTAACGAGATCCGCGGGCAGCAAAAGGAGCTTTCTTCACGTTGGCAAAAAGTTGGTCCTTCACTTGCAAAAGTCTATTTACAGAGTAAGCAACAAGCAACCGAAGTAAACCAGATAAATAATCTCTTCAACGAGTGGGAACAGGCAATTAATGATCAAATTTGGGAGAGAGTTTATAGTCTTTTTGAAAAGAAAAACATTCACTTACTCCAATTTAAATCCGGTGAAGAATTCACGAATAGTATTTCTTCGTTCGTGCAAGATGAAATAAAAAATTACGGAGTGAAAGGAATAAATGAATCGGACAAAACCTATACCATGTTTGTTGATTCGCTTTGGTTTAAAGAAGTTGAACCCAAATGGCTTCCTTATCTTTTGAACGACAAAATGATCTCTGAAGCGAATAAAGATTCCCTCGACAGCAGAATTAAAGAATGGAAAGAAAAAGTCTCCCCATCTCAATTCCCGTTGTGGATTATTTACGTTGTCGTTGGAATAATTATGGTGACGGTTTTATCAATTGTTATTTTTAGAAAACCGGTTAAAGCTGAGAATGATACGCAGGAAGCCGGTTGATAAAAATACATGAAAGCAACTTTCCCCTTTGTTTGGTTAGCTTTATTCACTTTATGCACTTTAGCCGAAGTCCGTTTTGTAAGTAAAACCGGAAGCAGCGCACCACCATATACAAGCTGGGCAACAGCAAGCGACAGCATACAAAAATGTATTAACGTTTGTAATGACGGCGATACCGTTGTTGTTGCAAATGGAGTGTATAAAGAGTCGTTAGTAATTAATGCGGCTATTACTCTTCTTGGCAGCAGTATGGATAGCTGTGTTATTGATGGAACAGGATTGGGTGGTGATGGCTTAATTGAATTTTTTAACCATGGAACTCTTATGGGATTTAGTATAATAGGAAAAGGGATCAGTGACGGAATTGTAAATACAAGTATTGCAAACCTTGAACATAATATGAACATTTCCCAAGTAAAAATAATCAACTCAAATAGAGGTATTTTCATTGGAAGTTCAAGCGGTATAATAGATGGGGTAATAATAACAAATGTGGGTTCTGGAGTTGAAACATTTTGTATTTATGATACATGCAAACCAAAGATTACTAATTGTCTCATTCTTACTAAAAAAAATAATGGGGGTGGCGATTATGGTATTTATTTGGACTACGGTGGGGGTCAACCTGTAATAACAAATAATATAATAGTTGCTTTAGGTTTTGGATATGGGGGGATTGATAATGGTCCACTTAAAAAGAAAATAATTACAAATAATCTAGTAGCTGGTTTTAATGGAAACATAAATGCTGGAGGTGTAAAAGACACCGCTTTTATAGTCAATAATATTTGTAGCGATTATAAAATTGGATTTACGCCATATGCAAGTATAGAAGGAGTTTCCAATAAAACAGTTTTGTTAAATAATATTGTTGTAAATAATGATATTGGAGTAGAAGTTTTTGCAACACCGTTTAAATCTGATTATAATCTTTATTGGAATAATCAAGTAAATGCCACAAACGGATTAGTGTTTGGGGCGAATGATGTTTTTGCCGACCCGATGTTTGTAAAGGATACAGTTGCACGTTCATTTAATTATGACTATCACCTTCAGAAATACTCACCGGCGATAGATGCTGGAGACCCAACCATTCTTGATAAAGATGGGAGTAGAAGTGATATTGGCATGTATGGAGGTCCATTAGGTGAAAGTTATACTTATCAAGACCTTGCACCAAAACCACCAAGAAATCTAACTGCTTCGGTAAACAATGGAAATATTTCGCTCAAGTGGTTAAAGAATACGGAAGCGGATTTCAGTTACTACAAAGTTTACCGCGATGTTTCGGAGGATTTCATTTACGATTCAACAAGAATTATAGCCAAGATTACCGACACTACCTATACAGAACCGATTCCTCAACAAGGAAAAATAGTTTATTACAAAGTAACGGCTTGGGATAGCACAACTCATCAATCACCGGCAAGTGAGGAAATCTTGGTAAATGTAACGAATGTAGAGACTCCACAGTTGATGGCAAATGATTATAAACTTTTTCAGAACTACCCGAACCCTTTTAATCCGTCAACAATGATAAGTTACCGGATAAAAGAAAGAGGATATGTAAAATTAGTAGTCCACGACATTAAAGGTGAGTTGGTAAAAGTTTTAGTAAACCAAGAACAAGAAGCCGGCTACTATGAGCAAACATTTTCGGCGGAAGGAATAACTCAGCCGGATTTAGGTCTCGGCAATATTGCCAGCGGGGTATATTTATTTTCGCTGACAGTAATAGGAGAAAGTGGGATTCCGGTTTTTACAGCTATGAAAAAATCAATTTTGGTGAAATGAGTGTAATTTTTAAAGTTTAATTTGGAAGTGACATTTGAATTAACTTCTGAAAAACTTTAATGATCAAAAAGAAGCTGTACTTTAAGTAACAGGTAATCAGAGATTAGAATTAGATGCCTCGTTTTTCGTACAATTTCCTCTTTATTCGGTATTCACACTCGATTTTCCCTACAGTAAGCTGGGATTTCTTAATACCATTAATTCGAAAAAAACTGCCACCCTTTTTTATTCATATTCCAATAAATGAAAATTCCGGAAGCAATTCCAACGGCAATTAAGAAAAAACCTAAGTAGGAATTTCCAAGAATTACTTTGCCGACGCCAAAAAGCATAGTATAAATTAGGGTAATGCCTGCGATCCAGTTTGAGAAATTAAATATTCCGTCTTTCTGCGGTACAACTTCAGGAACCAATTTAGCGACCGGCTTCCAAAATGTGGGATTTGGTCTAACTCTTTTATAAAATGAAATAAGTTTTTCCATCGGTTCGGGTTTGGTAAGGAAAGTAACGGAAATCCAGACAGTAGTAGTAACCGCAACAGTAATAAGGAGTATCCACGCAAACTCTTTAGGGTCGCTTTCCGAAAGTCCTACAACAAATTGCAAGAAAAGGGAAGTGATGAAGGCGGCGATCATAGCGGAGATTTCACTCCATGCATTTATTCTCCACCAAAACCAGCGAAGAATAAACACTAATCCCGTTCCCGCGCCAACGGCAATTAAAAACTGCCATGCACCGGCAATAGAATCCATGTAAAACGTAACGATCGCAGAAAGCACCATCAACGTCATCGTAATTACTTGTGAAAATTTAATGTAATGTTTTTCAGATTTATCTTTTTTAAGAAATCTTTTATAGACGTCATTCACCAAATAACTTGCGCCCCAATTTAAGTGCGTGCCGATAGTTGACATATAAGCTGCGGCAAAAGCGGCGAGCATTAAACCCCGTAAATAAACGGGAAGGTCTTCTATCATAATTCTGATATAGCCTGTTTCGGGATCTCCCTGGAAAGTCGCATCATTTTGAAATCTAACAACGGCAACCAAACCGACAATGATCCAGGGCCAGGGACGCAAAGCATAATGAGCGACGTTAAACCATAACGTTGCAAGCAAAGAATTTTTTTCATCTTTAGCGGAATAAATTCTTTGAGCGATATATCCGCCGCCGCCCGGTTCAGCGCCGGGATACCAACTTGCCCACCAACTAACTGCAATAAAACTGAAGAAGGTTATCATCGGCATCCATGCAGAATTTAAATCGGGGATGAATGCGAGAATTGAACCCTGGTTATGACGGGTTGCATCAACTTGATGAAGCTGTGTAACGAGCGAATCTAATCCACCCACTTTATCAACCGCAAAAACAGCGAGCGCGATCACCATCCCCATTTTCAAAAAGAATTGAAATAAGTCTGTCCACAAAACTCCCCATAAACCTGATAACGTTGAAATAGCAGCAGTTAAAAACATAATCCCGATTGCAATAAACAACGCTTCAACTTTGGAAATTCCGAGCACCATCATCATAATTTTTACAATGGCAAGATTAACCCAGCCCATAATAATCAAGTTGATTGGCAGCCCAAGATAAATAGCGCGGAATCCTCTGAGAAAAGAAGCCGGTTTACCGCTGTACCGAATTTCAGCAAACTCAACATCGGTTAACACACCTGCACGGCGCCATAGCTTGGCAAAGAAAAATACGGTAAGCATTCCGCTGAAAACCATATTCCACCAAATCCAATTTCCGGCAATTCCGTTTCTTGCAATTAATCCGGAAACGACTAACGGAGTATCTGCGGCAAAAGTTGTGGCAACCATCGAGGTTCCGGCAAGCCACCATGTAGCTTTTCCCCCGGAGACAAAAAACTCACTTACGTTTTGGGTAGCCTTTTTTCTTAGAAATAATCCAATACCTAAGTTAATTGCAAAGTAAAGGGCAATAACAAAGAAATCTATATAGGTTAATTGCATACTGTTCTCATTGTTTAATTAAAATTTGTTTTTGTTTGAATCTTATATTTTGTGACTTAAGCTAACACCGTCCTCTGAAAAATAAAATCAACATTTTTTAGCGTTTTATCATTGCTGAAAATTGTTTCAATCTCTTCTTTAGATAGATACTTCGCGGCTTCGTCTGAAGATAGTAATTCATCTTTTAAATTTTTGTTTTGGTCAGCCCAAACTTTCATTGCGGAAGTCTGTACTATTTTATAGGCTTCTTCGCGTGTTGCTCCTTTCTCTGTAATTTTTAGAAGAATAGTTTGTGAGAAAACGAGTCCTCGCGTAAGATTTAAATTCCTCAACATATTTTCGGGATAGATCAACAAATTTTTAAGCAGGTCTTTCATCTTTGCGAGCATATAGTTTAGAAGAATTGTACTGTCCGGAATAATAACCCGCTCAACGGAAGAGTGAGTAATATCGCGTTCATGCCAGAGAGAAATATTCTCAAACCCGGCGGTTGCGTTGGCGCGAAGAATGCGCGCAAGTCCCGCGATCCTTTCACACGTAATCGGATTTCTTTTATGCGGCATTGCGGAAGAACCTTTTTGTCCCTTTGAGAAAAACTCTTCCGCTTCAAGCACTTCCGTTTTTTGTAAGTGGCGAATCTCTGTCGCAATTTTTTCAAGCGTACCTCCGGTTATTGCAAGGACGGAAAGATACTCGGCGTGTCTATCCCGTTGAATTACTTGTGTGGAAACCGGCGCTGGAGTTAATCCCATTTTTTTACAAACATATTCTTCAACTTGCGGAGTAAGATGTTCAAACGTTCCAACTGCGCCGGAGATTTGTCCGACGCTAATTCTTTCAATTGCGGAATGCAACCGCTCGATATTTCTTTTTGTTTCTTCAAACCATAAAGCGAATTTCAATCCCATGGTTGTTGGCTCAGCGTGAATTCCGTGCGTTCTACCGACGCAAAGAGTGTTTTTATATTCAAGCGCTTTTTCTTTTAGGATTGATTTCAACTCCTCCAAATCTTTTAATAGAATTTCTCCCGCGGTCTTCATTTGGAAAGAAAGAGTAGTATCAAGAATATCGGAAGAAGTCATTCCGTAATGAATATGGCGCGAAACCGGACCAACATACTCTGCAACATTTGTAAGAAAAGCGATTACATCATGCTGGGTGGTTTCTTCAATTTCCAAAATCTTTTTTACATCGAACTTCGCTTTTTGTTTAATAACTTCTACATCTTCTTTTGGAATTTGTCCAAGTTCTGCTCTTGCTTCGCACGCAAGAATTTCAATTTGCAGCCATGTTTTGTATTTAAAATCATCTTCCCAAATCTTTCCCATTTCCGGGCGGGTATATCTTTCGATCATTAGTGTGTCTCCAATTTCATATTAATTGTTTCTTCAACATTATCTCGGATTATTTTTACTGCAATTTTTTGGTTTGTTCTAAACTCCTGCAAAACGCCTATCAAGTTTTGTTGGTTATTAATTTTGTATTCATTTATTTGTGTAATAACATCACCCGGTTTAATACCTGCTCTTCCGGCGGATGAATTTTTCTCAACTTGTGTAACGATGACACCGCGTGTTGATTCCAACTTAAAATAGCGGGCAATCGTTTCATCAATATTTTGTATTGCAAATCCGGGATAAAAATCTCTTTCGATTTTTCCTTTAGTTTTAAGTTCGTCAACAATCCGTTTTACTTTGTTGATTGGAATTGCAAATCCGAGACCGATACTACCGGAATTTCCTCCGGCTGTATAAATAATAGTATTCATCCCAATAAGTTCTCCTATGCTGTTCACCAAAGGTCCTCCGCTGTTTCCACCGTTTATTGCCGCATCTGTTTGAAGCATATTTAAATAATAACGGTTTTGTATCGGGTCCAAATTCATTCCCGTTGCGCTGATAACTCCAACGGTAACTGTTGGTTTGTCGTTAATCTCAAAAAGTCCAAACGGATTTCCAAGAGCAATTACCCATTCGCCGATCATAGCTTCATCAGAATTTCCAAATGGAATAAATGGGAACTTTTCCCCCGCGCCCTGCGAGGCAGGCTCTATTTTTAATAAGCAAATATCAGAAACGGGATCAGTACCAACGGTTTTTGCGTTATACTGTTTCCCGTTAGTTAACGTAACAACAGTCTCGGAGGCATTCCCGGCAACGTGGTCGTTTGTAATAATATAGCCGTCGGGTGAAATGAGAATTCCCGATCCGAGACTTTTAACTTTCTGTTTAGTAGTCTGATCTCCAAAAAATTGCCTGAAAAAGGAATCGTCAAAAAAAGGATTTGAAAAAAGCGTTTGGTACTGTCTAATTTCGGTGACATTTATTCCTACAACTGCGGGACTAACTTTTGCGACTGTTTCCGTTAAAATATTTTTACGTGAATTCGTTACATCATTATTGGCGTTTTCTTTTAAAGTTTGGCTGAATATTCCAAATGGGATCAGAAAAAGGGCTAAAAAATAGATTTTTGTTGTTCTCTTATTCATCTTTTCTCCAAAATTATGGTTTGCAAAAATAAGAAGATTTACCGACCAAATTAGTGTAAACTTTTAGATAGTTAGCAAAATATTGTGCGCAAAATGGCAAGAATACTTTTGAGACAAGAAAATCTTGACAGAATGGATGAATGAAGATGGATGGATGAATGGAGATGAATGGCTTTAATTTAGAGGTAAAGAATGTTTTTCAATCATTCATTCGTCTATCTTAAATTATTTGGCTCTGGCTCTACAAGGTTATAATGGCGGGTAATAATCAAGTTTATTGCAAATTTTTAGTTGAAATGGTATATTTTATCACATAAGTAATTAATCCTTAAAAATCAACTTGATTTTATAGTCATTTAAGAGTACATTTTGATTGCCTTTACAAATAAATGGGTACTGAATGTCTTTTTTTGATTCCGAATATTCCGAGAACGAGAATGAATTTTTAGAAAGTACAGATCTTCCAGCTTCAATTAAAAAAGCAAAAGCTCTTGTTGAAGAAGGAAAGACCTTTACTAATCAAAACTTTCTAGAAGATGTGGTCGATCTCTGTATTGATAACTTCCGTTACCGCGATGCGCTCTATTTCGTTGAGAAATTACTTGAGGTTGCTCCGTATAATGCTGATCTTTATTTACAAAAAGGTATTTGCCTCGTTCAATTAAACCAAAACCGCCGCGCAATGAAATCTATTGACAAAGCGCTTTCTCTTAATCCTGTTGATGTTGATGCGTTAGCTGAAAAGGCTTCGATCAATATCAATTTGAAAAATTTTGAAGAAGCTCAACGGATCTTGCAGCAGGCGTTAGCCATCGAACCAAAGAATGAGCTGATCTACTACCGTTTCGGGAAGCTTTATCAAATGAAAGAACTTTATGTTAAAGCTGCCGAATATTTTGAAAAAGCCGCCGAACTTGACCCGGAATTTTCCGAAGCTGTTTTTCAAATGGCAATTAGTTATGAATACGGTAACAACTATCAATCTGCTTTAGATGCGTATGAAAAATATTTAGATATTGAACCGAATTGTGAAGTTGGCTGGTTTAACCGAGGAATTGTTTTAGAGGGACTGAACAAACCTGAAAAGGCAATTAACAGTTACGAATTATCACTGGCAATAGATGATCATTTTACGGATGCGTGGTTTAACCTGGGAAATCTTTTTGCAGATTTAGGAAAATACGATCAGTCAATTGAATGTTTTAAAAATGTGTTGAAACTCGAACGGGATGACGAAGCCGCCTATTTTAATATTGCGACCATTTATGAAGAAAAAGAAGATTACGTTACTGCGATAAAGTTTTATACGAGAGCGATTAAAAAAGATTCCGGTTATCACGAAGCATTTCTCGGAAGAGGTTTTTGTTTTTATAAATTGAATAAAGTCCGTTCGGCTTTAAGGGACTTTCGTTTGGCTTTAGCCGCAAACTATTTCTCGGATGAAGTTTGGGATGTTTCACTTCGGGAAAATTTTCAAATTGATGAATCAACTATTTTGCGCATCAATGAACTCATTGAATTGAACCAAAAGAATCCTACTAATGTTATAGTAGTTAAAGAATTATCAAAAAAATATTCGGACATTTTCGCAATTGATAAAGCAATTGATTATCTCTTTAAAGCATTACAGTTTCAACCGAATGATGCTGACAGTTATTATCAGCTTTCAAAATTATATTTTCAAAAGAAAATGAGTAAACACGGGCTGTATTACATGAAAAAAGCTTTTTCTGTAAAACCGGAATTAAAAAAGACATTCACGGAATCTTTCCCCGGGGTTATTCATTCTAAACTTTTTATTTCTTTAATGGAAGACAATTCTATTTTTCAAGTTCGATAAAACTTTTTGAACAAGGGCAGTTATTTATGAAGGACTTATTTCATCTCTCGACCCAGATTTTGGGATTACTCGGTCATCCGATAAAGCATACGTATTCTCCGTTTATTCATAATATGGCAATTGATCTGCTCGGATTGGATTACATCTATCTCCCGTTTGATGTACCTCATTCAAATTTGAGAAACGCTTTAAAAGGAATTGTCTCCCTTGGAGTGAAAGGCTTTAATGTAACGATCCCCCACAAAGAGGCGATGGTTGGTTATGTTAACAGTTTATCGGAAGAAGCAGGAATTATCGGCTCAGTTAATACGGTTGTAAATGAAATGGGTAAACTCATCGGTTACAATACCGATGTTACAGGGGTTATTGAAACGCTTCATCCCTTTAAAGATGAAATTGCGAATAATGAGGTTACGGTTGTTGGCGCAGGCGGAGCCTGCCGCGCTGTAATTTATTCTCTGATCAGAAATTTTAAACCTTCGCAGATAAATATTGTCAACCGCACCGAACAGCGGGCAGATAGTTTAAAAAATTATTTCTACGAAAAAATGAAATTTGAAAATTTCAAAACTTTCGAACTTTTTCCCCCTGACCTTGTGGAAGTTTTTAGAAACTCAAAATTGATCGTTAATGCTACTTCTGTTGGAATGTTCCCTGAAATTGAAGACACGATCATCAATTTAAATAATGCTTTTGTAAAAGGTCAAATAGTTTTTGATTTAGTTTATAATCCTCCGCAGACACAACTCCTAAAAATTGCTGCCGGTGAAGGCGCTACAATTTTGAATGGTATTAACATGCTGGTTCATCAAGGAGCGAAATCATTTGAATTGTGGACAGGAGAAAAAATGCCTACAGATAAAGTCAGGGAGGCTTTAACACTATACATCAATAAAAATTAATATGAACAAACAGGAGCGTCTTTTCCAATTACCGTAGTTGTACAAGTTAAAAATCTGTTACCCCAATTTTTTTAAGCCGATTTTAATTCGATTAATCCCATCATTAATTTCTTCGTACGAACAAGCGTACGACATTCTGATACATTTGTCATTACCAAAAACAGTACCCGGCACAAAACCGACACCTTCTTCTTTCAACATATAATCACAGAATGAAGAAGAATCAATTATTTCGGTGTGGTCCGTAGTTTTTCCATAGAACTTGCTTACATCAAAGAAAACATAAAACGCTCCTTTGGGTAATGGACAGTGAATCCCGTCTATCCGGTTCAGCGCATCAACAATAAAATCGCGTCTTTTCTGAAAATCAATTACCATTTTTACAATTTCTTGTGAATGTTGAGTTAATGCCGCAACCGTTGCAGCTTGAGAGATAGAACAAGCATTTGAAGTTGAATGGCTTTGTAAGTTTCTTGCAAGTCGCATTACTTTTTCGTTCCCCGCCGCGTATCCGATTCGCCATCCCGTCATTGCATAAGCTTTACTTACACCGTTGATGGTGATGGTTTTTTCTCTTAACTCTTCAACAGAACCGATCGCAAAATGTTTTTCATCATCGAAAACTATTTTTTCATAAATCTCGTCGGATACGATAAAAATATCTTTTCTTTTCAAAATTTCTGTTAGTGCAAGAATTTCATCTTTTGAATATACAGCGCCTGTAGGATTTGAAGGTGTATTGAATAAAAACACTTTCGTCTTTGGTGTAATTGCTTTTTCTAATTGCATGGGAGTTATCTTGAAATTTTCTTCAGCATGCGTTTCAATCACTACAGATTTTGCTCCGGTCAGTTTTACTATTTCGGGATAACTAACCCAATATGGAGATTGATAAATTATTTCATCCCCCGGATTACAGAGCGCCATTAACACGTTATAGATTGAATGTTTAGCACCGCTGGAAACTAAAATGTTTTTCGGTTCAAAATGAAGGTCGTTATCTTTAGAGAATTTTTCAATAATTGCTTTTAAAAGTTCAGGATATCCTTCGTTTGCGGTATATCTGGTAAAATTAGCATGGATTGCTTTTATTGCGGCTTTCTTAATAAACTCCGGAGTATCAAAATCCGGTTCACCCGCAGTAAAACTTAAAACATCTTTTCCTTCCGCCTTTAATTCCGTAATTAAAGCAGAAAGAGCCATTGTTTTACTTTCTTCAACATTTAACAGTAATTTCGATAATGATAACAAATTTTTCTCCAAATAAAATTTAGATGATTCAAAAGTTGCATTTAAATTCAAATTCAAAATAGTGTATATGCTAAAAACATCAAAAAATCCGTAAAGAATTTTCTTCCAAATTTGGATATTTATTCTCTCCTGGGAAATTCTATTCCTGTATAAATGAATTGTTCTTGCTTATCAAGCATAGGAGAAATAAATTGCAGACGAAAATAAATAAATTAGTAAATAAAAATTAGGATTGACACAGATGAGTCTAAGTTTAATAGCAAAAACGATAAGCGCTTCTCCGACATTGAAATTAAATGAAAAAGCAGCGATGCTTAGAGAAAAAGGAGATCCAGTAATTCATCTCGGCGGCGGCGAACCAAAATCAATGGCTCCGATGGATGCAATTATGGCTTCAGTAAATTCACTTAATTCCGGTGAAGTTAGATACGCTCCGGCGGACGGCATTCTCCCTTTGAAAAAAGCAATTATTCGTTACACAGAAGAATATTATAACAGGCATGTAATGCCCGAAAATGTTATTGCAAGCGGTGGAGCCAAACAAGCACTAATGGTTGCCATGCAGGCTGTTTTAAATCCTCAAGATGAAATTCTTTATCCGGCTCCTTTCTGGGTAAGTTACCCGGAAATGGCAAAATTATGCGGCGCTATCGGAGTTCCTGTTTTACCGGAGGACGGCTCTTTTTATCCACGAATTTCGGATTTTGAACAGCGGATCGGCAGCCAGACAAAAGCGATTATTATCAATAGTCCGAACAATCCTACGGGTGCGATGTACTCGAAAGAATTTATTGCCGATATTGTAAAATTCTGCGAGAAAAAAGATTTATACTTAATTATGGATGATATTTATCATCGTCTTGTCTTTGACGGAAAAAAGCCGATCAGTTGTTATGATTTTACAAGAGAAAGTGTTGATAAATCCAAATTGATTGTTATTAACGGAGTTTCAAAGCAATACGCAATGACGGGATTCAGGATTGGTTGGGCAGTTGCAAATAAGAAAATTATTGAAGCAATGGCGAACATTCAAGGGCATCAAACTTCAGGTCCATCAGTTGTATTGCAAAAGGCTGCTGTCGGAGCTTTAAACGGAATACAATCAAGTGTAGAAAATCTTCGAATTTCGTTGGAAAATAACAGGAATATTATGATGGATCTTCTCAACTCGTTTGACGGTGTAAAAGTAACCAAACCTGATGGAACTTTTTATTGTTTTGCAGATTTTAGTGCGTATGAAAAAGATTCAAACAAACTCTCAACTTTTTTAATAGATAAAGTCTTAGTGCTCACGGTTCCCGGAAAAGAATTCGGATTGGACGGTCACTTACGCTTGAGTTATTGCGGTTCAATTAAAGATATAACTGAAGGAATTGAACGCATAAAATGGGCGTTAGACCCTAATGCGCCAAATGAACTTTATATTGGAGACCGTAAATTAGTGAGGGATTGGTTATGAGCAAATACTTAGAATTTAAAACCCCTGCAAGTAAAGAAGCTATGGAATTAGCTTCTGATTTCAGATTAAAAAACCAAGGGTTAACTTATCTTGATAAAGTTTTCTGGAATTTACCTGATGCAGCTTTGAATGAAGAAGCTATCTTCAGAAATGAAGCTAAATATTCTGCACATGGTGCAATGTTGGTTAATACCGGCAAACATACAGCTCGTGCTGCTGCCGATAAATTTGTCGTTCAAGAAGAATCTACCAAGGATAATATTTGGTGGGGTGTTCACAACCGTCCTTATGCTTCTGAAAAATTTAATGCTTTGTTTGCAAGATTACAAGCTTGGGCTCAAGGTGAAGAATTGTTCGTGCAAGATTGTTACGCCGGAGCTGATCCTGAATATAGAATGCCGGTAAGAATTATTACAGAAAAAGCATGGCATAGTTTGTTCGCCAGGAATATGTTTATTACGACTGATAATAAAGAAGAATTGAAAAAATTCGTTCCTGAATTTACCGTTATTTCAGTACCGGGTTTTAAAGTTGATCCGGTGATAGATGGAACTCGAACGGAGACGGCAATTATTTTAAACTTTGCGAACCGGATGGCAATTATTTCAAATACCGAATACGGTGGTGAAATAAAAAAAGCAATTTTTACCGTTTTGAATTATCTTTTAACATTTAACGATGTTCTTCCGATGCACTGTTCCGCCAATGTTGGTAAAGAAGGTGATACTGCATTGTTCTTCGGTCTTAGTGGAACCGGTAAAACTACACTTTCCGCTGACCCTAAAAGAAAATTGATCGGCGATGATGAACACGGCTGGAGCCGCAACGGTATTTTCAATTTTGAAGGCGGTTGTTATGCAAAAGTTATCGGACTTTCAGCAGAAAGCGAACCTGAAATTTTTGCATGTACACAAAAGTATGGAACGATTTTAGAGAACGTAACGTTCGATCCGATCTCGCGTAAAATTGATTTGAACGACGACAGTATTACCGAAAATACTCGCGCTTCATATCCGCTTGAGTTTATCCCGAATATTGTTCCGGAAGGATACGCTCACACGCATCCGAAGAATATTATTTTCCTAACTTGCGATGCCTCAGGTGTTATGCCTCCGATAGCAAAACTCACTCCTGAACAGGCACAGTATCATTTCATAAGCGGTTATACTTCTAAAATTGCCGGAACCGAAATCGGTTTGGGAATTGAACCGCAGATAACCTTCTCAGCTTGTTTTGGTGCGCCTTTCATGGTTCGCCATCCTTTCAAATATGCAGAAATGTTGAAAGAAAGAATCATGAAGAACCAATCCAATGTATGGTTGGTAAACACCGGCTGGGTTGGTGGAAAATTTGGAGTTGGTAAACGTATCAGCATCAGACACACGCGTAACTTGCTTAATGCAGCGTTAGACGGAAAACTTGATTCGGTTGAATTCAGAAAAGATAAATTATTCGGATTTGATGTTCCATTAACTTGTCCGGACGTTCCGCAAGATGTTCTTGATCCTATGAACGCTTGGGGAAATAAAGAAGAATATTGGAAAAAATATGACGCTTTAGCTGCGCGGTTTGTTGATAATTTCAAACTGTTTAAAAAAGGTGTCACCGATGAAGTTTATAACGCAGGACCGAAAAGGTTATAAATTACAGCAAATGTGGAATTAAAATTTGAGGTCTCACGAGGACCTCAATTTTTTTCTACCAATTGAACTTTGTTCTCATAATTTTAGTTACTTTTTAAATGAAATACTTTTTATTAACTCTCATCTCGTTAGTGTTCGTTTCCTGCCAAAGCAAATTTCCCGAAAAAGAATTTGTAGGGAATAGTTCCGAATCGTTATGCAACCAGGATAGTGTGATGGTTGATTTCCCCAAGAAATTCAATGGGAAAATCCTGCTTGTAAGTTTTATTTTTACAAACTGCCCTGATATATGTCCCCTTACTACGCACAATCTTCAACTCATTCAGCAAAAAGTGAAAGAAGAAAAAATCGGTAACGTTTCTTTAGCAGCGATCTCTTTTGATCCGGAACGCGACTCTCCATCAGTTTTGAAAAAATTTGCGGAAGTAAGAAATCTCAACCTCTCAAACTACAATTTGTTTTCGGGTAAAAGAGAAAATATAAAATCGTTAATGGAAACATTTCACATTGTAGCAATCGCTAACGACACAACATTTACAGAAGATGGTGATCCGGTTTATTTCTTTACCCATACAGACCGGATCACTTTAGTTGATCAGGATTTGAATATCAGAAAAAGTTACCGGGGAAGTGAAATCAATTTGGAAGAAATTATCAGCGATATTAAAAACTTAAGAGATTAACGTGCTTTATTTCTTATCATTCCTTTTTTTCTTTTTTCAAACTGAGGGAAAGATTAGCGTTGAAAATCAATGGATACGCAACGCCGGCAAGGGAATGAATACGGCATTCTTTGCTGATGTGAAAAATATTTCATCTAAAACAGATACTTTATTTAAAGTGGCTTCTTCATTAGCCAAGCTCGTTCAGATTCATGAAACTTACGAAGAGAACGGAATGATGGGGATGCGCGAAGTTGGGAACTTGGAAATTAAATCTGGTCAGACACTGCAATTGAAACCACGGTCATATCACGTTATGCTCATTGGTCTGAAAAAGGATTTAAAGGAAGATCAAATTGGTGAAGTTACTTTATTCTTTAAACATGCTGGAGCAGTTAAAGTAAAAGCAAAAGTAAAAAATATGATCAAGTAGAAAAACTACTACTTACGGTTTTTAACTTTTTCTTGTAAAGCTTTCTGGACTGCTTCTGGAACAAACTCACTTACATCCGCTTTGAACCTGGCTAAACCTCGGATGATTGTTGAGTTTAAATACGTATATTTTTCATTTGGCATAAGAAAAACCGTTGTGATGTCATCTGCAAGTTTTCTGTTCATTAACGCCATTTGAAATTCAAATTCAAAATCGGAGACAGCGCGCAAACCTCGGATTATAGCTGCTGCGTTTAGCGAGTGGGCGTGTTCAACTATCAATCCGTTGAACGAATCAATTTTTACTGAAGAAAAATCCTTTAAACTTTCCTTTAGAAGATTTAACCGTTCTTCAACAGTGAACATCGGATCTTTAGACGGGTTTACTGCTACTGTTACGATAACTTCATCAAATAATTCACATGCACGCTGCACGATATCAATGTGTCCGTTCGTAACAGGATCAAAAGTTCCAGGGTAAACACAGATTTTTTTCATCAAAACGCTCCGATAAATTATTAAAAGGCAACTTTACGCAAAACATTTTTCTCGTGATCGTATTCTTAATCGAATTAAAAAAACCGAGCAAGATTAAGATTACGTGCATGGTCAAGAATTTTATGTGCAACATACTTAACAGTTAACTATCAAAATCTTTTCTTCAAATATAGGGAAAGTGAAAATAAATTTCCTTAATTCTAAATTATTAAATAATTCGGTTATGCAAGAACAAATTCAGAAAATGTAGTATTAAAAAAGAACGGTTTATTGTTGGAAATAGTCAGCAGAGAATTGTTTTCAATATCGATCTATCTGTGTTCCCGGATTGGGCAGCTCCGGCAGTCAAATAATCAATAAATTATTCTCTAAAAAGGTTAATATGAAATTCATCATATCAAAAAAAATTCGTAAATTTTGATAGAAAATTAATATTAATTATGAATTGAGAAGCATCTGCCTTAGAAACTTTAGAAAAATTCCTAATTGTTCTTTCACAATTTGATTATTTCATTGAAGCACCTAAATAACATTAGTATAGTGCAATTCAAAAAAAAGAAGAGTTAATACCACAAGTCAATTTTAGACGAGAGCATTGACATCCTTTTCTTAAGGAAAGGAGCGGTTGACTCTTTTGAAAAACAAAATTCCAATTCGGATGTCATTTTACCGGAAGGTTCTTCACATGACTCAATAAAAATTGCTGCAAAGAATATTTTTCAATTTGAAAAAATTGAAACAGTTACAAAGTTTCTTTTTAAAACAACAAAAGAAATTATCTTTGATAAAGATAATATCAAAATATGAGGAAAGTAATGGCTCCATTTAAAGTAAAAAGAGTAGGAATATTAACAGGTGGAGGGGATTGCCCCGGATTAAACGCAGTTATTCGCGGAGTAACCAAACCCGCTATTGAACATGGGATGACGGTACTTGGAATTATTGACGGCTTTGAGGGATTAGTGGAAGGAAAATCAAAAGAAATATATAATAAAGATGTTTCAGGTATTTTAGCGATGGGGGGAACAATTTTAGGCGCATCGAATAAAGGTGATCCATTTCATTATCCCGTTGAAAAAGATGGGAAAATTGAAATTCTTGATCTTGGCGAAGAAGCAATAAAAAATTATAAGTTATGGAATTTAGATTGTCTAATTGGTATTGGCGGCGATGGAACGATGCATATTCTAAATAAATTATCCTTGATGGGTATGAATTGTGTCGGCGTTCCTAAAACAATTGATAATGATCTGGACGCAACTGATTTAACCTTCGGGCATGATTCTGCCATTTTTGTTGTTTCTGCGGCTCTTGATAGATTACACACAACCGCATCATCTCATCATAGGGTAATTGTTGTTGAGGTTATGGGAAGATATGCCGGGTGGATTGCTTTACATGGTGGGTTAGCCGGTGGAGCAGATATTATTCTACTCCCTGAAATTCCATTCGATTGGGAAAAAGTATATGAAAAAATTAGACAACGCGAAATGCAAGGGAAGAAGTTCAGTCTGGTTTGTGTTTCCGAAGGAGCTAAACCAAAAGACGGCAGTATTGTACAAAAGGGGCACGATATTAAAAGAACAGATCCGGTACAACTTGGTGGTATCGCAGAAGTAGTTGCTAAGAATATTGAATTAAATACTGGGAGAGAGACCCGTGTTACCGTTTTGGGTCATGTGCAGCGTGGTGGAACCCCAACCCCTTATGATAGAATTCTTTCTACAAAATTCGGCGCATTTGCAATTGATTTAGTGGCGAGAAGAAAATTCGGAAGAATGGTTTCACTTAGAGGAAATGAAGTGAAAAATGTAAAGATTAAAGATGCCATTTCGAAGCAAAAATTAGTTCAACCAAAGACACAGGCTCTTGTGGCAGCAAGGGCAGTTGGTATTTCTTTCGGAGATTAAAGAAATTAATTGATTTTTATTTCGCTCTCAGCTATATTTGTACTGCTCAATTAAATGTTCTTGAAAAAAATGGGGTCATAGCTCAGTTGGTTAGAGCGCCTGCCTGTCACGCAGGAGGTCGCGAGTTCGAGCCTCGTTGACCCCGCCACTTAAAACCCTTATAAGGTAATAACTTATAAGGGTTTTGTGTTTTATGGATATTCTTCATTTTACAAAACTGCAACATATATTGTAAGCGAAGGCGCAATTTTTTCAGAGGGAAACAAGTTGGGAAAACCGTGATGTAAAAAGATGCCTGAGTCCTCAGGCGGCGGAGAAGGCAGCTTTTTTGACGACTGCAAGGTTTTATCAGAGTGGGTAGAAAAATTGTGACTGAGCGGGCATCCAGCAGTATCTTACAGATATTTATTGAAGTGCAGAGATATATTTTATCTTTTACTCTGGGTCCGGCAAATCTTTGGACTCGGCTATCCATTTGGGGATAAAAATTTCAGATTTAGCTTTATCAATTCGTGTATGGCTTTTAGTAAACCATTCAATTAAACCATCCGGGAAAACGATCTGCCAGGCTTTCTCCGTTTCGTGTTCAACTTTTTGATATTTGTACCGAATTGAATTTTCTACGTCCATTCTAAATCCTCGCATATATATTAATGAAGACAAAAACAATTATGTCTTTCACATCAGTTAATCAAAAAAATAAAAGCTGCATTAAGCAGCTTTTTCGTTTTGTAACATGAAATTAATTTTGTCATCACGATTAGCGAACTCACTATTTTTCAGATGTTTCTAATATCATTTCAAATTGTTATTTCTCGGATGATGAACTATCTCTTTCCTTCGTTTAAAACGCCAACTTCAATATCTTAACCTCAGGTATCGAAGTTACCCCGCCATTTTCCATCGATGCTTTAAATTCGGGACTGGCAAAAAGCGCTTTAGTCACTTCAATATCGGAAACCTCTGCAATGATTGTCACTTCATTTTCGTTACCAACGTTTTGATAAACTCCATTTATAGTAATTCCGGACTGAGCGCGTATTGCCTCACCGGCATCAAATGCTACTTTCCATTGAACAAAATTTGCAACTGTGTGTGATATGATAGTTGTCGTGGCCATGATCGATAGTCCTTATTAGTTTATAAATTTTGCGTTTCATACTTACAGATTTACGCATGCTCTTAGAACAACAGTTAGCTTGATAAAGTTCAAACTTATTCTAATTGTTCAGAGGATTTCTTTCTTTGATTTTAAGAAACTCACTTTTTCCTGACTCAAAATGTCATTACAGTTTCGGGATATAAAACTTGCAAAACAAAATGTGAATTGTTATTTTAGTCATGAGTAAAAATTCTAAAATCCATTGGAATGAAAACAAGTACGTGAAAAAAATCTCAATATTAGTTATCGAAGATAATCGTCTCCTCCGTGAAGGCATTTCTACGATGCTTAAAAAGCAACCAGATATGCATGTGATTGCCACGTTTGGGGATGGAGAAAATATTCTCATCGCAGTAGAAAAGCACAAACCAAATATCGTTCTCCTTGATCTTGGATTGAGAAGCCAAAGCAGTCTGCAAATAGTAAAATTGATTAAGAAAGAATTTCAGGCAGCAAAAATAATAGTGATGGATCTTGTTCCACTGCAAACAGATGTTCTCGAATTTGTACGAGCAGGTGTTTCAGGGTTCATATTAAAAGATGCAAGTGTTACTGATTTTTATAAAACGATCAGGTCAGTTTTTCAAGGATCTCAAGTTTTACCGCCACACTTAACCGGTTCACTTTTTAGTCAGATCGTTGAACACGCGGTAAACGGATATTCACCTTCATTAATCGTAGAATCGGTCCGTATGACAAAACGTGAACGTCAGGTGGTCGAACTGATTGCGGATGGGTTTGCCAATAAAGAGATTGCCCAAAAACTCCATCTCTCAACCTTCACGATAAAAAGTCACGTTCACAACATCCTTGAAAAATTGTCACTTCATACTCGTATCCAGGTTGCAAATTACGCCCATATTTCAGACTCATTTAAAACTGCTCGCAATGCACCTTCACTGATCAACGAGTAATCATCTCCGTTACCCAATTCTAAAGATGTAGTTCCTTTTTCATCCCTTTGACCGATTGATTTTAGATCCCTAATAATTGCACCTTGGTATTGCAAAAAGTAAAGAACTGTTCAACTTTAGTATTGGCGCATCTATCAAGAGTCTCGCCGGATAATATAATTTGTACGCACTTGGATTTACAGAATTGAGTAGCAATACAAAAAACAATTGACCTGGTTTTTGAAGCAGTTCAGTTGTTCTCACAATATTTGTTATCAATACTGTCGCTGGCGCAAAATACTTCATCACGTGAATTAGTTCTTAACCATGATTGTAGATGTATTTTAGTAGAGATTATACTATGAAAAAAATCAGATTATTACTTATCGAGGATAACCGGCTGCTTCGAGACGGAATCCTAACAATTCTTAAACCTCATAAGGATATTATCGTAATCGCTGCGTCCGGAGATGGGAAGAACACTCTTCTCAAAATTCAGCAATTAAAACCGAATGTAGTTCTTTTAGATCTTGGATTGCGAAGTCAAAACAGTTTGCATGTAGTTGAAATAGTGAAAAAAGATTTTTCGAAGGCAAAAATAATAGTGATGGATCTTGCCCCGGTGCAAGCCGATATCTTGCAGTACGTTAAAGCTGGAGCAAATGGATTCATCCTTAAGGACGCTTCACTTAATGATTTTTTGATAACGATACGAGCGGTCTCCGAAGGATCAACCGTACTGCCCCCTCTCCTAGTTAATTCTCTTTTTTCTCAAATTGTTGAGTTCGCAGTAAGTGAAGGAAATACTTCACTTAAAGAATCGGTCCGGATGACAAAGCGTGAACGTGATGTCATCACTTTACTGAGTGATGGTATGAGCAACAAAGAGATAGGTCAGAAAATTCACGTCTCTACTTATACAGTTAAAAGTCATATCCACAATATTATGGAGAAACTCGCTTTACATACTCGACTCGAAATTGCAAACTATTCTTATACTGAAGAAACTTTTAAAAAAATTTCCGCGAGTATTTCGATGGTTAATAATTAAATAACATATTGATGCATAAAAAATAACTGAATGCTTCAGCCAAATTAAAAAAGGAGACACATGAAAAATATATTATTAGGTATTCTTAGCCTAGCCATCATAGTTGCCATTGTTGGTTGTTCCGATGAACCGGATCCTAAATTCCGTATCCATAACGAACGGGCGGATAAAGCCAATGTTCAAATTCAAACATCGGGTGGCAACACAATAAACATTAACGATGTCGAAGCCGGTCAAACGACAGCGTTTCAGACAGCAGCCACAGGAAATATCGTTGCTAAGGCGGTACTTCATAATGAGTCGGTATCGCCTGAAGTGTCATTCTTCGCTGTGAAAGATAC
Source organism: Ignavibacteriaceae bacterium (assembly GCA_023229425.1). Lineage (GTDB taxonomy): Bacteria > Bacteroidota > Ignavibacteria > Ignavibacteriales > Ignavibacteriaceae > UBA1563. The sequence continues at coordinate 205,690 of JALNZG010000004.1, forward strand.
GCGCTATACAATCGTGATTCAATCAGGAATTATACCAGCTCTTCGTGTTGATCGAGAGTAGAATTAGGGAAAATTGAATAGGGAAGGGGTCTTTCGGATTATGATGAGTATTTCGATTGTCTTCATTATCCCGTTGGCAAAAAACATTCTGAGATAGGTTATTCATTCGAATGTAAGATCTAATTCCTTTTTCATCCCTTTGATGGATTGATTATTGCACCAAATAGTCTCATCGTAGATTAAATATCGGATAACATTATGTCAAAGCTTGATAAAAAAGAAAAAAGAAAATCAACGAATTATCCATCTCTCACGAAAATCAAATTGAAGGCAGCAGATGAAGTAGGTGAATTCGCAGAAAACATTATCAATACTGTGCGGGAACCTTTACTCTTATTGGATAAAGAGTTAAGAGTAGTAAAAGCCAGCCACTCATTCTATGATTTCTTCAAAGTAAGCTCCGGTGAAACAATTGGAACGCTTATCTATGATCTTGGAAATCACCAATGGAATATTCCTAAACTAAGAGAACTGCTGGAGACCATCCTTCCCGAAAAAACAACATTCGATAACTATGAAGTTGAACACGATTTTTCTACGATCGGTAAACGTATCATGCTTTTGAATGCCCGGAAAATTGAAAGAGGATCGGGAAAAGAACAAATAATTCTTCTTGCCATTGAGGATATCACCGAACGTAAAAAGATAGAAGCCGGTCTGGAAAAAACCCGTAAAGAACTTGTAGTAATTAAAAAATCGGCAGATGAAGTAAGTGAATTCGCTGAAAATATTATCAACACGGTGCGGGAGCCATTACTTTTGTTGGATAAAGAGTTAAGAGTTGTTAAAGCCAGCCGCTCATTCTTCGATTTCTTCAAAGTAAGTTCAGACGAAACCATCGGAACGCTTATTTATGATCTGGGAAATCACCAATGGAATATTCCGAAACTAAGAGAACTGTTAGAGACCATCCTTCCGGAAAAAACAACGTTCGATAACTATGAAGTTGAACACGATTTTTCTACGATCGGTAAACGCATTATGCTTTTAAATGCGCGGCAGATTGAAAGAGCTTTTGGAAAAGAGAAGATAATTCTTCTTGCCATTGAGGATATCACCGAACGCAAGGGAATAGAAACCGGTCTGGAAAAAACCCGCAAAGAACTTGTAGTGATTAAAAAATCGGCAGATGAAGTAAGTGAATTTGCCGAAAATATAATCAACACGGTACGTGAACCATTACTTTTATTGGATAAAGAGTTAAGAGTTGTTAAAGCCAGCCGTTCATTTTTCGATTTCTTCAAAGTAAGTTCAGACGAAACCATCGGAACGCTTATTTATGATCTGGGAAATCACCAATGGAATATCCCTAAACTGAGAGAACTGTTAGAGACCATCCTCCCCGAAAAAACAACATTCGATAACTATGAAGTTGAACACGACTTTTCTACGATCGGTAAACGCATCATGCTCTTGAATGCCCGGAAAATTCAAAGAGGATCTGAAAAAGAAGAAATAATTCTTCTTGCCATTGAAGACATCACCGAACGTAAAAAGATAGAAACCGGTCTGGAAAAAACACGCAAAGAACTTGTGGTGATTAAAAAATCTGCCGATGAAGTAAGTGAATTCGCTGAAAATATTATCAACACTGTGCGTGAACCATTACTTTTATTGGATAAAGAGTTAAGAGTAGTTAAAGCCAGCAGTTCATTCTATGATTTCTTCAAGGTAAGCTCCGGTGAAACAATTGGAACGCTTATCTATGATCTGGGAAATCGCCAATGGAATATTCCTAAATTGAGAGAACTGCTGGAGACAATCCTTCCCGAGAAAACAACATTTGATAACTATGAAGTTGAACACGACTTCTCTACAATCGGTAAACGAATCATGCTGTTAAATGCACGGCAAATTGAAAGAGCCCTCGGGAAAGAGAAGATTATTCTTCTTGCCATTGAGGACATCACCGAACGTAAAAAGATAGAAGACGGTCTGGAAAAAACCCGAAAAGAACTTGTGGTAATTAAAAAATCGGCAGATGAAGCTAGTGAATTCGCCGAAAACATAATCAACACTGTGCGTGAACCATTACTTTTGTTGGATAAAGAGTTAAGAGTAGTAAAAGCCAGCCATTCATTCTATGATTTCTTCAAAGTAAGCTCCGATGAAACAATTGGAACGCTTATTTATGAACTGGGAAATAATCAATGGAATATTCCTAAACTGAGAGAACTGTTAGAGACAATTCTTCCCGAAAAAACAACATTCGATAACTATGAAGTTGAACACGATTTTTCTACAATCGGTAAACGCATCATGCTATTGAATGCCCGGAAAATTCAAAGAGGATCTGAAAAAGAAGAAATAATTCTTCTTGCCATTGAGGACATCACCGAACGTAAAGAGATAGAAGTCGGTCTGGAAAAAACCCGTAAAGAACTTGCGATAATTAAAATATCGGCAGATGAAGCAAGTGAATTCTCTGAGAACGTTATCAACACCGTACGCGAACCTTTACTTTCTTTGGATCAAGATCTCAGGGTGGTCGCGGTTAGCCGTTCTTTCTATGAATTTTTTAAGGTAAAGCCTGAAGAAACTGTAGGACAACTTATCTATGATCTAGGAAATAAACAGTGGAATATCCCCAAGTTGCGGGAACTGCTGGAAACCATCCTTCCACAAAAGGCATCCTTTGATAACTATGAAGTGGAACACGATTTTGCTACCATTGGCAAGCGCATCATGCTTTTGAATGCCCGGCAAATTGAAAGAACTTCCAAAACAAAAGAACGGATCATCCTACTGGCTATCGAGGACATCACCGAACGTAAGGAGATTGAAGCCGGTCTGGAAAAAACCCGTAAAGAACTTGCGGTAATTAAAATATCAGCCGATGAAGTAAGTGAATTTGCAGAGAACTTAATCAACACGGTGCGGGAACCTTTAATTGCATTAGATCAAGAGTTAAGAGTTGTTAAAGCCAGCCGTTCATTCTATGAATTCTTCAAAGTAAGTTCCGAAGAAACGATTGGAACACTTATTTATGAACTGGGAAATAACCAGTGGAATATTCCTAAGTTGAGAGAACTGTTAGAGACAATTCTTCCGGAAAAAGCTGCATTCGACAACTATGAAGTTGAACACGATTTTTCTACAATTGGTAAACGTATTATGCTTTTGAATGCGCGGCAAATCCAAAGAGGATCGGGAAAAGAACAGATAATCCTTCTTGCCATTGAAGACATCACCGAACGTAAGGAGATAGAAGCCGGTCTGGAAAAAACCCGTAAAGAACTTGCGGTAATTAAAATATCGGCAGATGAAGTAAGTGAATTTGCAGAGAACTTAATCAACACCGTGCGGGAACCTTTAATTGCGTTAGATCAAGAGTTAAGAGTAGTCAAAGCCAGCCGTTCATTCTATGAATTCTTCAAAGTAAGTTCCGAAGAAACGATTGGAACGCTTATTTATGAACTGGGAAATAACCAGTGGAATATTCCTAAACTGAGAGAACTGTTAGAGACAATTCTTCCTGAAAAAGCAGCATTCGACAACTATGAAGTTGAACACGACTTTTCTACAATTGGTAAACGCATAATGCTTTTGAATGCGCGGCAAATCCAAAGAGGATCGGGAAAAGAACAGATCATCCTTCTTGCCATTGAAGACATCACCGAACGTAAGGAGATAGAAGCCGGTCTGGAAAAAACCAGAAAAGAACTTGCGGTAATTAAAATATCGGCAGATGAAGTAAGTGAATTTGCAGAGAACTTAATCAACACCGTGCGGGAACCTTTAATTGCGTTAGATCAAGAGTTAAGAGTAGTCAAAGCCAGCCGGTCATTCTATGAATTCTTCAAAGTAAGCTCCGAAGAAACGATTGGAACGCTTATTTATGAACTAGGAAATAATCAGTGGAATATTCCTAAACTGAGAGAACTGTTAGAGACAATTCTTCCCGAAAAAGCTGCATTCGACAACTATGAAGTTGAACACGACTTTTCTACAATTGGTAAACGCATAATGCTTTTAAATGCCCGGCAAATTCAAAGAGGATCGGGAAAAGAACAGATAATACTTCTTGCCATTGAGGATATCACCGAACGTAAGGAAATAGAAGCCGGTCTTGAAAAAACCCGTAAAGAACTTGTGGTGATTAAAAAATCCGCAGATGAAGCCAGTGAATTCGCCGAGAGTATCATCAACACGGTGCGTGAACCTTTAATTGCTCTGGATCAAGATTTAAGGATAGTTAAACCCAACCGTTCCTTCTATGAGTTCTTTAAGGTAAGCCCGGAGGAAACAGTCGGAAAACTTATATATGATTTGGGAAATCACCAGTGGGACATTCCTAAACTGAGAGAATTACTGGAGACTATCCTTCCTAAAAAGACAACCTTCGATAATTATGAAGTTGAACACGACTTTTCTACAATCGGTAAACGCATCATGCTTTTGAATGCCCGGCAAATTCAAAGAGGATTTGGTGGAAAAGAGAAGATTATTCTTCTTGCGATAGAGGACATCACCCAACGTAAGAAAATTGAGAACGAACTTTCAAAAGCAAAGGCAGAAGCCGAACGGGCAAATGTTGCAAAAAGTGAATTCCTTTCACGTATGAGTCACGAACTTAGAACACCAATGAATTCGATTCTCGGCTTTGCACAATTAATGGATATGGGAGAACTAAATCCGGTTCATAAAAAAGGCGTGAATCAAATCTTAAAAAGCGGAAAACATCTTCTTGATTTAATAAATGAAGTACTCGATATGGCTAGGATTGAAGCCGGGCGGTTGACGGTTTCACCGGAACCGGTTGAGATTTTCGGTATTATTTTGGAAACGATTGACATTGTTCGTCATCTTGCTGAAGAGAATCAGATCACGCTTGAATCAGATGCTTCAACTGCTAAAAGACTCTTTGTAAAAGCAGATCACCAGCGTTTGAAACAAGTTCTTCTGAATTTAATTAACAATGCAGTTAAGTATAATCGTCAAGGTGGTTCGGTTAAGGTTGAATGTACAAAACAGAAGTCAGTAAAAAGTCCCGCCAAAGCAGGATCTTTGCTTCGCAATGATATAATGCATGGAGAAAAAAGTGAGGAGAATGTAATCCGGATCAGTGTTATTGATACGGGAAAAGGTATTGCTCAAGAATTCTGTGAAAAACTTTTTAATCCGTTCGAACGCATTGGGGCTGAACGGACAGAAACAGAAGGAACAGGACTCGGATTAGCAATTTCTAAAAAATTGATTGAAGCAATGGGGGGGGAAATTGGTGTTGAAAGTGAATTCGGCATAGGAAGTACTTTTTGGATTGAACTTCCGGAGACAGAAAGTCAAAAGAATTACTTCGAACGAATAAGTGAAATAACTAAACCGGAAGCTGAAAGAAAACAGAACAGCGGAACTATTTTGTATATCGAAGATAATCTTTCGAACATACAATTAGTTGAACAGATTTTAGAAATGCATCGCTCTACAATTCGTTTAATAACTAATATGTATGGAAAAAATGCAGTTCAATTTGCAATTGATTACACACCGGATTTAATTCTCCTTGATCTCAATCTGCCTGATATTCATGGGAGTAAAGTGTTAAAGTTTTTAAAGGCAGAACCGAGAACCGCGGAAATACCGGTAATTATTCTCAGTGCGGATGCAGTGACAAAACAAATTGAGCAATTAATGGAAGCCGGAGCTGAAAATTATCTCATAAAACCGATTGATGTAGTGCAATTTTTAAAAGTAGTAGATGAGTGGATCAGTAAGAGCAGTAGGCAGTAAACAGTGGGCAATCGGCAGTAGGCAGAAAGCAAGAGATAGAAGAAACGCAGTAATAGTTTCTGTTTTTTGTAAAAAACAATTATATATAAGGAAAAATAATCATGATTGATGCAACACTAAAAAATGCGAACATCCTCATTGTAGATGATCAGCAGGCAAATATAGATGTGCTTACAAGTCTTCTTGAATTGAAAGAATACACCAATCTTACAACAACAACAGACTCTCGTTTGGTTGTAACTTTTTTCCATGAATTCAAACCGGATCTAATTTTGCTTGACCTGATGATGCCCTATTTAGATGGTTTTCAGATTCTGGAGCAGCTGAAAGAACTCATTCCAGCAAGTACTTATCTACCGATACTTGTGCTTACAGCCGATGTAACTCCTGATGCGAAACAAATTGCTCTTGCCGGCGGCGCAAGTGATTTTCTTTCAAAACCGTTTGATTTGATAGAAGTTGACCTTCGCATAAAAAATCTGCTTAAGACACGCTTTCTTCACCAACAATTAGAAAATCAGAATCAGATTTTGGAAGAAAAGGTGAAGGAGAGAACCAAAGAACTAGAAAAGACAAATAGAGAATTGATCATTGCGAAAGAAAAAGTTGACCAGTCAGATAAATTGAAATCCGAATTTCTCCATCAGATGTCACTTGAAATGAGATCTCCAACGAACGCCGTATTGAGCTTTACAAATTTATTAAGAGAAGAGATGGTAGAGAAAATAACGCCCGATCTTTTGGAATATTTTAACGGAATTGATTCTGCAGGTCAAAGACTGATCAGAACCGTTGATCTTATTCTGAATGTTTCTGAAATGCAAGTTAGTACGAACAAACCATTCTTCGGTGAATTCGATCTCTTAAAAGAAATTATCGGTAAGATCATTATTGAGGATAAGAAAATAATAGAAAATAAGGGACTAATATTTAATTTCTCCTCAATGCTTTCAGAGGCGGTGATAGTCGGTGATCAATACAGCATCTACCAAATATTTGTGAATTTACTTGGAAATGCAATTAAGTACACATCAAAGGGAGACATTTCGATCAACGTTTTTAAAGATGAACGAGGAATAAATGTCAGCATAGAAGATACCGGCATTGGTATCTCGGAAGAATTTATGGAAATGATGTATCACCCGGTGATGCAAGAGGAGAGCGAAGACCCTAATAGATATGAGGGGAACCGCTTAGGACTCGCGCTAGTAAAAAAATATTGCGATCTGAACGGAATAGGACTTGCACTTGTTAAAAAATATTGCGATTTGAACGGAATAGCTATCACGGTAGAATCAAAAAAAGCTGTGGGAACTAAGTTTACTTTGGTTTTTGCTAATACAAAATAATTACATGGATTGAGTAATAATTAGCTGGAATCTGTGTGATGAAAAGAAAAGAAATTTGCTAATTTTAGAGAATGTCTTGTCCTGAAATAGGTTTAAATAAACAGTAATTAACTTCATATTAAACAAACGATGGGAAGATAAACCCATGATTGATTCAACGTTAAAAAATGCGAACATACTCATTGTAGATGATCAGCAGGCTAATATTGATGTGCTTACAAGTCTGCTTGAATTTGAAGAGTTTACTAACCTTACAGCAACAACTGACTCCCGTTTGGTGGTTAGTTTGTTCAGTGAATGCATACCGGATTTGATTATACTTGACCTTATGATGCCTCACTTAAATGGTTTTCAGGTTCTAGAGCAATTGAAAGGACTTATTCCTGCCGGGACATATCTACCGATACTTGTGCTTACAGCCGATGTAAATCCCAACGCGAAACAAATTGCTCTTGCCGGCGGTGCAAGTGATTTTCTTTCAAAACCGTTTGATTTGATAGAAGTTGACCTTCGTATAAAAAATCTGCTTAAGACACGCTTTCTTCACCAACAATTAGAAAATCAGAATCAGATTTTGGAAGAAAAAGTGAAGATGAGAACCAAAGAACTTGAAATGACAAATAGAGAATTGATCGAAGCAAAAGAAAAAGCAGAACAGTCGGATATATTGAAATCCGAATTTCTCAACCAGATGTCGCACGAGATCAGAACCCCTCTGAACGCAATAGTTGGAAATGCTGATTACCTTAATAATTCGTTTGGTGAAAAGATGGACGCCGATACTCGTGACTGCTTTGAGGGTATTGATCTGGCTTCAAAAAGAATTATCAGAACTGTAGATTTGATACTCAACACTGCGGAATTACAAACTAGCGGTTATGAACCTCATCTTGAAAAAGTTGATCTCAATTTTGAAATACTTTATAAATTGTATCTAGAGCATCAACTTTCTGCTAAACAGAAAGGATTAAAGTTAATGTATACCTGCAAAGAAATAGATGCGAATGTAACGGTCGATAGATACAGTATTACTCAAATCTTTGCTAACTTAATTGATAATGCCATCAACTACACAAAGAATGGTGAAATAGCAATCCAAATTAGAAAAAATAAAACCGGCAATGTTATGGTTGAGGTAAAAGATACCGGAATTGGAATAACTAAAGAATTTCTTCCAAGAATATTTAAACCGTTCACTCAAGAAGAACAAGGATTTACAAGAAGCTATGAAGGTAATGGACTTGGATTAACACTTGTTAAAAGATATTGCGAAATAAATAATGCTGTTATAGAAGTAGAGAGTGAAAAGAATGTTGGTTCAACTTTTAGGGTAACATTTAGCAGAGAATAATTAATTATGCTGTCATTCTGAGGAACGCAGTGACGAAGAATCTAAAACCAGATTCTTCTCCCGCTGCGCGGGATCAGAATGACAAATAATAATGTTTTTGCGTAACATCAGTTATTAAATCATAATTGTAAGTATATTGAAGCAATTAATTTTCAGTGTGTTGATTAGATGGATTAAAACCTAGTATGGATGTCAGATTGAATCGGCATTTTCTTATATTGTTTATGTAGATGATGATGCACAATAGAAAGTATTGCGAGGAATTTCATGAGATCAAAACTTATTATTATAGTAACAGCCCTAGTTTTAATTATAACAAGTTTCTTACTATTCAAATTAAGCATTTCAAGTAAAGAAGAAGTTTTCGAAAGGTTTCGCGCCGGACAGATTGCCACTTCCCGCGAGATTGTTAAGGACATAAAGATTTTCTTTAACGAAAAAGTCCAAGGATTGAAAATACTCTCATCCTATCCTTCTCTTCAGAATAGCGATGTTAAGCAGATAACAATAGACATTTCAAAATTTTTCGATTACTCATCAACTAATAATATAAAATCGATTAGTGTTTATAACGAAATAGGTACAATCATCTATTCGGTTAACAAAAATGCAGTAGGACGAAATTATTCTCAAAGCGATTTTCTTAAATGGGCAGTTAAAAAGGAAAACATGGGGAATCAGTTTGTTTCTCAATTGACAAAAATGCCCAATGATCCAAAAACAAATTTGTCCAATTCACAATTTCTTTTAGTCTCTCCTATTTACAGAATAGTTAAGTATCCTACTTTAACTTATAAGTATGTAGGTGCTATTACATTCACCATTAATATGGAAGAACTCCTTTCTACAGTTTATCCGATTGATAGTTATAATACTAAAAATGAAAATGTAATGATTTTAGACAGTAACAAAACAGTATTATTTCACTCCGAACATCCGGGAATGATTTTGAAAAATATCCGTCAGCAAGATGAAACATGTTTTCAGTGCCACACATCGTTCAAACATGTTGAAACAATACTTACAAAAAAGGAGGGAACAACTGAATATATACTTAAAGAAGGACCAAAGAAGCTGGCAAGTTTTTCTTCATTCGAATTTAAAAATATCTCGTGGACGGTTGTTATAACCATTCCCATTGAAGAAGCTGAGGGCTTTTTTGATAAAAATCTTTCTCTGATTTTGATACTTGTCGGTATACTTGTCTTTACTCTAATAGGCGGCTCATTTCTAATTTATTTTTTTAACAACCGGTTAAAAATTCAAGCTCAAGAAGAAGCAAAGTATTGGAAAGATAAACGAGAGTTAGAAGATCAAATCCGGGAAAGTGAAGAGAGATACCGCTCTATTTCCCAAACAGCTAACGATGCAATTATTAATGCTGATAGCAAGGGAGTAATAATAGACTGGAACAAAGCAGCAGAAAAAATATTTGGCTATGAAAAAAAAGAAGTCATTGGAAAAACTTTGAATATTATTATTCCTGAACAGTACAGAAAAAAGCACATTGATGGAATGGAACGTTTACTACAAGGCGGCGAACCTCATATCGTTGGCAAAACAATAGAATTGCATGGATTACATAAAAACGGAAAAATATTTCCTTTGGAGCTATCATTATCACAATGGCAATTTTCATCCGGCAAATTTTTCACAGGGATGATCCGTGATATCACCGAGCGGAAGAATGCAGAAAAAGAGCTTCTAAAATTATCAAGAGCAGTTGAACAAAGTCCGGTATCTATTATTGTTACAGATATAAGTGGAAACATAGAATATGTGAACCCAAAACTAACAGAAGTTACAGGCTATCAGCGCGAAGAAGTAATAGGAAAGAATCCTAGAATATTTAGTTCAAGCGAAAAACCAAAAAGTGAGTATAAAGTTCTTTGGGATTCAATAACTTCCGGGAATGAATGGCGCGGTGAATTTCTTAGCAAAAAGAAGAACGGTGAACTTTATTGGGAATCTGCATCAATCTCTCCAATCTTAAATGAAAACGGAATGATAACCCATTTTCTTGCAGTTAAAGAAGATATTACCGAGCGCAAGCTGGCAGAAGAAGCGATCCTGAAACTAAGCTATCAAAACAAACTTATTCTGAATTCATTGGGAGAGGGAGTTTACGGTCTCGATAATTCAGGAAAAACTTTTTTCATTAATCCGGCTGCTGCAGCAATGCTTGGCTACACAGTGGAAGAATTAATCGGCAAGTTCATGCACGAAATTATGCACCACACTAAAGCAGACGGAACCCCATATCCCCACGAAGAATGCCTTATTTACGCTGCATTCAAAAACGGCGTAGAATATCGCGTAGTTGATGAGGTTTTTTGGAAAAAAGATGGAACGAGCTTCCCTGTCGAATATGTGAGCACGCCGATTCAAGAGCATGACGTGTGGATTGGTGCGGTGGTCGTTTTCAAAGATATTACCGAACGCAAACGTTTCGGAGAAGAACTCCGCAAACTATCCCTTGCAGTTGAGCAAAGCCCCGCTTCGGTTGTTATTACTAATCTGCAAGGTGATATTGAATATGTGAATCTTAAATTCTGTGAAGTTACGGGATATTCAAAAGAAGAAGCTTTCGGTAAAAACCCACGCATCTTAAATTCGGGGCAACAGGCTAAAACTGTCTATGAAGAACTGTGGAATACTATTTTGTCGGGCAAAGAGTGGGCAGGTGAGTTGCTGAATAAAAAGAAGAACGGTGAACTTTATTGGGAATCGGCATTAATCTCTCCAATCATAAATGAGAAAGGAATTACAACGCATTTTCTTGCATTTAAAGAAGATATCACCGAGCGCAAGCGTGCCGAGCAGGAAATTATTTCTCAAAAAAATAGATTTGCCCAATTGTTCGAGAACTCCCCGATTGCAATTGCATTGTTAGACGATCAAGATAAAATTGTTCATATCAACGAATCGTTTTCAGAATTGTTCGGTTATTTCTTCGAAGAAATTAAAGGACAGATGATAAATGACATAATAGTTTCTTCTGAATTGAAAGAAGAAGCAGAGACGTATTCAAATGAAACGCTGAGCGGTAATCAGATCAATAAAGAAAGTTACCGTAAGAAAAAGGATGGCACACTTGTTTATGTTCAAATCGTTGGGGTACCTGTCATAGTAAATGATAAGACAGTTGGCATATATGGAATGTACGTTGATCTGACTCAGCGAAAAGATGCCGAAGAAAAAATGAAAGTTGCCAAAGAATTAGCCGAACAATCAAATAAAATGAAAGACGCTTTTATTGCAAATATTTCGCATGAGATCAGAACTCCGCTCAACGGCATTTTGGGAATGTCAAACCTCATCAAAGAAATTTATTCACAAAATATGAGCGATGAAGAAGAAGAGTACTTTAAAGCAATTGATAAATCCAGTGAAAGAATTATCAGAACAATTGATTTAATATTGAATTATTCGCAATTAGAAACCGGAACATTTAATTTTATTCCTAAGCAAATAGAACTTTCCACGCTTTGCAAGAATTTGGTTAGTAAATTCTTTACCACCGTTAAATCAAAATCACTCTCTCTTTCATTCGACAACAAACTCGGGCAAGCATTTATTTCGGCTGATGAATATTCCATCAGCCAGGTAATATCCAATTTAATAGAAAATGCAATCATTTACACCGAGAGCGGATTTGTAAAGGTACAACTTTATCAAAGTGTGCAAAATGAAATTTTACTTGATGTATCTGACAGCGGTATTGGTATTGGGAGTGAATATTTAGCTCACATCTTCGAATCATATAGACAAGAGCAAATGGGTTACAGCAGAGCTTACGAAGGTCTCGGACTCGGTCTTGCCGTAGTGAAAAAGATTTTGGACTTGCACAATGCAAGCATCAAGGTGAAAAGCAAAAAGGGTGTAGGAACAACCTTTACTATCAATTTCGGAGAGAGCGTGAAGAACATCGAAGAGAAAACAATCATTAAAAATAACGCCGATAAAGTTGAAACTGCGGCGACAAAAATTGACCGCTTAGTGCTTCTCGTAGAAGATGACGACATAAATCAAGATATTATTAAAAAATTTGTTATTCAGAAGTATAGATGCATAGTAACAGCTTCCTACGATGGAGTAATGGAGATATTAAAAAATAATAAAGTTGATTTGATCTTGATGGATATTTCCCTCAAAGGCTCAATTGATGGTTTGGAAATAACTAAAGAACTAAAAGCATCTAAAGAATATAAGCATATACCGGTTATAGCAGAAACTGCACATGCGTTTGAACGTGATCGTATCTCAGCGCTTGCAGCAGGCTGTGATGATTATTTGTCAAAACCGTTTTCAATACATCAATTGTTTGGTAAAATTGACAAGTTTTTACAATGAGAATGGTTGTTAGATAAATCTATTTTGCTCTGCTTTGAAAAAAGTCTTAAAACCTCACTAAAAAACTAATCCCTTTTTCATCCCTATGATGGATTGATTTTCGCATTAAATAGTTATACTTTTTTATTGTAATAACTCACCTTACGCAAAAATTGTAGTACGAAGCGGTAGCTTCGTAAAAAACAATCATTTTATCGAAGCTTCGCTTCGATTTACAGTACAATTTCAGACTTCTGCTTAAGGTGAGGTAATAAGTAAAAAAATGTCCTGCAATGTATGAGCGGATGTTTCAATAATGGCGCCTGATATAGTTGTTCGTTTTCTAATAATGTTGTTTCATTTGTGAAGAATTGTTGGAAAACTTAAGAAAAGAAGCAGAGGCAAACTATTAATTTGAGAAAGGAAATTTTATGTTAAAGAAAGTAGTGATAGCATTTGGATTTACCATGTTGATGCTTATGCAGGTAAATGCGCAGAGCATAAACATCGGTCCGCTGATTGGCTTTCAAAAAGCCGCCGATGCCGACGAGGGGCAATTTTCAGGGGGAGCAGCCATGCGGTTGATGTTAACCCAAAGTATTGGTTTTGAAGCATCCATCAACTATCGGACGGAAAAATATTTGAATGGAGCTTTGACCGTTAAGAGTTGGCCGATAATGATAACCGGTTTGTTTTACCCGATCCCAATAGTTTATGGAGCCATCGGCACCGGTTGGTATAACACAACGTTTGATTATGATCAGACCAGGTTTCCGTTTCAGTTTGTTGCAGACGAAACCAAGCAGAAAATCGGCTGGCATTTTGGCGGTGGATTGGAGTTGCCCATAGGCACAAATTCCATATTAACGGCCGATATCCGATATGTTTTTATTGATTATGACTTTAATAGCATACCGGGATTAGGCGACAAGAATAGCGACTTCTATGTCTTCTCCGTTGGGTTACTTTTTGGTTTATAAATTGTTCTTCTAGTAAGAAGAGTTCCTTGAAAAAAACAAATATTAAAAAGGAGTCATTATGCAACGCAGTGTAAATAGTCTAATTGGATACACCATCAAGGCAAAAGATGGTGAGCTTGGAAAAGTAAGTGAGTTCTACTTTGATGATCATACATGGTCAATCCGCTACTTGGTCGTAGAAACCGGTAGCTGGTTTGATGAGCGGAAAGTAATTATTCCTCACGCATCATTGGGCTTAACTGATTGGAAGTCTCAAACATTCCAAGTAAATCTAACCATGGACCAGATTCGCAACAGCCCTGATTTTGAAACAAAAAAAACCGTATCACGACAAAACGAAATTAAATTGTATACACATTATGGATTACCGATTTATTGGGATAATGTGTTTTACGATGGATTTGGAATGGGACCCTATGTTCCAATCCCCGATATCGAACCAGTGAAGGAAGAAAAGAAATCTACTAAAAAACCTCCTGATGATCCACATTTACGAAGCACAGAGAATGTCGAGGGATACTATATTCATGCTAATGACGGGGAGATAGGACATGTGGAAGATTATATAGTTGATGACGAAAAGTGGAATATTCGTTTCATCGTTGTAGATACAACCAACTGGCTGCCGGGAAGAAAAGTTCTTGTTTTGCCACATTGGATTAAACGTATTGATTGGGGAGAATCAAAAGTTTATGTTGATCTCATGAGGGAAACCATTAAAAATAGTCCCGAATTTGACCCTGCTCTAGCGATAGGTATTGATTACCAAAGAGCACTCTTCGACCATTACGGAGAAAATGTAGAACCATGGTAGCAGAATTAATTTCGTTAGGTGATGCGGGAGTGAAAAAGAATATATTTTGCTTCCTCATCTGTGTGCAAACTCGATCAAAAATTACAGAAGTATCTTATACATCATTCTTGAACATTAAAATGAGGGTTGGGAAATTATGATAAATTCGGAAATCACTATTGCAGAATATCTATTAATCCGTTTGAAGGAGATCGGAGTGGACCACCTTTTTGGTGTGCCGGGAGATTTTGTATTGGGTTTCTTCAACCAGGTTCTGAAGAGCGATATAAAATATGTCGGCACATGTAATGAACTTAACGCGGCTTATGCTGCCGATGGTTACGCACGTATTCGTGGTGTCGGCGCATTCTCTTCTACTTATGGTGTAGGAGAATTGAGCGCTATCAACGGTGTGGCAGGCGCATTCGCAGAACGCGTTCCGGTAGTAGTAATCACCGGTTCGCCTGCAACAATTAATTTCCGAACACGCCCTTTATTGCATCATACTCTTGGTGATTATCAAATCCCATTGAGGATGTATGAAAAAATTACGGTTGCTTCAACCCAACTTGTTTCCGCTGAAACAGCTCCGGCTGAGATCGATCGGGTATTGACTGCATGTCTTACTCATCAACAACCGGTTTACATTAGTCTCCCCGCGGATGTGGTGATGATGAAATGTAATCGGCCGGATACTTTCCATTTCCCAACACACCCAAAGAGTAATCCGGAAGCGCTTGAAGAGGCGATAAGAGAAACCGTGAAGATGCTTGACAAGGCAGAGAAGCCCGTGGTTATAGGCGATGTGGAGTTGGTGCGTTTCAAACTGCAAAAGGATTTCGAAGATTTTATAAACAAAACAGGTTTCCCATTTGTAACCCAGATGTTAGGGAAGACACTAATTTCAGAGCACCATCCGCAATTCATTGGATTGTATGAGGGTGATCGCAGCCGGGAATATGTACGGAATCGTGTAGAATCTGCGGATTGTATTTTACAACTTGGGGCATTGAAGACCGATTTTAACACAGGTGGTTTCACAACAAATCTTGATGACTCAAAAATGATCAGCGCAAACATCGGTTACGTTAAAATCAAACATCATTTTTATGAGAATGTACATCTTCATGATTTTATCCTTGGACTAACAGAAAAGCTTTCTCATCGAGATTCTGCAACTTTGGATATCCAATGCGCCAAGGATAGTTGTGTGCACCGGCATTCGATTCCGTATGAGCCTGATCCTCCGCAACCACTCACCATCAAACGTTTCTTTGATCGTATGAGTCATTTTATTGTTGACAATTCAATCGTCATTGCTGAAACGGGAGTCTCCCTTTTCAGTGCAGCGGAGATGCACATGCCGGAAGGATCAACATTTATCGGGCAGACTTTTTACGGATCGATCGGTTATACAGTCGGTGCAACATTAGGCGCAAGTTTGGCGGCGAAAGATCGGAAAGTAATTTTATTTGTTGGTGACGGTTCTTTTCAAGTGACCTGTCAGGATATTTCAACAATGATCCGGAATAAACTCAAACCGATCATCTTTCTCATCAACAATGATGGCTATACAATTGAGCGAGTGATTGTTGATCGTCCGTATAACGATCTCCAACCTTGGCACTATCATAAGCTTGTGGACGTATTCGGAGGAGGACTTGGGCTTGATGTCCGCACCGAAGGTGAACTTGAAGAAGCATTACGGAAAGCTGCAATCGCCGATGGTCTAGTATTCATTGAAATTCACACAGGACGGATGGATTGCCCCGAATCTCTTCGCAGTGCAGGTAAATCAATGGCAAAGATAAATCAGTTAGAATAGTAATTAACTGAAGTTACGCAGATTGTGATTTCTTAGTGTCTTTGTGACTTGGTGGCAAGAGAAAAAAAAAGAAATTGAGCCACAAAGGCACTAAGTCACCAAGTTTCGCAAAGGAAAATTCATAATATTCAATTCATGCGTAACTTCAGTAATTAAAAAAATTAAGAAGGAAAAATGAAAATTCAATGCAACAGCAAATCAACAAATATTACTTCTTTACAAAACGAACCTGGAATACCGGATGAAGAGCGAATGAAAAATGTTAAAATCAACAATTAAAAAACGCATTAAAAGACATGAAAAAATTTACAGACATACTGAGAAAGGTTTTGAAAAACTTACTTCGGTAGCAACTGCTATACTCGGGAACTCCATCACTTTTATTTTAGCTGTCTGCATGGTGATATTCTGGCTTAGTAACAAGCGCTTCTACACTCAGGATATTCATGCCAGCATTGGAGATGTAATTCTTGCACTTACTTTTTTAAGTCTCTTTATTATCCAAAGATCATTCGTCCATTTCTCCGCTTCGCTTCATCTAAAGGTGAATGAACTTGTGTCTTCACACGAACCAGCAAACAATGCTGTGATAAATGCAGAAAGAAAAACAGAAGAAGAGATCATTGAACTTTCAAAAGAATATGAAGAACTCGTTGATCAGATAAAGAAGGAAGATGAAATATTATGAACCAATTTTCACGCATTCCTTTAAAGTTTTTCTGTAAAATTGTCTTGACCTCATGGCGCGAATTATTCTTGACAGATTTTGTTGAGAAGAAATATTTATCAAAGAAGTTTTTTGGAAAAATAGTTTTTGAAATTAGTTGACAAAAAATAAAAGAGATATACTATGAAAACAGATCTATTGGAGAACGACCAGAGTTTGCTGCCCCCGGCTGATCTCGCAACAGAAATCCAGGGTTTGCAAGAAGAGCTATTAAACGAACGTGATCGGCATCTCCGTTCACTTGCAGACTTCAAGAATTATCGTCGCCGCACTGAGCAGGATATGGATAAACTTGCGGAAGAAGGTAAACGAAGTCTGTTGCTTGGATTGTTAGAGGTCATCGATGACATTGAAAATGCATTGCAATATATAAACGATGCAGACCAACCTTTTGCTAAAGGGTTGAGGAACATCCACAAGAAATTTCTTACATTGTTGGAAGTGCAGGGAGTAATTCCTTTCGAAAGTCTCGGAAATCTTTTCAACCATAATTTGCATGAAGCCGTAGCGATGGAGAAAAATGAAGGTGGCGAGCAAGGCGTGGTTGTTGATGATCTGCGTCGCGGTTATCTCTGGAAAAATGAATTACTTCGTCCGTCACAAGTGCGTGTTGCTGAATAACTCATCTTACGCGGTGACTATTGAAAAATCGTCTTAATCTTACTCGTTTTTCTGTAATTTAAGCAGATTAAGAAAAAGATTACGAGTACGATTAAGAAACCAATTCAACCTTTTGCGTAATGTGACTGAATAATAAATATTCTGTACAATAGTGTCTCCAAAAGGAATAGAAAATGGAAATACTATAAGATTGGTATCTAGATTTTTGTTTTGTATGTCGAAATATTTTTTATGTTTTATACTTTTAACTTTATACTTTCAACTTTTTACTTGCGGTTTACCGAGCTATGACCTACAAAGATTATTACAAGGATTTGGGTGTTGCTAAAACAGCAACACAGGCGGAAATCAAAAAAGCGTATCGAACGCTCGCAAATAAATATCATCCGGATAAGAATAACGGAGATAAGTCAGCCGAGGAACGATTCAAAGTTATCAGCGAAGCGAACCAAGTCCTAAGTGATCCGGTGAAACGGAAAAAGTATGATCAGTTTGGTGCGGATTGGAAACACTACGAAGAAGCTGGAGCTAAACCGGGTGGATTTGACTGGTCGAAGTACGCAAACAGTGGCGGTGGACAAACGCACCGTTCAAGCACGCATGAATCCAATGGAATGTTTGACGATCAGGGAGTCAACGATTTTTTTGAAACACTGTTTGGGCAGCGCAGCGGACAAAGACGAGGAAGACGTAACGTTGTTACTAAAGGCGAAGACCTTGTTGCAGAAACAATTCTCTCGCTTGAGGAAGCGTATCATGGCGCGGTGCGGCTTATCAAGTTAAATGAACAAACGATCAAGGTTACGCTCAAACCGGGAATTGCAGATCAGCAAAAGTTAAGAATTGCAGGCAAAGGAGGTCGCGGAATTGGCGGCGGACCAAACGGAGACCTCTATCTCATCATTAAAATTGCACCGCATCCTGAACTTCACCGCAAGGGAAATGATTTCTACAGTAACCTCCATGTTGAATTGTATACTGCTATCCTTGGGGGAAAGACTCAAATCAAAACACTGAAAGGAAATATTACAGTAGATATTCTGAAAGGAACGACAAACGGTAAAGAACTCAGGCTTCGCGGACTTGGCATGCCGGTTTACGGAAAGAAGAATGAGTTTGGAAATCTTTTAGTAAAAGTTAATATCGTGCTACCGGAACATCTCAGCGATGAGGAAACAGAATTATTTAAAAAATTGGCGGTCTTGCGGAAATAGCTTCATGCAGTTGCATACCGTTAATAACGGCATTGAACTGTATTATGAAAGTGAATGCTTTTATGGAATTGAAAATCAAAAATACCACGGAATATAAAACGATCTCTTTAGAAGAGACGTATAAATTTCTGGAAACAACTGCAGACGGACTTGCTGATTCTGAAGTAAAAGATCGTCTTGAGAAATTCGGTAAAAATGAAATAGTAGAAAAGAAACAAAATTCTCTTCTTGAATTCATTCTGCGTTACTGGGGTCCTATGCCGTGGCTGCTGGAAATTGCTCTTGGACTTGCCTTCGCTTTAAATCACTACTTTGAGGGAATAATAATTTTCATTTTACTTACCACAAACGCTATCATCGGGCAAATACACGCAGGCAGTTCACAAAAAGTAATCGATCTGTTAAAGAATAAATTAGCAGTTAGATCAAAAGTTTTGCGAAATAAAAAATGGGCGGAGGAAGATGCAAAGGGAATTGTAAATGGTGATATTATCTCGATAAAACTTGGCGATATTGTTCCTGCCGATGCCAAGATTATTTCCGGTGAACTTTCAATTGACCAATCAGCTCTAACAGGAGAATCTCTACCAACAGAAGCCCATCCATCAGACATTATTTATTCCGGTTCCGTAGTAACGCGCAGTGAAGCTACCGGCATAGTGGTTAACACGGGTGCGAATACTTTTTTCGGTAAAACAGCGGAGCTTGTAAAAATTGCCAAACCGAAATCTCATCAAGAAGCAATTATGATGGCAGTAGTAAAATATATGATCTATCTCGGTATTGCTGCATCTCTTTTAGTTTCAATCACCGGTTTGCTGATGCACCTAAACATTGTGATAATGTTAACCTTTATAATTGTTGTTCTTTTAGGAGCTATTCCTGCGGCTCTTCCTGCAGTGCTCACCATTGTACAATCTGTTGGAGCGACTGAGTTGGCAAAAAAAGGAGCGCTGGTAACTAAACTTGAATCTGTCGAAGATGCTGCTTCAATTGATATTATTTGCTTCGATAAGACCGGCACAATAACGCAAAATAAATTATCGGTTGTGGATGCTGTAGCAATTTCCGGGAACAAGATTGAAGATGTTTTGAGGATTGCCGCACTAACATCGCAATCGGAAGGAATGGACTTGATTGATCTTGCAATTATTGAATTCGCTAAAAAATCAGCAATAAGTTTTAATGATTACAGGCAAGTATCTTATACTCCGTTTGATCCATCTACAAAAAAAACAGAGGCACTTATTGAATCCGGCGGAAAGCGTTTCAGAGCAGTAAAAGGGGCTGAACAGATGATCCTCTCTCTGTGCCGTGATGTAGATAAAGGAACTTTAGATGAAGTAAACAAAATAATAGATGGCTTTTCAAAGAAAGGTTACAGAACGATTGCTGTTGCCAGATCAGATGGAGATGATTTAAATAATCTTAAAATTATTGGATTATTGCCAATGTCTGATCCGCCAAGACCGGATTCAAAAACAATGATTGACCAGGCGAGGAATCATGGCATGAAACCGATGATGCTTACGGGAGACAGCATTGATATAGCGAAAGAAATTTCCAATGAAGTTGGGATTGGAACTAACATTATACGCATGGCGGATATTAAAGATTTAAGCGCCGATCAACAGTTAAAGATTGTAAGTGAATGCAATGGTTTTGCAGAAATATATCCCGAAGACAAGTACAAGATCGTAAGTCTCTTGCAAACCGAAGGGCACACAGTTGGAATGACCGGCGACGGAGTTAACGATGCGCCCGCTTTAAAACAAGCGGAACTCGGTATAGCGGTAAGCAATTCAACCGATGTTGCAAAAGCTGCCGCCAGTGTAGTTTTAACCGAATCGGGTATCGGTGTAATTATCGATGCAATTGCTGTAAGCAGACAGACGTATCAACGGATGCTTACATGGGTTATCAATAAAGTTGTTAAAGTTATTGAGTTTACCGTTTTTCTCACCATCGGCTTTTTCTGGCTGCATAATATTTTACTTACTCTTATTGGAATGTCTTTCCTGGTGATGGCAAATGATTTTGTAAGTATGACACTGGCAACCGATAACGTAGAAAGCACGAGCAATCCGAATAAGTGGAACGTAAAAAATATTATTTTGGCTTCTCTTATTCCGGCGCTATTCTATGTACTTGGAGACATCGTTGTAGTCCTAATTGGTTTTCATTATTTCCATTTACAGTGGAAGGAACTTACTACTCTCGTTATGTTAAGTTTCATATTCAACAGTCAATTTAGGGTTTTGATCGTTAGGGAAAGAAAACATTTTTGGTCGTCGCTTCCGGGTAAAGGCTTGTTAATATCAAGCACCTCCGCAATAGTTGGAATAGCGCTAATAGCTTTATTCGGAATACTTGTACCATCGCTAAGTTTATTTATTGTTCTTACTGTTTTAGGATTATCGGCGCTTTTTGCGCTTGGCATTGATTTTCCGAAATATTATTTGTTTAAGAAGTTTGGGTTATAAGAAATGAATTAGTAAACCACTTACAACGGCATCGATTTTAATATGCATCTTTTCTTAAATCAATTGATAAGATGTAAATGGTTTTTTCACTCTCATCAATTAGGTAGAATAAACGGTATTTACCAATTCTATACCGCCAGGTTTCGGATTTGTAGTTCACCAACTTTTTAATGTTGTTCCCGTAATGTGGTTCGTCTCTTAATTGGGGATAGATATATTGCAGAAGTTTTTTCTCTATGAAGGATTTTTCCCGTTAGGAACTTTCTCAATTCTCTTCAGAAACTCATTAGTCTCAAAGATTTTGTAATTAAGCAACCAGCCACCCCTTTTTCAATTTCATATCAGATAAACCGCGTTTTAGACTTTTATTAAGTTCCGTGTTATTTTGTATTTCATCCATCTCGAACTCATCAACATAACTGTTATGTTCAATGAATCGGTTAACAGCAGTTTCAATAAAATTAGAAACCGGTCTATTGTCTCCGTCTGCTAATTTTCTATACTTCTTGTAGTTTTCTTCGGTCAATCGAAGCGTAATTGTTTTGGACATAAAACACCTTTAAGCGCGAGGCTTATAAAAATTAATGTTTATCGTTTTATTCAATTCCAATATATTCATATCCTTAAAAATTATCAACAGCATTTTAGGAAACCTATGGTAAGTTTTCTCTCACTATTTTTCTCAACAACAACATCTTTTTTGTTTGGATAAACTCATCTGCTCTTGTCTTATAAAAATAATTATCCATACAAATCTTTATTGATCCTGTCTGAGCCGGGCAGGCTCTACGAGGATCGGGTTTACGGGTTTAATTCTTTTCTACAAATATTAAACATCTACGAAGTTTAATACACAAAGTTTTCTCAACTCCGATAGGAGTTATATCTTTATAAAAACAAACACCCCGAACAACCAGTACCCCGTAGGGGTACTATATACATGTATATTATTTTTAGGCTGCTATTTTTTTACCGCAACAACAGCCTCTTTTTTGTTTGCATAAAATCTCCAGTTCTGATTAGATAAAAACATATTCTCTTGCTTAGTTCGTTGTTTTTTTGTCCCTTTTCCTACCACATCTTTTTGCTGAGACTCTATACTTATTAAAAAGATTAGGTTTGCACATACTGCTTATGAAAAGGACATTGAGAAGCACCTCTACCATTTGGAGTAAGAAATGTTTCACCATAAACACAGTGCTTATAAGAAATACCATCTTCTATTGTGTCTTTTCTTCTGTTAAACCAATAGCAATTAATATGAGAAGTTCCCCCAAACTTTGTTGTTATAATAACCTCTTTGAGTTTGGGATTGCCCGTAATTTCTTTTTCATAAGCACATTGTTCTGTACGAATACTATAAACCCAATTTTTAATAGGAGTAAGAAATATGACCACTATAGAAGTAATAACTGCTGTTGCTATTATACTACCGATATACAGTGCTACTGACACCATTTTTAACCTCACATTTGTTAATAAAATTGTTTGTATGGTTGTATTACCGGCACACTTTTATCTCATTATATTATTGTACCATTAGCAAGAAGTTGATTAATAAAAAAGCTAAAGGAATTAAGTATGAAAATATTTTCAAATACTAACTCCGCAAAGCTAACGGTGTATTATATTAAAATCCACCTCTGGCGTATTAATTATATAACAATTTATTTTTCTCTTGCCTCTTTACTTATTAAAGACGTTATATGCGATTTCAGACAATCAATCTTATTAAACCAAATACTGTAAGTGAAATTAAACCATCAAATAACATAGATTGCAAATAATATTTCAATGCAGCATAAGATTTTGACACATTCATTTTTTCTAAATGCATTAGATACAGTTGATACGGAGAAGCTACACCAGTGATAAAATCTTTTTTGAAAATAATATCCTTTAATGATCTGAATGAAACTAAAACCAATACCAATAAAATGCTGGATGGAATTGTTAGTTCTGAAAATCCAAATATAACGCCTATCAGTATTGCATATAAAAACGACATTGTTTTCTCTTATTTAATCAATAAAATTACCAATAATAAAAACAGAGGTTAAAATTTTTTTATTTACAACAAAACTTACATTTGCAAACATAGCCGCACCGCAACACCTGAACGGTAAAACAAACTTTATAATTATACAAAAGCCAAATGCGAGAACGTTGGCAACTTGCCTAACTTGTTAGGCAGAACTAAGTAATACAATACGGAAAAGATATAAAAAACATTTATTAACAAAATTATTCTATTCTTACGATTATTTTTTCATAATGTTAATCGATTAATTTTACTTTGTCTTATAATATAAATCAGCGAGTGCTTTTAACTCAGGATTATCACTTGAATATAATAACCTAAGTGGAGTAATACCTTCATTAAAGGTAAAATTTAAATTTGCTCCAGATGAAATTAATAACTTAGTAACCTCAACATGTTCTTCAAGAATAGCGTAAACAAGAGCTGTAATACCTTTGCTAGATAAATCGTCAATAGAGCCGACACGGGGCAATAATTGTTTAACTGCAAAGATATCGTCATTATAGGATGAAAGGTGTAAAGGATTCACACCTTGTTCATTTTTAATACTTAAATCTGCTCTTTTCAGAAACAATAACTGAAAAGTTTTCTCACGTGCATCTTCTGCTTTTATATCATTTAAAAACTTTCCATTGAATGGGACATTGTTTGATCTGACTAACGTATGCATGGGTGTATCGCCATACTTGTTTTGAGCATTAATATCAGCTCCACATAAAATTAGATACTCAACCATACTAAATTGCCAACCTTCAACCGCAGCATGAAGTATGGTATTCCCATCTGTCTTCTGATGAGAAGGGGGACCACCCGCATTGATGTATGGAACCATAAAATTCATATCACCTGCAAATGCAGAAATATGCGGAACATTGTCATACGAATTTTCCATTTTACTATCCATTATAGTACCTATTTTTTTTTAATATTCTACCCAACTATTAAGTGTTTTATCTGTAAATGTGCAAAAAAAGATAATGATAAGAGCCGTAAAAATCTAATTCCTCATTTGCTTTATTACACTTTCATTTCTCTAAGAATGATAAACAAACTCTCGTTCATCTTCATCCTCAAATAGTCTTCTATTATCATTTTTTCTCTTCAACCTTTTCCCAACCGAACTATTTAATTTTTCTTCAAGTTACTTTGGGCGGCAAAAAATTCTCACCGGTAATTACACTTTTTCCGGTTTTCTGCTCGAGAGCTTTTCTTGCAACCTTATAAAATATTCTTTCAACTTTTTACTTTCCACTTTCCTCTAACTCACCGAAGAATGGTCTCAACATCTGCTACATCAGTTAGATAACTTTTCCCGTCACCTGATAACATTTTCAGTTTGTCACAATTTGTGACAATCTCACTCCCTTCTTTTTTAAGACGATTCTTTAATGTAGTCCAATAACTTTGTGCTCTTTTAAAATTTTTTTGATCCGTTAAAGCCGCAACAATATCTATCACGGAGAAATACCAGATTTCTTTTTCCTCATCATAATGACGACGAATTCTAAACGTATCGAAGACCGCTAATGATTCATCTTTCTTTTCGCTCATAAAATTTTCCTCATAAAGTTTTCAATTATTAGTTCGCCGCGGACAAGACAGTTTTTAATACCTTACCCTTTCTTCCCCGGTCTATACGGATAGTACCGCGGCTGCCATTGCGCTTTTTTGATCAGATCGGATAACGCCTCATCGCTCAACATTCTTCCTAATCCCGAATCACGCGCTTCAATAGCTACCGCCAAAGCAATGTGGAAAGACACTTCTCTAATATCTTTTATCTCCGGCAGCAACATGTTGCTGTTACGCTGCTCTTCTGAAACAAGTTCGGATAAAGCTTTGCTCGCCTGTAAAAATATTTTTGTGGTGATTCGTGTAGTCTTGCTTACCAGCGCACCCAATCCAACTCCCGGGAAAATGAACATGTTATTGCATTGTGATGAAAAAAGTTTTTTACCTTTAAACTCAACCGGTGGAAAAGGACTGCCCGTTGCCGTTATACCTTTTCCATTTGTAGCGATTGCTACTTCTTCCGGAGTACATTCTGATTTTGAAGTCGGATTTGATAAGGCAAGGATAATTGGTCTTTCATCGTTCACCGCCATTTGAGAAAGTATCTCATGGTTGAACAATCCGTTCGATCCCGTTACACCTATCAGCACTGTAGCTTTCGAATTGGTAATGACATCATTTAAAGTAATCACATTTGGAGATTCAATTTTCCAATCAGCTATCGCCGAATGTTTTTGTGCAAATGGTTTTTGATATTCAACAATACCCGGAGTGTCTTCCATCAGCAGCCCCAAATAATCATAAGCGAATATTTTACTTCTTGCTTCTTCATCACTCGCGCCTTCTTCTTTCAACATATTCAGGATGTTGCGAGCAATGCCGCAGCCTGCTTGTCCAAGTCCGGCAATAACAAAACGCTGATCATTAAAACGCTGTTTCTTTATTTTCATAGCGCTCATCAACGCCGCAATGGTAGAGGCTCCGGTTCCTTGAATGTCATCATTGAAGGAAAGGATTCTTTCCTGGTATCTTTCCAACAGCATAAATGCTTTGTGCTTTGCAAAATCTTCCCACTGCAATAACGCTTGAGGAAATGCACGTTTAACACCGAGTACAAATCTTTCGATGAACTCATCGTAGTCTTTGCCTTCAAGACGTTTGCTTTTATAACCGAGATAGAGAGGATCATCCAGCAGGCTTTGATTATTTGTTCCGACATCCAACGATATTGGTAAACAGCATGCGGGATGAATTCCTCCGGCAGCCACGTACAGATTTATTTTCCCTACGGGAATTCCCATTCCATCTGAACCTAAATCACCTAAACCAAGAATCCTTTCACCATCGGTAACCACTATCAAATAAACTTCCGGCAAAGAGATCCCTTTAAATATTTTATCAATGCTGCCGATATTATCCGGGTTAATATAAATGCCGCGGTATTCGCGCGTGATGTGACTTAACATTAAACATGCTTTACCAACTGTCGGTGTATATACAATCGGAAGCATTTCAAAAAGATTATCGCAGAGAAGGCTATAGAATAAAGTTTCATTCCGGTTTTGGAGGCCTTGAAGGAAAATATATTTCTCAAGATCGTCATGTTTGCGATTGTACATCTCGTAACTTCTTTCGCGCTGTACGCCAATATTTGAGACCTCCGTACGAAGAAGTCCTTCTAATTCTAAACTTATTCTTTCTTCTTCATTGAACGCGGAAGCTTTATTAAGAAAAGGATCGGTTAGTATCTGTTGACCACGAAGATAAACTTCCAGATATTCTTCACCGGTTAGTAAGTCGGTTTTAACGGAAAAGGTTTTCATTTTTTTAATTCTCCAATATTTTGCGAAGGCTTGTTTTTCATTTTTGTTACTATGAATTATTTATTGCTTGGTTTCTTTTTTGTAGGAAGATTTACTGGGGGTTATGAAATGTCTTTGTTTCATGGTAACAATTTAAGTTTTTGCAGTGTTAAGAACAAGTTAGTACCTCAACAATAAGGTTCGTGTAATGTACGGCAGAATATTAATAGGATAAATAATATGAAAGAAAGAAAGAATGATTGATTGAATGAAGTTGAATAGTATCCTCCATTAAATTCTTGTTTTTTGGAACGATTTACGAACAAGGATTAACGAATAGCGATTTTTGATTTTAAACTTCTAAAATCAAAAATCGTTAATCCTTTCCGCCGCGGCGGACTGAGATCAAAAAAAATGGT
>JALNZG010000005.1 GCA_023229425.1 Ignavibacteriaceae bacterium
CATACAAACCTTCGGGTCTATAAATAAACCTAAAGGTTTATAAACGGTATTTTGAGTCCAGTTTATCTACCAATTCCGCCACTCCGGCAAATGAATACAATTTTCAAAAAATGAACAAATCCGACACATTGTTTAAGCCATTCAAACCTTCCGGTCTGTAAATAAACCTAAAGGTTTATAAACGGTATTTTGAGTCCAGTTTATCTGCCAATTCCGCCACTCTGGCTATTAATAATGGAAGACATTCCATTCATTATAAATCTGAAAAAGATTCTGTCAAATATAAGAAACTCCGATGGTTCAATCAATTAAGAAGTAATAAATTCTTGGTTATTGTTCATTATTTCTATCGCCAAATTTAAATATGCTTGCGAGCCTTTGGAGACAGCTTTAAATAAAACTGCAGGAATTCCCTTAAATGCGGATTCTGAAATTGTTACGTTTTTGGGGATCACGGTTTTAAGAAGATGACCATTAAAATTTTCAATTAAATCATTCATTGCTAACAGTGATACTTTTGTGTGCTGTTCAAACATGGTGAAAAATATTCCTTCAATTTTCAACCGCTGGTTATACATCTGCTTAACAAATTCAAAGTGACGCATCATCTTGCGTAGTGCATCCAATGAAAAATTTTCTGCACGAATGGGAATAAGAAGGGAATCCGAAACTGCCATTGCATTTGTGGTCATTCCTTTTAAATACGGCGGGCAATCAATTAAAATGAAATCATAAGACTCGGCTTGCGCCCTTATTACATTAGCGATAAACATGATGTTGGAAGATAGTTTTTCCAATCGTTGTTCTGATTGATATGAAGGAACAAGCGCAGGAATAAAGTCTAAAAAAGGGATATCGGTTTTATGAATAACCTTATCAATTGATTTTGAATAACTAAAGACATCAAAAATATCCCCATTTATTTTTTCAGGAGTAAATCCGAGGGCAATTGAACAAGCCCCTGAAGCATCGAAATCAATTATTAAAGTTTTTTTCTCGGCAACCGCTAAACTTGCTCCTAAGTTAACTACCGATGTGGTCTTACCCACCCCTCCTTTTGGAACAGCAATCGCAATTACTTTGCCCATGAGGGTTTTTATTTAGTTTTTATGATTTCAAAATGAGTTTATTACATGATAAATATTAAACAAAACAGATTCTCAGGCAAATTTACAAAAAAAGACATTATAAATGTTATAATAATATTGAGTTTATATTTACTCTTCCAACAGCCATCCTTCGGCTAACTCTTCGGTAACGTTTGCTATAAACCGTGACGGTTTGGATAAAGTGGTTCCCGATTCTCTGTCGTAAATATTCATCGGGTAAGAGATAAAGAGATTTTGTTTTGCACGGGTTACTGCAACATACATTAAACGTCTTTCTTCTTCCAAATTTTCTAACTTATCAATCGAACGGTAAGAAGGGAAGAATCCATCAATTGCATGGATTACAAAAACAGAATGCCATTCAAGTCCCTTAGCGGAATGAATGGTTGAAAGAGTTACAAACTCATCCTCTTTAGTTGTTTCTTCAAGATCAACAACGCTGTCAATTGGCGGTTCAATTGCCATATCTGAAAGCAGACTTTCCATCGAGCGGTATTTTTCAGTAATATTTAGAAAAATATCGAGGTCTTTTTTCCTTTTATTAAAATCGTCATATTTATCTTTAAAGATTGGCAAGTAATAATTGATTGCCTGTTGGGCTTTCTCCGTTGGTGTTCCGCTTTTCATGTGGAGTGAATAAAGCACTTCCATAAGACGGAATATTTTTTCATTTAATTTAGCTTTCGTATCATGGTTAGGATTCTGCGATAAGGAAATATTTCCTGTGGCAATATCGTCTAAAATCCTTTCAGCGGTTTTAGGACCAACTCCCTCGTGCAAAAGTAAAATCCTGTACCAGCTTACCACATCCTTAGGGTTTAAACTTATTCGCAGAAATGCAAGCACATCCTTTATGTGTGCG
Source organism: Ignavibacteriaceae bacterium (assembly GCA_023229425.1). Lineage (GTDB taxonomy): Bacteria > Bacteroidota > Ignavibacteria > Ignavibacteriales > Ignavibacteriaceae > UBA1563. The sequence continues at coordinate 1,972 of JALNZG010000005.1, forward strand.
GTTTCAACGAACTTCATCCCGCCGAATTTTACGAACGGAATGTTCGCTTTCGTAAGTTCAATTTCCAAATCAAATGAAGAATAAGAAGACCGGAATAGAACGGCAATATCTTTTAAAGAAATTCCTTCCTCATGAAGTTCAAGAATTTTCTCAACAATAAATTTTGATTGAAGGTTTTCATTTTGAGTTGCAACTATTGCGGGAAGTTCTCCAGAAAGTTTTTGTGTAAAAAGAACTTTCGGATATTTTTCAACTGCTTCTTCAACTACTTTATTTGCGAAATTCAATACTTCGGGAGTGCTGCGGTAATTTTCTTCAAGCTTTATGATTTTTACATTGTCATAAAGATTGGGAAAATCCATGATGTTTTTGAAATTAGCTCCTCGGAAAGCATAAATTGATTGCGAATCATCACCAACCACCATAATGTTTTGCCGAAGCTGGGTTAATGCACTTACAACACTTGCCTGCAGTTTGTTCGTGTCCTGATATTCATCAACCATAAAAAAATTGAAAGATTGCAGAAGTGTTTTTGCGGAAGGAGAGAGACTGAAAAGGAAATCCCGCAAATAAATGAGCAAGTCATCATAATCGAGGAGATTATTTTTCTTTTTGTAGCTACTGTAAATTTTTTGAATATCGAGAATTTGATCTATCTGCTCGTAAAAATGGGGATAGTCATCAAGAATAATATCTTCAACTTTTTTCTCTGTATTTACCGAAAAACTAAAAACTTTGTTTAGAGTTTGTTTGTTAGGGAATCGTTTTTCTTTTTTTGCAAGTCCCGATTGACTTCTAATCAAGTTGATAACATCCTGACTATCACCTTGATCAAGAATGGTGAAAGCAGATTCAAATCCTATAACTTTAGCATACTTGCGCAGAATTGAATTTGCGAATGAGTGGAAGGTTCCTCCGTTTATATTTGAGCAACGATTATCAAGCAGAAGAGCGGCGCGGTTCATCATTTCGTTTGCGGCTTTTCGCGTAAAGGTAAGTAGTAAGATCGTTTGCGGCTGATAACCAAGCTCTATAAGCCGTGCAACACGATAAACCAACGTTCTGGTTTTCCCCGATCCGGCACCCGCAATAATTAAATAAGCTCCTTCAACTGCACTTGCTGCTTCGTATTGCGCCAAGTTTAATTCGTTTTTATAATTTATAACAAAACGGGCTTCATTAATATTGTTAGTAATAAAGCCCGCTTGATTAACTCGTTTGAGTTGATATTTTTTTTGGATCATCTTCTCAGGGCTTTAGGTTTTCCTAAAATTTCTGAAATAATAAAACCATTACGAAAGTCAGCTTTATTAAGAAAGGAACTTCTTACTCTCGCAAAAATTGGATTGTAATAGACCTTCCTTTGTGCGCTAAACTTTTTCTCTAAGTCTCTCTCTAAATTTAACCGATCATCTTCAGAGATTTTTAATTTTTGATGTGCAGATTCCAAATCCTGTTTCCAGTCTTTAAATCTATGTTCAGAAGGAGTTGACCGGTGTTCATCGGAATTATTTTGAATAACTTCTTCTCTTTGCGGAACGGTTTTGACCGGAGGAATTTTTCCACGATTCATCATTTCTTCTATTTCCGTAAAAATATCCAAATCCATATTCTGATACGAAGGTTTCTGTTTGGCAGCCGGTCTGTTCGGGTTGCTTCCGGATGAAGACGATGGATCAGCATCTCCTTTTTTCTTTTTGAAGAGAGGTGCAAGAAAACTATAAATAATAATTGCAGCAACAAGAATGTTGATCAAATTATCCATTTACGTTATCCTTTTTTCTCTTCCGGTTTTGCAATTGATTCGCGCATTTGTGTATCAGCCTGGATATTTTTCAAATTATAATAATCCATAATTCCTAACCTTCCGCTGCGGAAAGCCTCTGCAATTGCCAAAGGAATTTCTGCTTCAGCTTCTGTTACACGAGCTCTTTGTTTAGCAACTTCAGCAACCATTTCTTGTTCAAGTGCAACTGCGGCTGCTCTTCTTTCTTCAGCTCTTGCACGGGCAATTTGCAAATCAGCCTGAGCTTGATCTGTCTGTAATTTAGCGCCGATGTTTTCACCAACATCAACATCTGCAATATCAATTGAAAGTATTTCAAATGCAGTTCCGGCATCAAGACCCTTTGCCAATACAACTTTAGAAATAGAATCCGGATTTTCGAGAACATGCTTATGTGTATCGGATGATCCGATGGTAGAAACAATTCCTTCGCCAACTCTTGCCAAGATAGTAGCTTCGGTTGCACCGCCTACAAGTCTATCAATATTTGTACGAATAGTAATCCTTGCAACTGCCTTAAGTTGAATACCGTTTTTTGCCATTGCGGAAACAAGAGGTGTTTCAATTACTTTTGGAAGGACCGACATTTTTACAGCTTCTAAAACATCACGACCGGCTAAATCAATCGCCGTAGCACGTTCAAAAGATAAACCAAGATTTGCTTTATCTGCAGAAATTAGTGCGTTGATAACTCTATCTACATTTCCACCGGCAAGATAGTGAGCTTCCAATTTACCGACATCAAGCATGATACCTGCTTTGGTTGCTGTGATCATTGCACGAACAATTACGTGCGGTGGTACTTTGCGCAAACGCATCCCAACTAAATCTTTAAATATTCTTACTTTTACTCCTGAAAAGAATGCCGTAACAAACAAACCGATCGGCACAAAGTAGAGAATGATGAAGAGAATGATTAAGGCTACAACAATAAGTATTACTGATAAGCCAGCTAATGCTTCCATATTTACTCCTAAATATATTTTTTTCTTTACTCTATTTACGATAAAATTTGTTGTTTTTCAAGGAAAGAAACAAAATATCGTTTAATCGTTTCATTTCTAACTTGATTGGAGAATTTTCAATTAATATATTGTAATTGAAACAATTTTAGAATTAAAGTTGTTATTATTTAAAACAAGGAAACCAAGAATATGGACGGAAATTTTTCAGATAGACTTCAAGATGTAATCCGGTTGAGCCGTGAAGAAGCTCTTCGGCTTGGTCACGATTATATTGGTACGGAGCATTTACTCCTCGGTGTTATCCGCGAAGGACAAGGTGTTGCTGTCCGTATTTTACGAAGCCTGGATTGTGATTTAGTCCGGCTAAAAAAATCAGTTGAAGATACAGTGCGAACCTCCGGCGGAACGCTTACAATCGGGAATATCCCTTTAACAAAGCAGGCTGAAAAGGTTTTAAAGATTACGCAAATTGAAGCAAAAATTTATAAAGCGGATGTTATTGGTACAGAACATTTGCTCCTTTCGCTTTTACGAGATGAAGAAAATATTGCCACACAAATCCTCCATCAGTTTAATATTACTTATGATATTACGCGGGCTGAATTGAATGAGATGTTATCATCAAAGGAGCCTAAAGATCAGTTTAGAGGAACTCCTCCGCTGATGGATAAAAAAATTGAAAAAACAAAAACTCCCGTTCTTGATAATTTTGGAAGAGATTTAACAAAACTTGCAAACGAAGATAAATTAGATCCGGTTGTAGGAAGAGAAAAAGAAATTGAACGGGTTGCCCAGATATTAAGCCGGAGGAAAAAGAATAATCCGGTTTTAATTGGTGAACCCGGTGTAGGTAAAACAGCTATTGCAGAAGGACTTGCACTCCGCATTGTACAGAAAAAAGTTCCGAGAACGCTACAAGATAAACGGGTTGTCACTTTAGATCTTGCCGGACTTGTCGCCGGGACAAAATACCGCGGTCAATTTGAAGAAAGAATGAAAGCGTTAATGAACGAACTTGAAAAAGCTAAAGATGTTATTCTTTTTATTGATGAACTGCATACGATCGTTGGCGCTGGAGGCGCTTCCGGATCGCTTGACGCTTCAAATATGTTTAAGCCTGCTCTTTCACGCGGAGACATTCAATGTATTGGTGCTACAACATTGGATGAGTACAGAAAATATATTGAAACCGATGGAGCGCTTGACAGACGATTCCAAAAAATTATGGTTGAACCGCCGAGCGCTGAAGAAACTATACAAATTCTTTATAACATCAAATTCAAATATGAAGAACATCATCATGTTAAATATAGCGATCAAGGAATTGAAGCTGCGGTGAAATTAAGTGAACGATACATAACGGATAGACATTTCCCCGATAAAGCAATTGATGTGCTTGATGAAGCAGGCTCACGCGTTCACATGGGAAACTTTGAAGTGCCTCAAGAAATTCTTACGCTGGAAGATGAAATTGTAAAAGTAAGACAGGAAAAAACTTTAGTTGTAAAGAAACAAGATTATGAAGAAGCCGCCCGGCTGCGTGATAAGGAACGCCGCATTCAATCTGATTTAGAAGTTGCAAAACGAGAATGGGAAGCAAAGACAAAAGATATTATTTATGATGTCTCCGAAGATGATATTGCTACGGTAGTTGCAATGATGACGGGTATCCCGGTTAATCGTGTTGCACAAACTGAATCGGATAAACTGCTCAATATGGAAGAATCGCTTAAAGCAATGATCGTTGGACAGGATGAAGCTGTTTCAAAACTTACAAAGTCTATACGCAGAGCAAGAGCGGGATTAAAAAATCCAAAGCGACCGATAGGAAGCTTTATTTTTCTTGGTCCGACCGGTGTTGGCAAGACTGAATTATGTAAAGTTCTTGCGAGATATTTATTTGATTCGGAAAACGCGCTTATTAAAATTGATATGAGCGAGTACATGGAAAAGTTTGCTGTATCTCGTTTAGTCGGTGCTCCTCCCGGATATGTCGGTTATGAAGAAGGGGGTCAGTTGACTGAAAAAGTTAGACGAAAACCTTATTCAGTTGTGTTGTTTGATGAAATTGAAAAAGCTCATCCCGATATTTTTTCAATCCTTCTTCAAGTTTTGGATGAAGGAATTTTAACAGATAGTTTGGGAAGAAAAGTAGATTTCAAAAACACGATCATTATTATGACCTCGAACATCGGTGCAAGAGATATCAAGTCAATCGGCTCATTTGGTTTTTCTAGTTTACCAGGAATAGAGAATCAATATTCTTCAATGAAGAATACTGTTGAAGAAGCGATGAAAAAATTATTTAATCCTGAATTCCTCAATCGTCTTGATGAAACTATCGTATTCAGAAGTCTTGAAAAAGAAGACATCCTTAAAATTATTGATATCGAAATAAAAGATTTACTGAATAACATCCACGATAATAAAATGGAAATCGTGTTAGAAGATTCTGCAAAAGAATTTATCGCAGAAAAAGGATTTGATCATAAGTTTGGTGCGCGCCCGTTGCGGAGAGCCATTCAGCAGTTCATTGAAGACCCTTTAGCCGAAGAAATATTGCGCGGCACTTTCAAAGAAGGAAGCAAAATAATTGCAAAGCATGTTGAAAAAACCGAGCAGTTGATTTTTATTGAAGATGAAATTGTCCCGGATATTTCCAACGCTCAAGAAGAGAAGAAATAATATACTGGGAAAAATTACAGTAAGAGATTACTCATTACAAAGATGTCATCGCATTACTCATATTTATTTTATCTTAAATGAGTGGCATTACTTTAAATCAAATGCAAATGCTTGCTTTGTGTTCTGAACCCATTCAGGAATACTCTCTCGACTGCTATGTGAGTAAATGAAAGTTAATTTTATTAACTTAACAACAACAATTTCATACAAAGCGATATAAAATGAATCCATCTTTTTTCTCTTCTATCAAGAGCAAGACACTTTTGTGGTGTTCAATTATTCTTCTGATTTTGCTTCTTTTTTCAACTGAATTGTCCGCCCAGATTAACCCTCGGATTTTTATTAACGAAGTTCTTTCCTCAAATCTTTCTACAAATCCCGACATGGTGGACTTCAGCGGTTTTTCCGATTGGATCGAACTTTATAACGATGAAAATGCAGATGTTAATATCGGGGGATTTTATCTTTCGGATGATTTCACTTTGCCAATGAAATGGCAAATCCCTTCCAATATTGTAATTCCGGCAAAAGGTTTTTATTTGATTTGGGCGGATGAATTTAATAATGTTCCGGGGAAAACATTAATAAGAAATTGGTGGCCTAACAACATTCAGTTTACGACAAAATGGTGTCACACAAATTTTAAATTGAATAAGGGGGGTGATAAAATCGGATTGTTTAACACAGTTGGCAGTTTTATAGATTCTGTCTCTTTTCCAGACCAATCTACAGATATTTCTTTCGGCAGGCAGCCCGACGGAAGTAACAATTGGATGTTTTTTGGTGAACCCACTCCTTTGATTTCTAATACTAACATGGGTTTGAATTCCATTGATATTTCAGGCGACGTTAATTTTTCAGTTGAAGGCGGATTCTATCAAGGTTCTATTCAAATAACGTTGAATTCAAGTTCGGGAAATGGGACTATTAGTTTTACAACAGACGGTTCAAAACCAATAAGTTCATCTCAACAATATTCAATTCCAATTACTATCGCTAAAAATACAGTATTGCGTGCACGGTTATTCGAGGGTTCTAAAATTCCAGGCAGAACAATAACCAATTCGTACCTTATCGGAGAAACGAGAAATTTGCCTGCTGTCTCTTTAGTTACAGATCCCACTTTTTTGTGGGACAAACAATTAGGGATTTATATAAATTCATACAAAGAAAGAGAAATCCCGGTTAGTCTTGAATATTTTCCTTTAAATTCCGGACGTGCGTTTTCTATGGATGCCGGGGCAAGGATAGGAGGTGAAAATATTTTTAGGTTTGCTCAAAAACCGTTTAATATTTACGCAAGCTCAGATTATGGCAGTTCGCATATCAATTACAAAATATTCGACGACTTACCATATCAGCAATTTAAAGAATTGTATTTACGAAACAGCGGAAGTGACTGGACTTCATCAATGTTTAGAGACGGTATGCTCGTCACCGTTCTGAAAAACCGAATTCTAAATGCAATGCAGAATTACAAACCGGCAGTAATGTACTTGAATGGAAATTACTGGGGAATCCATAACCTCCGTGAAAAAGTTATCGCTGATTTTTTTTTACAACATTACAATGTTGATCCTTCTGATCTTGATCACCTAGAAGATAATAGTAAAATCATTAGCGGAGATTCTACTGACTTCGTAAACTTGATAGCTTTTATAAATGCAAACGACTTAACCGATTCAACAAATTACGCTTTCGTAACTTCTAAAATTGATATACACGATTTAATGGACTTTGTTATCGTTCAAGACTACGTCGCCAATCCAAGCTGGGGACATAATCGGGAAACTTGGCGAGATAAAAGAGTCCAAAAACTCTGGCGATGGGTTATTGTTGATATGGATAGAGGTTTTGATGCAAGCAGAATCGGTGTCAATCAGTTAGGGGATATTTATAATAATTTCGAGATATTCCGAAAACTATCCACTAATTCTAATTTCAAAAATGAATTTGTACAACGATACGCAGAACATATAAATAAAACATTTGCGAACGACAGGGTAGTTGCAATCATAGACAGTATAAAATCTCTCATTCAAGATGAAATGCCGAGACATATTCAAAAATGGGGAACTCTGATTGATTCATTATCCATTGACGGCGGTTTTGGCAAACATGCCGGTGTAACTTCTCTAATATACTGGAATTCTGAAATTCAAAAATTTAAAAACTATTCTGAGCAGCGTCCAACATATGCAGTTCAATATTTAAATAGTTTGTTCGGCTTGTCAGGCAGAGCCAATCTTAAGATATCTTCAAATATTCAAAACGAAGGGAAAGTTGTAATTAATAATTTTTTTGAAAATCTCGGTGAAAACAATTTATTCTTTAAAAATGTCCCGCTCCCGATTCAAGCGTATCCACCACCGGGATATGGGTTCAAACAATGGAAAGAAATAGTTTTATCAACGAATCTTAATTTAATTGCTTCAAGTTCGGAATGGAAATATTACGATGGCGGTTCAACTATTGCTAACTGGAATAATAACGGGTACGATGACGCTGTGTGGAAGTCAGGCGCTGCTCAACTTGGTTACGGAGACGGCGATGAGAAAACAGTAATCAGTTATGGTCCGAATTCCCAAAGCAAATATATTACTTCATATTACAGGCACTCTTTTCAAATTACAAATCCGGTAGAAGTAAAGGAATTAAAATTGAAATTACTGCGTGATGACGGAGCAGTAATATATTTAAATGGAATCGAAATTGTCCGCTCGAATATGCCAGCCGGTGCAGTTTCCTTTTCAACTCTTTCAACTGCAGTTGTTGGAGATGTTGAAGAAACCACCTTTTTTGAATTCACGATTGATAAAACAAATCTTGTTACCGGAACAAATATTCTTGCGGTTGAAATTCATCAATGCAATGCTACAAGTTCCGATGTTAGTTTTGATTTAAGTCTCGATGCAACTCTCAACCAGCAAACAACTAACGAAAATATCATTAGTACAAAGCCATCGATAACTTATGCAATTAGTGATGATACGGAACTAATAGCGGAATTTGAAAAAATCAGTTTAAGTGAGATTGCTCAAGTTATCAATGAACCGGTAACTCTTTCTAAAGTTAATTCACCTTATTTTGTTATAAATAATGTTAGCGTCGAATCAAACGGAATTATTACTGTTGATCCGGGCACAGTCATATATTTCTCAGCCGGAAAGGGAATAACCGTTAAAGGAAAAATTCTGATGAATGGAACTGTTGAGGAACCAATAATTCTTACTTCCTATTATCAATCGGAAAAGTGGGGTGCAATCTGTTTTGAGAACGGCAATGGAGCTTCAGAATTAAATAATGTAAATATATCGCTTGCCACGAACGGTATTGATTCCGTGAATTATTTTGCCGCAATTTCAAGTTTTAACTCTACTGTAAATCTTACTAACGTGCATATCAATAACGTAAAACTCCCCATATCATCTCAATGGAGTGATATGACGATCAACGCATGCGAGTTTGAAAATGTTACGGATGTAGGAGACTATATTAATTGCAACGGCGGCAATCTTAGAGTGCTTAATTCAATTTTTAAGGGGAATGCTATTTCAGATATGGATGCGATTGATCTTGGATTTATGACCGGGATAACGAGTATTCAAAGGAATAGTATTAAAGATTTTACCGGAAGCAATAGCGATGCAATTGATTTAGGTGATGGTTCAATAAACGTTTCTATTAGTGATAATTTAATTTTGAATTGCAGCGATAAAGGAGTTTCGATAGGGCAGGGATCAAAAGCAGTTTTATTACGCAATTCAATTGCTAACTGTAATCTTGGAGTTGGTGTAAAGGACAGCCTTTCTTACGCAAATATTATAAACACTACTTTTTATTTCAATAACATCGGAGTTTCTTGTTTTGAAAAGAATTTAAATAGAGGGGGTGGAAGCGCTGATATTCGGAATTCGATTATTGCGAATTCAATTGTATCCTCCTTTACCGCTGATAATTTTTCAAAAATAAATATTAACTATTCGTTGTCTAATACAGATACGTTACCGGGGCAAGGAAATATTTATGGCGATCCTTTGCTTATAAATCCTGATGGAGCAAATTTTCATATTCAAACAAATTCACCTTGTTTCAATAATGGTGATCCGCAGTCACCGATAGATAACGATGGTTCACGCGCTGATCTCGGTGCATTTACCTATGCAGGTAATGCCGGGGCGGTCGTGGTAATAAATGAAATCAATTATAATTCATCGCTAAGTTTCGATTCCGGTGATTGGATTGAACTGTTTAATACATCAAGTGAAGCAATTGATTTATCCGGTTGGGTTTTTATGGATGAAAATCGTACACCTTCTTATGTTCTGCCTTTGGGTACTGAGTTAGCTGCGCAATCATTTCTTGTAATTTCCGGAGATGTTTCTCTGTTTACTTCAAAATATCCTGATGCTAAAAATATTTTTGGGAACATGAATTCCGGTCTAAGCGGAAGTGGTGAAGTACTATTCCTTTATGATAATTCCGGCAGACTTGTTGACTCGCTAACTTATGATGATAAAGCACCCTGGCCATTGGATGCAGATGGCAACGGCTCGACCTCGGAACTTGAAAACCCAACGCTTGAAAATTCTTTTGGTGCAAGTTGGAAAGCGTCAATTGGGAACGGTACGCCTGGTGCAATAAATTCTACTTATGTAACGGGAATCTCACAAAGCAAGAACGGCTCACTCCCGGATGAGTTTGCACTTTTGCAAAATTATCCAAATCCATTTAATCCGTCAACAGTGATCAGTTATCAACTCCCTATGAATAGTTTTGTGACTTTAAAAGTTTATGACATGCTGGGAAAAGAATTAGTAACGCTGGTAAATAAGGAACAGAAAGCAGGGAGATTCAATTACGAATTAGGAATTACGAATTACGAATTGCCTTCCGGTGTATATTTTTATCAATTGCGTGCGGGTGATTTTATGCAAACAAAGAAGATGGTGGTTTTAAAATAATAATGCCACGCGATAAGTGAAGCAGAGCTTTCAATATGCTAAAATGATGTCAAAACAGATGTAATTTGTTTAATGATTTGGAATAAATTTAATGAAAGAAATTTTGTAGGGAATAAAATTCTCTTTAATTTTCGGTTGTTCAAAATAACTCTCCTGCCTTGTCGGCAGACAGGTCGGCGTAACCCGTCAATAAGCTCAATATTTAATGATTATTTCTCCATAAAAAGGATGTACCTTGTTTCTTGCGAATGCAAAGGTTGATTCTGTAACTCAAATTGGGACAAATGTTTTTCTGTTAAAATTGCAATCTGAAAAAATTGCTAAGAATGCAAAACCCGGTCAATTTGTTAATATCAAAGTTTCAAAATCAAGTTTTCCTCTTTTACGCCGTCCGTTTAGTATTTGCGATGTTGAAGAAGATTATTTTACCATAATGTTTACGACTATTGGCGAAGGAACTGCTGCACTTCGGCAAAAACAAAAAGGTGAATCCGTTGACGTTATGGGTCCGTTAGGGAATGGTTTCTCGTTAGGTGGAAATTATGAAAAAGCGGTAATCGTTGCGGGTGGAATTGGCGCAGCTCCGTTTCCGTTTTTAATAAATGAACTTGAAAAAATGGGGAAAGAAATATTTTCTTTTAGCGGCGGAAGAACAAAAAATGATTGCATTACCTACGAAATGAAAAATGTTTCTTCTGCTACAGATGACGGAAGTTTTGGTTTTAAGGGAAATGTTGTTGAATTATTGAGCTCTAAAATTGACCCGCCTGAGGCGGGTAAAAATAATAAAATTAAAATATTTGGTTGTGGTCCGAAAGCAATGTTAAAATCACTTCAACAGTTTTGTCTTGAAAATAACATTGAAGCTGAAATATCAACTGAATCTTCCATGGCGTGCGGTTTTGGTATTTGTCAGGGCTGTCCGGTTGAGTCAGCAACAGACAAAAATAAATTTCTTTTGGTTTGTAAAGACGGTCCTGTATTTAATGTGAAAGATATTGAACTATCATGAGCGCTGTGGATTTATCTGTTTCGATTGGACCATTAAAATTGAGAAATCCGATTTTGCTCGCTTCCGGTACAGTTGGATACGGAAATGAGATTTCTGAGTTTGTAGATTTAAATAAAATAGGCGGAATTGTTACAAAATCGTTAAGTTTAAAACCAAGAAAAGGAAATTCTCCACAAAGAGTCGTAGAAACCCCTTCCGGGATGTTAAATGCAATCGGTTTGGCAAATGTTGGTGTGGAAGAATTTCTGAGAACAAAAATTCCGTTCTTAAAAAAGTTTGATACTAAAATAATTTGTAACATCGCTGCAAGTTCCATTGAAGAGTATGTTGAGTGCACCCGGTTATTAACCGGTGAAGATACAATATCTGCATTCGAAATAAATGTCTCTTGTCCAAATGTTAAAGAAGGCGGACTCGAATTTGGGAATGACAAGCGAGCAGTTGCAAAAATTACTGAAGAAGTAAAAAAAGTTTCAACAAAGCCGGTGTTCATCAAACTTTCTCCCAACGTTTCCCGGATATCCGAATTTGCTTTAGCGGCAAAAGACGGAGGCGCAGATGCTGTTTCAGCAATAAATACATTAGTCGGAACCGCATTTGATATTTTTACCCGGAAACCCAAAATAAAAAATATTACCGGCGGGTTATCCGGACCTGCAATAAAACCGGTCGCCTTGGCAAAAGTTCTGGAAATAAAAAGAAATGTTGATATTCCGATCATCGGAATTGGAGGAATTTTTTCCTGGCAGGATGCAATTGAATTTATGATTGCCGGTGCTTCTGCTTTTCAACTTGGAACTGTAAATTTTGTACACCCGAATATTTCCGAAACGATGATAAATGATTTAATTTTGTATTGTGAAAAAATGAAAATATCATCTCTTAAAAACTTAACAGGTTCCTTCATTCTTTAAAATGAATATCGAAAAAACATTAGAAAAACTTTATGCTCTCCAAATTTTCGGAATAAAATTTGGATTAGAAAACATTAGGAAATTTCTGCAAGTGCTGGGAAATCCACAGAATAATCTAAAATGTTTTCACATCGCCGGTTCAAACGGAAAGGGGAGTACGGCTTCATTTATTGCAAGTATTTTGCAAACTGCAGGATATAAAACGGGACTTTACACTTCACCTCATTTCGTAAAATTCAATGAAAGAATTAGGATTAATGGGGAGGAAATTGAAGATGAATATATCGCTTCGTTCTATGATAAATATGAGTCATTTATTACTGAAAACGGGTTAACGTTTTTTGAAGTTACAACTGCTTTGGCGTTCACCTATTTTTCCGAGAAGAAAGTTAAGTATGCTGTAATTGAAACAGGTTTAGGCGGAAGATTAGATGCTACAAATGTGCTCAAACCGTTAGCCGTTGTGCTTACTTCAATCAGTCTGGAACACACGCAGTATTTAGGTAATACAATTGCAGAAATTGCGACTGAAAAAGCAGCGATCATCAAACCAAACACTAAAGTATTCCTTGGAATATTACCGGAAATAGCTGATGAGATTATTCAGCAAAAATGTGAAGAGGTTGACAGCGAACTTTTTGAACTCGAAGATTATATTATTAAACGTGAAACTTATTTGGAACTTTATACCGAAGAACTTGATATAGATAGATTAGATTCGCCGCTGCACGGTTATTATCAAAAATATAATGCCGCGCTGGCAACTTTGGTTGTGAACAAAACACTCGGGCTTGAAGATTTGCATGTTTTTGAAAACGGATTAAAACACGTGGTGGCTAATACAAAAATTCAGGGGCGCTACGAAATTGTTTCAGAAAATCCGAAAATCATTTTTGATTCGGCACATAACCCGGAAGGAATTGAAAGTTTTCTTTCTGAATTCTTAAAGGAAAAATCGCAGTACAAAAAAAGCCATCTACTGTTTGGAGTTATGAAAGATAAAGAAATTGAACTGATGCTCTCCAAATTAAGAAAAACTTTTGATGAGTTTCATTTTACCGATCTCCCATTTGAGCGCGCTGAAAAAAAAGAGAATCTTTTAACGATTGCAAATAAATTAAAATTAAAGTCGGATATGGTTCAAAATCCAACAGAATATTATTTGCAATTTCTGAAGAATAAAAACTCCGGTGAGTGCTTGGTAATATTGGGCAGCATGTATTTGGTAGGAGAAATAAAAAAAGGTTTAATCCAAGAAAGTACTTGACAAATAGAAAAATTATATGCAATTTTGAATCAACCTCTTAAGCCAATCGATAATTCGCTGGAAGAACCGAACTATAAACAAGAAAATATTTCCGAATTTAAGAACAAATAAATAATAAGGGTCAAATTATGCCAATGGATATTTCAGAACTGAAATCCAAAAAGATCGTTGAATTAAATGATATAGCCAAAGAACTTGGTGTTCAAGGTTATAGCGATCTTCGTAAACAAGAATTAATTTTCAAAATCTTAGAAGCGCAAACAGGTAAGGATGGATTAACATTCTCCAAGGGCGTGCTGGAGGTTTTACCCGATGGATACGGATTTCTCCGTTCATCGGATTACAACTACCTGCCGTCACCGGATGATATTTATGTATCTCCTTCGCAGATAAAGAAATTTATGCTTCGCACGGGAGATTTTGTAAGCGGTCAAGTTCGTCCACCGAAAGAAGGAGAACGTTTCTTCGCTCTGCTGAGAGTTGAAGCAGTAAATGGACTAAGTCCTGACGGTATCAGAGACAGAACTTTGTTCGATAACTTGATTCCGGTTTATCCTACTAAAAAGCTAATTCTCGAATCTTCTCCAGGTGAGTATTCTATGAGAATATTAGACCTTCTCGCACCGATAGGAAAAGGACAGAGAGGATTGATCGTTTCTCCGCCAAAATCCGGTAAAACAATTCTATTGCAAAAGATCGCAAACTCAATTACAAGAAATCATCCCGAAGTAAAACTTATTATTTTGTTAATTGATGAACGTCCGGAAGAAGTTACAGATATGGAACGAAGCGTTAAAGCTGAAGTTATTAGTTCAACTTTTGATGAGCCGGCAGACCGCCACATACAAGTTGCAGATATGGTAATTGAAAAAGCAAAACGCTTGGTTGAAGCCAATGAAGACGTAGTTATTTTATTGGATAGTATAACTCGTTTGGCACGTGCTAACAATATTGTTGTTCCGCACTCTGGTAGAATTCTTTCGGGTGGTGTTGACTCAAATGCGCTGCATAAACCAAAAAGATTTTTCGGTGCTGCACGTAATACAGAAGATGGTGGCAGTCTAACGATTATTGCAACCGCTTTAATAGATACCGGAAGCCGGATGGATGATGTAATTTTTGAAGAGTTCAAAGGAACTGGAAATATGGAAGTTGTACTCAATAGAGATTTGAGTGATAGAAGAATCTTCCCGGCAATTGATGTTAACCGTTCGGGAACAAGGCGTGAAGATTTGTTAATCAAAGAAGATGATTTGGCTCGTCTCTGGATTTTAAGGAAAATAATAAGTGATTTCAATCCGGTTGAGGCTATGGAGTTCATGACTGCTAAGATGAAAGGGACAAAGAATAATAAAGAATTTTTGCTGAACATGAATAGTTAGTTAAATAACTTTCCTAAAAGATTATTATCGGAAGGAATTGTCCAAAAAACTTTCGGGAGAAGTATTTTATTTTTATCTTGAATTACTTATGAAAAAATTAATCACGATACTTTTTTTTTCTTTTCTTTCAATACCTCTTCTTTGCCTGCCTTTCCTTCAGGTAGGTCTGAAATTTGAATTTGAACCCCCACTGCTGTACGAATATTATTATATGCAGTCGGATTCGGGGAACGGAATATTTCAATTTGTTTACCGGATCAATCATGGTGAACTCTCTTTCTTAAAAGACGGGGAAAGATATACTACAAAATTTCGAATAACGCTTGAGCTTCAAGATTCTTCAACAAACAATATCTCACGAGCAAACGAAGACAAGACGATCTCTGTTTCTGAATTTAATGAAACAGTCAATAAAAGTAGATCAGTTCAAGGACTATTGAATGTAAATCTTGAGAAGAAAAAATATTTTGTATCAATTACCTTAACAGACCTTTTAACCAATAAAGAATTTTCGATCCCGAAAATCTCGATTGATCTTTCAACCCGTCAATCAAAAAACTTTGTTGTTTCACCCGGAGTAAATGGGAAATATTATTTAGCCAATAGAAGAAGAACATTACCTTTTTCACCGATGGTTTATTCTTACATTTATGAACCCGCCTCACTTTCAAGCAGAAGCGATTCTCTTTGTTTGAAATTTCAATCTCCCGCAGACTCACTTTCATTTTGTTCGGATGCAGCTATTGATGACGCTTTTCTTCTTGAAGAAGATTCATTAGGAATTTTTATGAATTCTCAAAAAAATTCCTTCAGCAGAAGTTTTCTTTTTAAGGACATTTCCCTAAAATTACCTGAAGGGAAGTTCACTTTTAAAGAAAACGAGAATCAACAATCATCTCTCGAAGTGAAATGGTGGGACAAACCTCATTCACTTTTAAACTATGAAATATCTCTGAAGGCTTTAAGCATAATCGAATCAGAGCCTGTTATTGATTCATTAAAAGGAAGTCCTGACAGATTCGCTTATAAGTATTTTTTAAAATATTGGCAAAAATATGATCCTACTCCGAATTCGACATACAATGATTTGATGGCTGAATTTTATTTCCGGACAGATTATGCCCAAAAAACTTTTGCAAACTTTACTACGCCTGATGGTATTTTAACTGATCGTGGTAAAATATATATCCAATTTGGTCCACCGACATCTGCAGAAAGAACCACTTCCGTGAACGGAAGAAATTTGGAAATATGGTTTTACAAGGAACGAAATAAAAAATATTATTTCCGCGATGGTGCAGGGAACGGCAATTACGAATTGGTGAAAGAATAATGAGACTGTTTTTTACCTGTGGCGATTGCAACGGAATTGGTCCGGAAATAGTTGTTAAAACACTTTCCGTTTTTTGTAAAAAGAAAATACACAAACTTTTTTTTGCAGTTCCAAAAAATGTTTTTGAAGACACTTTAAAAACACTTCAAATTGATTTTGAATACGAATTTGTGAAAACTCTGAAACAGAGTTCACCTAAAAAGAATATCGTTTCAATTATTGATTTAGGTAATGCAAAAGTTGCATTTGGAAAACCAACAAAATTGTCCGGTGAGATTGCATTCCGGTCTTTACAAGTATCTTTTAGTTCAGTTGAAAGTAATTTTGCTGATTGCATAATAACTGCACCGATTTCAAAAGATGCTTTCCGCAAGGCTGGCATTGAATTTCCAGGACATACAGAACTCTTTGCCTCGTGGACGAATTCTGAAAATGTTGTAATGTTTTTTCATTCAGCTAAAATAAAAGCAGCTCTTTTAACTATTCATATTCCATTAAAAACTGTTTCGTTTTCCTTGGATAAAAATCTCATTAGAAAAAAAATAAATATTGTTATTCATACACTGAAAAAAGATTTTAAGATAGAAAATCCAAGAATCGCTTTGCTGGGCGTTAATCCTCACGCAGGCGAAAATGGTTTACTTGGAAATGAGGAGGAAAATATTTTTTCCCCATTGATAGATGAATTCAAAGAGCAAGTGTCGGGCCCATTTCCCGCTGATGCGTTTTTCGGAATGCATGCTTATAAACTATTTGATGCGGTGATCGGCGCATACCACGATCAAGTGTTAATTCCTTTTAAAATGCTAAGCTTTTCCGATGGTGTTAATTTTACTGCCGGATTACCGATTGTACGAACTTCTCCCGATCATGGAACTGCTTACGATATTGCCGGAAAAGGAGTCGCAGACCCCTCGAGTATGATGCACGCTGCCAAATTAGCTGTCTTGATTTGTGAAAACCGGATGAAAAATGCAGCAGAACATTAATAAGAATTACACTTCTCTTGCAGGGTTTTATAATGTGTTAATGAAAAATATTGATTACTCATCATGGGCGAAATATCTTTTTGAAATAACCTGTAAGTACAATATTTCTGTGAACTCTGTTTTGGAAATTGGGGGAGGAAATGGAAAATTGGCTAATGCATTAAGTCGTAAATTCCCGGATTACTATTTATCGGATAAGTCTTTTGTGTTTCTTTCCGAAGGGAAATATAAAAAAAATAAAATATGCTGCGATATGACAGCTCTTCCCTTTAAACCAAATTTTAATTTTGTTTTTGCTGCATTTGATACAATCAACTATATATCTTCAAAAAAAAACTTTGTTCAATTATTATCCGAAGCATCAGAAATATTAAATGAAGACGGTGTCTTTACTTTTGATGTAAGTTTAGAAAATAATAGTTTGTCCGATCTGAGTGGGAGAAAAAAAGTTTATGATTATCACAACCAAAAGATTGAACATTTAAGCATATATAATGAGAAGAGAAGAATTCATACCAATGAATTTATTTTTCGTAAAGACGGCAAAGTGATTGAGAAAGAAATTCATAAACAAAAAATATTCCCATTTGAATTTTATCTTGAACAAGTAGATAAAAGTAGTTTTTATATAATTGATTGTTTAGAGGCGTTTGGATTTAGAAGAGGAAAACCTACTTCCAAACGGGTTCAGTTTATTTTGAAGAAAGTAAAATAAAATGCTTGAGTTTAATAATGTTGGATTCTCTTATAGCGGTGACGAAATTCTTCGTTCTGTTTCATTTGGAATAATGCATGGCGAATTCGTATTTCTGATAGGGAAGAGTGGTTCCGGCAAGAGCACACTCCTGCAAATGATCTATTTTAACCTTTTACCACATTCCGGTGAAATTGATTTTGATGTATATTCTACCCTGTCGATTAAATCATCGTCGCTGCCTTTTTTACGAAGGAAGATCGGTATTATATTCCAAGATTTTAAATTAATTGAAGACCGCACTATTTATGAAAATCTTGCTTTTGTTCTTGAAACGGTTAATACTCCGGGGAAAATTATTAAAAAAAAGATAACAAATGTGCTTGGCGAAGTTGGACTTTCACATAAGATGAAAAGTTATCCCAGAGAATTATCCGGCGGAGAAAAACAGCGCATTGCTATAGCACGGGCTATTATTAATGAACCATTACTTGTGCTTGCAGATGAACCGACAGGCAACTTAGACCCCGAAACTTCGATGGAAATATTAGAATTGTTGAAAAAAATAAATAATAGGGGAACAGCAGTATTAGTAGCAACGCACAATTACGATCTACTCAAAAAATCTACTGCATGTGTTTTACAGTTGGAAAATGGTTTATTAAAAGCAGTTAGGAACTCAGTTTAATAATTTCTTTTGGGGGAACATCTGTTTCAGTCCCTCAATAATTTCACTTGAAACTTCTTCAATAGAATTCAATCCATTAATCTCAAGTAATTTATTCTCATTCTTATAAAAATTCTTTACCGGTTTTGTAGAGGATTGAAAAACTTCCAATCTTGTGCGAATCACTTCTTCCGTATCATCTTTCCTTTGATAAAAACTATTTTCTGCTTTACAAACTGGGCAATGAACATCATTTTCAATTTCTGATGAAGAAAAGATTGCACCGCAAGACTTGCAGGCTCTTCGTGCTGTAAGTCGCTTCACAATTTCATCATCATTGGCCTCAAGGCAAATTAGAGCATAATCAGAAATGTTCAACTTCCGGAATAATTTATTTAATGATTCTGCCTGTGCGGTAGTTCTCGGGTATCCGTCTAGAATAAATCCGTTTTTACACTGTTCTTGCCCCAGTGTTTCCCGAATAATTTCAACCATTATTTCATCTGGGACTAATTGCCCGGCATTCATAATTTTTTTAGCTTCAAGTCCCATAGGAGAACCATTTTTAGCTGCTTCACGCAAAATATCGCCGGTCGAAATATGAGGGATGAAAAATTTTTGACTCAAAATCTTAGCTTGAGTCCCTTTTCCAACACCCGGAGCTCCAAAAAGAATTAAATACATTTAATCTCCAATTAGTTGAAACAAAATTATCATAATAAATTTTCTTTTGCAAAAAGAAGATGAAAAGACCACTTCTAAATATCAGAAAAAATAGCTTCTTTTTTCCGTGTACTTGTTTCTAATTTTTTATTTTCTTATGTTTTGCTCAAAGATTTAAGGGCGTTACCAAAGTGAGATGAATTCAGGTATTTACATATTTGACATAGTCCGGCAAAAAGTTAAAATCTTCTTCTCAAAATTCACTACAGCATACTTTTTAGCAACAC
The DNA here is from genome assembly GCA_023229425.1 of Ignavibacteriaceae bacterium. Lineage (GTDB taxonomy): Bacteria > Bacteroidota > Ignavibacteria > Ignavibacteriales > Ignavibacteriaceae > UBA1563. The sequence continues at coordinate 21,580 of JALNZG010000005.1, forward strand.
ACAAGCGGAAACATTTTTTTGCTTCCTCCTTCATAACAACAAATTTCACAACACTAACAATCAAATCACTAAACTTAGCAAATGGTTGTTTTGTGATTGTAGACACTTTCCGGCGGCGAGCAGTGTCAACTATACGGCGAGCAACCTCTGCAAGACGGCGAGCAGAGTCAACTATGTACCGAGCATCACTGGCAATAGGGCGAGCAGAGGCTGCAATACAACGAGCAATGTTGGCAATAAGGCGGGCAGACTTTGCAATTGACCGAGCAACATCTGCAACACAGCGAGCAAACTTAACTAACAAGCGAGGAGCTTCAACAATTCACTTTATAGGGGTAAAAACGTGGTTTTTAGCACTTTCTTTCTAAAACATCCCATTTTCAAAACAAACGACCGTAGTTTTTACCATCGGCAAATCTATGTTTTTATAAAAAGCTCTAATAAATTATTCAATTTCCTTAACTTAATAGTATCGGAGGATTCTTATGTCCAAACCTGAAGAAACAAAAAGAGTTTATGCAATGAGTGATGCGGCGGCTCTTGAACTTGAAAAAACCATCCGAGGCTGCTTTGTGCAAGACCAAGCAGATTTTATTGCCTTTGACGGTAGATTTAGCGCTCCTTTTGAAACAGATTGGCTGAATGAAATTACGGCTGCTGAAGAAGAAGCGAAAGATAATAATGTGGTTACTCAACAAAGCGGTCTTACCATTGAGGTTACAAGGTTGATGGAAGAAAGCAAAAAAGTATTCCAATCTTCCAAGTACCATATTGAAAAAGCTTTTCCGGCAAGCACGGCTGTTCTTAATGAGTTCGGCTACCGTGATTATGATAAGGCAAGGCAGGCGCAAAATAAGATGATCCAGTTTATGAATCAGTTTCATAAGACGGCTGTAAAATACTCCGCGCAGTTAATTGCGAAAGGTTTTACGCAGACAAAGATTGATGAAATTGGTTCTATCAAAACAGCGCTTGATGCGGCAAACCAAAAGCAGGAAGCGTTCAAGAAAGATAGAGGTGTCCTAACCCAAGAGCGCGTTGGTAAACTGAATACAGCTTGGCAAAGAATGCAGGATGTATGCAACGCGGCAAAGTATGTCTATCCAGAAAACTATGCGAAGCTGGCGCGGTATATAATAAGTGAAAGTAAAGGAACACCGCCGCCCGCACCGGATGTGCCGCCGGTGCAGTAGTGTTTATTAATCCTAAAACTCCGAGGTTTTGAAAACCTCGGAGTTTTGGATTGAATTAATTACAAACAAAATAAATAAAAGTTAGGTGCAAGATGGATATAAGTGAATTTTCTGGTTTAATAAAAAACCTCCAAGTAGAAAGACATTCTGTTACAACTAAATTTAGTAGATGGGAAAATTATTTTGGTGTTAATAGGCCGGCTGAAGTTGACCAATTGTTTGGTTCATCTCCAGAAATAAAAATATCACGTAAGGACATATTTTCAATAGAAAGTTTAAAAAAGAAAATTTACATGACAATTTTTTGGGGTTATCCGAATGGAATGAGAAATAATTATCATCAATTGATTTTTAATCAAATTGAAGATATTAAAGATAAATTGGGTCAAGCATCTATTATTCGTAATTGGGATCAGGAAATATTGACAGTAAACTTTAGTGGCTTAGGTTTTTCTACTTATTCAAAACTTCTTTATTTCACTAAATCTACCATAAACAGCAATGTTGCACTTATATTAGATAACCGAATAATAGAATGCATTAGTAAGGGAACATTCTCAAATTTCGATGATCTAAGACAAATCACTTACAATAACGCATCAAGGTTGTATCCTAAATATTTATCAACAATGAAAGATTTAGCACAGCAACTCAAAGTTGATGGAGATCAAATTGAGTTATTTTTATTTTTGTTTGGTAATAGCATTAAATAATATTTAGGAGTATAAAATGAAACAAATGCATCTTTTACTTTTCTTTATTATGATAGCTCTTTCTCTTTATGCACAAAATACTGGTTGGATAACTTATAATACTTCAAATTCAGGGTTGCCTTATAACGGTGCCTTCGCAATAGCAATAGATGGGTTAGGGAATAAATGGATTGGGACTGCATTGGGACTTGCCAAATTTGACGGTACAAACTGGACAATTTATAATAAGTCAAATTCAGGTTTACCGGATAACGATATCCATGCTATAACGATAGACGGTTCTGGGAATAAGTGGATAGGCACAAGTAATGGTCTAGCCAAATTTGACGGCATAAACTGGACAGTTTATAATACTTCAAATTCGAAATTGCCTGCTAACTATGTTCTGTCGATTGCTATAGACGGCTCTGGGAATAAGTGGATAGGCATGTTGCAGGGTGGTCTATCGAAATTTGACGGTACCAACTGGACGATTTATAATAAGTCAAATTCGAATTTGCCTGACAATGATATTAGATCAATAGCAACAGACGGTTCAAGGAATAAATGGATTGGGACCACATATGGAGGACTCGCTAAATTTGATGGTACCAACTGGACGGTTTATAATACGTCAAATTCTAGCTTGCCGGATAACGGTGTTTGGGCAATAACGATAGACGGTTCAGGAAATAAGTGGATCGGGACAATTCAAGGTGGAATTGCTAAATATGATGATAAAAACTGGGTGGTTTACAATAGTTCAAACTCAGGTTTGCTGGGGAATAGCGTTAGTTCGATAGCTATTGATGCTTCAGGGGCGAAATGGATTGGGATTTATAATGTTGGTCTTTCAAAATTTGATGGTATGAATTGGACAGGCTATAAAACCTCAAATTCCGGACTACCTGTAAACGATGTTTGGGAAATAACTATAGACGGTTCTGGAAATAAGTGGATTGGGTCAGGAGGTGGTCTTACAAAATTTAGTGGGGCTAACTGGTTGATTTATAATGTTTATAATTCTGGGTTACCCTCTGACCAAATATTTGCAATAGCGATTGACGGGGCAAGTAATAAATGGATCGGAACTGGAGGGGGATTAGCAAAATTTAATGGCACAACATGGTCAGTATATACTAAGACAAATTCTGGTTTGCCTGATAACAATATTAATTCAGTCGCCATAGATGGCTCTAACGTTAAATGGATTGGGACGAATGGGGGACTTGCCAAATATGATGGAGTTAATTGGACTGTTTATAAAAGCACAAATTCTAATTTACCGAATAACAATATTTGGGCAATCGCTGTAGATGTTGCAGGAAATAAGTGGATCGGAACTGGCGGGGGTGTTGCTAAATTTGATGGTACTTATTGGACAGTTTATAATATTATAAATTCTGTCTTGCCTGATAATAATGTTTGGGCTGTAGCAATAGACGGTGCGGGGCATGCTTGGATAGGTACTAGTGGTGGACTTGCCAAATATGATGGCACAAACTGGACGGTTTATACTACTTCAAATTCGGGCTTGCCTAGCAATTATATTCAGGCAATAACAATTGATGGTACTGGGTCAAAATGGATCGGGACATATAACGGTGGACTTGCCAAATATGATGGCTCAAGCTGGACAACCTATACATCATCAAATTCAGGGTTACCAAATAACTTTGTTAGCGCAATAGCTATAGATGGTTCTGGGAATAAGTGGATAGGAACTTGGGGACTTGCTAAATATGATGGCTCAACATGGGTTATTTCTAAAAGTTCAAATTCAGACTTGCCTAACGACAATATAACTTCAATAGCCATAGACGGTTCTGGAAATAAGTGGATTGGAACTACTTCAGGGGGCTTAGCAGTATATAAAGAAGGGGGCGTAGTATTGTCGGCAAAAGAAAATAAACAAAATATTTCTCCAACAGAGTTTTTGCTCTCACAAAATTATCCAAATCCGTTTAACCCAACGACGAGTATTCAGTATTCAGTTGTAAGTGCGCAGTTTGTTAGACTAAAAGTTTATGATGTACTTGGGAATGAAGTTGCAACATTAGTGAATGAAGAAAAACAACCAGGAACTTATGAAGTGGAATTTCAGTCATCAGTCGGCAATAGGCAGTTGGCAAGCGGAGTTTATTACTATCAACTTCGTGCAGGTAGTTTTGTTCAGACGAAGAAATTTATTTTGATGAAGTGAGTTAATAAGTATAGCAAAACCTTCGAGGTCTTGGGACAAAATTAATTCTCAGACCTCGAAGGTTTCTATAAACAGTTTACTTTTTTAAGATAGCAGTAACTTTTTCAGCTGCATCTTTTAAAGTAGTAGCAACTTCAAAGTTCAAACCAGATTCGTTTAGAAGTACGCCTGCTTCTTTTGCGTTCGTTCCTTCAAGTCTAACAACAATGGGAATGGTTACATTAACGGTTTTTGTGGCTTCGATTACTCCAGCCGCAACGCGGTCGCAGCGGACAATTCCACCAAAGATGTTAATCAAGATTGCTTTCACATTCGGATCGGAAAGAATAATTTTAAATCCGTTAGCAACCGTTTCCTTATTTGCTCCACCGCCGACGTCCAAAAAGTTAGCAGGTTCACCACCGGCAAGTTTGATAATATCCATAGTTCCCATGGCAAGTCCGGCGCCGTTAACCATACAGCCAACGTTACCGTCAAGCTTAATATAATTCAAATTATATTTTGAAGCTTCAATTTCAAGCGGGTCTTCTTCTCCTAAATCTCTGTAAGACATAATATCCGGATGGCGGAAAAGCGCGTTGTCGTCTATATTCATTTTGGCATCGAGCGCAACAATTCTATTGTCATTGGTAATGACTAAGGGATTTATTTCCAGAAGAGAAGCGTCGGTAGCTTCGTAAGCGTTATAGAGTTGTTTAATAAATTTCTGAAAATTCTTAAAAGTATCACCGCTTAATCCAAGTGCAAAAGCAAGTTCGCGCGTTTGAAAAGCTTGTAACCCAACCGAAGGATCAACCCACACTTTAATTATTTTTTCAGGTGTTTCAGCAGCGACTTTTTCAATCTCTACTCCGCCTTCGGTAGAAGCCATAATAACGTTTTGCGAAACCGTTCTATCGAGGAGGATTCCGAGATAATACTCTTTTACATAATCCAAACCTTCTGCAATAAAAAGAGTTTTAACTATTTTTCCTTCACTTCCGGTTTGATGTGTTACCAAAAGATTTCCGAGTATTTTCTCAGCATATTCGCGCGCTTTTTCAACTGAGGTTGTGAACTTAACTCCCCCTTCAAGAATGACTTCATCACGGTTTCCAGGGTTGTAAACTTTTCCCTTCCCTCTGCCGCCGGCATGGATTTGAGACTTAACTACATATTGATTTATCCCAAGACTTTTCAATTGTTGAATTGCTTTTTCAAATTCATCTAAATGCTTTATGGCAAATCCGTCTTGCACGGGAACAGAGAATTTTTTCAATAATTCTTTTGCTTGATATTCATGAATTTTCATAGATACGTAAATCCCTTATTTAATTATAAAATTATTATTCCTAATACATAGAATATATCTACCATTATTAATCGTAATCATAATCTTTTTCTTAATCTGCTTTAAAACTGAACCACAAAAAAGAATAAGAATATGATTAAGATTAAGAAAATCTTAGCGCGGACTTTAAAAGTGCCGTTATACTTTTTCACTCATCAATTTAGCCTGCATAAAAAGAAGGAGATAATCTCTTCCACCGGCTTTTGAATCAGTTCCCGACATATTAAATCCACCGAACGGATGAACGCCTACTAATGCGCCTGTACACTTTCTATTGAAATATAAATTGCCGATGAGTAATTCCTTTTTAGCTTTCTCAATTTTTTGTCTGTTGTTGGAATAAACCGCACCGGTTAATCCAAATTTTGTGTTGTTTGCAATTTTAAGAGCTTCATCATAATTTTTGGATTTTATAACGGCAAGCACAGGTCCAAAAATTTCTTCTTGAGAAATTCTTGCCAGCGGTTTTATATCAGAAAAAACAGTCGGCTTAATGTAATAACCGTTCCCTTCAGCTTTACCGCCGCCGCAAATAAGTTTTCCTTCTTTTTTCCCAATTTCTATATAAGAGAGAATACTTTTTTCTGCGCTCGCATTGGCGACCGGTCCCATTCTGTAATTTTCTTCTGCAACTCCGACTTCAATTTTTTCAACTTCAGTTTTTAATTTTTCAACGAATACTTTATAAACAGATTGATCAACAATTGCGCGGGAACAGGCTGAACATTTTTGTCCTTGAAAACCAAAAGCGGCAGCGACTACACCCTGAACGGCAGAATCAATATTTGTTTCACTATCTACGATAATAGTATCTTTGCCTCCCATCTCAGCAATAACGCGTTTTAGCCAAATTTGACCAGGTTGAACTTTAGCGGCTAATTCATTAATATGAATTCCAACTTCCATGGAGCCGGTAAAGGAAACAAAACGGGTTTTTGGATGACTTACTAAAGTATCTCCTACTTCACCACCTGAACCGGGTAAAAAGTTCAACACACCTTTTGGCAACCCGGCTTCTTCCATAATGTCACAAAATACTTTTCCCATCATTGGAGTATCGCTTGAGGGTTTTAAGACGACAGTATTGCCTGCAACAATTGCGGCTGAAGACATACCGGCTAAAATGGCAAACGGAAAATTCCATGGTGGAACAACTACGCCAACTCCAAGTGGGATATAAACAAGTTCATTTTTTTCCCCGAAGACAGGAGTGATGGGTTGCTTTTCTGCATAACGCAACATTTCGTATCCGTAAAAATCCAGGAAATCAATTGCTTCGGCGGTATCTGCATCAGCTTCGGCAAAGTTTTTTCCGATTTCTAAAACCAAGTAAGCATTTATTTCAAATCGCCTTTTTCTTGCAATTGCAGCGGCTTTAAAAAGATAATTTGCCCTTTCCGATGGGGAAGTGTATTTCCATGTTTGGAAAGTTTTGTTGGCGCTCTCTATGGCAAAGTCAGCCAATTCCTTTGTCCCTTTATAAAAAGTTGCAATTATTTCATCTTTATTTGAAGGATTGTAAGAATTAAATGTTTGGTTAGTTTTAATTTGCTTTCCATTGATAATTATTTGATAAGTTTTTCCCAACTTTTGGCGAACAGCTTTTAAGGCTTCTTTTTGTTTCGATAAATTTTTAGAATTGGTAAAATCAAGCAACGGTTCATTTTGAAAAGTTTTAATTCGCATTAAAAAACTCCTTAAAGTAGATAAATTTTAATGCTAAAAATTACAGCTTTTGATGTTTAGAAACAATCTTAACAACTTCTTAAAAAAGTAATTTGATAATTTAATTCCAAGTTTGACGCGAAGGATAAAGAAATTTGAATTAACAGAAAATTTTTATAGATTTACTTTAGCATCTAGACTTACTCTATATTTAGAAAATTAGGCAATAATGGATATCATTGATCTAAAATACTTCATCCAGAAAATTGATGAATCATCAATTCAAAAATTTTTTGAAACAGGCGAACTTGACGAATCTGGAAAGAAAGCATTGACTTTTTTTCTTAGAATTTTAATGCGTCAAAAAAAGAATATAAATCGCCTACAAAAAGAAACTATAGAAACGATAGAACATACTTATAGAGAAGTATGGGAAAAATCTGCCGATGGTATGCGTATTATTAACGATGAAGGGATTGTTCTTCATTGTAATAATGCTTATGCAAATTTTATTGAACTGCCAAAATCAAAATTGGAAAATGAGACTTTTACCGTAGCTTATCAGGAGGAACACAGAGAAAGGATTCTTTCAAAACTTAAAGAAAGATTTATAACAAGTTCATTCGTAATGAAATATGAAGCCGAATTAATTCTGTGGAACGGAAAAATTAAATGTTTCGAAGTTTCTAATTCTGTACTTCATACTTTAGATGATAGAAAATGGCTGCTCAGTATCTTCCGGGATATTTCTGAGAGAAAACGGCAAGAGCTTCAACTAAAGAAAAAAGAATTTCTTTTGCAGGGAATCGCTAAAGCTACTGAAACGCTGCTCACCGGAAATGATTTTGAGGAAGCAGTTCCCACAGTTTTAGCGATGCTTTGTAAAGGCGCTGAAGTTGATAGAGGATATATATTTGAAAACCTCTTGGAAGAAGAATCCCAAACATACATGATGAAAGAAGCGTATGAGTGGGCAGGCGAAGGGGTAGAGCATCAGTTAAACGAATTAAGCACAAATCTTATTTCATACAACCGTTTTTCCGCTTTAAATTTATATTTCCGGCTTTCCGAAGGTGAAATTATTTATCTTGATTTCGACGCGATAACCGACGAACAAAAGAAAGCTTTTATTGATAAATCAATTCAATCTATTTTTCTAGCTCCAATTTTTGCAAAGGAACAATTCTGGGGTTTTATCGGATTTGATTCATGCAAAGTTAAACGAGTGTTAACTACTGATGATCAATCTCTTTTAAAAACCGTTGCTGCAAGTATTTCAGGTGCCCTTCATCAAAAAATTGCCCGTGAAGAAATGCTCCAAAAAAATATTGAGCTTGACCGTGCTTTAATTCAAGCTAATGCAGCGGCAAAAGCGAAAAGCGAATTCCTTGCACTAATGAGTCATGAAATAAGGACGCCGCTAAACGCAATAATCGGAATGACCGGATTACTGATGGATGCAAAGCTTCCAAAAGAAGAAAAAGAGTTTGCAGAGACCATTAGAATGAGTGGTGAACAATTACTTGTGGTCATTAATGATATTCTCGATTTTTCAAAAATTGAATCGGGAAAATTTGAACTTGAATCCCAACCATTTGATATTAGAGATGGGATTGAAGATACTTTCGACTTGTTTGCTGCAAAAGCTTCCGAGAAAAATATCGACTTAATTTACTTTTTAAATGATGAGGTTCCTCCCAGCGTTTATGGTGATATAACCCGTGTAAGACAAATACTTACAAACTTAATTGGTAATGCAATTAAATTTACACATCAAGGTGAAATATTTGTTGAAGTTTCTTCAAAGAAATCTGATGATGAAATTTTTGAAATAGAATTTGCCGTTAAAGATACCGGCATCGGTATTCCGCAAGATAAAATCTCAAAACTCTTTCAGGCATTTAGTCAGGTAGATTCATCAACAACAAGGTTATACGGAGGTACAGGGTTAGGTTTAGTGATAAGCAAACGCATTGCCGAAATGATGGGCGGAACGATTCGCGTTGAAAGCGTTGAAGGGAAAGGTTCAAACTTTATATTTTCCATTAAAACCAAACCGGCTCCCTCACTTACTAAGGTGTACTCAAAGGATTTTGCTCTTCACTTAAAAGGAAAGAAAGTGCTTGTTGTAGATGATAATTATAACAACAGAAGAATTTTAGATTTGCAATTGAAAAGTTGGGGAATGCTGGCAACAACTGTTGAATTTCCACTGGATGCATTAAAATTATTGGAACAAAATGAACAATTCGACCTTGCCATTCTTGATTATCAGATGCCGCAGATGGACGGGATCACCTTAACGCGGGCAATTCGTGATATAGAAAAAAATACAACATTGCCCATCGTTATTCTTACTTCGTTAGGTAGGAAGGAAGAAGAAAGCACTTTACGAGAATTGAACATTGCGAAATTTTTATATAAACCGACTAAGCAAACAATTCTCTTCGAAACTGTACTTTCTATTTTCGGACTTCTTCAGCTATTAGAAGTTAGAAAAGAAAAACATCAGCCATTAGATACAAATTTAGGGAGTAAATATCCTCTAAAAATCTTATTAGCTGAAGATAATCTTGTTAATCAAAAAGTCGCCGTAAAAATATTCAATAAGCTTGGTTACCGTATTGAGGTAGCCGGTAATGGCTATGAAGTACTTGAAGCGGTTGAAAATATCGAGTACGATATAATTTTTATGGATGTACACATGCCGGAAATGGACGGACTTGAGGCATCACAGGAATTAAATAAATTATATGGTAACGAAAACCGTCCCAAAATTATAGCGATGACCGCAAATGCCATGCAGGGCGACCGCGAAGAATGTATCGCTGCCGGGATGGACGATTATATGAGTAAACCTGTAAGATTAGAAGCTCTTCAGGAATTACTTGAACGCTGGGGGAGTATTATTGCTCAAAAGAATTCCATGCGCTATTTATTGGAACATGAAAAAATTATTACTAAGTTCATTGATGAGAGCAAAATTTCCTTTTTAGATGATTTACAATCTGAAGGGGATTTGAAGTTTTTTGTTGAAATATTGGATATATATTTGGCAGAAACTCCTAAGTTGATTGAATTAGTTATTGAAGCGGCGAGAAATAAAAATGCACAAGACCTTATGTTTTGCTCCCACAAATTAAAAGGGGGGAGCGTTACCTTAGGGTTGGAAGAAATATCTAAAATTGCATCAGACCTTGAACAGCTTGGCAGGCAAAATTCATTTGAAGGAGCTGATGCAATGGCTGTTCATTTGGAAGAAATTTTCCTTTTAACTGTACATGACCTAAAAATACTGCGAGAGAAATATCAAAAAATGTTTAAGATGGTTTAAAACAAGAAACAATTCGCCGCGGCGAACCAAATATCAAATAGCAACCAAATTTTAAATTGCAATGATGCAAAAATGATTTTGATTTTTGGAATTTGTGTAAAGCATTTTGGGGAAATGTGCAAATGATGATAGGGTCAGTTTCCCGCAACGAACGCTACAAAGAATAAAAATTCATTTGACATTGAATTAGATATTTCCGTAAGTTTGATGTAGGAAATAAACAATAAAAAAAATTAACCTTGTTTGCTTTGGGGACGAGGGGATTTCTGTTAAACTTTTCCATCCTTTCTTTTCCTACATAATAATATTTTCGCATATCAGGTTATAAAATTTTGAGTTAAGATTTAGTTCAACGGGTGCTTCAGTATTTTTGGAGAATGGAGATTTCAACTAAATATTTGACGGTTTAAAGTAGATATTTAACAACTTCAATTAAATATTTGCCGACTTGAAGTGAATATTTGAAAACTTGAAATGGATATTTGGCGATTTTTCTCTTGTTTTGGAGACTTGAAATTGATATTTAACAACTTTTATCTTGCTTTGCCGACTTGAAGTGAATATTTGCCGATTTTTATTTTGTTTTGGCAACTTGAAGTTAATATTTGATAATTTTTTCTTTGTTTTGACGACTTTATAGTGAGTTTTGATATTTTTTAGTGAAAAATAGCGGTTTTCGTAATAAAAAGGCACTTTGCCTTAAATTAACCTAACTATCACAAAAAGGAGAGATCGAAATGACACAGTCCGAGGAAAACAAGTCCAACATGTATAATGCTACGGAGGTTGTTCTAACAAACAACGTTAGCATTTTAGCCGAAGTACCGGCTTTGGGTGAAGTACACACTGATCTACAGGCTTTAATCGAACAGATTGCAGCAAAAAACAGCGAATTAGTTGGTGCAACGGATGGAAAGACTTCCGTAAAAGGCAAAGCAATTGATGAGCTTATTTCTACTATTCTTCCAATTACTTCAGCCGTTAAGGCATACGCGGCGCGGAATAATCTGCTTGAACTTAGAGCTAAGGCGGATTATACAGAAAGCGCATTTAAACATTTAACCCACGCAGAATTACCCGTAAAAGTGAAAATCATAAAGGATGCCGCACAAGGTGTTTTAGCTTCACTTGCCAATTATGGAATAACGCAGGCAAAACTTGACCTTGTTGAGACAAAGCTTGAGGCTCTAAAAAATGCGTCGGGGAGTAAGGATTTAAGTTACACAGACCGCAGCGCAACAAGAGTGGCTCTTACTAAATTATTCGAAAAGACCGATGCCTTGTTGAATGAAGAAGCGGACATGATCGTTGAGGTGATAAAAGAAACGCAGCCCGATTTTTATAACCAATATTTTGCCGCAAGGGTTATTAAAGATTTGGGCGGTTCGCATACTAAACCTGGTGATGAGGATAAGACTCCACCGCCAACGCCACCGGTGCAATAAAAAATTAATGTAGCGCCTTGCCATGGTAAGGCGCTACATTGCAAGTTTAAATGTTATTACCGTTTTTGATGGGGAGAGATATTTTTAAGTAGTATTTTGATGAAGGAAAAACGAAATGTTAGGAATACATATATGTATTCCTAAACGATTAACTTAGTTTAGATTTTATGAAGCTCATCATTCTCTTTTTTTGCTCATTTATAGATAAAATACTTAATAGTCATACGCAAAGAAAATAATATGGAAATAATAGTAAAGATTTTAGGAATATTAGCGTGGCCAGTTACTTTATTGATAATTGTTTTCCTTTTTAAAAAAGAATTGGTAAGAATGTTTTCACATTTATCAAACTTAAAGTATAAAGAGTTTGAGGCTAATTTTAGCAACGAATTAAAAAGTGTTGAGAGAAAAGTAACTCAAATTTCATTAAAATCGGAAGGAAAATTAAAGATTTCTGGCACTTCAGATGTTGTCTTTGTTTCCAAATACGAAAAATTATTAGAAATATCAAAACTATCTTCAAGAGCCGGCATAGTATCCGCTTGGTTTGAAATCGAGAATGCTTTAAACAAATTAAGAACAGATGATACCACGAATGTTAAAAAACCATTTATAATATTAGATGTTTTAAAAGATTTAGCAAACAAGAGAATAATAGAAGAATCATTAATTGGGCTTCTTGATAGCCTAAGAAATTTGAGAAACCAAGCAGTCCATTATCCTGATTTTGCAATTTCACAAGAAGAAGCCGAAAGATATATTTCTCTTGCTTTAAAAATATCAAGCGAATTATTACAACTAAAAAAATCATCTTCATAAAAGAATATGCGTATAACCACAACACCGTTATATGCTAAGTAATTAATATTCATAATTCATATCAAAAAAAGTGAGTCAAAAATGGTTAAGTATATTCTTTCGTTTCTAATATTAATCAATTCGTTTATACTCCCACAAAATGTAAAATTAGATGGGTTTTTAGATATTAAATGGCGTAGCTCGAAAAAAATTGTAGAAGATTATATGAAGAAACTAGAAGGTGTATATACTCTAAAGAATTCTAATGATGAAATCAGATTTAGTGGTGGTAAATTTGGTGGTTACAAAGTATCCGAATGGGTTTTTGAATTTTATAATAAAAAATTTTGTGCGGTAACCGTAAACTTTGTTACTCTAAAAAATCACAAAGTACTTTACAATGAAATATTCGATAAGTTAATGGGAAAGTACTTTGCACCCAAAGAATCATTTGGCAAAAATGGAATTAACACAGATTGGGATTTTTATAACGGTGATAAACTAGTTTACCTTATACGAATGATTACTTCCGCCCCAGATATTAGTTTAATTTATTGCGATTGGGAATTGCTTTATAAAAAGAGAACAAAAGAAAAAGAAAATGCAAATAAGGATTTCTGATAATGCTGTTAAACGGTAAACCCCCATATCAAAATGTAAAAGAACCAGTACCTAATTCAAGGGTATGGCGATACATGGATTTGGCTAAATTCATTCAATTGATTTCTCACTCAAAGTTATTTTTCGTTCGGCTTGATAGATTATCAGACCAACTTGAAGGTACGCTTACGCTTAATAACATAAGTGAAATACAAGATAGATATGAAAATTTAGATTTTCCAATGTCCAAAAAGGAAGCAACTCAACGTAGAGTCAGAGAAGTAAATGATATTGAGAATTTTAGAAAATATACACTCGTTAACTGTTGGACAAAAAATGTAGAAGAATCTTTTGCTCTTTGGAAATTATACTTAGGGAACCAGCCATACGGCATTTCAATACAGTCGAAATACTCAAAATTAAAAAGTAGTATTATCGACAATAACTTTAGTTTCCTCTTTCAAAAAGTTTATTATTCTAATATTGTAAAAGATATAAAACAATCGAGCGTTCCGTTCAGAAAAAATAAATATTACAGATTTGAGAACGAAGTGAGAATATCAGTATTTAATCAATACGTGAAATTTGGTGGTGAACCAAAATATGAAAGAGGAACGGATGTAGATGTGGACATAAAAAGAATGATTGAAAAAATATATGTTTCACCTTATTCCCCAGATTGGTTTTTCGACTTAGTCAATTATTTAGTTAATGAAAAGTATAAATATGATTTCCCAATAATTAGGTCTAATATTAAAGAAAAGTATTAAATGTATACAGCCTCTTTAACAAGAAAAAAATCCATACAAAAAACGCGGGGCGACGGCCTAAAACAAATACCTTTAGTCGTTTTGGCAAGTAATATATATGAAATTAACTGAGAAAGATTACAAGCTGATCCGAGATTGCATCGACAAGCCTGAGATTGAAATATCTTATGAAATCAAAGAAGAATATTTGAAATACGAACATATATTACAAAAATTAACTATTGATAAAATTAATATAGGGGATTCAGTAAAATACCTAGGTAAACAATATTTTGTTATTGAAACAAGTAAAAACTATGTAGCGATTAAAGATGAATTAGGCAGAACAAATACTATGACGAGGATTGAGTTTATTGAACGTAAAAGAAAAGAAATATTTGATAATTCAATAGAGGAGCAAAATGTTGTAGAGATTGGAGATTATATATTTAATATTCCAGAATCGAGACTTAAATTACTTCTAATAACAAAAAGAGAACCTAATGAAGCAGATTTTGGAATTAAATACACTATGAATATATGGGGAACATTTGAAACCGTATATAAACCAGAAGAGCCGAGCGCAATTTATCCGTTTTTGCCCATTAAATATCCTGCAAATAGATCTGATCTTGATATAATTAAAAAAAAACCATCGTACAAATATTTAACCCCTGAACAACGGTGGATTTATTTTAATTGGCTACAAGATATTTCGCAACCAATTGATATTAATTATGTTTTCTTGTATTACTATGGTTTAGAACGACATTTAATCCATAATTTTAAAAATGAACTCATCCTACAAAATGAGGAAAGCACAAAATACCTAGATCATTTTTTGCCAAACATAGATTCAGCTATTGATGAAATTATTGAATTGAGAAAATACCATCACGATTATTCTTTTTCGCACTTTAGTTTACATTCTGTATTCTATTCATTAATGATACGTAAACAAACGGATAAATTTTGGAATTTCTTTAAAGAAAGTAGTTATACAGATGTGGACAATATTAAATTACTCATGGCAATATATAGCGGTAGTGAAATTACATCAGATGCTTTATTGTCTTTATTGGAGATTTTAAGACACCCAAACTATTTTTATAATAGAAAGCCATTACTTGACAGTAAATATATTTATCAACGAAATGAAATATTCAAAGCTGAACTAGATTGTCTTTTGATAGAAAGATATGGTTCAAAATCATTTCCAATAAATAAATTTTCGATCGAAGATATTCCACAAACAACGGTTGAAATATTTGCCAACTATTCAATCCCACAAAAACAAAGATTCCATTCCATTCCAAATATAACCGCTGTTCCAGAATTCATATCAGAACTTAGGGAAATAATGTCGGTAGTAGATGAGAAAGTAAAAAAGAGATTAAGATGTAGAAAAAGGAATCGCTAACTAACCGATTTTACTGCTACTTAAAGAAACACTATTTGTTGAAATTAATTAGATATGAAATAGTGATTTGTTGTTTATTGAAGATGAAGAAGCAAGCTTTATGTAATCAAGAAAAAACTAGACTTCTCTCTGCCATAACTCATCTAATCGGAGGCAAAAATATTTTATAGAATAGATTGAATAAAAATATTCATTCCCGATGGGAATGTGTAGATAGGTTGGGATTACTTTTTACAAATATTCATCCCCATACGGGGATGTGATTTCATGGTAGGGGTTTGAGTTACAAAGGTTCAATTCGCCGAAGGCGAACTACGGTGTTGGAGAAAAATTACGGATTAGAGTGTAAGACGAATTTACTTGCGTCATTGATAAATTTACTTGTAATGGTTTTGAAAAACCGTTTCATTTTATGTAAATTGAATCAGTAAAAAGAAGAAAAGAGAAAAAAACAATGCAATCAATTCAAGCTATCATAGAGCCGAACGGACACATAAGGTTTCCCGGAAAATTTCGTATCAAAAAACCGACAAAAGCAATTATTACTTTTCTGGAAGAGGAGAGTAAGTTAAGGTTTACGGAATTAGTTAGTGAAAAATCATTAGCAGAAGATTGGAACAAACCGGAAGAGGATGAAGCATGGGCGCATTTACAAGCGGAGTTGTAGTATTAATTCCCTTTCCATTCTCAGATTTATCTCAATCAAAGGTAAGACCAGCACTGATTCTTGCGGAAACAAAACAGAATGAATATGTTTTATGTCAGATTACGAGCAATACTTATTCAGATTCTCAAGCCATTGAAATTACAAATGAAGATTTTCAAAACGGCGGATTAAGAAAAGTCAGTTATGTCCGCACTTCAAAATTATAAACCGGAAGCGGAGAGTTGTTCCTCTCGCAAGCCGGTGAACTAAGCAATGTAAAGTTCAACTCAGTTATTGACCAAATCGTTCAAATGTTTTCTTCGGAAAAACGCGAGAGCTAACTTCATAGCTCTTTAGCTTTTATTATCTTGCTCTCGCCGGTTTCTCTTAACGGCAAATCACAAAAAATTCCGTACCTTTACGATGAAAAAATTAGAAAAATAAACAAAAAATGAAAATACCTTTAGTTGTAATTGTAGGAAGACCGAATGTCGGTAAATCAACTCTCTATAACCGTTTAACCGGCGTACGCGAAGCAATTGTAGATGATCAAAGCGGCGTAACAAGAGACCGGAATTACGGAGAAGTTGAATGGAATAATAAAAAATTTAATTTAATTGATACAGGCGGGTACGTCCCCAATTCACCCGACCTTTTTGAAACAGCTATCCGCGAGCAAGTGGAAATTGCCATTGAAGAGTCGGATGTTATTCTTTTTATTACTAATTCGCGCGATGGTATAATGCCTGTTGATACATTGATCGGGCAAATGCTGAGGCAAGCCCGGAAAAAATGTTTTCTGCTTGTGAATAAAGTTGATTCGCATAACCAGGATAATTTGTTAAACGAATTTTATGCTCTCGGACTCGGCGATCCGCTTCCGGTTTCCGCTTTGGTAGGAAGAGGCACCGGTGATTTTCTTGACCTGTTAACGAATGATTTTGTTGAACAGGTTGAAGAAGAAGAAGATAAACGATTAAAAATTGCAATTGTCGGCAGACCGAATGTCGGCAAATCTTCTTTGACCAATGCGCTGCTTGGATATAATCGGAGCATCGTAACAGATATTCCCGGGACTACTCGCGACAGTATCAATTCGGTTATAAAATATTATGGAGAAGATATTGTTTTAATTGATACAGCCGGACTTCGAAAGAAGAGTAAAATTCTGGAAAGTATAGAATATTTTTCTTCGATAAGAACTTTGAAAGCTATTGCAGAATCTGATGTTGCGGTCATTTTAATTGATGCAACAATCGGATTGGAAAATCAAGATCAAAAAATATTAGATGAAGCAGTCCGCCGAAGAAAAGGGATTATCATCGCATACAACAAATGGGATTTAGTTGAGAAGGAAACGAATACAGCGAGAAAAGTTGAATTGGAATTGCGCGATAAAATCGGCTCGCTTGATTATGTCCCGGTAGTTTTTATTTCCGCATTAACAAAACAACGTATCTTTAAACTTATTGATCTTGCAAAAGAAATTGAAGCGGAAAGGAAAAAGAGAATTCCTACTGACCAGTTAAATGACACCCTTCTGGAAGAAATAAAGCGAACTCCACCGCCGACAACTTCAACCGGCAGAGAAGTTAAAATAAAGTTTATTAACCAGGTCGGTACGAAGTATCCGGTTTTTCTTTTCTTTTCGAATTATCCCAAAAATGTTACTGAGGCTTACAAAAGATATCTTGAAAAATTAATCCGAAAACATTTTGGTTTTTACGGAGTTCCGTTCACGTTAAGTTTTAAAGAAAAATGAAACCTGAGCAGACCATTGCGGTTGTTGGCGGAAATGCCGCCGGTGCTGCTGCCGCGGCAAAAGCAAAGCGCATCAATCCGAACGCTAAAGTCATTTTGTTTGAACAAAGTAATTACATCTCCACCGGCACGTGTGAACTTCCTTATGTTCTTTCCGGTGAAATTGAAGACCCGCATAGCATCGTTTTATTTGATGAACAAAAGTTCGAGTATGAAAAAAATGTTAAAGTTTTTACCAAACATCAAGTTGAAAAAATTAATGTTCACACGAAAAGTATTTTAGTTCTTTCGTTAAAAGAATTAAAACCGGTTGAATTCAACTATGACAAATTAATACTTGCGACAGGTACAAGAGTAAAACGTGTTCCACAATTTTCTTCCGAACTCACGAATGTTTCTCCATTAAAGTCTGTTGGAGATGTAATACGAATTAAAAAGTTCATAAGTGAAGCAAAACAGAAAAAAGCTTGCATCATAGGCTCGGGATACATAGGTTTGGAAACCTCTGAAGCATTGGACAAACTCGGCTTTGAAGTTTATTTAATGGAACAAGCGAGTGAACCTTTTCCTTCCGCGGATAAAGAAATAAGACAATTAGTTAAAAAAATATTGAATGAAAAGAAGATCAAATTTTTAGCCGATGCAGAAAATCTTCAGTTCAGATTTAATAATTTCAAAGTTGTTGAATTTGTTTCTGAAGGACGCTCAACTGATATTGATTTTATTATCAACTGCACAGGTTTTTCACCGAACAACTCGCTGGCTTTTCAAGCGAAACTTGATATTGGAAAGTTTGGCGGAATAAAAGTGAACAATAGATTACAGACTTCGCAGAAAGATATTTATGCGTGCGGTGATTGCATTGAAATTAAAAATTTTATTACCCGCAGTGATGATTATATTCCCCTTGCTACTTTGGCTCAGCGGCAGGGACATATTGCCGGAGAGAACGCAGCTTTGGGAAATGCTTTTTTACAACCTGTAATCAAAAATATTTCCGTAAAAATATTTAGTAATTATTTTGCTCAAGTCGGGTTAAGTGAACAAGAATTACTGAACAAAAATATTCCATATTCTTCAGTAGGAGAAGCCGTACCTAATCTCGTGAAAGTTATGAAAGAGAGCATCATAGTCTTCGGTAAAATTTTGTACGATCGTTCTTCAAAAAAAATATTGGGCGCTTCATTTTTGGGTGGAAAAGAAGTTTCGGGTTATGCTGATATAATTTCAACTTATATTAAAAATAATATCCCGGTTACACAATTAGCCAATACAGAATATAATTACACTCCTCCGTTATCGCCGTTTATTAATTTGTTATCGGTGTTAGGGAGAAAAGCAGGAAGAATGAAATGAAAATAACACATAAAAACTTTTTTCTAAATAAACATCCACTTGTTAAAAAAGATGTAACTATCCTTCGTGATAAAACAACCAATCCGGAAGTGTTTCGCGCTGCTGTAAAAAGAATATCTCTGATTCTCGCAGTTGGAATAAGCCAAAAATATAATTTGATAAAAATTGATGTTGAAACTCCATTAGAAAAAACGACCGGTTATCAACTGAAACAAAATGTTGTGTTAGTCCCCGTGTTACGTGCCGGACTCGGTATGGTAAGTGGATTTCTCGAAGTTATTCCGGATGCGAAAGTTGGACATATCGGTTTACAGCGCAATGAAGAAACGCTAGAACCCGTTGAATATTATTATAAAACTCCAAAGGACATCCACAACGCACGAGTCATTCTACTCGATCCAATGCTTGCTACCGGCGGTTCTTCTTCCGAAGCAATAAAGTATTTGAAAAAGCGCGGTGTTAAGAATTGTGTGTTTGCTTGTTTGGTTGCTGCTCCCGAAGGAATAAAAAAATTGGCAAATGATCATCCTGAAGTTTCTATATTTTGTGCTGCTTTAGATAAAAAACTTAATGAGCGAGGATATATTTTGCCGGGACTTGGCGATGCCGGAGACAGAACTTTTGGCACGCTATAAAATTTCCATTTTAGTCTTATTCTTTCTTCCGATTACTGTTGCACAAAGTTATCCGGATCAGCATGTTGATTTCCTTTTGAAGAAGGGGATCGGATACATTATGGATCAAAATTATGATGAAGCCGGAAAAACTTTTCAATTGTTAGAACAAGCTTATCCAAAATTACCTTTCGGGAAACTTTATTCAGCAGCAGTGTTAATAACAAAAGCAAATGATCTTGCCGTTCCTATTGAAACCGATAAAATTGAAAAATATTTGGAAGAGGCAGAATCTATTGTTGAAAAAAACAATGATAAGAAATCAATTTGGACAAGATATTTCCTAGGGATGGTGAACGGTTACCGGGCTTATTTCTTTTCACTGCAAGGGAAGTGGTTTTCGACTTTCACGGATGCAATAAATGCAGTAAATTATTTTGAGAATTGTCTAAAGATTGATTCCTCGTTCAATGAAGCGTTAATATCGATAGGCACTTACAAATATTGGAAAAGTGTAAAAGCGGCATGGATTCCTTTTTTTGCTGATGAGAGAACGGAAGGTATCCAATTACTAACTAAAGGAATTGAGAAAGAAAGCTATAATTATGCGTCCGGAGTTATTTCTCTTTTATGGATTTATATCGATCGGAAAAAATCTTTATCGGCAATCTCCTTAGCTGAAGAAGTATTAAAAAAATATCCTAATAACAGGAACTTTAAGTGGGCTTTAGCCCGCGCTTATGAAGATGTTAATCTTTCTAAAGCGATTGAACTTCATTATGAACTGTTAACTTCCTATGCTTCGGTAAAACAAGTGAACAGAATTAATGAAATTGTACTGAAACATAAAATTGCTCAAGATCATGAACGGCAAGGCGATTATAAAAAAGCTTTGTTTCTCTGCAATGAAATTCTTTTTAAGAAAAAATTCACGAATTATGAAAAACAAATTTTAGAAGAACGGTTAGAGCGAGTAATCGCTTTAAGAAAAAAGTTATCATCTTTAGAAAATGAAAAATAAGATATGAATATAGCTCCGGTAACAGCGGTTATAATGCTTGACGAATTAATAAAAAACTGTCAAAAAAATTTACCCGCAGTAAATGTCGAACTTATAAAAAAAGCATTTGACTTTTCAGCCGTGGCGCATGAAAATGATACAAGAGCTTCAAACGAGCCTTATTTTACGCATCCATACGCCGTGGCAAATATTTTAGCTACGGAAATTCCTTTCGACGATATTTCGGTCTCTTGCGCATTGCTCCATGACATTGTTGAAGACAACATGGAATATTCAATAGATACCATCAAGAAAAACTTTGGAGAGGATATTGCTCTAATTGTTGACGGACTTACAAAAATACAACAGCTTTTTCAAGGAGCAGATATCAATCAGGCGGAAAATTACCGCAAACTTTTGATGTCTGTTTCAAAAGATATTCGCGTGATAGTTGTAAAATTTGCCGACCGTTTGCACAACATGCGGACAATTGATTTTCTCAATCCGGAAAAAAGGAAAAGAATTGCAAAAGAAACGCTCGAAATTTATGCACCGCTTGCTCATCGTTTCGGTCTAGGGAAATTAAAATGGGAATTGGAAGATTTAGCTTTTAAAGAGCTGAATAAACAAGCGTATGAAGATATTAAAAAGAAAATCAGCGCTAAACGTCCAGAGCGCGAAAAATACATAGACAAATTTTCTGATCCGATCGTCCAAAAAATAAAAGAATATGGGATCAAATTTGAAATTAGCGGCAGACCAAAACATCTTTACAGCATTTACCGTAAAATGATAAAACGGAACAAACCGTTTGAAGAAATATATGACCTTTTTGCTGTGAGGATTATATTAGAAGCCGATGATGTCAATCAATGTTACACAGCGTTTGGAATTATCAATCAAATATTTATTCCCGTTCCGGATAGATTTAAAGATTACATCGCAATTCCCAAAACAAACAATTACCAATCAATTCACACTACCGTTGTTGGACCGGACGGTGAGTTAGTTGAAGTGCAAATCCGTACTAGAAAAATGCACGACATCGCCGAGAAAGGAGTAGCTGCACATTGGAGATATAAGGAAGGTAATCCGGCTATTGACAAAACGATGAGCAGTTATGTTTCCTGGATTCGTGAAATGATAGAATCAAGTGGAACTGAAGACGTAAGAAAAAATATTTTAGAAAATTTCAAACTCAATTTATATTCAGATGAAATTTATGTTTTTACACCTAACGGTGATCTACGCAGACTTCCGTTGAAAAGTACTCCGGTTGATTTTGCTTTTGATATCCACTCAAAGATCGGATTCCATTGCATCGGTGCAAAGGTAAATAAAAAAATTGTCCCATTAGACACACTACTACACAGCGGTGATCAAGTTGAGATTATCATCTCAAAAAACCAGCACCCAAACAGAAACTGGTTGAAGTTTGTCGTTACACATAAAGCTAAAGCCGAAGTTAGGAAATGGCTGAATAAAGAGGATGATGACTTAGCTAAGACAGGGAAAGAATTGTGGGATAAGAAAATTAAAAAATTGAAACTTTCTTTTACTCCTCAAGATGTAGCTAAATTGTATCTAAATTTAAAATATGAAAACACCAAGCAATTTTATAAAGCTATTGCACAAGGGAAAATTAATCTTGATGAAATATTAAGTACACCGCAACCGAATAAGGAAGAAAAAAAATTACCGCAAGTGAACGCAGAATTTGAGAATTTCACTCAGTTTGCGCGCTCCTCCGGAGGA
Organism: Ignavibacteriaceae bacterium; assembly: GCA_023229425.1. Taxonomy (GTDB): domain Bacteria; phylum Bacteroidota; class Ignavibacteria; order Ignavibacteriales; family Ignavibacteriaceae; genus UBA1563. The sequence goes on from JALNZG010000005.1 coordinate 44,141, forward strand.
ACTCTAGTTGTTGGCGGGGAAAGTACGAACATGCTTTTTTCATATTCAAAATGCTGCAATCCAATCCCAGGGGATCAAGTTGTAGGTTTTATAACCAAAGGGGAAGGAATAAAAATTCACCGAAAAAACTGTAAGAGTATGCTCCAACTTTCTGAAAAAGAATCTGAAAAAATTATTTCCGTAGAATGGCCGGCGCTTGAGAATTCAAATTTTATTGTTGGACTTTCACTTAAGGGGGAAGATTCCCCAGGTTTATTAAGTGAAGTTGCACATCAAGTTGTGACTTTTCAAAACACAAATATCAAATCGATCAATATTGATACTAAAAATTCCAAATTCGAAGGAACCGTTACTCTATTTGTGCAGAATCTGGAGCACCTATCGCGCGTTATCGACAGACTTAGAAAGATAAAAGGCGTTTATACTGTTACTCGATTAGAAAATTATGTACAATAAAACCGAATCCGAAAAATTTTCAAGAATCCTTGCCATTGACTATGGGGCAAAGCGGATCGGCTTAGCTTTATGCGACCCTCTAAAAACTTTCGCTTATCCTTTTTTAACTTTATCAAATGATAGTTTGTTTTTTGAAGCACTTAAAAAAATTATTCGGGAGCAAGATGTAGAAAAAATCATTTTAGGAAATCCTTTAAGAGAAGATGGCCAAACATCAATAATGTCTGAAAAGATAGTAAAATTCAAAACAAAGCTTGAACAACTTTTTTCGCTAGAGGTTATTCTTGTTGATGAAAGTTATTCCTCTTCGCTCGCTCAAGAGAGAATTTTAGTTGCCGTTCCAAAAAAATCGAAAAGAAGAGAGAAGGGTTTAGTTGATAGGAACGCCGCGGCAATTATTCTTCAAGAATATCTTGCTGAAACTGGGTATTGAAAAATATTATTTATTCTGATTGACATTAATGTTAATTACGTTTATTTTTTGAACAACAAAAATATCATATATGGAGCAAACCTATGTCACTTGACGCACTTGGAATGATCGAAACCAAAGGATTAATCGGAGCTATTGAAGCAGCCGATGCTATGGTAAAAGCCGCAAAAGTTGAACTTCTCGGGAAAGAAACAATTGGAGGCGGTTACGTTACAGTAATGGTAAGGGGAGATGTAGGAGCAGTAAAAGCTGCTACTGATGCCGGAGCAGCCGCAGCACAACGCGTCGGTGAATTGGTTTCAGTACATGTAATTCCAAGACCTCATACTGAAGTCGAATCGATTTTACCGAAACGCAGCACTAAATAATTTTATATGCCTCAAGCTCTTGGTTTAGTTGAGACAAAGGGTTTGGTTGGAGCAATTGTGGCAGCTGATGCAATGCTTAAAGCTGCCAATGTTTCTTTAATTGGAAAAGAAAAAGTTTCTCCGGCTTTAATCACTATAAAAATAATCGGCGAAACTGCCGCAGTAAAATCTGCTATTGAAGCAGGTGCTACAGCCGCTCAGCGGGTTGGTCAATTAATTTCCATGCATCTTATTCCTCATCCCGACATACAATTGGGAGTCTTTTTCCCTGAAATATTATCAGAAGATGATGGAGAAAATATTTCGAGTGACAGTTCAACTTCATTTGATGAAAAAGAAATTACTCCGAAGCCTGCGAAACTAAAAAAGCAACCTTTTCTTAAGAAAGAAAAAAATTTCTCTAAAGCAGAACCTCAACAAAATACCATCTCGAATCCTTCTCCAGAAGAGCAAATTCCTTTGCCGGCAATGAATGTTTCGTTATTTGATGAAGTAATTGAGCCGCATACCAGGCAAGCCAGCAGCACTTTAGAACGATTAAAAGCCGAAGCATTAAAAGATTTACAATTGGAAGAAATCACAAAAGAAGCTGACAATAAAGAAGTAATACCTTTAGATCAAGAGGGAAAAGATGATTATGAAAATTCCTCAATTTCTTTTGGAGATTTAGAAAGTTTCAATGTTCACCAATTAAGAAAACTTGCGCGCGGGGTTGAAATATTCCCGATCCACGGAAGAGAAATATCACGTGCTAACAGGGATACCTTATTAGCATATTTTAATTCGTTAAAAAAATAATCTCCTTCCAAGTTTAACCTGTTTTCATTTATATTTACAGTATGAAGAAAAAACTTCCTATAATTATTGCTTCTTTTATCTTTGCCGTCATCATCTGGATTTCAGTACTGCTTGGAAATTCTTTCATGTATAAGATTCAAATCCCTTTGAAAACTTTTATAAATGATAACGAGGTTGCTGTAAAAAGTGAATTGCCTGCGACAGTTTTTCTAAATGTAAAAACACAGGGCTGGAAACTTTTATCCATTTTATTATCAAAGGATTTGGCATTTTACTGTATTCTTCCTGCAAAAGAAAATTCATTCAAGTACCAGCTTGCAAATGCTGTTGCAGAAAATCAATGGCTTAGCCCGGATATTAAAATAGTTGATATTTCACCGGTTTTTCTCCAAATTGAATTAGATAAAAAGATAAGTAAAAGAGTTAAAGTAAATCCAAACGTTGACATTATTTTTAGAAAAGGATATGGACTTGCTAGGCAGCTTCATGTTTTTCCGGATTCAGCTACGATAACCGGTGCAAAAACACTGCTTAATCGTATTTCTGAGATTAGTACAAAAGATTTTTTTGTGGAAGAGGTATCCAATCAGTTTATAGAACAAGTTGGGATCAATCATTCTCCAACGATTGAAGTGGAACCTAAACTAGTTAAAGTTTATGGAGATGTACAAAAAATTGTCGATAGGGAAATGCAAAATATTCCTATTGAACTTAAAAATGCTCCGATGGATAAAACAATTTTACTTTTACCTGATAAGATCTCAGTTTCGGTAACCGGCGGAATAAATTTTTTGGGAAAAATCACAGAAAAAGATTTTCAAGTTTTTATTGATTACAACGATATTATTTCCGATACCATAGGCAGCGTATCTCCGACGGTTATTCCACCGCAGTATGTCCGACTTATGTATTTAGAACCTGAACGCATCAAATATATTATAAAGAAATACTAATATGTTCATCACTTTCGAAGGTATAGATTTTTGTGGGAAATCAACCCAAGTAAAATTGTTAAAAGAGTTTTTAGAGAAAAATGGGAAAATCGTTAAGATCATCAGAGAGCCGGGAGGAACCGAGATTTCTGAAAAGATCCGCAAAATTCTACTTGACAAAAAACATCTGAACTTAACAATTGAAACGGAAATATTCCTTTTTTCGGCTTCGCGTGCACAGCTTGTCCGAGAAGTTATTCAACCGTATTTAGAAAAAAACTATTTTGTATTATCTGATAGATTTCACGATTCAACTACAGCATATCAAGGATTTGGAAGAGAAATTCCCCTTGCTATTGTTGAACAAATTAATAACTTGGTCGTTGGAAATACGATTCCCGATATAACTTTTTTTATTGATATTCCTACGGAAGAAGCCGAAAAAAGGAAACATCAAAATTCTTTAATTGAACTTGACCGGATTGAAATATCAAAAAAAGATTTTTACGAACGGGTGAGAAATGGTTATTTTTATTTAGCAGAAAAAGAAAAAAGAATAAAAGTGCTTAACGGTTTACAAGATATAGCAAGCATTCACAATGAAATTATTACAGAGGTTGAAAAATTTGAAAAGTTCTAAAGGAAAATCATTTAAAAAGAAAATTGTTTGGGGATTAACCGGATTACTGTTTTTTAGTTTCTTCGGTTTTGTGGTCGTAACAAAAGATATTTACTTCGAGATTGCAAAAAACATCGACATCTTTACACGTGTTTATAAAGAAATATCTTTCAATTATGTTGATGAAATTAATCCAGAGAAATTTCTTCGTGCAGGAATTAAAGGAATGCTTTCTACGCTAGATCCCTACACAAATTTTATTGACGAAAAAAAGCAAGACGACATTGAAATTCTTACGAATGGAAAATATGGGGGGATTGGCGTGTCAATCGGGGTAAAAGATAATCTAATTACCATATTTGAATTAATGGAAGGTTACGCTGCACAGCGGCAAGGTTTGCGGGTCGGCGATATCATTTTAGAAGTGAATGATAAAAAAGTTGTTCCGGAAAAGTTTGATGAGATCTCTTCTATGGTAAAAGGAGAACCCGGTACATTTTTAGGACTAAAAATATTCCGCGAAACTGAAAAAGATACGCTCAAATTTAATTTGATCCGCGAAGAAATTATTGTAAAGAATTTGGTGTATTACGGGTTTTTCCCCGAAGAAAGTAATACGGCATATTTCAAATTAAACAGCTTTGGACGCTCTTCCGGAGATGAATTAAAAAAAGCAATTTTGGAATTATCGAAACAAAAAGAAATTAACTCTGTTGTATTGGATTTGCGTGGTAATCCCGGGGGATTGTTAGACGTTGCGGTAGATATCGTCAATAAGTTTTTGCCAAAAGGTGAATTGGTTGTTACAACAAAAGGAAGAGATACTTCTTCGTTAAGAAGTTATTTTTCTCAGCAAGAACCTCTTTTACCGAAAGCGGATTTATTGCTGCTCATAAATGAAGGAAGCGCATCAGCTTCGGAAATTGTCGCAGGTGCGATACAGGATCATGATAGGGGAATTATTGTTGGAACAAAATCTTTTGGGAAAGGATTAGTGCAGACAATTACTCCTTTATCTTATAATACTTCGCTTAAAATAACATCGGCTAAATATTTTACACCAAGCGGACGATGTATTCAGAAAATTGATTATGGAAAAAAGAATGATGTGATTGCTGAGTATGATACATTAATAGAATCTATTTTCGCAACTGATCATAAAAGACGTGTGTTTAGTTCCGGTGGTATTACGCCCGACAGCATTGTGCAAGATGAAAAGATCAGCAATTTTGTGCAGGATATTTTGGCAAAAGGATTGCTCTTTAAGTTTGCCAATATTTATTACGATGTAAATCAAAAAGAGATATATGGCGATTTGAAAGAAGAAAAAATTCTTACGGAATTCGGTCTTTTTTTACAAACAGAAAATTATAAGTATCAATCGGAAATTGAAAAAAAGATTATTGAATTAGTTTCTCTTTCAGAAAAGGATAAAGCTTCCTCTGTATTAAAAAATAAAATGCTTGTGTTGCAAAATGAATTTAAAAATAACTTAACTCAATTAGTAGAGAATGATAAACGCGATATTCTTGATTTTCTGCAAGAAGAATTAGCCTCAAGATATCTTGGGATGAACGGAAGAGTCAAAGCAAGTTTGATTACAGATAAACAATTTCAAAACGGTTTGAAATTGTTGCACGATAAAAAATATTATAATAAAATATTACAAAAGGGGAATTAAGCCATGAAACAAATTCTTTTTTTGCGCGACCCGGGTTATGCTAAATGCCCGAGTTGTAAAAACTTTAATTCACTTCACCGTTCCCGGGCAAGAGATTTGAAAGAAAAATTTATTAAAGCAACAAAACTTTACAAAATATATCGTTGTAAATCTTGCGGTTGGCGAGGTTATTTAGCCACTATCATAATTACAACAAAGGCTGTAAAATTATTTTTTATGTATGGAGCTGTTGCGTTAATCTCAGGATTAATAATTAGAGAAATTCTTAAAAGATTTTTAACAACTTAATTTTTATGCAGCCGTCCATCTTAGAAAAAATAAAGAAAGTTGTTGGAAGCAAACATTATTATGATTCTCCCGAAGATAGAATAAGCTACTCATTCGACGGTACACCTATGTTGCAGCAATTGCCTGAAGCGGTAGTCTTTCCGCAAAACAATGAACAAATTTCAGAACTACTCCATTTAGCCAATAAAGAAAAATTTGCAATTATTCCCCGCGGTGCGGGAACCGGGTTAAGCGGGGGTTCCATTCCCGTAGAAAATTCCATTGTTGTTGTGATGACAAAATGGAATAAACTATTAGAAATTGATTCTGCCAATTTAACCGCACTTGTCGAACCTGGAATTGTTACCGGAGTTCTTCAAAAAGAAGTTGAAAAACTTGGATTGTTTTATCCTCCTGATCCCGGAAGTATGAATGTTTGTACTATTGGCGGTAACGTTGCAGAAAATGCCGGTGGTTTACGCGGATTAAAATATGGAGTAACAAAAAATTATGTGCTTGGAGTTGAGATGATCCTTCCGACAGGAGAATTTCTTAAAATCGGCGGGAAAAGTGTTAAAGATGTTGCGGGATATAATTTAAAAGATATTGTGATCGGTAGTGAGGGAACGCTCGGAATATTTACAAAAATTCTGCTCAAACTCATTCCGCTTCCAACAAAATCAAAAACAATTACCGCGAATTTCAAGAAAATTATTGATAGCGGAAAGTCAGTCGCAGATATTATTTCTTCACAGATCACTCCAAGTATGGTTGAATTTCTCGATAACACCACAATGAATTGTGTTGAGGATTATACTAAAATCGGGTTGGATAGAAATTCTGAAGCAATGTTATTGATTGAAGTTGACGGAAGAGGAAGCAGTGTCGATGAAGACGCAGAAACTATTGTTTCAATTTTGAAGAAAAATAATGCCGTGCAGATTCGAATAGCGGAAAACGCTGCCGAGGCGTTACTTTTAAAGACTGCCCGTAGATCAGCATTCAGTGCTCTTGCAAGAAGAAAGCCAACAACAATATTAGAAGATGCGACGGTTCCCAGAAGTGAGTTACCTGTTATGATTGAAAAGGTTAGAGAAGCAGCTTCAAATTTTAATGTCGCTATTGGAAATTTCGGTCATGCTGGCGATGGGAATCTTCATCCGACATGTCTTACCGATGAAAGAGATTCCGCTGAAATTACTCGAGCACACAAAGCATTTGCGTTTATTTTTAATGAAGCGATAAAATTAGGTGGAACGATTACTGGTGAACACGGAACCGGATTAGCGAAAAAAGATTTTCTTGAAAGCGCTGTCGGAAAAGAAGGGATAGAGTTTATGAAAAAAATTAAAATGGTTGTGGATCCGAATAATGTTTTAAATCCTGGAAAAATTCTTACACTTGCTCCAAGATGTGAAGGAGCGCTCCCGGTGAAAAGAGAACAAATCCCGGATTACAATGCTCATCATTAATAACACAAAATGATTTCACCAAAAGATAAAGCAGTTCTCTTAAAATTCTTACCTAACGATGATATACTTACGCAATGTATGCATTGTGGAATGTGCCTTGCTACTTGCCCAACTTATGAACTCACAAAATTAGAACGTTCTTCTCCGCGGGGAAGAATAAAATTGATAAAATATGTAGCAGAAGGAAAGCTTGAACTCTCAAATCTTTTTGCTGAAGAAATGAACTTTTGTTTAGATTGCCAGGCTTGCGAAACTGCATGTCCGGCAGGTGTTCAATATGGAAAAATGGTTGAAAGTGCAAGAGTAGTAATTGAACATAGTAACGTTGGTTCATCAAAAATAAATAAAGTAATTAAAAAATTTTTATTGAATTCCGTGGTTGCAAAACATTCGAGATTAAAATTACTCGCAAGATTTCTTTACTTCTATCAAAATTTCGGAATTCGAACAATAGCAATAAAATTATTATCAATTTTTCCATTTGCGAAAAAGATGATCGAAATCGAAAGTCTTACTCCAAAAATATCCAAAGTTTTTTCAAGTGAAGGTTTAAAAGAAATAACCTTCCCTGAAAATCCCTCTAAGTACAAAATAGCATTTTCTACCGGCTGTATCATGGATATAGCTTTCGCTGAAATAAATTTTGATACGGTTGACGTCCTTCAAAAAAACCAATGTGAAATAATTACACCGAAAAATCAAGTCTGCTGTGGTTCGCTTCATGCACATAACGGGGAAATTGAAAAAGCAAAAGAACTTGCAAAGAAAAATTTGGATATCTTTTCAGAGTTTGAGTATGATTTTCTAATTTCCAATTCAGCAGGATGCGGAGCTTTCATGAAAGAATATATTCATCTTTTTGTTGATGATCCCCAATATTCTGAAAAGGCAAGGGGGTTCTCTATTCGTGTGAAGGATATTTCCGAATTTCTCGCAAACATTGAACCGAACAAACAAATGAGTCCGTTGGAAGAAAAAGTTACCTATCATGACGCCTGTCATTTATGTCACTCACAAAAAGTTATGGAAGAGCCGAGAAAAGTTTTGCAACAAATTCCGGGTTTGAATTTTATACCTTTGGAAGAATCAACCTGGTGTTGCGGAAGTGCAGGTATCTATAACGTAACCCGGCATGATGATGCGGAAAAAATTCTCGAACGTAAAATGAAAAACCTTCAAGAAACCGGAGCAGATGTTGTTGTTACAGGAAATCCTGGATGTATTGGACAACTGAAGCATGGGATTGAAAAGTATGGATTAAAAATGGAAGTGTTGCATACGATATCTCTTGTAAAAAAATCCATGGATCGTAATATTTAACAGAAATATCTTCCTTAAAATTTTTGTTTTAAGGTTCAATTTTTTAACTTTGAACCCACCGATTTAAGTTATTATAAATGGCATTTCCAAACATGTATTTGTCAAGTTTCCAATTTTGAACTATTAATTGATCATGTTTGTTAGATTTTTAAACATCATAAAAAAGGAATTAGATGTCTAAGCAATTTTTAGATTATCTATTGAGAGTCAGATTACCTTTGGTTTTATTTGTGGTTGTTGCTTCATTTAGCATCACCTATTTTGTTTCTCGTGCGGAAAGAGACGGGATTGGATATTCTCCGGTTCAGCCAATTAAATTTTCTCATCTTCTTCACGCCGGCACACTAAAAATTGATTGTCAATATTGTCATACTTCGGTTGAAAGTTCGCGGCATGCAAGTATTCCAACTACTTCTATTTGTATGAATTGCCATACGATAGCAAGAAAAGATCGCCCTGAAATAATAAAATTAACGAAATTTTATAAAGAAGGAACTCCGATTCCTTGGAAACGAATTCATAAAGTTCCTGACTACGCCTATTTCAATCATAGCGTTCACGTAAATAAAGGAATTCAATGTGTTTCCTGCCATGGGGATATTGCTCAAATGGAAGTTGTCGGGCAGATGAATTCTTTTGTAATGAAGGCTTGCCTTGATTGCCATAGAAATGCTCAAGCTAAATTACCTTATTTGAAACAAGTAAAAAATGGTCCCGATAATTGCTGGGCTTGTCACAGATAGTTTATAAATGGAAAAACAGATGAAAGTTTCACGAAAAAAATTTTTTATATCCCTCAGCGCAGTTTTAATAACCAGTGCAGCCGTTTTCTCCAATCCTGTAAATATTTTTCGTAACAGGAAAAGTAGTGCGGTAAAATTATCAGTGAAAGAAAGTCCATTCTCCGTAAAGAGAAATTCGACAGGTGCATTACATGGCTGACCAAAATATTTCACAAAATGATAAACCGGAAGCAAATTATTGGCGGAGTTTTGAAGAGTTGTACGCAGATCAAAAAACTCTTGAAGCTAAAAAACACGAATTTTCAGAAAGTGTAACTGATGATTTTAATGTTGATAAAAATCTTTCCGGTATTTCAAGAAGAAAATTTATTACATTGTTAAGCGCTTCAGCAGCATTAGCCGGAGCCGGTTGTTCGGATTACAGAGACAAAGGAGAAGTGATTCCATACAATGTAAAACCTGAAGAAGTTACACTCGGGAAACCAAATTATTACGCTTCAACGTGTAACGGCTGTGTTCAAAATTGCGGAATTCTTATTAAAACAAGAGAAGGAAGACCGATAAAAATTGATGGGAACTCCGATCATCCTGTTAATAAAGGAAAAATTTGCGCTAAAGGTGAAACCTCAATTCTTAATTTATACGATCCCTCACGTTTACAATTTCCTTTAGTAAAGCAAGGTGGAATTTTTGATAAAACAAGTTGGGAAAATGTTGATTCACAATTTAAAAACATTCTTGATTCGGCCTCCGGCTCAGAAATCGCCGTTATTACACATCGTTTCAATTCTCCCACAACAAAGAAATTGTTTGAAGACTTTCAAAATAAATATCCTAACGTAAAAATTTATTCGTATGATGTTTTTCATAACGAAATAAAAAACTCTGCTTGGAAGAAGTGTTACAGCGGAGAAGTTTTCCCATTAATAAAATGGGACGAGGCAAACATTATTCTTTCGCTTGAGGGTGATTTTTTAGGTGTCGAAGGAAATGTTGTTGAACAGATGAGATTATTTTCTGACAGAAAAAATGTTAATGATGTGAAATCTTTCAACCGTTTGTATGCTGCGGAAGGGAATATGTCGTTAACCGGAATGAATGCAGATTACCGCTTCCGTGTTCGTCCGGATAATCAATTAGCATTTGTTCTTTCTTTGTTGAATGAACTGAGTTCAACGCAAAATATTTCTTTACAGGCGATGGACGCTAATGTTAAAAGAATTATTTCATCTTTCTCTTTAAAAGATTTTGCTTCTCAAAACGGACTTAATTATAAAAAGCTATTGCTTTTAGTAAATGATCTTGCCGCCAACCGCGGTTCAGCTATCGTTTACGGCGGCAGAGCGCTTAATGAGCAGACGCAAATTGCTGTTAATTTGTTAAATGAAGTTTTAGGAAATACTAAATTATATAAGACTGATTCCGTTGATATTTCTCAATCTGTTTACAGTTCCTCAGAAGAATTAAAAACTTTAGTTTCATCCATGAAGAGTGGAAACGTAAAAGCTGTTATTCACTTCGATACTAACCCGGTATATCATCTGCCGCAAGAGTTGCAATATGAAAAAGCTTTAAGCAAAGTTTCAACGGTTATAACGCTTACTGAATTTGAAAATGAAACTGCATACGCAAGCAACTTTGTTTTACCGATAAATCATACATTGGAATCATGGGGTGATTATAACGTTCGCACAAGTGTTTACAGTTTGCAGCAGCCGGTTATTTCTCCTATTTATAAAACCAGACAAAAGGAAGCGATACTGTTAAATTGGATTTCCGATAATCCGAAAAATTATTCTGAAAAACTTTATCTCGATTATTTAAAGAAGAACTGGCGGGAGAATATCTTTCCAAAACTTTCATCACCTTTTACATTTGAAAAGTTTTGGACCGGTGCTTTGCATGACGGCGTTATCACTACAAAAGAAACAGTTAATTTGAGCTTTTCATTTTCTAATTCAGCATTTAGCGGAATAAACCCATCGCGAAACTCAGTTAACGGTTATACGGTTTTACTTGCAGAAAGTTACCGTTTAGGAGATGGTCGTTACGCAAATAACGGCTGGCTTCAAGAACTTCCGCATCCGGTTACTAAAGTTACATGGGATAATTACGCAGCTATTTCGGAAAAGTCGGCAAAAGTTCTCGGTGTAAAAAATAATGATTTGGTGGAAATTAAAGTTGAGAATAAAAAAGTAACGATTCCTGTGCTGCTTCAACCCGGTATGGCAGATAATTTTATTTCTGTTGAAACAGGTTACGGGAGAAAAAATTCCGGAGTTATTGCGGAAGAAGCAGGAGTAAACGTTCAACCGCTTTATTCAACTTCAGATAATTCTAATTCTCCTTATATAATAACTAATGCTTCTGTTTTAAAAGTCGGCGGTTCGTATAAAGTCATATCAACTCAAGACCATCAAAATTTTGACGACACACTAACCAAAGATGCTCATCTGAAAAGAGATATTATTCAAGAAGGAACAGTACTTCAATTCTTAAAAGAGCCGGAGTTTCTTCATAAAGGAAAAGAAGACAAACTTCCCAATATGTATGATGATTTTGCATACAATGATGTTAAATGGGGAATGTCAATTGATTTGAACAGATGTATTGGATGCGGAAATTGTGTCGCCGCCTGTAATGTTGAAAATAATATTCCCGTTGTCGGCAAAGATCAAGTTGCAATGGGAAGGGAAATGATGTGGTTGAGAATTGATAGATATTATTCGGGTACACCGGAAGAACCGAAAACAGCGGTTCAGCCGATGCTTTGCCAACATTGCGATCAAGCACCGTGCGAAAATGTTTGTCCGGTTGCCGCTACACAGCACAGCCCTGACGGACTGAATCAAATGGTTTACAATCGGTGCGTCGGAACCCGTTATTGTTCAAACAACTGTCCGTTCAAAGTAAGAAGGTTTAATTTCTTCAATTTTAGAGACCACTATGCTAACGGATATTATCTGCAGGATTCCGTCTCATTACTACATAATCCGGAAGTTACCGTTCGCTCACGCGGGGTTATGGAAAAATGTTCCTTCTGTATTCAGCGAATAATGGATGCACGCGAAGAAGGGATTCGTAAAAATCAGCCTTTAAAGGGAAGCGATGTTCGTACAGCTTGTCAAAATTCATGTGGAACAGAAGCCATTAAATTTGGAAATATTAAAGATCCAAGTGGAGAATTTTATCAATATCGAAATCATAAATTAGGATATTATGTTCTTGAAGAGTTGAATGTAAAACCAAACGTAACTTATATAGCAAAACTTAGAAATACGCATTCGGAGGAAGTATAGTGAATATTGATTACTCCCAAGAACTTCCGGTAATTGAACGTAGAATCTCTTTAGCTGAAATAGACCGGTTAATTTCAAAACCTCTTGATGAAAAACCGGATAAGAAATTTTTTATCGCATTATCAATAACCGGAACCTTACTCCTTATTGGAGTGATTAGCATTAGCTATCTTTTCCTTTACGGCACCGGTGTTTGGGGATTGAACCAACCGGTTGGTTGGGCTTTTGATATTACCAATTTTGTTTTTTGGGTTGGTATTGGTCATGCCGGAACATTAATTTCTGCCATTCTTTATTTGCTTCGGCAAAAATGGAGAACCGGTATTGCCCGCTTTGCAGAAGCGATGACAATTTTTGCAGTAATGTGTGCGGGAATTTTCCCGATTATTCACATGGGAAGACCATGGTTAGCCGGTTACTTGATGCCGTATCCAAATCAGCATGGATTATGGGTAAACTTCACATCTCCGTTAGTATGGGACGTGTTTGCAGTTTCAACTTATTTTACGGTTTCATTAGTTTTTTGGTACGTCGGTTTAATTCCGGATTTTGGATTACTCCGTGATAGGACTGCTTCAACATTGAAGAAAAGCATTTATTCAATATTTAGTTTGGGTTGGAGAAATTCACATAGAAATTGGCAGCATTACGAAAAAGCTTATATGCTTTTAGCCGGATTTGCTACTCCGTTGGTATTATCTGTTCACACAATTGTAAGTTTTGATTTTGCCGTTTCAATTATTCCCGGATGGCATACAACAATTTTTCCTCCCTACTTTGTTGCCGGCGCTATTTTTAGCGGATTTGCAATGGTTGTAACCGTATTAATTTTTGTCCGAAAAGTTTTCGATCTGCAACATATTATTACGCTAAACCACTTAGATAAAATGAATAAAATAATTTTAGCTACAAGCATGATGGTGGGTTACGCATACGGAATGGAATTTTTTATAGCCTGGTATAGCGGAAATCCATCAGAACAATTCGTTTTTATCAATCGTGCTTTCGGTCCGTATGCCTGGGCTTATTGGATAATGGTAACATGTAATGTTCTTATTCCTCAATTGTTTTGGTTTAAAAAGATCAGAACAACTATCCCAATTATGTTAGTGATAGTAATTTTTGTGAATGTCGGGATGTGGTTTGAGCGTTTTGTAATTACGGTAACGAGTCTTCACCGCGATTTTCTTCCCTCGAGTTGGGGATATTTTGTTCCATCTATTTTTGATCTTGGAACATTGATAGGAAGTTTTGGTTTGTTCTTCACATTGGTCTTACTATTTACAAAAACACTTCCGGTAGTTGCTATGTCTGAACTTAAAGCAGTTGCCGAAGGGGCGCAACCTTCGCACAATGGAGGAAAACATTAATGAGTGAGAGAAAATTATTTGGAATAACAGTTCTCTTTCATACGCCGGATGAAATAATTCACGCCGCTTCAAAGGTTCGCGAAGCCGGTTATAAAAATTATGATGTCCATACTCCTTATCCTTTACATGGAATGGATGCGGCAATGAATCTTAAGCCTTCAAAATTAGGTTATATTACTTTAGCATTTGGATTATTTGGCGCTGCCTTTGCCCTGTTGTTTATGTATTGGGCAATGTCAATAGATTATCCCATGATCATCGGCGGAAAACCATTTTTTGCGTTACCGGCATTTATTCCTATTACTTTTGAAGTGACAGTTCTGCTTGCAACTCTTGCAACGGTTATTTCGATGCTTGCATTCTTTTTCAAATTTCCGTTTAATAGTCATCCGCTTCATGATACTCCTTACATGAAAGCAGTCTCTTCCGATAAGTATGGGATTTGTATTGAAGCCGACGATGTTTTATTTGATCTTGAAAAAGTTAAGGCTTTATATAAAGAATTAAACGGACAAAATATTACAGAGATCTATTCCTCGGTAGTAGAACCTTTTAAAATATTTGAACCGAAATTTCTAACATTGCTTACACTTGTTGCCCTTTTAACTTCAGGAGCTACATACATCACTTTAAATAAATTGCTTTACATTACACCTTTTGATTGGTTGATGAATCAGAGTAGAGTTAATGTGCAATCAAAAAGCACTTTTTATGCTGATGGTTTTGGAATGAGAAAGCCTGTTGAAGGATCTGTCGCAAGAAATTTTATTCCTTATGAATATATGGGTCTTATCGCACCCGTTGTTCCGCTTTCAAATACACTAATTCCTTCGAATGATATTTTAAGTCTTGGGAAGAAAAGATTTTTAACATTTTGTTCACCATGTCACGGCAATTATGGAGATGGTGACAGCCGGTTAAACAATCAGTTTCCAAATCCGCCGAGTTTGCACTCTGAAAAAGTCCGCGGGTGGCAGGACGGAAATATTTATCATGTGATTGTAAACGGACAAAATGTAATGCCTTCTTACGCATCTCAACTTTCACGCGATGAACGTTGGGCGGTTATTCATTATATCAGAGTGCTGCAGAAAGCAAAAAATGCTTCTCCATCCGAAATTATAGAAGCGAAAAAGGAGATTTTGTCAAATGTCGCAAAATGATTTAGTTTATCAAAAGAAAAATCTTCCTGATAGTTTAAAGCGGTTAGGTTATCTGCTTCTTGTTATAGGCTTGGCTCTTGGCGTAGCAGGATTCCTTTTTGATGCTCAA
This sequence comes from Ignavibacteriaceae bacterium, assembly GCA_023229425.1. GTDB lineage: Bacteria > Bacteroidota > Ignavibacteria > Ignavibacteriales > Ignavibacteriaceae > UBA1563. The sequence continues at coordinate 59,171 of JALNZG010000005.1, forward strand.
AGAGCTCTTTTTAATTATTTGCTCGCTTTTATTTTTATTATGAGTATCGCAGTCGGTTCGCTGTTTTTAGTTGCTCTTGAATATATCGCCGGAGCGGAATGGAGTACGCCAATAAGACGAGTTCCTGAATTTTTAGCCTCATTTAGTCCTATCTTGATTATTTTGGTAATCCCTTTGTTGTTAAATGTTCATTCAATTTTTGAATGGTCTCATAAAGATATAGTTGCCGGGGATAAGATTTTAACTGGTAAATCACCATATTTGAATACGACGTTCTTTATAGGAAGAACTCTTTTTAGTATCGGGGTCTGGTCACTTTTTTACTTTTTATTTGTAAGAAATTCCCGCAAACAAGATGTAACTAAAGATCAACTTCTTACAAAAAAGAATATCAAACTATCGGCAATTTTCATTCCGCTGTTTGCAATTACCATTACGATTTCGGCGATTGATTGGATGATGAGTCTGGAGCCTCATTGGTTTTCAACGATCTTTGGAGTTTACTTTTTTGCCGGTTCGGTAGTTGCAGCATTAGCTGCTGTAACTTTGGCAACCGTTCTCTTAAAAGAAAAAGGTTTTCTTCATCCTAAAATGAATAATGAACACTTATTCAGTCTCGGCGCTTTGCAATTTACCTTTATAAATTTTTGGGCTTATATTGCTTTCTCCCAGTTCATGCTCATTTGGTATGCAAATCTTCCGGAAGAAACCTATTGGTTCATCGGCAGATGGGGAGGAATATGGTCTTATGTTTCCATCGGATTGATCTTTGTTCATTTTATCGTTCCGTATGCTGTGCTTCTTTCACAACCGGCTAAGATGGACCAGAAGAAATTGAAATTTATTTCTATTTGGATTTTATGTGCCCGTGTTATAGATCTTTATTGGCTAATAATGCCACAAGTTCATTCTGCAAAAGCCGGTGTGTTAACGATATTTTTTGAATTTGGTTTCCTTATAGCAGCGGTCGGCGGATTTTTATTGGTTTTCTATTTCAATGCAAAAAAACATAACCTTGTTCCGGTTGGTGATCCAAAACTTGAAAAAGGTTTAAACTTTAGATTATAAGTGTAAACAACTATGGCAAAAATTAAATTCTCATTTTCCGATTTACTCAATGATCCGATAAAAATAATGGCGGTAATGTATCCTTATTTCTTGGTGATACTCATCGGTATTGGATTTGTGTACATTGGAAATTCCGGTTCTCTCGTGCAAAATAAAATTGCACCAAAAATTGATGATTCAACAAATGTTGTAACTGATTTACCGATTGAAGATGCAAAAATTGCTGCAGCGGTCGATCTAAAAAGTTTTACGGAAATAAATCCAACGTTAGTTGAAAAAGGGAAACAACTTTTCCAGACGGCCTGTTCGTCTTGCCATGGAGCAGATGGTAAAGGCGATGGAACTGCAGGAGCAGCACTTAATCCCAAACCAAGGAATTTTCATCTAGTTGAAGGTTGGAAAAACGGAAGAAAGACTACGGAAATTTATGCTACCGTGCAAAAAGGAATTTTAGCTACAGGAATGCCGGGATTTGATTATTTGGCTCCATTGGATCGAATTGCTATTATTCAATTGATCCGCTCATGGATGCCTGCTTCGCTAGGCGAACCGGAACCGCCGATTGACACCGCTGAAGATGTTGCTACCCTTGATAAAACCTATGCACTTTCTGCGGGAACAAAAGTTCCCGGAACAATTTCGGTGGTATCGGCAGAGAAATTATATCAAACAAACTATTCAGATAGAATCGGGAAAATAAATTTTACATTAGCTAAACTTTTAAATGAAAAACTAACTAATCCCGACAACATCGGTGCAAAAATCTTTTTTAAGGTCACTACCAATCAGCAAAAAGCGTTGGTAACTTTATTTAATTCCTCGTCATGGCAGATCGGTGAAAAAGAATTCCTTGCCGTGATAGCAGATAATCTCTCAGAAAATGGTTTCTCAGGAAAGATTTTTTCACTTAGCAATTCTGAGATTTCAAATTTATTTACATTATTAAAAAGTGTTGCTGTATAAAATGAAAAAGAAAACGGATAGTTCGTTTTTCACCATGATAACTACCTTCGGTGGATGGGGGCTACTTTTCATATTCCTTTTTTCTTCCCAACTAAATTTTGCCGGTAATGGAGAAAAGAGCAATACTACCGCAGGAATTAATGAAAAACTTGGACAAAAAATTGCCTTACAATCAGTTTTGCTTGATGAAAACGGTGATCAAATTTCAATGAAGCAAATCATCAATAAACCTACTGTACTGATGTTTGTCTATTATGATTGCCCAAGTATGTGTAATCCTTTAATGGCAGAAGTAGCTTCACTCATTGATAGAATTGATCTAGCTCCGGCAAAAGATTATCAACTTGTTTGTCTCTCAATTGATGAAACTGAAACTTCAACTATTGCGGCAAAGAAAAAGCAAAATATTTTAACTGCCGTGCAAAAACAATTTCCCCCGGATGGCTGGCGGTTTTTAACAGGTGATAAAGAGAATATTCTAAAGTTAACAAGTTCTGCCGGATTCTCGTTCAAGAAAGAAGCGGGACAGATTGCCCATGCATCAGCTTTGATTTTAGTTTCACCAAACGGTGAAATTACCCGCTACTTAATGGGAACAACTTTTCTTCCTTTTGATTTAAAAATGGCGATCATAGAATCGTCAGAAGGTAAAGTTTCACCTACAGTTGCCAAGTTATTAAAATTTTGTTTCAATTATGATCCTGAAGGAAGAAAATACGTTTTGAATATTACCAGAGTTGCAGGAGGCGGAATTTTACTGATCGCAATTGTGTTGGTAATTGTATTATCAGTTAAACCAAGAAAAACAGAAAAGAGTTAAGAGGCTAAGAATTCATGCACAATAATGGACATTCGGTTAGTTATTTAGATTATAAGGGAAAGCATTCCGGCATTTTTGCATGGATATTGTCAACTGATCATAAAAGGATTGATTTACTTTATCTTATGGCGTCGCTTCTTTTTTTTGCTGTTGGTGTTACGTTTGGATTTTTAATGCGGTTAGAATTAATTGCTCCAGGTAAGACGATTATGGATGCGCAGACATACAATTCGTTTTTTACTTTGCACGGCATAATCATGATCTTCCTTTTTGTTATTCCAGGTTTACCGGCGGTTTTTGGAAATTTCTTCCTTCCGATTCTTATCGGAGCTAAAGATGTCGCTTTCCCGAGAATCAATTTGCTTTCTTGGTGGTTATATATTCTTGGAGCATTGCTCGCAGTTATTTCTGTGTTTCTTCCCGGCGGACCTGCCGATACAGGCTGGACTTTTTATATTCCCTATAGCATCAGATCGACTACTAATGTTATGCCTGCATTAATGGCAGCATTTATCTTAGGTTTTTCTTCGATCTTAACGGGGTTAAATTTTATTGTAACAATCCATAGAATGCGCGCACCGGGAATGACTTTCTTTAGGATGCCGCTTTTCGCTTGGTCTTTATATGCAACTGCGTGGGTTCAAATTCTAGCCACACCGATAATTGGAATTACTCTTTTATTAGTTTCAATCGAAAGAGCATTTGGCGTTGGATTATTTGATCCAGCATTAGGCGGTGATCCGGTTTTGTATCAACATTTATTTTGGATTTATTCTCATCCCGCAGTCTATATAATGATTTTACCTGCAATGGGAGTAATTTCCGAAATTATTCCGGTCTTTTCTCACCGGACAATTTTTGGATATAAATTTATTGCATTTTCAAGTTTGGCAATCGCGCTTTTCGGTTCGATGGTTTGGGCGCATCACATGTTTACCGTAGGTATGAGTGAAACGGCTCAAATTATTTTTTCTTTGCTTACATTTCTGGTCGCTATTCCCAGCGCAATTAAAATATTCAACTGGGTGGCTACTTTGTACAAAGGATCAATTTCCACCGATGCGCCATTATTATATGCGTTAGGATTTATCTTTTTATTCTCTATCGGCGGGTTTACAGGTTTGATCCAGGGCGCTTTATCTGTAAATATGCACATCCATGATACCTCCTTTATTGTTGCCCATTTTCATTATGTAATGTTCGGTGGAACGGGATTCGGAATTTTTGCCGCTATGCATTATTGGTTCCCGAAAATGTTTGGTAAAATGTATAATATGAAAACAGCTAAAACAGGATTCTGGTTTTTATTTGTTGGATTTAACACTCTCTATTTTCCGATGTTTGTAATGGGCTGGTTAGGAATGCCGCGAAGATATTATGACTATTTACCGGAATTCCATATTTATCATCTTGTTTCGACGATTGGTTCGTGGATATTGATAGTTGGTTTAATAATCATGTTTACAAACTTTTATAAAGCGTTGAGGAGTAAAACTTCTTATACAGCGATAAATCCTTGGGGCGGAGAAACTCTTGAATGGACAATTCAAAACAAGCCGTCACTAGAAAATTTTGAGGTTATTCCGACCATTACAGCCGGACCATATGAATATAAAGACAACGAAGAAAATTTAATGAAGGAGGACAGTTGAGCTCAATTGCCGAACACACAGTTGAACATATTCACCGCGACGACGTTGGCTCACGGCTTGGAATGTGGCTTTTCCTTTTTACCGAATTGGTCTTATTCGGTGGTATGTTCCTTGTCTATGCTGTTTACCGATTTACATATCCGCATGAATTTCATGTTGCCGCAAAAGAATTAAATACTTCCGTCGGAGCTTTAAATACGATCATTCTACTTACAAGTAGTTTAACTATTGTTCTTTCAATCATCGCCATCAGGAAAAACAATAAATTTTTGTCCGTCTTTTTCCAAATATTTACGATGGTTTTAGCTTTCGGATTTTTGATCAATAAATATTTTGAATGGAATATTAAAATCCACCACGGAATTTTCCCCGGCTCAGAAATTCTTTTGGCAAAAGGGAACGGCGAAATCTTATTCTTTGGTTTGTATTATGTAATGACCGGTTTACACGCATTACACGTTGGTATTGGAATGTTGTTAATTGAAGTGATGACTGGATTAACAATTAAAGGAAGAATTAATTCCACAAATTATGTCCGCCTTGAAGCCGCCGGACTTTATTGGCATCTCGTTGATATTATTTGGATTTTCCTATTCCCGCTTTTCTATTTAATTACTTGAGGAATTTGTTTGTATGAGTGGAGAACATTTGGAAATTACAGTTGAACATAAACCTACTTACGGATTTTACATATTAATATGGCTTGTGTTAATGATGCTTACAGGCGTTACTGTAGCGGTTGCCGGAATTAATTTTGGAAACATTACGATTGCTACTGCATTAACGATTGCAATCATTAAATCTTACTTGGTGCTAACATTCTTTATGCACCTTAAAACTGAAACCGCCACATTTAAGATATTTGTGGGTGTGGCTCTGCTGTTTCTTTTGATCTCGATAGCTCTTTTATTTTCAGATTATAGTTTTTTATAAGGTGAAACATGATTTTTGGTTCAAATCATATTGATTTAGTGAACGGAGCCTTCTGGTTTATTACCGGTATTTCTTTTCTTCTTTTAGCATTAATTACATTTTTGATGATCTTCTTTGTTTTTAAGTACAACAGAAAAAAAGGGATGAAAGCCGTCAACATTCACGGTAATACAAAATTGGAAATACTTTGGACTGTTATTCCCGTTATTTTAGTTATGGCGATGTTTTGGTACGGCTGGATCGGTTACCGCGATTTGAAAAATCCTCCTAAAGATGCAATGGTTATTAAAGTTACGGCTCAAATGTGGAAATGGACTTTTGAATATGATAACGGTGTTAAAGCGGATTCCCTTTACGTGCCGGTTAATAAAGCCATAGAAGTAAATCTTCATTCATTAGATGTAAATCATAGTTTTTTCATTCCGGCTTTTCGCTTCAAACGTGATGTTATGCCTAATAGAAATAATTCAATTTGGTTTTTGCCCGAACAAGTTGGAAGATTTGATATTGCCTGTGCAGAGTATTGCGGATTGAGCCATTCGGCAATGTATTCAAAAGTGATTGTACTCCCTCAGCAAGAATTTGAGGCTTGGATGAAGGCAGAATTAGCTAAGAAGAACTCACCGGTTGCTCAACAATCCGCATTAACTGATTCAACAAAAGTTAAATAGCTTGAAAGCAAGAATTAACATATTTCTTGAACTAATAAAGTTCCGCATAACGGTTTTTGTGATGATCACAACTGTCTTTGGATACCTTTGCGCCACAAAAGTTTTCGGCATTGAATTACTCGGCGCTGCTTTGGGAATTTTTCTTCTTGCGTCAGGTTCTGCTGCATTAAATCATTTGCAGGAAGCAGTGTTCGACGCACAAATGGAAAGGACAAAGAATCGGCCGATTCCTTCCGGGAAAATTTCGGAGAAAAATGTTTTCGGAATTATTCTCATCTTATCAATAGTTGGATCGGTACTCTTGTTTATTTCATCTGGATTTATTGGTGTACTTCTTGGACTCCTTGCTTTACTTTGGTACAACGGAATTTACACTCCGCTCAAACGGAAAACATCGTTTGCAATTATTCCCGGTTCTGTAATTGGAGCAATTCCTCCGGTAGTGGGTTGGGTAACAGGCGGTGGAAATGTTTTTGATCCTCAAGCCTTATTAATTGCCTTCTTCTTTTTTATTTGGCAGATACCCCATTTTTGGTTATTGCTTTTGGCTTTCGGAAAAGATTATGAAGATGCCGGATACCCAACACTAAAGAAATATTTTAGTGAAAATCAGCTTGCAAGAATAACTTATGTTTGGATTTGTGTAACCGGAGTTACCGGCTTGCTTATGCCGCTATTCAGCATAATAGATATTTCATTTGCAAGCATCGGTATTTTAGTGTTGGTTATTACCTTAATTATCCGTTCGGCAAAACTATTAAATGAACACATTGACAAACAATCTCTACGGAAAGTATTTTTAGAAATTAACTTGTTTGTTGTAGTGTTAATTCTTTTTATTTCAATTGAAAAAATAATTCTCTTATAAAGGTAGCGTAGATGGATTTTTTAGATAAATTAGTTCTTCCGCAATCGCTAGAACATATTGCTTTGCTGCACTATCTGGCAACTATTATTTTGTTTTTATTTGTGCCATTTATAAGTCTTGTTCTGGGTGGTTCTATCTTATCTTTATATTTTAAGAGAAAAGGGAAGAGTGACGAGAACGGATTTTATACAAAATTTTCAAAAGAAGTAATTGAGTTAACTACGTTTACTAAAGGTGCGGGAGTTGCACTTGGCAGTATTCCTCTTTTGGCTTTGATATTAATTTACGCGCAGATACTTCATAATTTAAAACTTGTTACCATTTCGTTTTTTGTTGCTGCGTTTATTTTGATAACGATAGGATTAATTTTCATTTATACCTACCGCTACTCATGGGTCTTTAAGTCCTTATTTTCTTCAGTAAAAATTGAAGAAAGAGAAACCGAATATTCAACCTTTGCAAATAATGTTGCAAGAGTAAACCGTAAATCAAGTTTATGGGGAATTATCTTTCTCTTGATTGGTTCTTACTTTTTTATCGGCGGTATAAATCTTACTCTGAATCCATCTGATTGGGATGCAACCGGTATTTTATATCTTTTTACTTCGTTTTCAGTTTTTGTAAAATGGATACACTTTTTAACTGCTGCACTTTCATTAACCGGCGCATTTCTTCTCTTCATATATTTCTTTTGGGAAGGCGGGAAGGGGATTGAAGATTCAGGATATAAAGAGTTTATAAAGAAAACAGGACTTTCCGTCACTTTATTTTTTGCCCTCTTTCAACCGCTTTTTTTGTTGATAAACTTAGTTGCGCTTCCATCTCTTGCTCTCTCATCTTCTGTGTTTGGATTTGCAGTGATATCCTTGTTCGCAGTTTTCTGGGTCTTCCATCTTTTATATGCAATGTTGAAAAATTCAGAATTACATTATTCAGGAATGGTATTTCTTCTTCTTGTTATTGCTTCATTAACGTTGATCATTTCCGAACAAGCTTCGTTTCGTAATGTTACAAAGAAGCAGGCGATTCTCCTTTCTGCTGAATATGATGTTACCCTTAAAGCTCTGAAAGGAGAACCGATAGGAATTGCAGAAATTAGCGGCGCTGATATTTTTAACGGCAAATGTTCTGCATGCCATAAGTTTGATCAGAAATTAGTTGGACCTCCATACAAAGAAACATTACCGAAATATAAAGGTGATGTTGAAAAAGTTGCGGCTTACGTGTTGAATCCTACAAAAATTAATCCTGCATATCCTCCAATGCCTAATCAAGGTTTAAAACCTGCCGAAGCCAAAGCTATTGCAAAATATATTTTGGAAGAAGTGAAGAAGTACTAATAAAATCTTAAAACTTGCGCGGTTCTCAAAACCTTGGAGGTTTTTGTTAGTGCAAAACTTACGCAAACTCTTTGCACTTAAACTCAGTACAAAATTCTTTCATTACCATGCCGAATAATCCTCGTTATCAATATCTTTAACAAGTGTGGAAACAGACCCCATTAAAGCTATTTCCGATTCGCTCCAATATAACTCTTTTTTTTCATCAGCATTAGAAAGGATGATAACTTCAACTTCATCCCCAAAATTTTCGGGTATGTCTATGGTTACTATTTTATTTATAACTTTTTCTTTTTTCCGGAGAGCAAGCATAAAATAATTCCTTTTAATAATCTCTTTCTTATTTATAATATTTTTTAATGTTCGGTTTAAAATATCTAAACTGTCAAGGTTTTCAAAACGGCAGTGGGTTCAAGTTTTTACCGACAACATGTTTTATTAAATCTTATGTTCACTTTGTCAAATCTTTTAATTTCTTTTTCGATGCGGTAAAATTAGGATCCAATTCAACAGCTTTTTTAAATTGCGCAATAGCTTCCGTTTTATTTCCCGCGGCTAAATATCCATCACCCAAACTATCGTATGAGTTTGGATTATTCGGGTCAAGTTCAACTTGTTTTTTAAATTTCTGGATTGCTTCAATAATACGTTTATTGTTTAAGAGAAAGTAACCGTACTCATTATATAAACCGCTAAAATCTTTTGCGCTTCCATATTTATTTTCAAGGAATTTGAATTCTTCTTCCGCTTTCCCGATGTTTTTATCTGCGATATATAATGTAGCAAGTTGGTAATGCCCCAATTTTTCATCGTAGCCAATTAATATTTTAGCTTCACTATAAGCTCTTTCCATACTTCCTCCCATAATGCCGGGAGCCATTCTGTAAAAACCTATCAATCCCATTCTCCCCTGGACATGCGCAGGGTTGATCTGAACAGTCTTCATGTATTCATCTTTTATTCTTGGTGCGAGCTTCATTTTAGTGAAGATACTGGAGTTTACAGCATCCTGTCCCATAGCTTGAGCAAACCAAAAATGATAATCGGCATTGTTCCAATTAATTTTTATCGCTGTTTCAAATTCATCTGAGGCATCCTCATATTCTTTCATACGTAATAAAGTTTTCCCTAAATAAAAATGGGCTTCGGCATTGTTTTTATCATTGCTGATCAATTTTTCGAGTAGCGATTTTGCATCACTCAAATTATTGTTTTGAAGAAGATTTTTAGCAGAATTAAGATCTTGTGAAAAATTCATCGAAGCGATGGAAAGAAATAAAACGGTAAATAATATTTTTTTCATTTTTAGTCTCCTTGGAAAAATAGAGTTAATACTTTATTAAGTCATGTTACGCAGAACTCTTATTTATTAATGGAACAAATGTCGGCAACTCAGGCTTTAGCCATTATTTTGGCTATTAATGGGCTAAAGCCCAAGTATTTGGTCTTATTTAACCCCCGGCATAAATGCCGGGGTTACTTGATACGCAGTATGCGTAAGGTGAATTATTAATACTCGAATATAGAATTTTAGTTTTAACTACGGAAAAGGTTTTCGCTAACAATCTCAGATTTTAATTAACTGTATTTACATATATGAACACTTGTTCAAGAATTTCTCAGAGGAAAACGAAATACCAATTTCTTTTCCCCAATCAGTTATCAGGATTCTGCATTTCGCTTTTCCTTTCTCAGAAATAAACCAATCACCTTCCGCTCGCGCAAATTTCTCATAAGCTAAATTGTTTACACTATCTTTAAATGTTTGGTATGTTCTTAATGTTTCTGCAACGATTCCAACAAAAATGAAATTTAGTGAGTCATTAACGAAATCAACTACCCAATGACCGGTTTTTACTCCATTTAACACTCCTCCCTCGAATCTGTAAACTTTTATGCCCTTACTTTTTTTGTTTTGTTTAATCTCGTTACTGAATTCAAGACCATATTTCGTTTCTAATATGGATTTAACCTTAGCATAATTATAATCCCATTTCATATCTTGAATTACTTCTGCAATACTTACATTCGGATATTCCTTTGGTTTCTTCTCACATCCGGCTGAAATAATCAAAAACCCTATGATCAGATAAATGCTAGATCTCATCTTGAACCTCTCTTTGTTGATTAACTTGAGTAATTTATATTTTCTCATTCAACTCTTATTGAGTTGTTTTTAACTTCTTAAAGCAAAAATCGTTAATCCTTTCCGCCGTGGCGGACTAAAATCTTGATCAAAAAAACAAATATTTGACTGAGGAAAACATGCAGCTCTATTTTAAAAATATCATCTTCTTAGTTTGCAGAAAACTACCAGCCCTAAGTTGATAGAAATATATGCCGGATGCGCATCTACCTTCAGCAGAAATCCCACTTGTTAGTTGTTGGGTATTAGTCGGTTGTTGTGGGTTGAAAGTAACCTGATAAGTTCCAGCGTGTTGAATTTCATTCACTAAAGTTGCAACTTCATTTCCAAGAAGGTCATACACTTTCAAACTTACTTGCTGACTACCTAAAACTGAATACTGAATACTTGTTTCCGGATTAAACGGATTAGGATAATTTTGTTCAAGTGAAAATGAAATAGGAGATGAATTCTCTTCTGAAACTCCGACAGAACCGGACAGCTTGACCTGGATGGAATTCAGACTGAATAACCAATTCGCTTTATCTGTATCGGAATCAATCTCAATCCGTAAAATTTGTTTTCCGGCTTTTAGAGGAATATTCGAAATAGTGATTGGCTTCCAACTCTGCCAGCCACCCGTGTTCAAAACCACTTTCTTTCCACTGATGTCAACATTGTTTATCAGCAAACGTAAATTTCCAAAACCGGGAACAGAAGCAACAAAAGGTATTACATCATAATTCCCATCACTTGGAATTTGAATAGTGTACTCAATCCATTCTCCGGCAGTCATCCAATAAACATCAAATCCTTGATCATTAGATGGTTCAAGATCAACACCTTCCAAAGGACGGTAAGCCAGTCCCACATTTTTTGTGTCATTGTCGTGATAAGCTACACCTTCACCACCGTTGTCAAAATTTTCAGCTTGAATAAGGGCGGGAACTAAAACTGCTGTTCCCGAATAAGGAGTTCCATTTCCGAGTACTGTAATAAGTACGCTGTCTTTTGTGGAGAGGAGAAGTTGGTTTGTTACCGTGACAATGACTTTATAGATTCCGGGCTCGGTAAATACATGAACTGTGTCGGCAGTTGATGCGCTATTTCCATCACCAAAGTTCCATAAATACGTAAGAGGTGAGCCATTCCTATCAAAACTTTTACTTCCGGTGAAACTAATTTTCAGCGGCATTTTACCGCGAGTTTTATCTGCAATCAACAAAGCAACCGGCGCATTTGTGTTTGCAGTTGATGAGTTAACCGAGCGCATTGATCCTGGTGGAACGGCCAAGGAATATCCATCCGAAAAATGAACGCTGACTGAATCAGATGCAGGATTGTAGGCTGTATATGTTTTTTCTCCCGCAGCGTTTTTGAAAACGGAATACGTCGGAAGATCGGCTATGACAGAAAAATCCGGTTTACCCATTTTCTTCAAATTACACAACCAATGATAGGTATGCGCTTTGGTTTCTCCATCAAATGGAGTGTAAGCCGGGTTTGCATAATACAACGATAAAGCCATACCCGGATCGGACAATGCCAGGTATTGCCAAATAATATCCTGCCAGATGGTCGGCGGACCATTCAATTCTTTTACGATTTCATCATAGTTGGCTTTTACATACTCTGGGCGGCGGCCCAAGTATAACGATCCTCCGGTAAACGGAAGCATATTGATCCCGTGAATGTACTCCGGATTTGCGCCGAACCAGGTTGAATGAACTCCTTTCGATCCCCAAACCATTCCTAACGCTTTGTATTGATACGCAGCCGGAAACACAGCATCATCAACATCAAACCAATATTGCTCGATGGCAGTTCTTTCTGTGGTATAAAGATAAATTCCCAAATCTCTAATTTCATTTTGATGAGTAACAGCTCCCCACAAAGTAATGGCAGTTGCAAAATTCATTGATTCAGAACTCGACTCTTCATTGTTTCCATCGCCAAAATCACCGTGTCCGGCTTCCCAAGAATGCCCGGCGTATGGATCAAATGAACGCAGAAAGGGAAATCTTGTATCATTCCGTTCCCAATTATTCCCATCTCTAATTAACAGATCTACCATTCCGCCCCAGTTCTCCGGTTTCGCCCAAACGGAATCGTACTGCGCAACAATCGCTGCACCCATAATTGCATAACCCGAATGAAAGTTATGGTCGTTGATTTGATTATCCGCGCCATAACCCGATGGATAACCAGTTAAAACATCCCACGTTGAGTTGTAAGAATACTCTTGAGTTCCGCCCACGGTAAACCAATCTTCAAGCCGCTTCTTTATTTCAGACAACAAATGATCCCGCGCCGTTATTGCACCAAGCTGATCAGCAATATTGACTACGTGAGCAAACCGCGCAATTGCTTTTCCGTTCTCGTATGTTGGTCCGGAAGGTAATGTTTCGGAAGTTACTGCATTAACCATCGCTAATAAATCAGTTTTATTATAATCTCCCTGGTCAGGTAAAGAAGGCAACACTCCTTCAAAAGTTAATTCAGTTGAAAATTGATTGCCATCGAATACTTTCATTTTTCCGGCAACAGAATTGTACTCAAAACTTGTGAGAGGCGCTGCGGTATTCAACCATTGGTGACGGTACAAAGCTGTGAGCGTTTGGTTGAGGTTTCCGTTACCGGATTCTTTTAATTCCGTCGTATAAGAAAAAGTTGAAGTCAGCTTTGCAGTCGTTTCATCATAAGCCCAGGAAACTGTACTTCCGGTTACGAAAGCATACGCGTGCTGACGATAAGTTTCAAGAGTTGTTAATTTGTTATCCGGAAGTAGAGCAACGGAAAAATAATCTTTTCCTTTAAGAGAAGATTGAAGTGTTGTTGTTCCCGTCCAGGTTGAGCTGTCGGGGGCAAATATTCCATAATGCCGTCCGTCAACGGTTATTCCAACAACACCTTTTTGATTGTACCAGATGGTTGGAGTTGCACTGCTTGTGATAGTTGCATTTCCGCCTGAAACAGTTAGAAAAACAAAAGGAAGTCCATGTCCTAAAGTTGCTTTCATTTTTCGTGTACCATCATCCCAAAGAGCAGTTACTGTCCAGTCACCGTAATCATCAGTAAAAGTTTTTGTGGCGTTCAGTCCGGAAACGCCAATTGTAAGCTGCTGGGAAAATGGGAAGAGATAATCTGCCGCGGCATAAACAGGAGTTAAGGTATAACCAATCTGCAATCCGTTATTTTTTGCTTTGAAATCCAACGGATGAGCAAACAGGTTATTGGAGAAAGCATCACCATAAAAGGGATAGATCAAACTGCTCCAGTAATCATTTGTTTGAACCGGTTTGTTGAATGCTGCGGATATTTTAGGAACTGCATTTGCGCCGGTAAAAGTTTTCGGTCCAATTGCACCGGAAGGAAGGGAAGTGCTGTAACTTCCTTTGCCCACCGAAACGGATTGAGCATCAATTTTTACGGAATGAAAACAAAAAAGCAATAAAATTAAAATTGGGATTAGTTGTTTTACGACTGTATGGTTAAATAATAATCTGAGAATGTTTTTCATTCGTTCTTCTTTTGTGAAATAGTAAAATGTAATTGCAACAAACGTATTGCTAAACAATGTAGAGCCGCTGCAAATTGTTGAGTATTTGATTTGTAAATTAATAAAAAAGGGGATGAGGAGAGGTGTAAAAGCAAAAAATCCATTACATACAGATTGGTTTTATTTTAAAAGATTATCAAGCGTTGATTAAAAATATTTTTCACTCATACAAAACTTGTGCGTTGGCTAAATGTCTTTTATGATGTTTAGAAAGTCTTCAAGTTTATATGCTCCATCAACTGTCCGTCTTTCGTAAACCATGAAGTAACGGTAATTATTCCCGGCTTTAGACGCCCAAAAGCCACCAAGTCTTATTTTTTGTTCGGCATCAAGGTGATCGCCTTTTGTTTCTAACAAAATTGTCTTGCCGCTTTTGGTTTGGATAATGAAGTCGGGGTAATGGTTAATAAAGCCGTTAATTCTGAAACCTTTTCTTTCAATGTTCCTTGTCCAAAAAGCAATATTAGCCATGTTTCCAATTTCATTGATTACACGTTCTTCAAAACCATTCATACCGCCTTCTTTTTCGTAAAGCGATTTTGTAATGTCTTTAGCTGTGTCACCTGGTGAAATGTTTTTGGGCAATGTAAAGGATGATTTGATAAATACTTTGTCGGTATCTAAAAAGTCTTTGAATTTTTGCTCTGCAAATACTTCTGATAAAGATTTTATTTTTAGTTTTATTTTGTCTGTATAAGAGTATTCATTATTTGCAAAATCACCAAATTGTTCATCTCTGAAATCCGCCAAAATCCGGTTAATGAATTTTTTAATTTCGTTATCCGGGATAGGATACATATTACCAATAATATCCATAATTCGTTTGGTAAAGTTTTTTACACGACTATCTTTTCTTTGAGGATCAAGCATGTAAGCAATGACACTTTCCTTTACCATACCATCTAATTTAACAAAAGTTGGGGTATGTTCTTTTTTAGTTTCGTCCAAATCTACTTTGTAGAGTTCAGAAGCTATGTTATCAAATACAATGTTTGTATCTGCTTTGCTTAAAGCAAAACCATCTAAAAGATTTTCTTTTTCTAAGGGGAGCTCTTCTTCTCTTGTTCCGAAAAGATCGTTTGCCGGAACTTTCAAATAAAACTGTGGCAAATTTATTAGTGCCGCTTGACCCTTAAAAATATCTTTAATGCTGTATGTTTTCATAAGCTGTTGTATTTCATTTGGTAGTGCAGTTATATTATTCGCATCCATCTCAGAGACGGTTTTCTCAAACGCCTCATTTTGTTGCATTGCTGTTTGTTCAATTTCTGAAATGGAATTATTTGGAGCAGACTCCTCTGACGGGACAGAAATTCTTGTTGTGTCAATATCTGAAGTAATGTCTTCAGAGCCGGTTTCACTTGCCGCGAAAACAGAAAGTTGTTCTAATGCTTCTTGTTTTTTAGCACTTTCCAACATTTCCGGGTCAGCTAATTTATAATCTTGCTCACTAAAACCGGCTTTGTTCAAACCTTTTACAATGTTGTCTAAGGTGTCAAGAAATTTTGATGATGCAGTTAAAACATAACTCATGTTTAACAAAGGAAAGTTATGCTTCATAACATACGGCTGCCGTAATACTCTACCTAAAATTTGTTCTACATCTATTGCTGATGATTTGTCGGCTAACGAAGCTAAGATATAAGCAAAAGGGCAATCCCAACCTTCTTTTAGAGCGTTAATAGTAATGATGTAACGAACTTGAGATTCTTTACTCATCAAATCTTCATTCTTTATTTCATTTACATTTGCCGTTTTAATTTTTATCTGCCCGGCAGGTATTTTTAACTCAATAAGTTTTTCTTTAAGTTTTTGAACATTCGATTTTTCTTCTTCCTCATCTTTAAAGTCCTTACCGTTTTTGGGTTGGGCCTGAAACAGAATGATAGGACGAATATATTTCCCACCTTTCTTTTCTTCTTCAACTGCTTGTAATTCCAGACGTTTTTGCAACTGTAATGCAGAGTTAATTACTTCCGTTTTGTCTTCATGGTTATAAACAATTACCGGGAGTTTAACCATGTTTTCTTTTTTCAATTCCAAGGCATCAATAAAACTAATGATGTTGCTATTGTTTCTGGGTGTGGCTGTAAGATCGAGAATAAAGCAAGGATTAATTTCTTTAAGCATATCAACGCTTAAATCACTTTCCGCATTGTGACTTTCATCTACAATTACTAAAGGATTTAAGTATTTAATAATTGCCCCTAAAGTTATATCATTCTCCTTTCCTAAAAGATGTTCGAAGGATTGGAGATTCCCGTTATCCTGGAATACTTTTCTATCTTCTTTGTTTTTGGCTCTTAGACTATCAAAGCTAAAAACCATGATATTTAATTGTTCTTTTATAGAAGTTGCATTAAATCCACTTCCTTGCAACAATGCAGCTTTGTCAAATATTTCAACTTTGTTTCCGAAATGTGAATTGATCTTTTGACGGTAAGGATGTGAAGGGTCTTTAAGGTTCTTAATTGTCTGGTCTAAAATAGTTATTGAAGGAACAAGCCAAACAACTGCTTTAGGTTTATCATAATCAAATGCATCAAAGATTGTTTTAATTGCGTTGCAGGCAATAAATGTTTTCCCTCCGGCGGTTGGTACTTTTATGCAAATGTGCGGAACTCGCGGTACATTGTTTTTGTATGGTTCTATTGCTGTGCCAGCGTACGGGAACAAAGGAGTTCTTGGATGTTTTACCCAAAAATCGTAAAAGGATTCCCTAACATCTTTGGTTTCTTGGACATGTTCCAAAAAAAGTGAAAGATCATTTATAACTTGCTGTTGATATGGTTTTAATTCCATTATTCTATTTCGTTATTATTTTCAAATAGTTCATGCAATTTTTGCTGCAATAGTTTTTTATCGGGTAAGTGTGTTTTGTATTCCGAAACCATTGTTGGGGAAAGGCTTCGACTCAAAGCATATTCAACTACTTCGGAGTCTTTATCCTTACACAATAAAACGCCAATACTTGGATTTTCGTTTTGTTTTTTCACATCGCGGTCTAATGCTTCTAAGTAAAAATTAAGTTGTCCCAAATGCTCAGGTTTAAACTTATCTGCTTTTAATTCAAAAGCCACCAAGCATTGTAAGCTTCTGTGATAGAACAAAAGATCAATATAAAAATCGCTGTTACCCACTTGTACTTTGTATTCTTCGCTTATAAACAAAAAGTCTTTACCTAATTCAAGAATAAAGTTTTTTATTTGTTTGATTAAACCCTTCTGTAAATCACTTTCGCTGTGTGGTTCGGGAAGGTTCAGAAATTCAAAAACATAGCTATCTTTAAAGTTGTTGGTTACTTCGGGATGAATATCTCTCAACGATGGTGAGAGATTCGAGTTTCCTATTACGGTTCTTTCAAAAAGGCCTGAAGATATTTGGCGGTCGAGCTCCCTCTTACTGTATTTTTCTTTGATACTCATTCTTAAATAAAATTCTCGTTCTTCTTCCGATTTGCATCTTGAAAAAATAAGTAAATGATTTGTCCAGCTAATTTTTGCTAGAATAGTTTGCCTTATGTTTTCTTCATTTATTTGCCGCCACATTGCAGCGATAATTTCAGATTCCGCTTCTTTTTCTAATTGTGGTTCAGGTGGAGCGACAATTTCACTTATTTGATTATTAGCACTTTGTAATTGTGGTTCCGGTGGAACCACAAATGCCGCTGAGTGATATTTTTCATAAAATTCTATCATTCTGTAAATGCTTCTTTTATCAAAGCCTTTTAAAGCCGGGTCTTGATTGTGTAAAAAATCAGAAAGTTGCTGTACTGTTTTATCTCCCCATTGGCTAAGCGCCAGTTGTTTACTTACAAAAGCACCTACTTGCCAATATAAATTTACCAATTCCGCATTTACACTTTTTAATGCATTATACCTTGCTTGCCGAATAGCTTCGTGTAAAACGGAAAAACCAATATGCTCAATATTTTCATTCATATATTAAAATCTTGTAATGTCTCTTGGTATTTTTTTGAAAATAATATGATGCTTCGTCATGAAATTCTTTGTGAGAAGACAGTTATCTGCATAAATAACATATTGCTCTGCTTTAGTTTTCATGGTACTTAAAAAAGCATGATCTAAAGTAGTAATTTCATTTTGTTCGTAATTGAAATAGTATGCTGTGTCGTTATACTTGCCCAAGAAATGTTTGTTATCTTTGTGCTTTCTTTCAATGAGTGCTTTTTGTGTTTCGGTGTACCAAACATAAGCTCTAATTTTTTCAATGCCAACCGATTCATTTAGAATACCATCTTCAATAAACATCGGTTGCCCTAATTCGTAAAAATCAAAACTACCTTTTGTCCCTTCAGTTTCTCCGTATCCTTTTATAACCCTTTTTACCCGCTCGGAAGTTATGGTTTCGGCATAGTCTTCCATCTCTATTAAAATGAATTTACGGTTACCACTATCTGCAATGTTAAGGTTAAATACAGCGTGGCATGTAGTCCCGCTTCCCGCGAAAGAATCGAGAATAATTGAATCGTTATATGTAAAGACCTTTAATAAATAGGTTAGAAGTTCAATAGGTTTTACAGTATCAAAACCATGACCTTTTCCAATAATTTTATTAAGTAAACTCTTCCCCGATTCTGCTGTTCCAGATAATTCTTGCTTAATGATTGTATAGAGAGGATTATTTATTTCATCATTGTCAAAGTCATACACTTTTTGCATTGGAACGTTTTCTTTAAATTGCAGACGATTATTATCATACAAACCTTGAATTATTTCTTTTCCAGCTTTCCACCTTTGTTCCGGTGGCGGTGTATAATCGGCAATTTCAAATCTCATTGTGTCTCTTCGATAAGAACCTAAATTGGATGTCAGTATTGTTGTAGTTCGAAATTTGCCATCCTTATCTTCATTAGGATAGCTATAATTGTCTTCTCCAGTCAGTGTGTTAAACAACAATTCTTTGCTCTTTGTGTAAAGTAGAACATATTCTGTTACTTTCTGTGGTCGATATTTTGCTCTTCCAGCGTTTGTAGGTTTTGTCCTTGATTTCCAAACGAAAGTTGCATCATGTCCTTTTTCCCCAAATATTTCATTGCAGAGTAATATTAGATTTTGTAATTCATCATCACCAATAGAAATAAGTAAAACTCCGTCTTTTGAAAGTAGTTTTTCAAGAAGTCTTAGTCTCGGGTACATCATGCAAAGCCACTTATCGTGTTTTGCTAAATCATCACTTCCTACGATTTGACGCAACCATTTTTTTATTTTGGGGTCGTTCACGTTGTCATTATAAACCCAACTTTCATTTCCGGTGTTGTAAGGCGGGTCTATGTAGATACATTTTATGCGTCCTTCGTATTCTGGTAATAATGCTTTAAGGGCTTCGAGGTTGTCGCCGTGGATTATTTTATTTCCGCTATGGGTTTCTTGGTCAGATTGTTTACCGTTTTCAAAGCCGTAGGCGTGTTCCAAAACTTTAAATGGAACATCCATGTGATGATTAATAACTTTATCTTTTCCTATCCAGTGTAATGTTGGCATGTATTATATCGAAATCAGTTCTTTTTTTATTAGTTAAAATACGGAAAATTGACATTGTTACAGATAACCGTATTTAAGAAAATCACTTAACTAACTACTTCATTCAAGTAACATTAAATGAAAAAACAAAACTAAAGATCACATAAATGCAAAAAGAAAATCCGCTTTTTAGTTACGTTGCAAATTATATCGTTTTCTGAAGACCAATGATTCCCTGCATTAATATTTCTGATTTCTTTACAAATGTTTTTTGTTCATTTAAAAATGGTTCAGCATATTTTAAACCATCTATGTCCCCATTTTTATAATCCCTTTTATGATCATACAATATTTTGTTAATGCTACTCTGAACTTTTAAGACTTCATCATATTGTTTGCGTATTGCTGGAAAATACAAATCAATGATCATTTTAATTCTATAAAATTCGTGTTTGTTTTTTTCACTTTGTTGTATTGTTAAATCGAGGGCTTGGTTGTAAGTTAATTCCCCCATCATTACGCTAAGATAAGGCATCCAATGGGTTACATTTGTATTCAACCAAATGTCAGTTAAAAGATAGAGTTCTTCTAATTTTTCACGAATGATTTCTTTGGTTTTAAATTCTTTATCCAATTCTGTTTGCAGTAGTAATTTTTTATAATTCGCTTGGTTTGTAAAATAAACAGCAAGTAATGTCACGGCCCCAGTACTTAATACAGTAATGAATGTATTTAAAAATTCAATATTCATATCTATTCGGCATGTTTCGTTTAATAATCACTGAGAAGTTCTTCTTTTCAATTTTGTACCATGAAAAAATGGAGAAAAAGGTAACGTAGTTCTTGCTCCGTTTGGTAGTTTGTGGCCACATGTATTTAATAAAGAAATAGAACCTCCTGTTTCTTAATTATAAGTACAAGCGAACTTAGAAATGTTTTTGCAGATTACCAAGCATTGAACAAAAATATTTCGACAACACGGTTTATTAAAATTTTCATAACTGCTATATGAATACTTACTACCTGCGATACAAAAGGCTGTCAAAACCGATGGAAGTATCTGTTATTCACTCAACCACTCGTTCTAATAAATTGGTCACTATTTCTTAAAAACCAGCGCTATCCATTCATCCAATTGCATTTTATCAACAAAAGAAAGACCCAATTTTGTGTAACACTTCAGAATATCAGCTTCATCGGTAAACAGCAAACCGGACAAAATAATTTTTCCACCATCTTTAACTTTTGCGGCAATATCCTTAGCTATAATCAGCAAAACATCTTTTTGAATATTGGCGAGAAGGAAATCGAAATCATGTTCGGCGATATTCCCGATTTCTGCCAAACGGAATTCAACATTTCCATAAACATGGTTCTGATCAATATTCTCAAGCGCATTTTCGTAACACCATTCATCGTTATCAATTCCCAAAGCGTATTCAGCTCCGAGTAACACCGAAGCGATTGCAAGAACTCCCGTTCCTGTTCCCACATCAAGGACTTTTGTTTTCGGTTCAATAAACTTTTCACACATAGAAAGCATTAATTTTGTGGTTTGATGCTCACCGGTGCCGAAAGACATTTTTGGATCAATGGTTATCACTATTTCATCCGGGGCAGAAAAGTATTCCCTAAATGAAGGTTTTATTACGATCCGTTCAGTTACCTTGATAACTTTAAGATTTTTTTCCCATTCTTCATTCCAATTAATTTCTTCAACTGCTTTTGTTGAATATTCAAACGAATTGATGACGGCGCTTTTTACCAAATGTTGTAAAAAACATTTTACGGTTTCTTCAAGTGTCTCTTTGGCTTCAAAACTTAAAGTAAGGGCATGGTCAAGTTCCACAATACCTAACGGCTGAAGTTCCCACAATAAACCGCTTAAAAGTTCCACATTAAAAGGTTCGGTTTCAATAGTTATTTCGGAAAATGTTCTCATTTTATTCCTACTCCGGTCTTTTTATCTCGTTCTTTTAAAAGATATTATTTATATTGGGTCTAAATAACATAAGTTTATTCATGTACATAGATCTCAAAAATAAATCAGTATCAATTTAAAGGTTTCCTAAATGAAAAACATGATTGTAGTCCCCTTATTCCTTTTCTTTTTTTTATTAACAAGCTCAAGCCAAGCAGATAGGAGATATTTTGGGCGCTCGTATATGGCAAATACACTCCCGGCAAAAGCATTTGAATTTGAGTTGTGGAATACAGCTCGCATAGGGAAAGCAGATGGTTATTTTTACCGTTTTCAGCCAAGAATGGAATTTGAATATGGAATAACCGATAGACTTACAACATCATTCTACATGAATTTTAACAGTCGAGAAATTGAAACCTCGACAATATCATCAAAAGAATTCGGATTTGATGGTTCCGCAATTGAACTCCGTTACCGTTTAACAGAACTTGGAGAATTGTTTGTTGATCCTGCTCTCTATTTTGAATTAACTTATGCTGGTTCTGAAGTTGAATACGAATCAAAAATAATATTATCTAAACGGATGGGTAATATCATTACAGCACTAAATGTTACCTGTGAAATTGAGAGAGACGTAATAGCAAGTAAACATAAAACTAGTTTTGAATTAACGGGAGGAATAGGTTATGATATTACTCCTACTTTTGCGGCGGGAATTGAATTTAAAAACCATACTAACTTTGACGATATTTATGGAAAGAAAACAAATTCTGCATTGTTCGTCGGTCCATCGGTAAATTTGTTGACCGAAAAATTCTATTTTACAATTAACTTCTTAGCTCAAGTAACTGGCTCACCTGCAGTTAAATCGGGTTTGGATTTAACAGGTCACGAGAAGTATGAAATAAGAACAATTCTCGGTATAGAACTATGAGATTTCCCCTTGTGCAAATCTTCATTTTGCTTGCTCTGGCTGGGTGTTCAAGCGAAAGATCAATTAAACAAAAAAACGGGAATTCAACGGCAGAGCAGTTGTATAAAGATAAATGCGGTGGTTGTCATGCTCTTTATCAAAGAGAGAAATTTGCGGAGGGGAACTGGGGGGAAGTTTTAGTCAGAATGGAAAAGAAAGCCAATTTGAATGAATATCAAAGCAGATTAATCAGGGAGTATCTTGTGGTTCAACCCGACTCTCTTAAAAATATGAATTAGTTTTTGGTAATTGTTTTGTGAATTAAGCCGTTTGCATTATTTTGAAAACAGTAATTCACTTTATTGAAGGAACTAACGCATGGCATCAGTCGAACAGTTTTTAACCCAAATCAGTGATTTTATCTGGGGTTATCCTTTATTAATTCTTCTTTTCGGAACGCATATCTATTTAACCTTTCGCTTAAAATTTATTCAACGTTTTATTGGCAAAGGGATTAAAATATCCTTATCCAAAAAGAAAGAAGGTGAAGGAGATATAAGTCAATTTGGAGCTTTAACCACAGCATTAGCAGCAACCATCGGAACGGGAAATATTGTGGGTGTTGCCACTGCGGTTGCTGCCGGCGGACCGGGCGCAGTATTGTGGATGTGGCTGACTGGAGTTTTTGGAATTGCAACAAAATACTCCGAAGCTCTTCTTTCGGTTAAATACCGTGTTTTAAATAAAAATGGTGAATACTCCGGCGGTCCAATGTATGTGCTTGAGAGAGGCTTAAAGATGAAATGGCTCGCAGTATTATTTGCGGCTTTTACGTCTGTAACTGCTTTCGGAATTGGAAGTATGGTGCAGGCGAATTCTATTGCTTCTTTGGTTGAATCATCTTTTCATATTTCACCATGGATAACCGGTGTTATATTAATGGTTTTAACAGCGGTTGTTATCATCGGTGGAATAAAATCAATTGCGAGTGTTTGCGAAAAATTAGTTCCTTTCATGGCAATTTTTTATGTGCTTGGGTGTCTTATTATTTTGATTATTAATTATACTACCCTTCCGCATACAATCGGATTAATTTTTTCAAGTGCATTTTCCGGACAGGCAGTCATTGGCGGTTTTGCGGGAGCAACAATGAAGGAAGCTATTCGTTTCGGAATTGCCCGCGGATTATTTTCAAATGAATCCGGCTTAGGAAGCGCACCAATAGTAGCTGCGGCGGCACAAACAAAAAATCCTGTTAGACAGGCTCTTGTTTCCTCAACCGGTACGTTTTGGGATACCGTTGTTGTCTGCGCTATGACGGGACTTGTTGTAGTTAATTCCGGTGAATGGATGAATGGATTAAACGGCGCTACACTCACACAAAAAGCTTTTGCGGATATTCCGTATGTTGGACCTTTGGTGCTTACCGTTGGATTATTAACTTTTGTATTTTCCACGATCCTCGGATGGTCTTATTACGGTGAAAAAGCCGCGGAATATCTCTTTGGTTCTAAAATAATTAAACCATACCGCTGGGCTTGGGTTGCTTCCGTGTTGATCGGTTCCGTTCTGTCGCTTCATATCGTTTGGACATTTGCAGATATTACTAACGCATTAATGGCTGTTCCAAATTTAATTGCCCTTCTCTTGTTGAGCAAAGTTATCATAGCAGAAACGAAAACACATTTATGGGAGAATAAGTCGGAAGATTTAGATTGATTTTTTAAAAAAGTAAAAGCCGACTCACTATAGAGCCGGCTTTTATATTTTGCGGAAGGGGTGGGATTCGAACCCACGGTACCCTTGCAGGTACACTACCTTTCCAGGGTAGCCAGTTCAACCACTCCTGCACCCGTCCGAAAATTTATTTTTACGGTACAAATATAAATTTTTTTGACCTTCTTTCCCAATATTTATTCAGCTTTAACCAAATAGATAGCAAAATTATTTCTCTATCCCTTAGAAAAGTTTTAAATTAGGTTTTAGATTTAACAAAAAAGTGAAATGGATATAACAATTTTAGAGAAGTCAGTTTTAGCTCTATTCTCAGCGTTACTTGGAGCAGGATTAATATTTTTCGTAAAGCTTGACCATAAAAAGCTCTGCAGTTTAATTTCAATCTCAGCCGGCGCTCTTTTAGGAGCCGCTGTTATTGGAATTCTGCCGGAAGCATCAACAAATCTTTCCATAATTCAACTAATTATTTCAACTTTTTCCGGTTATTTGCTCTTTTGGGTGATAAGCAAGTATTACTTTCATGTTTGTCCGGCATGTTCCGCATCTCATTTTGATGAGCAGACCACAAAACGGTTTTCTGAGATTGTTTTACTGTTATTTACTGCATTGTCTTTCCATTCCTTTCTTGATGGTTTAGCTCTTTCTACAAGTGGAGTTAGCGAGCATGGAAAAGCAAATTCAATCTTATTGGCAGTTTTAGCACATAAATTCCCGGAAGGATTAGCGCTAGCTTCCTTAATGGTCGGAGCGAATTATACAAAACGCAAAATTGTTGAATATGTTTTTTTAGTTGAATCAGCGACGGTTGTTGGCGCTTTAGTGGGAGATTTATTTCTTGCAAAATATTTTGATGTTTATTGGCTGGGATTTGTTGAAGCTCATATAGCAGGTGGATTTGTTTATTTATCATTCCACGCGGTATTCGGAGAGTTGTTAAAGAATCATAAAGCATTGGTTATCGTTTCTTTTCTTGCCGGGCTATTGATTATCTTTGGAGTAAGCTTAATATAATTAGGAATTGAGAATTACGAATTAGGAATTCTTAGTTTGTTTGTAGTAAAATTATATTGGAGAGATGGCAGAGTGGTTTGAGCCAGAGGCTCATCAGCCTTTGGCTGAGAATGCGGCAGTCTCGAAAAAAATTATGAATATGGAGAGATGGCAGAGTGGTTTGAGCCAAAGGTTCATCAGCCTAGGGCTGAGAATGTGGCAGTCTCGAAAAAAAATTATGAATACGGAGAGATGGCAGAGCGGTTGAATGCGGCAGTCTCGAAAACTGTTATACTGGGTAACTGGTATCGAGAGTTCGAATCTCTCTCTCTCCGCTCAAAAAAAAATCCCTTAGAACTTTTAGTTTTAAGGGATTTTTCATTTTTTAATGATCGTTCTTTTTTTATTTTGATTTGAATAATTCAATAACCTATGGCTAGGCAGTCGAAGGATAAAATCATGTTTTACATTTATGTTTTGTGGAGTGAGAAACTAAGTAAAAGATATGTTGGATACACTTCCGATATAGTAAAACGTGTGCACGAGCATAACCAGGGAAGCTCTAAATTTACAAAAGGTGGTGTTCCTTGGAAGTTGGTTCGCACTGAAGAATATTCTAGCAAGACAGAAGCGATCAAGAGGGAAACATTCTTAAAAACAGGTGTTGGGAGAAAATGGTTAGATGATAATATTGGAATAGGGGAATAGTCCGAATGAGAAACATAGCGGTTTGAGCCAGAGGCTCATCAGCCTTTGGCTGAGAATGCGGCAGTCTCGAAAACTGTTATACTGGGTAACCGGTATCGAGAGTTCGAATCTCTCTCTCTCCGCATTAAAAATCCTTTAAGATAAATTGTTTTGAAGGATTTTTTCTTTTTAAACAATCACCACTTTTTATTCTCTCAAGAATATTTCATTTTACTATTGTGATTTCTTTTATTTCTTTAATTAAATAATGGAATGGTATGAATCTCTTCAATCTTAAAAAACCTATCATCGGGATGATCCATGTTGATGCGTTGCCCGGAACTCCAAAGTATAAGGGAAGCATTAAAGCGATTATTGAAAAGGCGAAATCGGAAGCATCTCTCTACCAATCGTTGGGTGTTCCTGCATTGATGATCGAAAATATGCACGACGTTCCTTATCTAAATCGAAATGTCGGTCCGGAAATAACTGCACTGATGAGCATTATCCTTTATGAGATTAAACGGAACGTTGACCTACCTCTTGGCATTCAAATACTCGCGGGAGCTAACAAAGAAGCAGTTGCCTCTGCGCATTCTGCCGGAGCAGATTTTATACGCGCAGAAGGATTTGTTTTTGCGCATGTTGCAGATGAAGGAATGTTTAATTCGGATGCCGGTGAATTGCTTCGTTACAGAAAACAGATTAGCGCCGAAAATATTTTAATTTTTACCGACATAAAGAAAAAGCATAGCTCACATGCAATTACTGCCGATACAAATATTATAGAGACTGCCAAAGCCGCTGAATTCTTTTTAAGTGATGGCGTTGTTATTACCGGAAGCAGTACCGGAACTGAACCGTCGTTGGAAGAAATAAAATCAGTTAAAAACAATGTTACGTTACCTGTTATTGCCGGTTCCGGTATAACTGCGGAAAACATTAAACAGTATCTCGAGTATTGCGATGCTTTGATCATCGGTTCTTACTTTAAGCAGGAAGGGAAGTGGTTTAATCCGATTGATCCAAAGAGAGTGAAAATGGTTTTGGACAAGATTAAATAAATCTCTTCTTGCCGTGTGCATTGTTTTCATTTTCTGATTTTTAATCATTTTATACTCAATTTATTTTGAATCGGAAAACAAAATTATTACTTTCAAGTATCTAATTAGAAATAAATACGGTTGTAAGAGTTTGCGATTATCTTAAGATTTTGTTTCCGTATAATTGCATCTTGAAAAATTTGGAGTTTGATAAATAAACAAACCGCAGAAGCGGAATTGTTAATAGTAAAAAGTCTATCTAAATATTGAGGTTGATATGGAAATAATAAATATTGCTGCCATTATAATAAGTCCAATTATAGCTGTAAGCATTACTCTTTGGTACCAAAACAATAAAGCTAAACAAGATGCTAAATATCGTTTGTTTTTAATTTTGATGGCACACCGAAAACGTCTTGTCCCGACTTATGATTTAGTTGACTCTCTAAATACAATTGATGTTATCTTCTCGAACCACGAAAATGTGATAAAGCTATGGCATGAATATTATGCTTTATTGTGCCAAAAATTCGACGAAACAAATTATGAAGCTCGTTCCCACAAACATCTTCAATTATTATCAGTGATGGCAAAAGTTCTTGGTTATAAAAATATTCAGCAGATAGATATTGATAGTTTTTATGTACCGGAAGCCCATGGTTCAATTGTAGAGTTATCTTACAAAATTCAAACGGAGCTTTTAAGAGTCTTGGAAAACACCTCGCATTTTTTAGGAGTTCAAAAAGATCTAAAAGGTAAATCCACAGAAACTGATAACCAAAATCTTATTGCAAAATAAATAAGTAAATGTTGAAATATTTAAACAATTATTTAAACATATATATCATTGAGAGCCGTTTATAGATTACGACATAATGATAGGCTTTATCGTTTAATTAAGTATAGGGAATAATATAATGACAAAGAGTAGAACTACGATTTCAAAAGAAATAAAAGAAAAGGTCCTAAAAGAATTTAATCACCGATGTGCTATCTGCGGATCAGTAAATCCACATTTACACCATATTGATGAAAATCCCTCTAATAATGAAATAGAAAACTTGATCCCGTTATGTCCAAATCATCATCTTAGTGATCAACATAATCCAACAAGTACAATTCCCTTTTATAAAATGAAATTATTTCGAGAATATAAAGACCCGACTATTCTTTTATCAAAATTTGATCCTCTTTACCAACGTATTATATTTTTGTATGACATTCATGATAAAAGTCTTGATAATGAATTAATTGACAAGTCGGGTGAATTGATTAGATTTATATCTTTTCTTAATATGGGCGAATTTTATAAACAAGAAGTGCAAAAATTGATAAGTTCTTCGCCCAGAGAATATTCAAACATTCGTCCACTGCATGTGTATGCGGAAGAATATAGAGGTCGATTAATTAGTAATAGAAAAAAGACAATTGATTTGATTGTTGAATTACTACGTTATCAAAATTGGAGTGATAAAGAGAGTGGATCAAAGTCAACAAATTCTTAAATTTTGTGCTTTATTAAAGTAAGATTCGTTCCGTTTAAATACTACAATTAGAGTATTCAAGTAAACAGTTTTGCAAAAATAAAACCTACTGATTTAAATATAAAGAGGTATATCATGAATAAGAAAATTCAATTAATTACAACTACATCATCAATTAAAGGTTGGGTTATTGAAAAATATTTTGGTGTTGTTACTTACCAACTTGTAGTAGGGGCAAATCTCTTTCATGATGTATTTTCTTCTTTTCGAGATGTTTTTGGAGGCGCTTCAAAAAGTTATCAAAAAGACCTTCAAGGTATGGAAGCGGTGGCACTTGATAATCTTAAAAAGAAAGCTGCTCAGTTAGGAGGAAATTTAATTTTAGGGTTACGATTGGATTTTGATGAAGTCTCCGGGGGTGGGAAATCGATGTTCATGTTATCAGCTTCGGGTACTGCTGCTTTAGGAAGCCCAAACAAAGATCAAACTACTGATGAGCAGAATGAGTTGATTTCCCATGATAAATTAGACTATGAAATGATGAGAGATCGGGTTCTTGAAAAAGTTCATTCAGATTCTTATGTCATAAGCAATACACAAGACTTTGAAGAATTATTAAAGTACAACATTGATGCTGTTGAAAAAGCGATTTCATATTACGACAAATATCTGGAATACATTACTGAAACAGACGAGTCAGACGAAATGCAAGATATGTTTAGTGAATATTTTCAAAATATTTCTAAAGAATTAATTGATAGTTTTTTAAAAAGCCCGGAATTCTTATTAATCAAGAAAGCATTGCTGAAAAAGATAATTAATCTTTTAGATTTAATTAACTGGTTCGATTATGATGTTATTTTTTCTTTATTAGACAGTGATAATCCGGTAGCACATAATAGAGCACTGTACTTACTTGAGTTACAGAAGAATTATTACTCGATCGACGATATTTCAAAACTAAAAAGTTTAATAGAAAAAGTTGATAGTACTTACAAAGTATATCCTGTCTTACAAAAATCAAAAGGCGTATTTGGTAAAGAAAAAGAAGAATGGGAATGTCTCAATTGTGGAACAAAGAATTCTAAGGAAGTTGATGTATGTTCTAAATACGAGTGTTCCGCGAATATTTATGGGATTCCTAAAAACAAAATCAATCCCGAGGAGTTGAAAATATTATTCAAAAAAAGGATTAAAAAGCTTGAACAATTATTGATTTTATAAATACTCTACTTCGGCTTTAAAACTAAAGGTAAATATTATGAAAAAAATTATGATGATCTTTTCCGTTGTTATTATTTTATCAAATTATGTTATTTCACAATCAACCGGTGAATGGAAAACGGTGTATTCTTTTTCTGGCAGTTCAGTTGAAAACACAGATGACTTTATAATGAAAAAAAATAAATGGCGCATTATGTGGGAAGCCGAGAAACAGTATGAAGAATTTTATGGCGGTAATGTTGAAATTAAATTGATTGATTCGGAAGGTAAAGAAGAGCTTGTCGCAAATACAATACCGCCTGATACTGGGAAAACGATCATCCGGAAGAAAGGCAAATTTTACTTTGAAGTTTTGTGTGTGTTAGCCAAATGGAAAATAGAAATTCAAGAATCTGTTAGCAAATAATATTTCTAAATGAAGCAACTATCTTCTAGCTCCAAACCTTCGAGGTCTGCGACCAAAATGGATTAGACCTCGAAGGTTACGGCATGCAAAATAAATAATTGATATAAGGGTATTGTGTTTTGACAAAGGATGTTATCAAGTGAATTATCATCATAAAATAAAGGTACAAATAATGAAACTATGGATTCCGTGTATTCTTGTTCTCACATTAGTTTCGTCAAATCTTTTCCCGCAATCAAAGAGCGGGACAATATTGATTGGCGGGAAAGTTAGCTATAGCACTTCAAAAATGGATAACAATATTTCGGGACAATCGTTAATTACAAATGATAAGTACTCTAAATTTAGCCTTAGCCCTCGCATCGGATATTTTCTTTCTAATAATGCGCAACTTGGAATCGGTGTGAAATATGAAAAGAATATCAGAGAATATAAAATGGAATATTATGGGACTACATCTAATGAAACAACTACAATGTTCACAATCAGTCCTTCATTGAGATTCTATTATTCTATAGGAGAGAAATTTGGTTTTTACGGAGAATTTGAGGCAGCTATTGGAAGAGGGTCTATGGAGAAAAAGGATTGGGACGAGACGAGTAGTTATTATGGTACCACTGTAGAATATGGTTATGATATAAAAGAGAACACAATTTCATTTAATCCAGGTATTTATTACAAATTAACAGATAAATTCAGTATGGAGCTAAGTATCGGAGGGATTTATTATTCCTCTTTTACAACAGAAGTAACCAAACCCGCATATTCTACCGGGCAAAAAAATACCAAGACTGATTTTGGTATCGGGTTTACATTTGAATCATTAACTCTGGGAATGGTTTACGAATTTTAAATGATTGAATGTAGAGAAGCTGAGGTAGATTGCTTGGACTTGATGTCTGTTCATCTTTCTGGTTTATCTAGAGAGCACTTATAAATCCTCTACGAGGATTAAGATCTTTTGGGAGAGACCTTTTACAATAATATGACCTCTACGAGGTCAGAAGGAAAAACATCGTAGATGTTTAATTATTGTAATAAACCATAAACAGAGAAAATGATCCTCGTAGAGGATCAATAAAAAACAGAATTAAATTGAACGGAAAAAAATTAATACGGCAGAGTAGGGTTTTAACAACTTGTTACGCAAAACATGCTAACACGCAGTTCTATGGTAAACAAATCGAAAGGAGTTCTTAATGGTACGTGTATTGTCATTCATTCTAGTTTTTTGTTCTTCTTTATTATCACTCGCTCAAGAAAATAGTAATTATCGTACTAACGCACTGAGTTTTAGTTTTAATGGTCTTAATCTTGGCAGTTACAATGGTGGTGTTGGAGGGAGGCGCTGGATATCTAAATCAACTGTTATCAATGCAAGCATCGGCGGATCAATATATGAAAGAAAATATGAAAAAACAGCAACTCTTGATAAAGGATTAGAAAAAACTAAGTCCCTTTATCTTGGCTTAGGTGTAGAGAATCATTTAGAAAGTTCCAATGATTTTTCACCATTTTTATCATATCGCTTGGAGTATGGATTTAATGATCGATATTACAGGGGTGTGTATAGTACAAATGAAAACAGAGACCGGACGAATTCTCTTAATATAGACTTCGGCTTAGGAATTGAATATTGGATACTAAACAGAATATCACTTTCAGGTCAACATTTATTTAATGCTCGATATGAAACGGGTGAACGCAGCACCGGCGGAACACCAAATGAAATTCAAAAAATAAAAGGATTTCAAACAGGGTTGGGAACAACTTCTATAATTTTGTCAATATATTTTTAATATTGGATTATACACCACTGGAAACCGATGAATCGGTTTTAGGAAAGAGAAACGGCGTCAATACCCACGACTTCAGTCGTGGGTTAAGAAATGAAAATAGAAAACTAAGCGCGAATGGGAAGAACAAACCCAAGGATTTATCCGAGAATTGGGTTAGATTAGATATAGCTGCAAAAACATAGGATCACACTCCAGCGGTGACTTTAAAAGAAATCTATTTGAAAGGTGGATTATGAAATACTTATTAATTGCTTTTAGTTTTTATGCATTACTGTTTATCGGATGTAGTAAAGAGGAAAGTAACCCTATAACCCCAACCATTGACGATAGAATTTCATTTGAGATTAATTATTTACAGTACGATGACAATAACTTTTTTATTGATCAGGTCTATACAGATACCTCGGCAGAATTTAATATGTTTAATCGTTTTTATGGAAATCCCACACCGATTATTAACCAAAAATACTTTGTAAAAAATATTGAAGTCTATATCTCGGTAAATCAGGTATCACAAGATTATATTTCTATACCGGCTATAGCGTACATGAATTTATCACCACGATCAGGAAGCAGTATGTATTCTGATTCGATAAGGAATTATAACTTAGTGATGCACGGAGAAGTTGTGCTCGGTCGTTTTAGAGTGTTATCGGAAGGGATAGACTATTATTTTAATAAATACACCGGGACTCTCACATTTCTGTTTCCACTAAATGACAACGATATAATTGCCGCAGCATATGTAGTCGACAATGGTTCATTCTCTAACAATGATGATTTACACTATGGAGAGTTTATTACTGAGCTGGTAAATAATTCAAAAACAAAGGGTGTATTGAAACTAATAAAACCGCAAAATCTTCTTCCTGAAAATGAAAGCGCATGGAAATTAAAAATGAAAAACATTTATCAGATTCCTTCATTCTTTGGGAGGGTGAGTGATCTTGATTTGGATATTTTCTTAAAAAAACCTGATGGTTCTGAAACAAATATATTTCATGATTTAGCGCTGCTGGCAGTGTTCGGATTTGATAAAGAAAATGAAGAAGGTATGTTAATCCCCGATGGTAAATTTGATAGGAAAGGCGGGATTACTTTTATTCCGGAAACGGGAGAAATAATCTTTCCTCTGCTTGAACCGTTTGGACATAATATCCCTACTGAATTAATAGACTTTAAATATCAAGCCATCTATGATTCACTGAAGACTCAACTGTCGTTACCCGGAAATAGTTTTGTAATTAGAGGGAAATATAAATCTATTTGAATGACAAGAAAATAATTGTTATGAATTAATCGCTTAATCAGATTATATGTAAGGGTGTAGTATGGGAACGGTGATATTTATTTTAATCGCTGTAATAATTATTTCAGCAACATTATACTTTGCCTTACGGAAGAGTCATTGCTCAAGCTGCCACAGCACAGACGTTACCCGCACGGGCAATAAGATGTACAAGGAAGACCCGGTCGCAATTTGGGGATCGCCTAGTTCATATCACCAATTGGAGTATAAGTGCAATAAATGCGATGAGATATTTTGGGAAAAACAGAAAGCGGTTATTTTTAATTGAGTTGAAGTAAATTTTTGTAACACAGAATAGTATTCTGTGTTACAGAAGTATGGAGGCTAAACAAAGTGTCGCCTTGCTGAGCGGGGAAAAGTTTAACAAATTTATTTTGAATCCAATACCAGAAATATTACTTTCTCTATCATAATTTGAAATAAATACGGCAGCAAGATGTTTTCAAAAATCGGTTTAGCAATTTCCTTTTCGCCTACAGGAAAAGCGTTAGTAAAAGAATCCTTACGTCTCCAACAGATATTCAATTCCCGGTTAGCGTTAATACATATCGGAGAAAGAAATTCCGAAAGTGAAACGTTGTTATTTCAAACCATAGATGAAGCCGGTGCCGATAGAAATAATCTTGAAATAATTTGGGGAGAAGGGGATCCGGCAACAGCAATTATAAAAGCCGGTAAAGAAGCCGGAATTGATCTGCTTGTAGTAGGTGCGTTGGAAAAGGAGAAGATGTTGAAGTTTTATTTCGGCTCAGTTGCAAGAAAAATAATGAGAGAATTCCCCGCATCATCATTAATTCTAAAATCACCATCACTTGAACCGGTTCCTTTTAAAAAGTTTTTCATTTCGGCAGATTATTCTCTCCGGTGCGAAAAAACTATCCGCGCAGCATTTCAATTTGCTCTAAAAGAAAACGCACAAGAGTTTACCATCATCAGAGATTTTTACATGCCGGGATTAACAGCAGCGATAGGTGATAACAAAACATACGATGAAATTTCAGCATTGATAGATCAAATGAAATATGATGAAGAAGAGAAGATGAAATTGTTCATACAGGAATTAAACTTGAAAGGTTTAGAGATAAAAATTGTATGCATGTATGGAAAAGAAGGGTGGGAAGACAGTAATTACGCCCGGACAAATGAAGCAGATATTTTTGCAGTTACGGGACCAGAAAAGAAAATGGGATTTTTAGACAGACTTTTCACTCACGAAATTGAATTTTCGTTCGAGACACTTCCTGCAAATCTTCTGATAATTAAGTGAGTTTTCTATGCAGTTAAGCGCCGGACAAATAACTACTTTTTTACTTAGCATAAGTATTATGCTGTTTCTTGCTAAGATATTGGGAGAACTTTTTACTAAGCTAAAGCAGCCGGCAATTGTTGGTGAAATAATTGCCGGTATCTTACTTGGACCGACGGTATTCGGCATGATCTCTCCCGAATCATTTCAATGGCTTTTCCCCCAGCATGGTGAAATTAAAATTGCGCTTGATAGTTTTACAACTGTTGCTGTGATCTTGTTATTGCTCATATCAGGTCTTGATGTTGACCTCTCGATCGTTTTAAGTCAAGGTAAGAAAGCTATCTCAACAAGTTTCATGGGATTAGTAGCTCCATTCATTTTGGGATTTGGGGTATCTTATCTGTTCCCACAGCTCATGGGAATTGGTGAAGACGGTTCCAAATTTGTGTTCGCTTTATTTATGGGAACTGCATTATCTATTTCCGCTTTGCCGGTAATTGCTAAAACGTTAATGGACTTAAATATTTTTAAGACCAGGCTGGGGTTTATAATTATCGCCGCCGCTATGCTCAATGATCTTTTTGGCTGGCTGATCTTTTCGATTATCCTGGGATTGATCGGGGGGAACACACACGGATTTACTTTTGAACAGACATTATTTTTTACCATTACTTTTGTTCTCTTTGTTCTTTCGATCGGCAAAAAAATAATTAACAGAATCATTCCTTGGATACAAACAAAAATATCTTTTCCCGGAGGTATTTTAAACTTCATTTTGATAATGGGATTTTTAGGTGCAGCCTTTACGGAGTTCATCGGAATTCACGCAATCTTTGGAGCTTTTATTGTGGGCATTGCTATTGGAGATTCCGTACATTTAAAAGAGAACACCCGACAAATAATTCATCAGTTCGTTTCAAATATATTTGCGCCGTTGTTCTTTGTTTCTATTGGATTGCGGGTAAACTTTATCGCCAATTTCGATATTGTAATTGTAGTGACAATTTTGATTTTAGCTTTTGCCGGTAAAGTTGTAGGATGCGGCTTTGGCGCGTATTGGAGCGGATTAAATAAAAACGAATCGTTAGTTGTTGGCTTTGGAATGAACTCAAGGGGAGCAATGGAAATTATCCTTGGAATTCTTGCCCTTCAAGCAGGATTAATTCACGAAGAAGTTTTTGTCGGTTTGGTGATAATGGCATTGTTCACATCAATTTCAAGTGCGCCGTTGATGAGTTATTTCCTTAAAGAAAAAGATAAAACAAAGTTTAAATATCTGGTAAAAGAAGAATTTGTAATTATTTCAAACGAAAGTGAAAAAGAAAAAGTTATCTCTCAGTTAGTAGATATAGCTTCCGAAGAATTAAAAATAAAAAAAGAAATAATTTTCAAAGAAGTAATGACCCGTGAGAATAGCCTTCCAACGGGAATCGCAAATTATCTTGCCGTACCGCATGCAAAAATAAAAATTAAAGAACCGTTCATGTGTATTGCGATAAACAAAAAAGGAATAAACTTTGAAGCAGGTGATGGTCTGCCAAGTAAAATAATTGTCTTGTTGCTAACACCGGAAAACAATAACGAACTTCAATTGCAGCTTCTTGCAGAAATAGCATCAAAGTTTAAAGAGAAAGATAAAGTTGTAAAACTCGTATCATGTGAGGAGAAAAGTGAGTTTTGTGAAGCTATGAGGGAAATGGCTTAACCGGAAATCACAAAAAACAAATATCAAATAACAATTCTGATCCCATTGCAATTTTGCATTTGGTTCGAATTTGTCTTTTGCCTTTTGGGATTTGTTTTTTGGAGATTATTATTTATAACTTCAGGTATAATTACCCGGCACAAATCAATAAGAACATCAAGTATATCCACTTGATAGTCATTCCACCTCTCATTGAGTATAGTTAAAATTGCTTTATATTTTAGCAACACATTCGCAATTTTTTAATTCGCCGGATCATAGCTGGAAAAAGATGATTAAAATTGACAACGCTAGAGTTTTGTTCTTATTACGCGGAATAAAACAGAAAGATGAAGCCGCCTTCAAAGAGTTTTTCTTTTTAATGCAGCCTTCAATTTTTTACTATCTTTTTAAATTTGTTTATAATAAAGCAACTGCCGAAGATTTAACTCAGGAAACGTTTATAAAGTTTTGGTTGAATGCAGACCGGCTTGATCTAACACTCTCAGGGAAAGCCTATCTTTATAAAATCGCTCACAACCTTGCAATCAATCACTCAAAAAGAAAACCTCAAACTTCAGCGTATGATGCGGAAGAACATCATTTGAATAAGAGTGATAAAACAAACATGGATTATGTTTTTCTTCTTGATGATTATCAAAAAGCAGTTAACTCACTTCCCGAAAGATGCAGAGCTGTTTTTGTTTTATGCCGATTTGATGGATTTGAGTATTCGGAGATTGCAGAAATAATGGAAATTTCTCTTCAAACTGTGAAAAACCAAATGAGCAAAGCGCTTGCTGTGCTAAGAAAGCGGTTACAATCCCATCTAAACTAAATTAGTTAAGGCATGGTACTATTTTTCTCATTCGTTGTAATATAATACAAGAAGAAAAACAATATGAAACTTATGCCCCAAATAATAGACTCTCAGTTCTTGATCAAAATCATCAAAAGTGAAGCGAATCAAGAGGAGAAACAACTTTTTGAAAATTGGTTAAATGAATCAGACGAGAACAAGGAAGAATTCGGAACGTTAGTTCTTCTTTGGAAAAAAGTTGCTGATTCAAAACTCCCTCCAATTCCAGATCAAGATATTCAGTGGGCAAAGCTACAAAATCAACTAGCGAAATTGAATTCGGTTGAACCTGAAGAAGCAAAATATCCTCCACTAAAAGTAGTAGTACCGGAAACGGAGCTTATTTCAAAAAAGAAAATTGGAGAGAAAAAGGATTACGGTTGGATACTTAAAGTGGCGGCTGTTTTCGTCATTTTATTTAGCATCCCGTTGTTAATATATATTAATAAGAACAGTAAATCCGCACACCGTGTAAAACAAATCATCAGCTCGCAAACCGAATCACTTTATTCGTTAGTAGCAGGAAAAGGAGAGAGGAAAACCATTCTGCTCTCAGATGGGTCTCTCGTTTATCTTAATGTTGATAGTAAGTTGATCTATCCTGCAAGATTCACAGATTCTTCCAGAGTCGTTGAACTTATAGGTGAAGCCTATTTCAGTATATCACATGATGCATCAAAACCATTCAAGGTAATTTGTAGTAATACTATTACCGTTGTTAAAGGAACTGAATTTAACATTAAGAACCGAAATGATTTGGTGAGAATATTACTTACAAAAGGGATCGTTGAAACTTTCGAGAAGGATTCCAACAAAGGAATTACTTTAAAGAAAGGAGAAATGGTAACTTTTGATGAGAAGATCGGTTTTAGCAAAC
This sequence comes from Ignavibacteriaceae bacterium, assembly GCA_023229425.1. Taxonomy (GTDB): domain Bacteria; phylum Bacteroidota; class Ignavibacteria; order Ignavibacteriales; family Ignavibacteriaceae; genus UBA1563. The sequence goes on from JALNZG010000005.1 coordinate 96,838, forward strand.
CGGCAAAGGCGAACATCAAACATTTCTTAGCATGGAGAAAAGGGAAATTTTCGTTTTCTCACACACCGCTCGAGGATGTCATGGAAGAAATATCACGTTTTTATAATGTACAAGTTGTTTTTCGTAATCCGGCGGAAAGATCAAAAAACATAACAGGGGTTTTTGATACTGATTCGTTAGAGCACATTTTTTCAATTATCAGTTTAACTCTAGATGTAAAAATTGATCTAAACGGATCAAAAGTAATAGTTCAATAAAATTAATTTGTTTGTGAATGCATCACAATATGGTAGTTACATGAAGTATCTAAATAGCATTTTAATTTCTTTATTCTTTTTTGTGCAACTACTTAGTGCACAGATCAGTTCTCTTACGCCAACTTCAAAAGTTTCCGGTGAATTTGAAGAAGAAGAACCTCTTAAGTTTTTTGAACCTGCTGTTGAAGAAATGCAGGATTATGGTAAAGCTACAACCTCATTAAATACCCGGATCACTATTTCGTTTACAAATAAAAATTTGTCTGAAATTATCAAATCAATTGCAAAGACCTATAAGTTAAATTTCATCTTTGAAGATAGACTTCTCAATATCGCCGGTATTCATTACAATGCGGAAGATCAACCGCTTCATGTAGTGCTGGATGAATTATTAGAGCCTTTTGATATAAGTTATTTTGAGTTTGAAGCTGATAAAATAGCCCTTGCAAAAAGAACAAGAATTGACGAAAAAACCGGCATTGTTAAAGGTGTTATTAAAGATGAAACCGGCGCTGCTTTGTACGGTGCAAGTATCTTAATTAAAGAATTAAAAATCGGCTGTGCTAGTGATGCTAAAGGCAATTTCTTAATAAAGAATATTCGTCCCGGTGATTACTCAATAGAAATATCATTTGTAGGTTATGAAAAGACTTCTCGTAAAATTAAAGTTACTGCGGGACAAGTTGTCGAACTCAATTTCAGTCTCAAAACTTCCGCGTTTCTTATTGGAGGAATTGTTGTAACCGGAACTGTTGAACTTCTTCCAAAAGATGTATCCACAAAAACAACAATTCAAAGTGGAGAAATTGAACATTACCAGGCTTCTAGTTTAAAAGATGTTTTAGATTTAGTACCGGGCGTACAGAAAACCGATAATCCCGGGTTGGGAAAAACCAGCCAGATCACGGTTAGAGGAGATGAGAGTGACGGTCTATCTGCTTTCGGGACTTTAGTTATAGTTGACGGTGTTCCAGTTTCCAATAATGCAAACCTTCAGTTTGAAAGATTAACCGGTTCCAAATTTGGAACGTCAAATATGGGCGGCGGGGCTGATCTTCGAATGGTTCCTGCCGATAATATTGAATCAATTGAAGTTATTACCGGACTTCCATCAGTGAGATACGGAGATGTTTCTGCAGGGGTAATAAATGTTCAGACAAAAATAGGCGCAGCTCCAAACCGATTGAAACTTAAAAATAATCCTGATACACGCGAAGGAAATTTAGGGGGGGGATTTTTGATCGGCGATAACGGTTTAAGTTACAACATTAATGTGGCGCAAAGTGAAAGAGATGTAAGAAAAACGGGTGATGAATATCTTCGATTAACCGGACAAACGGTTTTTTCTTCAAATTATTTCGATAATTCACTTACGATGAATAATAAAATAAATTTTCAAAAAATCTTTGATGAAGAAGAACCAAAAGGTGATATTCAGCAGACAAAGAATTATAACCGGGGTTTCCAGTTAGGATATACTGTTTGGGGAAAATATAGACCGGTTGATCTTTTGTCTTCATGGGATTATAATGCATTCGTTACGATGAGACGTGAGAACACAATGAAATCGGGTTTGAAACAGTCGGATTTAAGAATTCTTCCAAACGGGGACACTGTTTCAACATATCTTGGTAAAGTTGAAACAAAAGGAATAGAATGGACGATCGGAAGCAGACTTGAGTGGAATAATGTTTTTTATACGGGAGATATCATTCATAAAGTTATGATTGGAGCTGACCCCCAATACAATTTGAACACCGGAGAGGGAGTAGTGTTTGATACATTATTCAGCTATTACGGCGTCGAATCCGGTAGAAGACCTTATAATTTTGATGATATTCCGGGACAATTCCTTCTTAATTTTTATGCAGAAGATAAAATGACGGGGCATTTTTTATTCGACTATAATATAATGTTGGGATGCCGTTATGAAATGTACCGTCCTTATGAATTTAATTTTAAAGGATTGTGGGGCGACGGTGATCTTGTAAAATCTCATCAGGGAACTTACTTTAATCCACGTGCGAGTATGATGATCTATTTATCCGAGACAAATCAGATTAGGGTAAGTGCCGGAGTTACTTCAAAATCACCCCCGATGAGTAATATTTACCCGCCTGAGAGCGTCGTTACTTGGAGAAATCCATTTGATAGCACGACTACTTATTTTAGATACGATAAGCGGGTTCCTGAATTAAAAGCATATAGAGAAAATCAATTTGAAGTTTCTTATGACCAAAAGTTCTCAAATTTGATCGGGACTTCATTTTCTGCTTATTACAAAAAAAGAGGAAATGAACCCGAAGCTCAAACTGTTCCGGTTTTCTTTTCAACTACATATAATGGGAAACGGTATGTATTTTATACGGACTATTATTCGCTCTATCAAAATTTAGGTTGGACAGAAAGCAAAGGACTTGAGTTCTCCATCAGAACAACAAAGATAAAACCTTTGAACATGGAATTTCAGGTTGTCGGTTCATACAATTTCTTAAAGTCGGGGAGAGGTGGATATTCCTTTGGCTCTACACCTGACACAGCAATAGGACAATATCCAAATTATGTAGTACCGAATAGTTCAAACGATACACTAATCGGTTGGACTTATTCTCCCGCAGAAAGATGGAGTGACAGATTTCAAATTAATTATTATGTTAAATATACACTAGCTTCGTTAGGTCTTTGGGTCACTCTTCGTGCTGAGCAACTCGCTTGGGAAAGAAGTCAAAATTCTGGCGGCGCTCTGCAAGATTTTTCAAAATTGAATGAAACTCAAAAAGTCAGCTATTTATTCGATAGAGAAATTAAAACTAAACCCAACAAATGGTTATTTAATTTAAATGTTAGTAAATCATTATTTCCGGGGGGCGAAGTATCTTTTTATGTAAATAATTTCTTAGATGATCCAGCAATCAGAACTTATAATTTAACACCGACTAATACTAATCAGGAAACCAGAAATCCTGATCTTACGTATGGAATAGAGTTTAGTTTCATTGTTGATAAATTTTTCGGAAGAGATTAAACGATGAAGACCATTTTCTCTTTTTATCTCATATTTATGCTATTCGTCGGATGCAGAGAAAATCCTCCTGTAGGGGTTGACGGAGGTGCAGAGATCCAAATATTTTCCGTTTGGGATTCAGTTCGTCAAGATCAGAGCACCGTTTCTTCTCCGATGAAAAACGCCAAAGCAATTTTAACTTCGGAATATGGAACTTTCGTAAAAACAACCGATGAAAATGGAGTTTTAATTCTCAGTGGTCTTCCGTCATCTTTATATAATATTTCTATACGGATGCCACATCCTTCTGATCCGAGCATTTTATTGGTTGGTAGTCTTCGTGATGTACCTGTAATCTCCGGTAGCAAGTTTAGTGATACAATTTTAGCTAAACCGATATCCTCATTCGGAATTGCTGTTAATGAAGTTTACGCATGTGGTCCCGTAAATAATATTTTCTTCTTTTTCGATCAATTTATTGAACTCTATAATTCGAGCGATAGTGTAAAATATCTTGACGGTATGCAGGTTATGAGAGTTTCCGGGAACAGCGCCGGTAAAGGTGCAGGCGCCGATGAAGATGATGATGGTGATATTGACGGAATAACTTATATTTTTAAATTTCCCGGATTACCTGGACAAAAAAATTATCCTTTTAATCCGAAAACTTTTCAGGTTCTTGCTTCGGATGGAATAAATCATAAAAGTACACTTGCCAACAGTGTTGATCTTAGCAATGCAGATTGGGAATTCTATAACCAATTCTCTGCAAATGATATTGATAATCCTAGCGTGAATAATCTAATCAATATCCGTTCAGATAGAACAGTTGACTTTTTAATCGGTCTTAATGATGATATCATTGTTATTGCTTCCGGGATAGATTCGATATGGATTGATGGAATAGATATCTCAACTATAATTGACGGATTTGAATATCAATCGAGTCCAACTTTAATGAAGACCTTAGATAACAGAATTGATAGAGGATTTGCTCTCAGTCCGGGGAAATATAGTGGTCAGTCAATGCAACGGCGTGATTCCGGCGGTGATACTAATGATTCTTCGCTTGACTGGGAAATTATCCCAAATCCGACACCGGGATATTTTAAATAATTATTTAACGACGCAAAAAATGAAAACATCACTTAAAAATATTTGGCGTAATGGAGAGCAGCCGTTTTTTATGATACTTATTTTTTCTGTTGTGATCTTTCTTTATGGATGTCATGAAGAACTTCCAACCACCATTGATGGAAATGCGAAAATTGAGTTGACCGCTATTTGGGATACTTCTTCGGTTGAGAATGTCACAAAATACATTCCTTTAATAAATGCAAAAGTAATTTTATCGTCGGAATATGGCGTTTCGGTTCGCACAACCGATGAGAATGGAAAATTATTAGTTTCAGGCTTACCGTCATCAACGTATAGTATTTCTGTTAGAATGCCGCATCCACTTGATCCGAATATTTTGCTGGTTGGAAGTGTTAGAGATAGAGAAATTATCACGGGGAATGTTTTTATGGATACCATCATAGCTAAACCGATCTCTAGTTCCGGTATTTCAATTAATGAGATTTATGCAAGCGGACCTGTAAATAGCATCTATTATTTTTATGATCAATTTATTGAGTTATATAATGCAAGCGACAGTGTAAAGTATTTAGATGGAATGTTGGTTATGCGGGTATCTGGTAACAATGATGGGGGAAAAGGTCCCGGAGCCGATGAAGATGATGATAATGATATGGACGGAGTTACTTATGTATTCAAATTTCCAGGAAGATCGGGAGAACAAAATTATCCTTTTTATCCTAAATCTTTTCTTGTGCTTGCTCAGGATGCGGTAAACCATAAGAATACAGTTTCGGCAAGTATTGATCTGAATGGTGCAAATTGGGAATTCTTCAATCAATTTTCGGCAAATGATATTGATAATCCGAATGTTCCGAATCTGATCAACTTGAGATCAGAATCGACTGTTGACTTTATGATCAATCTTTCAAGTGATGTTATCGTCGTTTCGTCCGGTGTTGATTCAATTTGGACTGATGGGATAGATATTTCAAATGTTATTGACGGCGTAGAATATCAATCAACAATGACAACTGCCAAAACTTTGGACAGTAGAGTGGATAGAGGTTTTGTGTTAAGCCCGGCTAAATACGGTGGGCAATCAATTCAAAGACGTGAACAAGGATCAGACACAAATGACGCAACTATGGATTGGGAAATAATTCCAAAGCCAACACCCGGATTTCAATAAAAAAGATTTATTAACTAAACTATGAGAAAAATAAATTAATGGAAAATGTTGTTGAAGTAAAAAACCTAACACATTACTACGGTAATAAATTAGTCTTTGAGGATTTCAATTTTGAAATCAAAAGTGGTAGAATTTTCGGACTGCTCGGAAAAAACGGAACAGGCAAAACCACTACTATCAATATTTTGAATGGATTCCTGAAACCCACAAGTGGGCAGTGCCTTATGTTCGGAGAGAATTCATATAAACTTCCGCCCCAAACAAAAGCAAGAGTCGGATTTCTGATAGAAGGACATATTCAATATAGTTTTATGTCTATCAAGCAGATTGAAAAATTCTATTCGGCTTTTTATCCAAAGTGGAAAAAAGAACCGTACTATGAATTGATGGCAAAATTAGAAGTAACTCAAGATCAAAAATTATCTAAAATGTCATGCGGACAAAGATCGCAAGTCGCACTCGGATTGATTCTTGCACAAGACCCTGATCTGCTTATCCTTGATGACTACTCCATGGGGCTTGATGCCGGTTATAGAAGGCTTTTCCTCGACTATTTAATTGAATATGCCAAAGCTGAGTCAAAAACTATTTTTATCACTTCTCATATCATTCAGGATTTGGAAAATTTTCTTGATGATTGTCTGATCATAGATTACAGATCTGTTTTAGTAGCTATGCCGATAAAGGAATTTCAAAAAACATTTAAACAGTACAAGTTTCATGTTCCTAATCCGGAATTCAGATTATCAAAAAATAATATTATTAAGAACTATGAAATTTTAAAAGATAAAGCATCCGTTTATACTTTTTCAGAAAGACCTGAATTGGAAGCATATCTTAATTCATTAAGCATAAATAATTCTACTGTTGAAGAAGTTCCAATGACTTTGGAAGACGCTTTCATCGGTATTACCGGAAAATATTAGGAGATTATAATGTATTCAGCTTTACTTTACAAAGAATGGTTAAAAATTAGATGGGCTTTCTTTGGAATGGCACTTCTGAGTTTATTAGCCTTGACTTATATTGCCTTAAATCTCGCTTACTATGTTGAGTTTATGACGGCAAAAGGATTTTGGGGAAATGTTATTTTATTAGGATTTCCTTTCTTCTCTGAAATCGAATACATTCCTTTACTCTCAGGAATTGTGATTGCGATTGTGCAGTTTTCTCCGGAGATGAACTTATCGCGGTTAAAATTAACACTTCATCTTCCGGTTGAAGAGAACAAACTGCTTATGCAAATGATAAGTTTTGGATTCATGCTTCTTATTCTTCTCTTTGTGCTTATCACACTCATGCTTTGGATTATCGTTGGAATTTATCTTCCGGTTGAAGTCGTCATCTTCGTACTTAATTCGTTATTCCCCTGGTTAATGGTTGGATTAACTGCTTATTTTTTAACCGCTGCAATAATCATTGAACCTGTTTGGGCAAGAAGATTGATCCTTGTTCCATTCACCCTTGGATTTCTTGATTTGTTCTTTAACGCTGTAAATCCACATGCACAATTAACGGTCTTCTTCATTTTTTCGGGTCTATTAACTTCAACACTAATTCTATTTTCAGGATATCATTTTAAGAGAGGAATAAAGTAATGCTTGTTAAATTTTCGAGAATTATTTATTTGCTCTTGATCGTTTTTGTTTCATCTATTTTTATTCCTAAATATTATTGGATGAAATTTGAAAAGAACATCAGAACCCCATTGGTTTACTTCAGCCCCATTAAAAATGATTTTCTCATCAGAAATCAAAATAATAATGAGACATTCTACGTTGACAGAAAAGGGAAACGATATAACCGGGAAGATTTTGAAATATTGATGCCTTTACTCAATTACAGGCAGTTGATCCTTGAGAATAAATTACCGGATTCACTTAATGGTGAACCGTTGTTAATGGATAAGATCAGACTCAACAATATAATGCTGAAAGTTTATCCTGATGAAATTGATTATGAGCCAATTCAATTATCTCCGATGTTTGAATCTAAATCAGGCAGAGTAAAATTAGAAATGCCGAACGACTATTTTAGAATTACAAAGAGTTTTGAGTTCATAGATTGCGAAACAAACTCCATCGATAAAAAGAAAAGCCTTTGTTTTACAACTTATCTGAAGGCGAAAAAATTCTCTTTCCCTGCAAAAATTATTGCGGGTAATCCCACAACAAAAAAAGCATTTGATGAAGGATATTTTGTCCTCGATTCAAAAAATAAGTTATTCCATATAAAAATGGTAAAGGGGAAACCATTTTGTGTGAACACGACTATTCCCGATTCGCTTGATATTGTTTACATGAAAATTATAGAGATGCCGTTAAAAGAATTTTATGGCTTGGTATTTACTAAACCCGGCGATGTTTATTTGATTAGTTATGAGAACTATAAACTTGTTAAACTTCCATTGAATGGATATGATATTGAAAAAGATATTTTCGCTTTAATGGGAGACCAATTTTATCGAACGATCTCTCTTATCGGTTCAAAAAATATTCGCACCATAGTCACCGACAGAAATTACAGTGTGGTTGATCGCTATGAAGAAACCTGGAAAAATAATTATGATTTAACTGCCGGCGTTGTTGCTTCTTATGTTTTTCCTTTTATATTAAAACTAAATGATGCAAATAGTTCTTTTTCTAATTTCTATTTCAGATTATCAGGTTTTCGATCAATAATGGGAGCGTTAATCTTAGCCATACTAACTTATTTTATTTTACGCAGCCGTAATATCCCTGTAAAAAAAGGATGGTTTGATATTGTCATTGTCCTGTTCACCGGAGTTTTCGGGTTTATTGCAATTTTACTTGTTAAAAATGTAGATAAAAATTTGGAGTAATTGAGTAATGATCAAAAAAGTAATTTTCTTTACCGCAGTTATCATTATTAGTTCAGCTATCGGCTTTGCGCAGGAAAGCAGAACAATTGGTATGGGAGGATTAACTTATTCCATTATGGATGTTGATCATTCTTTTGACCCGTATGATTTAGGAAAGAATCCTGCTTGGCTTTACTTAGATGAAACCGAAACCTGGTTAAAGATTATGCCTTCTCTTAATTATGGGGAAGGAGATTACAAGCGCTACTATGATCCTCAGTCCTTCACAACTTACAATATGGGATTCCGGGGCGTTAAAACTTTAGGTGAAGATGGAACATTTCTTGGGGAAACAAATTACTCTTATGAAATGCGAAGAGATGTAAAGAGAAGTTTGAAATATGATACTTATGCCGGCGAAGCATTTTTTATGGCTGATACAAATCAAGGAACTTTTCGTTATAACGGACCTTCGATAAAATTCATGTACAGTTTCGAAATCATTCCTGACTTGTATCTTGGAGCTTCGGTAAATTATCGTATCCTCGACGGACTTAAAAATGTTTATTCACGCGCAACAGTTCTTTACCGGGAAGTCGGCGGTACAATAGGTCTTGCATACAAAATCTCTCAAGATTTTAGTGTAGGATTAACAGGAATCTTATCTGATGATCAAGAAAAGATTGAGGCGAAAAGTGAAGACCTGACAGAAGTGGAAATATTTAATTTCCGTGGAGAAACATTTTCTGTAAGAAAAAGATCGTCTTCCGTAAGTCAAACAATTAGAAAAAAAGGAAAAGGATTTGGCGCTCAGTTGTATTGGACTCCGGAGAAAAATGCTGAGTTTGGTTTGCACGCCGACATTTATAATCAAAAGGAAGATGTACTTATCCCTTATTCAACTTCGACACAATCCTTCCAAGAATATAGTGAAGGGTACGCCAGTTTTCAGAATTACAATATTCTTGCAAAAGGAAGGTATAAATTATCGGAAGATTTGTTGATTGGAAGTTCCTTTGAATTGCATCACAAAAATAGTTGGTCAAAAAATCCAGCGCGTGAATTGTTGCTGTGGGAATGGAAGGTAAACTCAATAAAGCTTGGAATCGGCAGTTCATACCATCTCTATAAAGATATATTAGTTTCTGTGGAATATGAATTTGAAAATGTAAAAGCAGATTCTTCAAAATATATTGATTCGCGTTTGACTGATGTCCTCTCAAATAATCATCTGATCAAAGCCGGATCCGAATATGAATTTCTTCCCAACACTTTTTTTAGAATTGGATATAATTTTGGTATGATAGAAAAAGATATTCTGAGTGGTGGAGCAAACGTCAATTATCATGTTGTTACCTGTGGATTTGGCGTGAAAATTTTGAATTCTTTTGATTTGGACTTAAGTATTATTTATAATAATTACAAACCAAAACTTGATGATAAAAACAGATCACAGTTCGGAAGCTATTTAACAACCAAACTTTATTCATTCTGATAATTACTTTATAAATTAATATTATAGGAGAATAAGATGAAAAAACATTTACTACTAATCGCATTAATATCGTTCCCGTTAACATTTATAGTTAGTCAATCTACTAACTTTCAAAAAGTTAATTCATATACTTATCCCTCTTTTAATGACATCCGTTTTGTTAATGAAAACACCGGTTGGGTTGTCGGAGTTTCAGGTTCAATTTATCAAACTACCGATGCAGGGCAAAGTTGGCATGAACAAAGGAGCAACTCTACTTCGTCATTAAGCTCTATCTTTTTTCTCGATGATCAAAAAGGCTTTGTAGGTGGAGGTAATTGCTCTTTGTTAAGAACTTCAAACGGTGGAACTACTTGGATAGTTGATTCAATTACTGCTATACCTACGGGAACAGCTTCAATTGGATCAGTTTATTTTTCTGATAATTTGAAAGGCTGGATATTAGCTTCAACCTCAGCTGCCGGTTGGATTTTAAGTACAACAGACGGCGGGATTAGTTGGGTTGTAAATCTTACAACAACTAAAACAATGAATAAAATGAGCTTTTTCGAAGCGAATAAAGGAATTGCATGCGGAAAAGATGCTGCAACGCTATATTATACTTCCGATGGAATTAACTGGAATTTAGCACCAACTCCCGCTCTTGGTGGTTTTAATTATACCCGCTCAGATATGCGAGGCATTTATATGGTAACTGCAAATGAAGCATACGTTGTCGGCTGGGGTTCAACAGTGGGAGCGCAACCGAGCATCCATCTTAAAACTACAAATGGCGGCGCTACATGGAATTATTTAACCCAAATAGAATCCAACCGAACCTATGATAATTTATGGAACGTACGGTTTAAAGATGTTACTAATGGAATTGCAATTGGCGGGGCATCACGCGGCAGTGTCTTAGTAAGAACTTCTGACGGTGGGCAAAACTGGATTCCGATAAGGGCACCTTTTGGTTCAACTTTGAATGGAATTGAAATGAGAGGAAGTAAGCTTTGGATTTCAGGAAGCAGCGGTTTACTTATTTACTCTCCTGATTTCGGTGATACATGGCAGCTTTTAACACCTATGCCGAGCGGAACAATCTATAGCATGTCCTTCCCAAGTTCTCTTATAGGTTATGCAGCAGGTTTTGATGGTGTATTTCATAAGACAACTGACGGCGGACAATCTTGGCGAGGCGGATTTTTAAATGTCGGATTATCAACTTTAAATATTCAATCAATTTATTTTCTCAATGAAAATGTCGGCTATGCAGCTTGTAGTTATCAAATGGTTGCTAAGACTACCGATGGTGGCGCAAACTGGTCAGCAATTATAAACGATACTACTTCTGCTACTACTACAAGTTACGGAGTGCATTTTGTTAATGAGAATTTAGGTTTTGTAGTAGGGAAATTGGGTAGTGGTCTTGATGTAATTCATAAAACCACAAACGGCGGTGCTTCATGGACAACCAAAATGAATATTACGGGAAAAGATTTGCGTGCCGTTACCTTCAGAAATGAAACTAACGGTATCATCGTTGGTTATAGTTTGAAAGCTCTTTATACAACCGACGGAGGAGAAAATTGGAAGGTACCGACTTTTAATAATTTACCGGTTGGATTTGGAACTCCTAATATGTTATCGGTAGAATTTATAAGTGAAACTGAAGCATTAACCGTAGGTGTCAATTTTATTTTGAAGAGTACCGATTCCGGCGCATCGTGGAATTACATCCAAAGTGGTACAGCCAATCAACTAAATTCTGTTTCTGCTTACAACTCATCTCTTGGTTACGCTGTTGGAGCAAAAGAAGCATGGAAAACAACTGATGCCGGAAACACATGGGCAAATATTTATGACACAAACATTTTTGAAGGAACTCTTTATTCTTCAATAGTTGATCCAAATGGCAATGCCTGGTTTGGTGGAGCTTCAAGCGGAATCTATACGAACCGTGTTTGGGTTGGCGTTGAAGATGAAAAAGATGTGAATATAAACGGTTTCGAATTAAAGCAGAATTATCCTAATCCATTTAATCCGAGTACGATTATAAAATACCGGCTTGCGAAAAGTTCATTTGTAAACTTAGATGTCTATGATGTGCTCGGCAAACAAGTGGCAAAACTTGTTAATGACCAGCAATCAGCCGGAAATTACGACCTAAATTTTACCGCAGATAAATTGAGTGCAGGAGTCTATTTCTACACTCTTAAAGTTGACGGAAAAGTTAAATCTAAAAAAATGATTCTGATTAAATAATTTATCAAAATGCAAAATTGAGGAAAGTCACTTCGTGAAGAAAATCTTACTGCTCAAAAAACTTTTTATTGTATCACTAATTTTGTTTACAACTGCGCTCCCGCAAATACCTGAAGGATACAAAAAGGGTTTGGAGTTTATCAACAAAACAGATTTACAAAAATTTATTTCTGTGCTTGCAGATGACAGCCTTAAAGGAAGAGGAGCAGGAACTGATGAGAATCTTGAAGCAGCTCGTTTTATTGCCCGCCGCTTCTATGATATTGGATTGAAACCGGTTGAAACAAAAAACGTAAGACCAGTCAAAATTACAACCGATGATGATGATGAAAATACTCCTTTAATGAAATCAATGAAAACTATTGAACCCGATTATTATGATAAGTATTTTCAAAAGTTTTTCATTCTCGATACAAAATTAGCTCAAAATAATTCTTTAAAACTTATTTCTAATTTACCGACCGGAAGTAAAACCAAAGAATTCGATTACAGAAATGATTTCATCATTGATTATAAAATACCGCAAAGTCTCTCACTCTCTGCGCAAGTTGTATTTGTCGGATATGGAATTGCTGAAGGTCCCAATAACTATAGCGACTATGTAACCAAAAATGGGGAGAAAATAGATGTAAAAGACAAAATCGTTTTAATGTTGGAAGGGTATCCGCAACAAGATGACACTACAAGTGTTTTTAATCGAAATAAAAAGAGTTCCATCATTTACAGCATTAAAAAGAAAACAACTGTTGCATTGGAGAAAGGCGCATTAGCAGTTTTGGTTGCAAAATCCCCACTCAAAGCTACACCTCCATTTGTAGTTTCAGCAGAACCTCTCTTTAAAGCATTTTCTAATAATTCATATACACTGCCGGAATTAAAGACCAAAGAGAGCATCCCGCTTATTTATATCAATAACAATATCTTAAATGAACTACTTTCTGTTACGGCTAATGAATTAGAAGAACAACTGCATGATTTAGAATCATCCTCCAAATCAATTTCACAAGAATTGAAGAATAAAAGTGTCCAGATAGATATTCATTTTAAAAACAGTTTAATCCCTTCGGAAAATGTCGTTGGGTTTCTTGAAGGAAGTGATGCGGTTTTGAAAAATGAATTTGTTGTTGTCGGTGCCCATTTTGATCATGTGGGTTTGGGGAATTACGGAGCAATGCATAAAAAAGATAAAGGATCAATTCATAACGGCGCAGATGATAACGCATCAGGAACAGCGGGAATGCTTGAATTAGCAGAGGCTTTCTCAAAATGCAAACCGAAAAGAAGTATTGTATTCATAGCATTCAATGCGGAAGAAATGGGAATGCTTGGATCACGGTATTATGCTTATCAGAATCCGATGAAAAATATTGAAAAAACTGTAGCGATGGTCAACCTTGATATGATAAGCAGAAACGAACCAAAGCTGATGTGGGCTGGTGGAATTTTCTATTCAAGTGACATGAAAAAAATTATAGAAGAAGCAAATAAGGAAATGGGATTTGAAATTCTTTATAACGTTGGCTTGTTAACGTTTGCGAGCGATCAAGGTCCATTTATTCGTAAAAAAGTTCCTTCGGTCTTTTTCTTTGCAGGCTTACACGATGATTATCACACACCTCTGGACAAAGCCGACAAGGTGGATTATGATAAAGTTGAAAGTATTTCTAAACTTGCATTTATTTCCGCATGGCTGTTAGCAAATACCAACGACTTGCCTAAGTACAGAGAATTGACAATGGATGAAAAAATTGAACTTGTAAAGGAATCGAGCGAAAGACAAAAAAAATATCGCTCTGAAGATAAAAAGTAAAATATAATATAAAGTAAAAAGGTTCACACAATGAAATCAGTCTTGGTTAATAATATTGTACTGAAGTTTGTTATGATGCTCATTCTAACAACTGTCGGATTTAGCACAAATAGTTCTAAGTATGAAGAAGGAAAACTTTACAGACATGTACTTAAAAACGGCATGACCGTCTTAACGATGGAAAGACACATCGCTCCATTAATTTATCATCAACTTACTTACAGAGTTGGTTCAAGAGATGAAACGCTCGGGATTACAGGTATTTCTCATGTAGTGGAACATCTGATGTTTAAAGGAACTCCAAAATATGGAAAAGGTGAAGCGTCGAAAGTGATCACAAAAAATAGCGGAGTTTTTAACGCTTTTACTATGAACGATATGACAAGTTATTACGAATACCTTCCTGCAAACAAAATAAATGTCGCGTTCGAAATTGAATCCGACAGAATGCAGAATTGCATTTTTGACCCGGTTGAGTTTAAATCCGAGATTGAAGTGATTAAACAGGAAAGAAGAATGAGATCCGAAAGCCAGGCAAATGGTATTCTTCAAGAATCTATGAACTCGATTGCTTATAATTCTCATCCAAACCAGAATCCGATTATCGGCTGGCCTAGCGACTTAAGCCACATAACCAGAGAAGATGCTTTCAAATATTATAAAACGTTTTATACGCCGAACAATTCATTCTTAGTTTTGATCGGTGATTTTGAAACGAACAAAATGTTAGAAACGGTAAAAAAATATTATGAGAATATTCCATCAGGTTCGGCAGTGCCTCAGGTATGGTCATCGGAAGAACCGCAAAAAGTTAGAAAAGCTTTTACACTTTATCACGCAGATATAACTCAACCATCTTTCAGATTGGCTTTTCATGTACCTACATACCAGGACTCCGATGCAGCTTCACTAAAATTGGCGGCAATGATTCTTTGTGAAAAGAGCCGTGACGCAAGACTTTACAAACGGCTTGTAGAAAAAGATCAAATCTCAACGGCGGCAGCCGGTGGTTTTGGAATGGCTAAAGACCCACCACTTTTTCAAATTAGCGTAAGCGTTAAAGCGGATAGTCTGGTAAAGAAAGCTGAGTCGGTTGTTTGGGAAGAAATAAAAAAAATGCAAACCGAACTTGTAGAAGATCATGAATTACAGAAAGTAAAAAACCGGTATAAATTTTCTCAAGCGACCAATTATATAAAAAATGCAGATATCGGAAGCCGCATTAGTCGGTATGAGACTTATTTCGGCTGGGATTTCTTTAACGAATTTGACTCACAAGTTCTTGGTGTAACGAAAGAAAATATTCAAAAAGTAATGACAAAATATTTTAATCCTGACCAAGTTACTGTCGGATATTCATATCCAAAGGAAGGAGTTAAAAAGAAGAAAAATAAACCGAGTGGCGATAGTGATTCTGAAGATCTAAATGATCAAGAGAGTATCTTCGAAAATTCAGGAGACGCTTTTTATTTCCAACCGCCTGTTGAAGCTCTTGAGTTGATGAATTCTTTTCTTTCGGTAAAAGATGATGAGGTGATAAAACCAAAGCCTATTGAACCGATGATCAAAACGATGAAATTAAAAAATGGGATTACCATTCATACAATGGAAAATCATTTAATCCCGACTGTCTCAATTGTTGGTTTGTTTGAAACCGGAATAATACCGGAAGCCCTCGAAGGGGAAAAACCTGGAATATCTTCATTCTTAAGTAGTGTAATGAATAGAGCAACGAAAAATCTAAATTATGAACAACTTTCAGAGAGAATGGCGTTCGTTCCTTTATCATTTTCAACCAGCGGAAGTTATAAGAGTTTCTTTTTTCAAGGCAATTCACTTATTGAAAACGCCGATGAAATGATGAAGATCGGATTTGATATGGTGACTGATCCACTGTTGAGTAAAGATGATATTGATAAAGTTAGACCACGAGAAATAATTTCCGCAAGAGACCGATTTAAGAAAACATCTATAAAGTCATTTTACTATTTGTTCAATCACCTATTTGAAGATCATCCAATTACGAAGATCAATAGTACCGAAGAGTCGATCAAAAGCATTCAAAGAGATGATTTAGTTGCACTGCATAAAAAATATCTTGATCCCGCGAGATTAACAATTCTTATGGTTGGTGATATGACTCCGCAAGCTATGAAGGAATTGGCTGACAAATATTTCGGTAATTGGAAAAAACTGGAGAACGCTCCGCCTATCATTGAAGCACCAAAAGTTAAAGAGTTAACAAAAAAAGAAATCAAAGTATTTTCTGAAAAAGATTATTCGGAGTGTACAATCAATATTGGCTTTGCTCCTTTCAACGATGTGAAACCGGAAGAGGAAGAAATTGTGGCTGTGCTTAATCATATATTAGCCGGAAGTGCATTAACCTCACGCATGGGAATTGAGCTTCGAGACAAGCAAGGACTGATTTACGGAATAAAGAGTGAACTCTGGAGCAAAAGCGATGGACTTGGTTATTGGAAATTTAATACCAAAACAGGACCGAAAAACACAGAGAAAGTTATCAAAGGAATATTTAGCGAAATAAATAAATTACTAAAAGAAAATGTTTCTGATACAGAATTGAATCAAGCGAAACAAAGATTGATCGGACTTTTACCTTTCTATGTTGAAACGCCTGACGATGCTTCTCAATTTGTATTTGAAATGATTCAGAATAAACAGCCGTTCAATTTTTTCGATAAAAAAGCAGAGCGTATTGTTTCTGTAACAAAAGAAGATGTATTGCGAATTGCCAAAAAATACTTTACTTTAGATAAGTTTATTATTGTAGTCGATGGTCCATTAGAAGAAGGTTCTTTAGATAATTTGATAAATGAATTATAATTAATCAATTTGACTGTTGTGTCCGCTAAACCGATGCAACAGCCATAACTTATCATCAGAGGTTCTTATGAAACATATTGGTACAAAAAATAATCTACTCCTTTTCTTGCTTCTTTTTGTTACTTCTCAAATCCATGCGCAAGATCCTGACTTTAGCTTGAATAAAAACTATGGCGGCATTTATAAAGAATACGGCAATGCAATTACTACCGACAATGCAGGAAACATTTACATGACAGGGGAAACCTTTTCTCCATCTGTAAATTTTGGAAATGGGATTGTTTTGTCAGCGCCAGGTCTTACTGGCACAGGTAATTGTGAATTCTTCCTGACAAAGTTTGACAAATTGGGAAATGCTATTTGGTCAAAAAAAGGAGGCGGTTCTTTGACTGATAGAGGATACGGGGTAGTTATTGATAATACAGGAAATTTAGTGGTGGCAGGACATTATTTTGGAATGGCTACTTTTGATACTGTGACGAGAACCTCTGCGGGAAATTTAGATGCCTTTATAGCGAAATATGATACATCGGGTAATATTCTCTGGTTTCGTGAAGGAAGAGATGTATCCCAATCTTCTGTGAGAGGACTTGCCTACGACAATAATGGCAACACCGTTATAACTGGTTATTATGGCTCATCTACCGCACCAACTGTTACTTTTGATAATATTGTTTTAACAACAAAAGGTGAAAGAGATATTTATATAGTAAAATATAATTCTGATGGAGTTATACAATGGGGTGTTTCAGCCGGAGGAGTTAAAACAGGTGAAGAAGGTAAAGCTGTTGTTTGCGATGCAAATGGTAATATTTATGTAACCGGAATGTTTGCCGATACTGCTTCATTTGGAAATATTACACTTATCGGAAATGGGAGCAACGATATTTTTGTGGCTAAGTATAACGCTCAAGGACAAATACAATGGGCTAAAAGTGCCGGAGGACCAAAAGCAGATGTTGGATATGCAATCGATGTAGATATAAATGGAAATTTATATGTTGGAGGTAGCTTTGATAGTCTTGCAACTTTTGGTTCAACTCTTGTTTATGCAAATGGTGATACGTTAACCGATGCTTTTGTTGCACTATTTGATACAGATGGAAATTTTAAATGGGTAAAAACATTCGGTGGAGAAAACAGTGATAACTGTTCGAAATTACTTACAGATACTGAAGGAAATTGTTACGCATTTGGAAATTTTAGAAGCACTGCATTAGCCGGAGCAAAATTCGGAAATCTTTCTTTAAATGCAACCTCTGTTGGATACGATGATGTTTATTTTATGAAATTATCTCTAACCGGGGAACTTCTCTGGGTTAAACAAGCCGGCGGAGATGATTTAGATAGGATAACTGATGCTACTATTAATTCAAATGGAAAAATCTTCGCCGTAGGCTATTATAAAAATTATTTAAAGATTGGAACCGATTCTTTAAAATCTGGTGGTAATGAAGATATTTTCTTATCCCAGATTGGGGATAATGTTGTTCCGGTTGAGTTAGCTTCATTCTCTGCGAATTTCCAAAAAGGAAAAATATTACTGCGTTGGTCAACAGCAACGGAAACAAACAATTATGGATTTGAAATTGAAAGAAGTAGAGACAAGATTGCTTTCGTAAAAATTGGATTCATTCGTGGAAATGGAACGGCTACGGAGAAAAATGATTATTCATATTCAGATAATAATTTAAATTCAGAAAAATATTATTACCGACTTAAACAGATTGATCTCGACGGTTCATTCACCTATTCAAATATCATTGAAGTAAAGACTGAATTTCCGGAAAAATTTGAATTACTTCAAAATTATCCGAATCCTTTCAACCCCGAGACGAACATTTCATTTACTTTACCTATGAATTCTAAAGTTACATTAAGCGTTTATAACGTTCTTGGCGAATTAGTTGAGTCGTTGATAAACAAAGAACTTAATGCCGGTAAACATTCTGTTGTGTTCGATGCATCAAAATATGTGAGCGGAGTATTTTTCTATAAACTAAATTCATTTCAGGATAATGGAAATAATCATTTCAATGTTAAGAAAATGATTGTAACAAAATAAATGTATCTCATAATTCGATTTAAAATAACTATTTAAATACGGAGTTGTAATGACTAACAAAGTTCGGGTAATCTTTCAATCAATATTCTTGGGACTGATCGGTTATGTTGCGATCAGACCACTTTTTGATCCTGCTTATGTTTCTGATTTTGAAGCATATTGTCCTTTTGGCGGGATAGCATCTTTGGGTAGTAAGTTAAGCCAGGGAACCATGTCCTGCAATATGAGTGAAACTCAAGTTCTACTTGGAATAGGTGTAATTGTAGGAATTATTTTCATAGGAAAACTTTTTTGCAGTTATGTCTGTCCCATCGGAACAGTAACAGAGTGGCTGGGGAAATTTGGTGATAAATTAAAAATAAGAATTGATATGCCGAAGATTCTTGATCGTCCCTTACGATCATTGAAGTACGGAATTCTCTTTGCTGCGTTATATTACACAATGACGAGCAGTGAATTATTCTGCAAAGAATTCGATCCCTACTTTGCATCAGTCAATCTTTTTAATAATGCCGATATCGTTTTGTACTTTGCGATACCGGCATTCATTTTGACGATTCTCGGTTCAATATTCTTCAGATTATTCTGGTGTAAATATCTTTGTCCGCTTGGAGCAATTAGTAACATTTTCTTAAATGTAGTTGGTGCAGTAGTGGTAATTCTTTTATTTTTAATTGCAAACTATTTTGGCGCCGGACTAAGCTATATCTGGCTACTCCTCGGATTAGTTTTAGTAGGTTTAGCCAATGAGTTAGGTTTTATGAGAAGCTTCCTCATGCCAATCTCAAAAATTACGAGAAATACCGATACTTGTTCAGAATGTGGAATTTGCGATGAAGAATGTCCGCAAGGAATTATCATTTCTAAATTTGAAAAAGTTAATCATATTGATTGTAACCTTTGTTCAGATTGTATTCATGCATGTCCCGATACTAAATCGCTGACAATGAATAAAAGTAATAAATTGAAATACTTAGCTCCCGTTGCAACTGTAGTACTTATTTTGTTAAGTCTTGGTGCAGCAATGAATTTTGAATTTACAACGATATCGGAACGATGGGGTAATTTTGATAAAAATCCAAATCTCGCCGTTTATAAACAAACAGGATTAAAAAATATCAAGTGCTACGGTAGTTCAATGTCGCTAAAAAGTCAATTGGAAAGTATTGATGGAATTTCAGGATTAGACACTTACGCTAAATCTCATTCTGTGGTAATTTATTATGATCCGAAAGTCATATCAGAAAAGAAAGTAAAAAAATCACTTTTTACTCCAACTAAAATGGAAGTTAGAAAAATTAAAAGTGGTGTTGATTCATTGGCTCAATGGCAAGTCGGCATATATGGTTTATTCGATCTCTACGATTTCAATAATTTGTTTTACACTTTAAAAGAAAACGAAGCAGTTTACGGATTTGAAACCCATTTCGGAGAACCGGTAATGGCTAATATCTTTTATGATGCATCAAAAACGAATACGCAGAAACTTATTGCTCAAATTGAAAAAGAATTCGTTATGGCGAAGAAAGCAAAAGCAACTGAAAAAGTTGAATTGGATTTCAAGGTTGCTGATAAAGGTGTTGATAAAGGATTTGTAACTCTCGACAATTATAAGCAAAGAATTTTCAGACCGTACGATAGAAAATTTAACGACTACAAAGACTTTTCTCCCGAACAACTTTCTGTTTTTATTTTCCCGATGCCTGAAGCAGGAATTCCCACGTTGAGAAGATTTTTTAGTTCACTTACAAGTCACTTATCAGCAGATGAGGGAATTGTGAGACTTTCAACACGCTATACTGAAGTACCCTCGGCATTTCTCTATTTTGATCCATCAAAAACAAATGTCGATAAAATTAAAAAAGCGTTAGTTAAGCCAATGCTTACTGTCTTCTTAAGCGAAACAGAAACAAAAGATATCGTCAATCCATTTCATATTAAACCGGACGGAAAGGTATTTAAATCAACTGAAGTAAAAATCGAGAGCGAGGATGAAATAGAATAAGGAATCAATTAATTAAATGTATCTATAAACAAATGAGGTAAGTTATGAAAAAAGTGACTACACTTTTCCTAGTGTTCATGTTATCCGTTTCTTTGTTTCCGCAAGCGTTTAATTGGGAATGGCTAAACCCAAAACCGAATGGGAATACATTGAATAGTGTTAAAGTTCTGGGAACCAATACTCTAGTGGCATTCGGAACTGCAGGAATTATTGCAAAATCGACCGATGGTGGAACTACATGGAATTACTCGGTCGCTGATACAGCCGGGAGAGAATTTAAGAAGGCTGATTTTGTTAGTCCGTTGGTCGGTTATGTATGTGGTCTCAAAGGTTTGCTCATGAAAACCACCGATGGTGGAGCATCTATGAACTATATTAATATTCCGACCACCGAATATTTGTATGCAGTTGATTTTATTGATGCAAATACCGGTTTTGTTGGTGGCGCAAATGGTTATTTGGCAAAAACAACTGATGGTGGCGCTAACTGGCAAACGGTTACTTCTCCTTATACAACTTCAATTTATGCTGTTTGCGCTATTACTGCAAATAATATTTTTATTGGTGGTACTTCAACAGGCGGACTTTATCATTCAACTGATGGTGGTGCTACCTGGGCGCTTGATGCTACTCTCCTTACAACCAAAACCATTTGGGATATCTTTTTCCTTGATGCAAATACCGGCTGGGTTGCAACTCAAAATAGCGGTGCAGTCTATCGTACAACGGATGGCGGTGTTACTTGGACAAGCTCAACTGTTAATTCTTTAATGGTTCCAAATAGTGTTAAATTTAAGGATGCCAATACCGGTTATGTAACCCATAACGCAATAACTCTCGTTACGACTCCTTGTTTTAAATCTACAGATGGTGGAGTTACCTGGACAGGACTAAACACATTAACAGATGTTCTCTATTCAACAGATTATGATGGTACAGATATTTACACCGTTGGGAAATTCGGGAATATTTCAAAAAGTACAGATAACGGCGACATCTGGGTTCCAAAATTTAGTGCCGTTACAACTACACAATTACGAATGATCAAATTTACAAGTAGCTCTGTTGGTTACGTTGCTGGCGGGACTACTTCCTCAGGATTTTTGCTAAAAACAATTAATGGTGGTACTACATGGGATAATGTTGGAAAAGATTTTCTGGGACAAGTTTATTCATTTGACGTCGTTAATGCTGATGTCTGGTATGCAGGCACTGGAACTAACAAATTATTCAAAACAACTGATGCAGGTGCTACGTTTGTTGAACAGACACAATCAGTTATCGTTAGTACATCCACAGATTATAATGATATGGGATTTGTTGATGCAAATAACGGGTACGCTGTTAGTTCAGGTGGTGGTATTATAAAAACTACTGATGGCGGAACTACCTGGGTTACTGGAAATACACCTTTTGGAACGACTGGAATATGGGCTGTAAAAGTATTTAATCCTCAAAAAGTAATTGCAGTTGGTGCTAGTGCAAAGGCATATATAACTACTGATGGCGGGACATCGTGGAATGCTTTAACTACCGGAATTGCAGGCAGCTTCTTCTGCATGAAATTCTTAAATGATAATTTTGGAGTTATTGGCGGTTACACAACAGGTCCTCAGGCTTCAAAAACTACTGACGGCGGTGCAACTTGGACTGCTTTAACATTCCCTTCCGCTTATGACGGCAATAGTATCTGGAGCATTGGATTCAAAGATGAAAATACGTTTTGGCTCGGTGATATAAATGGTAACATTTATTTTACAACGGATGGAGGAGCAAACTGGACGAGTTCAAAAAAAGTTACCTCCAACACAATTTTCAGTATGGCAGTTGTTGGTGATGATATGTGGCTTTCTGGAACGGGTGGTACAATTATAAAGGGACATGCGAATCCAGCTACTCCGGTCGAACTTATGTCTTTTAGTTCAACAATTGCTGATAACAAAGTAAATCTCATATGGAAAACCGCAACCGAAAAAAATAACTCGGGTTTTGACATTGAGAGAAAATTGGAGAGCAAAAATTGGACAAAAATAGGTTTTGTAAAAGGTCAAGGTTCAACAACTGAAGCATCCACTTACACATTTGTGGATACTCCGAATAAAAACGGAAAAATTTCGTATAGACTGAAACAAGTTGACTTTGATGGAAGTTACACCTATTCTGATGCAATTCAAGTTGATCTTACCATTCCTGTTGAATTTTCTTTAGCACAGAATTATCCGAATCCTTTTAATCCGGTTACAACAATAAATTATAGTTTAGCAGCCAGATCAAAAGTTGAGTTGAAGGTTTACAATATTCTTGGAAAACAAGTTATGAATCTTGTGAATCAAACTCAGGAAGCCGGAAACTATAAAGTTGAGTTTGACGCTTCCAAACTTGCGAGTGGTGTTTATTTCTATGAATTAAATGCCGGGCAGTTTAGCGCTAAGAAAAAAATGGTTCTCTTGAAATAATGTTGTTCATCTAGGGCGAAAGTAATTTCGCCCTTCTTTTTATTTCGTTCTCATCATAATTTATGTTAAAATATTTTTGTTTGCTATGGATTACGATTGGATTTCTATCATTCCCTCAATCAAATATTGGGACACTGACAGGAACAATTACCGATGAAAAGGGAACACCACTTCCTTATGCCAATATCCTTTTAAAAGAAACTAACAATGGTACAATTGCAGATAACCATGGTAAATATAAAATTGTTTCTCGACCCGGAGTGTACAATGTCCAGGTATCATATATCGGTTTTGAAAAAATATTACTTCAAATTGAGTTACAAGCAAACCGAACGACAGAAAAAACTTTCATTTTGAAAAGCACTTCCTTTGAGATCGGAACAATTATAGTAACGGCTCAATCCGATTTTATTCCCACTACACCTGAAACCAAAACAACAGTATCCGCTAGTGAAATTGAACATATCCAGGCTTCAAGTCTCAATGATGTTATGAAATTAACGCCGGGTGTTGAAACTACAAATCCAACTTTGAACAATGTGGAGAAGGCGCAAATACGCAGTGGCGATGCATTGGGCACACAAATCATTTTAGATGGTATCCCGATCTCCAATAATGCAAATATGCAAATTGGTATTGGGCAATCTTCCGCGAATAGCGGAATTGATCTTCGTTCTATTCCGGCTGAAAATATTAAAGAAGTTGAGATCATTCGCGGTATTCCTTCGGTTCAGTATGGTGATCTTACAGATGGTTTATTACTTGTAAAAACAAGTGCGATTGCCGAAACGCCCAAAGCAAAGATCAAATATAATCCTCAACTGTACGAGATGAATCTGAGTTCGGGATTTACTTTGATTGATTGGGTGTTGAATGGTAATTTTAATGTTGCTTCTTCAGAAAGAGATATTCGAGTTCAAGGAGACGGATACACAAGAATTGCGGCTCAATTGTCGATTGAAAAAGATGATGAAGATTTTAATTTGAAAAATATTATTTATCTCACAAGAGCTTTCGATGAGTACAAAGAAAAACCGGGATATGCTTTAAGAGAAGCCTGGTATAATCGCGATCTGAATTTGAAATACACCGGTGATTTTTCGAAGTTCTTTAATTCATTTAACAAATTGTCCGCCAAATTGTCTATCTCTTACACAAGACAAAATTCATATTCGCAACAACTCGTTTCTCGTGATAATATCGTCATCTCTAATCGGCTTGATGAAGGAACTCAAGAAGGAAGAATTGTTTTTGGTTCATATTTAGGTAAAAAGAATATCAATGGTGATGTGTGGAATCTATATTCTGATATTAATTACAACTACAAATTTTTTACCGGTGATTATCTGCATGGTTGGATGGCCGGGATTACTTATAGAAATGATTTTAATAAAGGTGAGGGAATCATTTTTGATCCTCTCTTTCCGCCATCGGTTTCTATAACAACTCCACGATTAAGAAGTTATAATGATATTCCCGATTACTCCATTCTCAGCTTCTATTCTGAAGATAAAATCACCGGAGTATTTTTTCGACCTTTCACACTGCAATTTGGTTTTAGGTATGAAGTTTATCGCCCGGATGGAATTAATCTAAAAGGATTGATCGGCAAAGGGGATTTAATTGAATCACGCAACGGTAGTTTTCTAAATCCACGTATTACTTTCTCGATGAATTTAACAAAGGATACACAAATACGTTTAGGTTATGGAGTAACTTCAAAATCACCACCATTGGGGATGATATTTGCTCAACCAAAATATTATGACATTATTGATACGGTATCTGTAGTTAATCCACAATACCCGGACAGTAATTTTTCGTTAGTCTCAACGTTTATAAGACAGCAAGCGAACGAAAATATCAAAGGCTATACGCAACGTAAATATGAAATCAGTGTAGATCAGCAGTTTGATTTTTTTGGATTTTCAATTACGGGTTATATCAACAAAACTACCGGCATGTTCCAAAGTTTTAATGAACCAACTTTATACTATAAACGTACATATCCTAATTGGCCGGATCAATCCAACAATTTCATTTCACGAACTTATTTGGATACATACGCTCAATATTCAAATAATGGTTGGATGACTGTTCAAGGAATTGAAGCATCATTAACGACCAAACAAATCCCGGTTCTTAATACTGTTTTGAAAATTGACGGCGCTTATATCTATGAAGAAAATGGAACATCAAGTGGGTATTATTTTTCTTCTCCAAGAAATGTTTCTTCGCTTAATGCGGAAGTTATGCCGATGTACACTTCTACTGAAAACTACTCAAAAGATTTACTCATTAATTACCGATTTGAAATTCAGGCAAGATCATTAGGTATTTGGTTCACCATTCATTTACAACAAAAACTTATTGAAATATCGGGTAGAAGAAGATATGAGGATACTCTAGCAATTGGGTATTATTCAGCATCGGAAGGTGTTGTATTAATTCCGGTAAACGAAAGAATGGATCCAAAATATTCCGCAATTGAACGAACGATCCAGCCTTACGATCTATTTGAAGAAGACAAACCAAACAAATGGCTCTTCAATTTAAAAGTTAGTAAATCATTGTGGAAAGGCGCTGCAATTTCTTTTTATGTAAATAACTTTTTGAATAACCGTCCGTTATACCAGAGCAAAAGAAGTCCGCCGTCGTCACCTATTTACGAAAGAAGGAATCCAGATATTTTTTATGGTATAGATTTAAGTACCACATTTAATTTTTTAAGATGATGAATACAATAAATATTAATAGGCTTTACCAACTATCATTTGCTCTGATAATCTCAGTTCTTTCTTTCAATTGTAGTGATATTTTGGGAACCGATCCGAAACCGGAGAAAACAGAGAGAGAAATTGAATTTCAGATTACCTTGAAAGATAATTCAGGATTCATGCAAACACTTTTTGGAAGTGATAAAGTTAGAAATGCTGAAGTGCTGTTACAATCAAACTTACTTGGAAGCAGCTATCATCTTTATTCCGATTCTAACGGCGTAATTAAGATCAAAGGGATCATCTCGGATAAATATATTATAACTGCCACTCGAATAATGCATAGCGGGGAAATGCAAATTATCTCCGGGACAACTGTAACGAATGTTAAATTGGTAAATAAAAAAACGAGGATACTTGAACTAAATGCTGCAAGTCCGGCTAATATCGATCTTGAAATGGACATGGTGGTGGGAGGCTCTCCTTTAATCATCAGCGAGATTTATGCATGTGGTCCGCAAGGTTCAGGTCTGTATTACCACGATAAATATGTGGAGGTGTTTAATCAATCGGATTCTGTTTTATATCTTGATAAAATGATGATCGCCATCGTATATACCAATTCAAATACAGGACTTCATTATCGTGATGATCCGGAATTCATTCATTCTAAAAGTATTTGGATTTTCCCCGGAACCGGGAAAGATTATCCAATTCAGCCAGGACAGTTTGTGTTATGTGCTGAAGACGCGATCGATCACCGGATGAATGCACCAAACAGCGTTGATCTCTCCCATGCTGATTTTGAATTTTACAAAGATGATGCACCGGATATTGATAATCCAGTTATTCCGAATATGATCAAAATATATCAAACCGCGGGAAATGATTGGCTAATCGGTGGTGAAACGGGCGCACTCATTCTCTCAAATTTCTCCGCTGATTCGCTTTTACCTTTTGACGATCAGTTTTTAATTCCTTACAGATCAGTGTTTGATGGCGTTGAATATAAAGCTGATCCGACAAAACTCGATAAAAAAATCTTGAATGAAGGAATTGACGCTGGTTCTACCGGAGGCATCCAATTCTACACGGGTAAATCGATGGAAAGAATTTTAATTTCAGATAGTAATAGAAAAATATTAAAAGATGAGAACAACTCATCAGTTGATTTTATGATAATCAATGCTCCATCACCCGGAAAATATCATTGAATAATATGTTAAGTAAAGAAAATATATTGCGCTTTACAGATTCGAATAAATCTTGTTTATTCAAGATTTGTTTTCTAATTCTCTTTCTCTTTTCTTTTGGGAACAATACGTTCGCTCAAAACTATAAAGAATTTGAGACTGGATTTTCTACAATCTTCAATCAAGGATTTAATTTAGATTCCTATTATTTCGGAAATAATCCAGCTTACTTAGATTTCAGCCTTGATGATGAATTCCTTTCACTAAAAAATATTACTAAAAACAGTGAAGGTGAATTTAAAAAGTTTATTACGCCAAGAACAGATCAATCATTTGGTTTCTTTGCTTCCGGGAAGAAATCTATTGACTCAACACAGAATTTCAAGGGAAGTTTTGGCTTTTCTAAATTGGTGAGAAAAAACTGGGATTGGTTTTTTACGAGAGATTATGATACAGATAATCCATTTTTAATTGGGGACAGTACTTCCGGCAGCTCAAGAATAAATGGAATTCTTATCAATGCCCAGTATGCAATAAATATTTCGGATAAGTTATCTGCCGGTGTTAATCTCGATTATACAGTCGATGAAGGTTTGAAAACCGTTTCTCCTCGTCCAACTTCTGAACATCGGGATATACACGGAAAATTAGGTATTGGTTATTCGATTAATAAAGAATTATCTCTAGGATTAACGCTGGATGTAACGGATAAAAACGAACAAATATCCTACCGCGAAGATGAAGGTTCACTTACTCAAGAAACAATTATTCTTAAATTTAAAGGATACGACTTACCTAATGTCCTGAGGAAAAAAGTTGAAACAAGATATTCTTATACGAACGGATATGCTTCGGGAATTACTTTTGCTTATAATAATTCTGATGATTTTAGATTAGCGGGATTCTTTAATTCGGGTTTTGAAAAAAATAGTATAAAAGATGACGCGCTTGATCCGAAGGGAGTTGGTTTTTGGAAAGATGATTATGTAGAAGTAGGTCTAAAAGCATCTAAACATTTTTCGAAAGATATAATTACCGGGTTAAGTTATAGGTATCTAAAGAGAAATGGTTGGGCAAAATATCCACCGGCAGATGTTCTTTATTATGAAAGAAATCTTTACTCGCATTCTCTCATTGCCGGATACGAACAAATAATCAGCAAAGATATTTCCGCCGGACTTGAAGCGGGCATTTCAATCTTCTCGAAAAAAGAGGATGATCATTATTCTGTCGTTTATTCGTCAATTCAATTCAATCAATATTTTGGAAAAATTGGAATAAATTATAATTGGTCAGAAGATGTTTCATCATTATTTTCATACGGAGTAACTATAAGAGCAAA
This sequence comes from Ignavibacteriaceae bacterium, assembly GCA_023229425.1. Classification (GTDB taxonomy): domain Bacteria; phylum Bacteroidota; class Ignavibacteria; order Ignavibacteriales; family Ignavibacteriaceae; genus UBA1563. The sequence continues at coordinate 125,363 of JALNZG010000005.1, forward strand.
TCAAAAATATGAATTGAATTATAACGAAAGAGGTTCACTGTATTTCGTAAATGCACGAATATACGATTTGATTTATCTTGAATCAGCATTTCTGCAACACAGTTTTTCGCTCACCTCGGAGGTGAATGTTTGGAATTCAGATAAGATTCTTTTTCATCTGAACTATTCTACAGTAAAACCCATTTCAAGTGATTCATTTAAAAATACACACCGTTCGGAATTTGATTTCATCATTGAATACCGTGTAAAAGTTATTTAATAACATTTGGAGAAATGATCGTGAAAAAGTTATTTATTTTATTCGTAATCTTTGTTTTTGCGGGAACCTCCTTTCCCCAAAATTTACAAATATTTTCTAGTCCTGATATTAAAGAAACTATTAAAGATATGGCTTTTGTCGATAGCCTTACCGGATGGATTGTATGTAACAAGGGTTTGATCTATAAAACGACCGATGGCACAAAAACTTGGAATGAACAAAACTCCGGAATAACCAGCGATTTTGCAAAAGTTTATTTTATTGATGCGAATACCGGATGGGCTACAACTTTAAATGGTGCGGTGCTTAAAACCACAGATGGTGGAGAAACATGGACGTCGTACAATTTTGCAAAAGTTGCTCCAAACGTTATTTTCAGTCTCTGTTATATGGTGAAATTTACCGATCATAATACCGGTTTCATTATTGCAGGAAAAATGTTGCGCATTTATCTACTTAAAACAACCGATGGCGGAGTTAATTGGGCTATAAAAGATTCCTTAGTAACAACCACAGCAAAGTACTGGTATGATCTTGATTTTAAAGGCAACAACGGAGTTTTGGTCGGAGATAAAAAGGATATTCAAAAATATTCTACCGACGGCGGTGAAACCTGGAAATTCTCAACGGCAATTAGTGATAACTTCTTTGGAATGTTAAAATATGTAAAGTGGCTTAATTCTACTGATGTAATTGCAATTGGAGAGGGAAACGAATTCAACGGTTTAATTCTACCGGCGTACAAATCAACCAATGGCGGTATTAATTGGGTGAAGAAAAGTCAATCATTCTCTACAGTATATGATAGAGTTAAAGATGCTTATTTCAAGAATGATCTGGAAGGAATTGGTGTTGGTAGCGATGGCTTCAGCAAAGCATTTCTAATTAAAACTTCAGATGGAGGTGAAACCTGGTCAAATGAAGTTTTAGATTTTGCTTTCGGATTACAAGCTATTGTAGGCATTGAAAATAAAATATATGCGCTTGGTACTTCAAGTCAAATAATTTATTCTGATGATTTTGGAACTACCTGGAAAACATCTGCAAAGAAAACACCATCCTCAATAATTAATTTTAGTTTTGCGGGAGGAAAAGGTCTCGCGGTTACAAGGAATGGAGATGTGTATGTTAGTAATGATGGAACAGGTAAATCATGGGACTATTTATCAAATGCGGGGAAAAACAATTCAGGGGCGATGATATTTCTTCCCAATAATATTGGATTCATTTTAAAAGAAAGTCGCCATATTGTAAAATCAACCGATCTTGGAACAACATGGCAGACAGTTTTATCGCCGGTTAAACCTTCCTCCAGAAATCTTATCGGTGGATTAGATTTCGGAAATAATGATAATGGATATGCCTGGTTTAGTCTTAGTACTAATGATTATGGAGAGTATTACGTTTATAAAACAACCGACGGCGGAGATAATTGGAATCAATTAAAAATGTTTGCCGGACCGGGTTATATTTCCGGAAATGTTGTTGCGTTTGATGCTGAAACTGCGGTACTTCTTGGTCCCGATCTTTGGACTCAAAGAACGACCGATGGTGGAACTACTTGGAACCCCGTTACTTTAATCGATTTTCCGGTTGACTTTACAAAACGAGATTTTGAAGACCTTGCAAAAATTGATGCGAACAGAGCAATGGCAATCGGAGAAGGATTTATCTGTACAACCACAGACAAAGGAGCCACGTGGAATTATATCAATCACGGATTAAATGATATTGACTCCGGTTTTTATAAAATTGCTTTCTCCGGCGATTCGTTAGGATATATTGCACTATATAGTGGTGATATAATTAAAACAACAGATTTTGGTTCCACATGGAGAAAGAATAGTACTTTCTTTGATCAATATTTCTTTTTTGCTGCCGCAATAAATCCAACCGGGCAAGCATTTTTTGGAACTTCTGCGGGTTATATTTTAGGCGAAGAACCGATAGTCGGAATAGATGATGAAAAGTTTAAGATTGATTTTATCTTGAATCAAAATTATCCAAATCCATTTAATCCTACTACAATAATCCGTTATGAAATTAAAAATGCTGGGAATGTTCAATTAAAAGTATTTGATGTACTGGGAAGGGAAGTAGCAGAATTGATAAATGAGTTTCAGATTTCAGGGAAATATAATGTTGAGTTTAACATTGAGAAGACATTGCATAAAACTTTGTCCAGTGGTATTTATATCATTCAACTCCGTTCGGGTAATATGGTTCAGATAAAAAAAGCTTCATTAATTAAGTAATTGTGTTTATTGGTCACTCAAAAGGAGATAATATGTTTTTAAGAGTAAAATATGTTTTCATTTTATTAGTTGTTTCTTTCCATTTTGGATATTCACAAGTTCAAGAAATAAAACCGGAAAAGAAAAATGCCACAGCATTTGCCATCATCATTGATGTGAATACCTATAACAATTGTAAAGATGAAGTAATTAATTATAAAAACTCCGTCGAAGCAGATGGATTATCAACTTATATTCTCATAAGCGATTGGAAAAATCCTGATGAAGTAAAAAAAGAAATAGTAAGACTTTATAATCAAAAACCACCATTAGAAGGTGTTGTTTTTATTGGTGATATTCCTATTCCGATGATCAGAAATGCCCAACACATGACTTCGGCTTTCAAACTTGATGAGGAAAAATATCCTTGGTTCCGGTCTTCAGTTCCTTCAGATAGATTTTATGATGACTTGGACCTTAAATTTCAATATTTAAGGCAAGACAGCGTCAACAAACTTTATCATTATTATTCTTTGCTGCCGGATTCTCCGCAAAGAATTGTAAGAGATATTTATTCGGCAAGAATTAAACCTTCCGGTATTGATATTAATAAATATGAAATTCTAAATTCATACTTAAACCGTGTTGCAAAGATCAAGAAAGAGAAAAATTATATTGACAACGCTTTGGTTTTTCTTGGACATGGGTACATATCGAATTCACTTACAGCATGGGCAGATGAAAAACTATCTCTGCAAGAACAATTTCCCGGTTTGTTTGTTCCCGGAGGAAGAATGAAAAATCTTTTCCATGAAATGAGCCGGGAGTTGAAGGAAACCTTGATAATGGAGCTTCAACAAGAAGGTTTGGATATCGCTTTATTTCATGCGCATGGAGATACCGATCTGCAATTACTGTTGAGTTATCCGGTAGCTCAAAATGTTGATGAGAATATTGAGGCGGTGAAACTCTATTTAAGAAGTAAATTAAGATCGGCAAAGGATCGGAAGCAGCCGGTTGAAAAGACTAAAGAATATTTTATGAAAGAATTGAATGTTCCCGAATCTTTTTTTGATGGCGCATTCAGCGATTCTTTAATTGCAGCTGATTCTATCCTTGGATATAAGCTTGATATGTATTTAGATGATATTCGAAAAATGAAACCGCAGCCCAAGTTTGTGATGTTTGATGAATGTTTCAACGGTTCTTTTCACTTAGATGAATATGTTGCAGGGGAATATGTTTTCGGTAATGGGAATGTTGTAGTCGGTGAAGGAAATTCCGTTAATTGTCTCCAGGATAAATGGGCTGATGAATTCTTAGGCTGGTTGAATAAGGGTGTAAGAGTTGGTTTGCGACATAAAGAGATCAATCTTTTAGAATCTCATTTGATCGGTGATCCAACATTCAGATTCAGCTCCGATTCAAAATATGATCTGAATAAAATGCTTGTACTTGAGAGAAATAATATTGCTGCATGGCGCAAACTCTTAACAAGCGAAGACGATATTTTAAGAGAGACCGCGGTTAGGATGTTATATTATAATTTGAAAAATAAATTTGAGAAAGAGCTGGTTGATATTTATCAGAAAGACAGATCATTTAATGTACGGATGCATGCTTTAAAAAGTCTCGCTGAAATTAATGGAGATGGATTTAGGAATGTTTTATTCAAATCTATTAATGATCCATCTGAATATATTCGAAGAAAAACTGCCGAATGGATGGGGGAAGTCGGAGACGTAAAATATCTTCCGGCTTTAACGAAACAAGTTTTATCGGATGAATCTGAAAGGGTTGTATTTAATGGCAAAAGCGCTTTTGGATTTATAAGCATTAAAGGCTCTGTTGAAGCAGTTAAAAAAGAAATTTCGGCTGTTTCCTCAGTATCTCAAAAAACTCAGATGGAAAAATATTATATCCCCTCACTTGAAAGAAATCAAGCATGGGTTTTTGATGAGATCATTCCTAATATAAAAAGCGATACCTTGAAGCTGAAAAAAAGAATCCAGGAAGCAAAAACATTTAGGAATTACAAATTTAGAGACGCAATACCTATTTTGATTGACCTAATACTCGATAAAAACCAACCTGATTCCTTAAGAAATTCAATTGTTGAAGCATTGGGCTGGTTCTCTTTTTCGCTGGAAAAGAATAATATTATTACAGCAGTTGAAAAAATGGTTGATGATAAAACATCAAGCGAATACTTGAGAAATGAAGCGGTTAAAACGAAAAAAAGATTAATCGAAGGCGTTAACGAAGCGATGCTTCCATAGAATATTTAAAGTTATTGGAAGAATTTCGTTGACAAGCCCAGTTGATAAAAAATAGATTACATCTTGATAATTAATTATATTTCGTCTAAGTTTCTTAAAAAGAAAAGGGAAATATTTGGAGCGGATGTTTAACATAATGCAAAACTTGCAAAATGGAGGCTTCAATATTTTATTTATATCCATTAAAAAATAGGGAAAGAAACGCACTATTATTTATTTCATCAATAGTATGTAGTTTCGTTTGCCAAAGAATTTGAATTTCTTATTTAAAGATTTGAAGGAATATAAAATGACAAGAACATCAATTATAAAACAAATTACTACCGAGATTAATTATTTTGACGATGTAACGTTGAAATCAATTTTCAATTATATCTCATTTTTAAAAAACCGCGATATGATAGACCCAACAGATGAAATATTAGCCAACGAAGATGATTACAACAAAGTGCGTGAAGGATTAACCCAAGCTGCCGAGGGAAAAACATCTGCTTGGGATGATGTAAAGACAAAAATGATTAATGAACCGATTAAGGAATTGTCTGTTTATGAATTACGCGAATTGATAGCAGAAATTGTTAAGGAAGCATTTCAAAAAGTTATCGAAAATATAAATACACCTATTGGTGATACCAATTTTCATGTGATAAAAGAAGTACAGACAGCATATAAAGAGAGAAAAGACAGTAAAACAATTTTGAAATCAAAACATGTTCTTTCTTTACAACAAAAAGAACTGATGAAACTTTCCGAAAATGCGTTTTCTGAGTGGGATAATGCTGAAGATGAAATTTATGACAAAATGTAAAAAATGGGATATTGTTCTTGTTCCTTTTCCATTTACTGATCTTTCTTCAGTAAAAAAAAGACCGGCATTGATTATTTCACCGGATAATCAAAATCAATTTACAGATGATAAAGTAATTTTATTTATAACAAGCAACGTTAAAGAGCCGAATAGATTTGGCGATTATTTTATCAAAGATATTTATTCATCAGGATTGCCGAAACCATCTCTAATTAGAATGAAATTTGCTACTATAACAGAAAATATTATTATTAAAAAATTGGGTAATTTATCCAAAGAAGATAGAGATGGCTTGTTAATTTTACTTATAGAATATTTCAAAAATTAAAAAAATAACTGAGGCTTAACCAAAACTAAATTTTAACATAACTAAATATTTAACGCAGCTATTGCGTTGTTCTTAGTCGGAAACTGGTAATTTTCAAATCACAAGAACAAGCAAGAAGGTTGCGTCCAGAAATGGACGCACTTTCTTATGTCTTTGTGATGGGCATACCAGTGCCTCGGCTAAGGATGTAACGAATGTTGCGTCCTTTTTTTGTTTTAAAGAGTTTGAATGGAATATGAAAGAAGCCAAATCACGGATTAAGATTAATGAATTACTGAAAGAAGCTGGATGGCGTTTTTTCGATGATGAAAATGGCAAAGCCAATGTCATTCTGGAAAACAATGTTAAACTTTCAGAGAAAATCATTGATGAATACGGAGAAGATTTTGAAAAGTCCAAGAATGGATTTATAGATTTTCTTTTGTTAGATGCAAAAGGATTTCCGTTAATTGTATTGGAAGCCAAATCAGAAGATAAAAATCCACTTGTGGGAAAAGAACAAGCACGTAAATATGCTAAGGCACAGAATTGCAGATTTGTAATCCTCTCTAACGGCAACCTTCATTATTTCTGGGACTTGCAACACGGAAATCCTTATGTAATAACAAAGTTTCCAGAGCCGAATGCCGTAACCGGATATAAATCCTACCAACCTAACCCACAAAAGTTAATAGATGAAAAAGTTGATGTTGACTACATCGCATTAACACAAAAACCGAACTATGCAGATGATCCAGCATGGAAAGATGAAAGTACACGCAAAGATTTTATTGAGCAGAACAAACTAAAATTTATAAGAGAATACCAACTAAAAGCTGTTCAATCAATACAAAAAGCTGCTAAAGATGATATAAGTAGATTCCTTTTTGAGATGGCTACGGGCACTGGAAAAACTTTAATTGCAGCGGCTGTAATAAAAATGTTTTTAAGAACCAGCAATGCAAGAAGGGTTTTGTTTTTAGTTGATCGTCTTGAGTTGGAAGACCAAGCGAATAAAGCTTTTATAAATTATTTAAAGAATGATTTTAAGTCGGTAATCTATAAAGAGAGTAGAGATGATTGGCGTAAAGCGGAGATAGTTGTTACAACTGTTCAGTCGTTGTTGTTTAATAATAAGTATTTGAAACTCTTCTCACCTACTGATTTTGATTTAGTAATTTCCGATGAAGCACATCGCTCAATAGGCGGTAACGCAAGAGCAATCTTTGAATATTTTATCGGGTATAAACTTGGATTAACAGCTACACCAAAAGATTATCTTAAAAGAATAGAACGGCAAAATGATCCGCGAGATATAGAACGAAGAATGCTGCTCGACACTTATAGAACTTTCGGATGTACAAGCGGTGAACCGACTTTTCGTTATTCTTTGATAGACGGAGTTAAAGACGGATTTTTAATAAGTCCTATTGTTGTGGATGCAAGAACAGATGTTACAACACAGCTTCTTTCAGAGGAAGGCTACTCTGTTATAACGATTGGTGATGAAAACGAAAAAGTAGAAGAAGAATTTTTCCATAAGGATTTTGAGAAGAAATTTTTTAGCGAAGATACCAACAGACTTTTCTGCAAAACGTTTTTAGAGAATGCATTGCGAGATCCGATAAGTGGAGAAATTGGAAAGACGATTGTTTTTGCTGTAAGCCAAAACCATGCGTCAAAGCTTGCTCAGTTACTTAACGAAATGGCTGACAAGAGGTTTCTAAACAAGTACAATTCTGATTTTGCTTTACAAGTAACTTCACAAATTCAAGACGCTCAGCAGTTCACTATAAATTTTGCAAACAACAACCTCGGTGGAAACAGAAACTTTTTAACGGAATATAAAACAAGCAAGACAAGGGTTTGTGTTACGGTTGGAATGATGACAACGGGTTATGACTGTCCCGATATTCTTAATCTCTGTTTGATGAGACCGATATTTTCTCCGACAGATTTTATTCAGATAAAAGGCAGAGGGACAAGAAAGCACAACTTTACGGAAGAGTTATTTGATGAGGAGTTGAAGCAGTTAGTGCAAGAGCCAGAGAAAAAGAAATTTAAGCTTTTTGATTTCTTTGCTAACTGTGAATACTTTGAAGAGAAGTTTAATTATGATGAAATCATAAAACTGCCGCAATATCACACCAAAGAGAAAGGAATTGTTGTTGACCCATCTCCAGTAGCGGTTGGATATGAAAATCCAGATGAAGATAAGTTAGTAGTTATGGAAGAAACCATTATCGGCTTAAACGGGATGAAGATTGACCGAATGTTCTTCGATCAATTTGGTGATAAAGTTAAGAAGGATGATTTCATTAGAGAAAATATTGCAATAGGACAATGGGAAAAAGTTATAGAGTATATGAATGAAAATATTCTTAATAAACCAGAAGAATTTTACACCATTGAAAAACTTAGAAGAGCTTCTGGAGTTGATAGAAGAATTTCTATGCGTGAGATACTTGAAAATATTTATGGAATGATCCCTTACTTCAAATCTAAAGACAAACTGCTGGATGAGGAATTTGAAAAGTTTATTATTGACCGCAAACCAGATGATCCTTCTCATATCGTTGCAATGAAATACTTTTTTAAGGCTTACACAACAGACAGCAAAGTAAGAGATATTATTGACAACAAACGCTACACAGACTTGAATGTGAATCAGAACTTCACAATGAAAGATTATAAAGCCATACCAGAGAACTGGAGAGAAATAATTCCAGAATATATTAAGGACTACATTTCTCTTAACCAGTTCATGTAATATTGGAAGGGTAGTGAGGCTTCTTTAAACCGCGCCATAAAGAGGTTGTGTGAATAATCAAATAAAACCGTTGAAACGGTTGAGATACTATCATCTTTTTTCATTAACACCTCGATTAATCGAGGTGTTAATGAAATATAAGTCAAGATATGAACCGTTTTAACGGTTTCCGGTTAGTGATTTTTATTTCATTCAACCATGATTAAAAGCATAGATAATGAAAAATAATGATTTTCACAAAGCCTCTAAATGGCGTGGTTACTTATGAATACAGAGAAGAACTTTAACTCCGTCCTTTAGGACGGAGAAAACAAATTCTCAATTAAACATTGGGCTTTAGCCCAAATAAAAAAAGGAAACGATGTTAGACAACGAAACCAAACGACGCATTGATACCGCAAGAGATATTCTTGTTGGTAAAGTACCAGACCCCAAATCTCAAGTTGAACAAATAACTATTGCACTCATCTATAAGTTTATGGATGATATGGATGCTGAAGCGGAAGAACTTGGAGGCAAAAGAAAATTCTTCTCCGGTGAGTTTGCTGTTTTTAGCTGGAAGAAGTTATTATCTCCGAGTCTTGGCGGGCATGAGGTTCTTAATCTATATGCCGAAGCAATTGATAAGATGAACGTGAATGAAAATATCCCGCAACTGTTCAGAGATATTTTTAAGAATGCTTACTTACCATACAGAGACCCAGAAACGTTAAAAAGTTTTCTGAAAATAATTGATGACTTTAACTACGACCATTCTGAAAAACTTGGCGATGCTTTTGAATATCTTCTTTCCGTACTTGGAAGCCAGGGAGACGCGGGACAGTTTAGAACCCCGCGAAATATTATTGATCTTATGGTTTATCTTGTTGACCCAAAGTAGAATGAAACAATACTTGACCCCGCTTGCGGAACGGCTGGCTTTTTAATTTCATCTTACAAACATATTGTTAAGAATAACTCCAGCAGTTTAACCGAAGAAAAAGGAAACAACTTCTCTTTTGGGAACGGAGATAGTGAAAAATATAATGGCGATAAACTAACGCCAGACGAAAGAAAAAAATTAGCGGTAAACATTCAAGGCTATGATATTTCTCCAGATATGGTCCGTCTTTCTCTTGTGAATCTTTATCTGCACGGTTTTACAAATCCTAAAATAGTTGAATATGATACGCTTACGAGCGAAGAGAAGTGGAACGAACACGCCGATATTATTTTCGCTAATCCTCCATTCATGTCTCCTAAAGGGGGAATAAAACCGCACAAAAGATTTTCTGTTGAAAGCAGCCGCAGTGAAGTTTTGTTTGTGGATTATATTGCCGAACATTTAACACCTAACGGGAGAGCCGCTGTAATTGTACCCGAAGGAATAATTTTTCAAGGTGGTAAATCTTACAAAGCTTTAAGAGAAATGTTAGTTGAAAAGTATTTGTACGCAGTTGTTTCTTTACCCGCCGGTGTGTTTAACCCTTACAGCGGTGTTAAGACTTCCATTTTGCTGATGGATAAAACTCTTGCCAAAAGAACCGATAAAATACTTTTTGCAAAGATAGAGAATGACGGCTTTGACCTTGGAGCACAACGGAGAGCAAACACCAAAAGCGAATTACTAGCTATTGCAAGTGCAATTAAAGAATATGTGAAATGTGTGAATGATAGTAGAGAGTTTAGTATAGATGATTTTACAAATTTAGTTGTAGCAACAAAAGAAAAGATTGGAAAAAATGGGGATTGGAATTTAAGTGGTGAAAGATATAAAGTCTATGACATTCGAAGTTCTATATTTCCAAAAGTGTCTTTGGGTGAAATTGCTTTAATTCAAAAGGGAACATCGATTACAAAAGCAGCTACTATTGAGGGAAAATACCAAGTAATAGCGGGTGGACAACAAGCAGCCTACTTTCATGATTCATTTAATAGAGAAGGTGAGACAATTACCGTAAGTGCATCTGGTGCATATGCTGGGTTCATAAACTTCTTCACAATTCCAATATTTGCTTCTGATTGTACTACTATAAAATCAAATGATGATGAAGTTATACTAACAAAATTTTTATACTTTTTTCTCAAAAGCATTCAAGATGAAATTTATTTATTGCAAAAAGGTATGGGGCAACCTCATGTTTATGGGAAAGATTTAGAGCGAATTCAAATCCCGCTCCCGTCGCTCGAGATGCAAAAAGAAATAGTTGCAGAGATAGAGGGGTGGCAAAAAATAATAGACGGTGCCCGCCAAGTTATAGAAAATTACAAACCGCAAATACAAATAGACCCAAGCTGGGAAATGGTGGAGTTGGGGGAAGTGTATAATATAAAGTATGGATTGGCTGAATCAATTCCCGATAATATTGATGAGAATGGAATTAAAATTATTTCTACCGCTGAGACAAATATCGATGGTAATTTGGATTTATCGAAAATTCGAAAAATAAAATATTTTAAGAAGTACGATAAGTTCATTCTTAATCCCGATACTTTATTATTCAATTGGCGAAATGCCCCAAAACATGTTGGCAAGACGGTTTACTTTAACGAAAGTTCTGACAAATATATTTACGCGTCATTCTTATTAGCTTTAACAAAAAAGAATGACCAAATAAATAATTTATTTTTCTGGGTCATTCTTAATAAGCTGAGAGAAGATGGCTATTTTAAGCGTATGTCTAGACAAGCTGTAAACCAAACAAATTTTAATGGTGGTGAATTAGCAAAAGTGGTAATCCCCTTGCCTTCACTTAAAGTTCAGAATAAAATTGTTGAAGCATTCTTAATAGAACAAAAATTAGTCGATGCAAATAAAAAACTCATCACCATGTTTGAGCAAAAGATAACAGAAAAAATAGCAAGCGTATGGGGAAAGTGAGATGGATACGATCAAAAGTCTTGGAATAAAAGGTTTATATAAATTCAAGACGTTTGATCAAAACAACTACTACCAAGATATACTTAAAAACATTCTCTACTTTCCTTCAGTAAGTCAGCTTAATGATCCGTTTGATTGTGCAATACCCATAAGGTATGACTTATGTTCAAAGCAAGAAATATTCAAAATTTGCAACGCTACAAATTCTCACTATTATCCTTCCGCCAACAGATCAATAAGAAGAAAAGAAACAATTGAACAAGCAAGAAAACTGAGACAAGAGATAAGACAAACACCAGACATTGTCTATACAAGAATCAATAATTATGTTGAAAATAATTTAGGTGTTTTTGCTTTGACTGAAGAGTTAAAAAATTTATTATTATGGGCACACTATACCGATGCACACAAAGGATTTTGCATAGAATTTGATGCTCAAATGTTGAGAAATATGCTTATAAACGGGTTCATTTATGTAAATAAAAGAGCTCTATTACTCAAGATAAATTACGAAAACGAGTTCCCTTTAATTCATCCAACAAGAAACTCAACAGATGATCGTGCGAGACTCCAGCTTGGGACAAAATCTAAAGATTGGTCGTATGAAAGAGAGTGGAGAATTATTCATTTGGATGGGAGTAGATGCAAAGAACCCGTGCCTCCAGTAATTATAAAAAGGATTTATTTTGGAATGCTAGCAAGCGAGGAAAATATTAAAACGAGTGTAGAGATTCTAAATAAGTTTAATCCAAAAATTGAAATGTTCAAAGCAACAAAAAAAAAATTAGAATTTGGATTAGATTTTGAACCGCTGAGAATGTGAAGAAGAACAAAATTAGGAAAAGAAAAAAACAATAACTGTGAAACACAATTGCAGATGAATTGAAAGCAACAATTAGAGCAACATTTCCATCAGAAGCGAAGATAGAGGATTAATAGTTTCAAAAGATTAAAGCTTCTTTCAACAATCAAATTCCATTAAGTTTTTCCGCTGATGCTCGGAGCACTTCTTCAGATTTCGCAAAACAAATTCTAATGTATTTACTATTTGTTCCATCCGAATAAAAAGGAGAAAGGGGAATAACTGCAACACCGATTTCTTTCGTAAGCCATTTCGCAAATTCCATATCGGATAAATCGGAAATGTTGGAATAATCAAGCAATTGAAAATACGTTCCTTTCGACGGAGTTAAAGTAAATTTCGAATCTTTCATTAGTCCGTTAAAATAATCTCTCTTCTGCTGATAGAATTTCGAAAGTCCAAAATAATGTTCTTCATCCCTCATCATTTCCGCATAAGCAAGTTGTATCGGTGTATTAACGCAGAAGACATTAAACTGATGAACCTTTCTAAATTCACTCGTTAGAAGCGCAGGAGCCAGCACGTAGCCCATCTTCCAACCGGTAGTGTGGTAAGTCTTCCCGAATGAAAAAACAATAAGTGAGCGCGAGGCTAATTCCTCATATTTCGCAAATGAAAGATGCTCCTCGCCGTCAAAAATGATGTGTTCATAAACTTCATCGCTTAAAAGAAGCAGGTCATTTTCGTTTACAATTTTTATCAACTCATCAATATCATTTTGCCGGAGAACTGTTCCGCTTGGATTATGCGGAGTGTTGAGTATTATCATCTTCGTTTTGGTTGTTAAAACATACCGGACTTTTTCCCAATCAATTGAAAAATCTTTCTCATCTAAGTTTATCGGAATTGGAATTCCACCATTTACTAAAATCGAAGGAACGTACGAATCATAAGCCGGTTCAAAAAGAATAACCTCATCACCCTTATGAACAAAGGCTGAAATAGCTGTAAATAAAGCTTGAGTTCCTCCGGCGGTGATCGTTATTTCAGTTGAAGGTTCATAAAACTTCCCGTAAAGTTTTTCCATCTTTTGTGAAATTGCTTCGCGCAAAACGGGAACTCCCGGCATCGGTGCATATTGGTTAAATCCTTCTTTCATAAAGTGATGGACGTATTCAATCAGTTTATCGGGGCAATTAAAATCGGGAAATCCTTGTGAAAGATTTATTGCATTGTACTCTTTAGCTAACGCAGACATTACTGCAAAGATGCTCGTACCACTGTTGGGAAGTTTGCTGATCATTATTATTCCATTTAAATAATTTATATTGTAAACATACAAAAATTCTCGAAACACTTTCCATTTGATTATTTTTATCGAAATATTTTGAAAATCATTTTCTATTTTCTTAGGTTTATAGTGATGGTATTCATAAATCCGAAGAGCGGAGGTTTCCTTATATGAAAAAGATTATGATAGTTCTAACTCTACTTCTTCTTAATGGTTGCAGATCGGCTCTGCTTTACACGACAAATAGTATTCCCGTTCCATTGATTCAGAATCAAGGTGAAACCCAAATATCCGGTCAGTATGGAACAAACGGGAAAAGCTTTAATCTTGTCTCCTCACCGCTGAAGAATATTTCCGTCTCAATTGCCGGGAATTATGATAATGTTACGAAGAAAAGCGAAATTTCCGAAAAAGATTTGGAGGATAAGAACAGTCACAAATACACAGAAGTTGCTGTCGGGTATTCTGATTTTCTATCAGAGACTTTTATCGGCGAAACTTTTGCCGGATATGGAAGAGGTGAAGCAAAAGATCAATATTTTGAACAATATGCATTTAGTTCAAAAATACATGAAAATCTTGCTGAGGGTAAATATGAAAAATATTTTATACAGGGGAACCTTGGGCAAAGAAAATCTGATTTTGCTACGGGCTTTGCATTAAGACTTTCTTATGTTAGTTTTTTTGAACTCATGAAAATAAAGGATGGCGTCAATTCATTTCCATCAAGTAAAGAATTTTTGATCTTTGAACCGGCGATTTTTGCAAAAATCGGTGGAAAGAACCTTAAACTTGAGGTTGAAGTGATATTCCCTTACACGGCAAAAGATATTGATTTTGATTACCAAAGCTTAGTGATCTCTGCCGGATTGAGATTTATTTTCTAATAAAGAAGTTGTGAAAATGATTTATTTTCTTAATTTTCCATAAAAGTTTCTCCTAAATAAGTGATGATTCAAAACTTTGTTCATTTTACCACAAAAAGAAATAAGCTTAATATTACCGCTTTTGGTGTTGAAAATCTTTCAAAAGCTCCATGCCTAATTTTTGTACATGGGTTTAAGGGATTTAAGGATTGGGGCTTCGGACCCTATATTGGTGAATATTTTGCAGAAAAAGGATTTTTTGCTCTTTCTCTTAATTTTTCGCATAACGGAGTTGGTGATTCATTAACCGAATTCACCGAGCTTGATAAATTTGCTGAAAATACTTTTTCGTTAGAAGTTGAAGAATTAACCGAAATTATCAACCTTTACCAGTCAAACTTTTTTGGCAAAACGGAAAACAAGAATATATTTTTACTCGGACACAGCCGCGGCGCTGCGATTTCTCTTTTAACCGCGTCGCAAAAAAATGAAGTTTCTGCAATCGCAGTTTGGTCAAGCGTTTCAACTTTTGACCGCTATTCCGAAAGACAAAAAGAACAATGGCGGAAAAATGGTTTTTTTGATGTTTTTAATACACGGACTAAACAAGAAATGCGATTAAATGTTTCTTTACTCGAAGATTTAGAAAAGCACAAAAATACTTCGCTGAATATTGAAAATGCGGTTCGTATATTGAATAGACCTTTGTTTATAGCTCATGGCGATCAGGATTTGGCTGTCCCAATAAAAGAAGCAGAACAGATTTATGACTGGTCAAATAAGAGAATCACCGAGTTTTATAAGATTATTGGCACCGGACATACTTTCAATTGCAAACATCCGTTTGAAGGAAGCAACGAAAAATTTGAACTACTTTTAGAGAAGACATTTAATTTTTTTACTAATTGCTAAGAGAATTAGAGATTTCGTTAAGACATAATATCGAATAATGAACAAGGAATATCGAATTATGAAGTTAAAGTATGAACGAAAATAAAAATAAAAACTTTAATCTTGAAGAAAGGTTAATTGATTTTGCGGTATTAATAATTGAAGTAACAGAAAATCTTAATACTTCAAGAGCAGGCAATCATATTGCTGGGCAATTGGTAAGATCCGGAACTGCTCCAGCGCTGCTATACGGTGAGGCATCCCGATTTATCGGGACAGAATCAAGAAATGATTTCATTCATAAACTCAAAATTCTTTTAAAAGAATTAAGAGAAACTTTTATTGCTCTGAAAATTATTAAAAAAGTAACTTTAACAAATAAATTGGATTTAATAGATAAAGGAATGATTGAGTGCAATGAACTTGTTTCGATATTTGTAAAAAGCATTGAAACAGCAAGAAAGAATAATGAGAAGAAAAAATAATTTTCTCCCATTTTTTCGTTCGACATTAGTTATTCCTTGTTCGATATTCGATATTTTTTTTAACCATTAATATATTGAGGAACTCATGCAAATTAAATATAACGGAAAGACAAAAGCTCTTTCACTACCATGGACAAAAATATTCGCCTCAGAATATTTCGGAATTTTTTCATTTGCATTTTTAACTGCAATTGCGGCACAGATAACTATTCCGATTAAACCGGTCCCATTCACATTACAGACAATGACTGTTGTCTTAGCAGGAGCTACTCTTGGAGCAAAAAGAGGTGCATATAGTCAATTACTTTACTTAGCTGCCGGGGCGATAGGACTTCCGGTTTTTGCAGTACTTCCCGAAAGTGGTTACGGAATTGCACGTTTTTTCAGTACAACCGGTGGATTTTTACTGGCATTTCCATTGGCTGCATTTGCAACAGGAGCGCTTGTTCAAAAATATAAAAGTTACTTTGCGGTTGTTGCTTCAATGTTTATCGGTGAAGTAATTATCATCATTTCAGGTACAATTTTTCTGAATTCATTCTTTGTTCACAATTTTTCTGAATCAATAAAAGTTGCAGCGGGAATTTTTTCTATCTGGACATCTGTAAAGGTTTTCACTGCGGCAGCAATTTATTTTGGTCTAAAAAAAACTAAAGTTGATTAATTTCTAATGGGTCTTAAGAATTTAGTTTTCATACTATTCTTTTTTGCGTCAATCGGTTTTTTTGTGTTCAGCACAAAAAGATTGATCTCTTTTCTGTTGCTTGGACAAAAAGAAAACCGTTGTGACAGAATTGGTGAACGGCTCAAAAAGGTTTTCACCATAGCAATTGCGCAGACAAAAATTATGCGCGAACCGGCGGGGATTTTTCATCTTTTAATATTTTGGGGTTTTTTGCTATTTATTTTCGCAGTTATTGAATCTATTCTCCAAGGATTTTATTCACCTATAAGTTTTTCTTCCCTTGGAGTGTTTTATACGTTGCTAACTTTTACACAAGATGTTTTTGGGATGTTAGTAATTTGGTCTGTACTTATTTCGTTATATAGAAGATTTATTTTACGTGTTCCGAGATTAATAGTTGACAAACACGGAATGCGTGACGCAGCCTTTATTCTCACGCTTATTCTGTTTGTCGTACTTTCAATGTTCGGGCAGAATATTGCGCATGTCGCAAAAAATAATTTTGTCCTTGAAAATTTTGAGGTTCGTCCATTTTCGCTCGTGATGGCAAAAATGTTTTATTCGTTAGACCCGACCTCAGCTGATATGTACTATGAATTGTTTTGGTGGATCCACATCATATTTGTGTTTGGATTCTTGAATTATCTTCCTTACTCAAAACATTTGCATGTGCTTACTTCAATCCCAAATGTTTTTTTTGCTAAGCTTGATGATCAAAAAGGATTAAAAAAGATAAATCTTGAAGACGAAACGTTAGAATACTATGGTGCAGATGATTTTCAAAAGTTTTCATGGAAACAAATATTAGATGGCTTCACTTGTACCGAATGTGGAAGATGTACTTCAGTTTGTCCTGCAGCCAACAGTGGCAAAAGTTTATCACCGAGAAAAATAATTACCGATATCCGAAAAAGAACTTTTGATTTAGCTCCCTTAATGATCGCAGGTATAACCAATGGTGAAGTATTTGATAAAACGTTAGTTCATCACTATATTTCAGATAAAGAACTATGGCAATGTACAACCTGCGGCGCTTGTGTGCAGGAATGTCCGGTAATGATTGAACATGTCGATTCAATAATTGATATGCGGAGGCATCTTGTTTTAACTGAATCTGAATTCCCGGTTGAGTTGAATAATGTTTTCAAAAGTTTAGAATCAAACGGAACGCCATGGGTTTTTAATCAGGCTGATAGAGCCTTGTGGGCAAATGGATTAAATGTAAAATCGATGGCAGAAGACCCAAATGGAGAAATATTATTCTGGGTCGGTTGTGCCGGTTCTTATGATGCCCGTTACAAAAAAGTTTCTGTTGCTTTCGCTCAAATTATGCAGAAAGCGGGAGTTAATTTTAGAATTCTCGGTACTGAAGAAAAATGTAACGGCGATACTGCACGACGATTGGGAAATGAATATCTTGCACAACAACTTGTACAAGAAAATGTTGAAACCTTAAACGGATATGGCGTTAAGAAAATTGTAACCGCCTGTCCACATTGTTTTAATTCACTTAAAAATGAGTTCAAACAATTTGGCGGTAATTATGAAGTGATTCATCATACTGAAATGATCTCGGAATTTCTTTCATCCGGTAAAATTCAATTAAAAGATGAACCGGCAAAAACAAGAAAAGTGACATATCACGATTCATGTTATCTTGGAAGATATAATGACATTTATGAAGAGCCACGAAAGTCTTTGACCAAGATAAATGGAGTTAAACTTGTAGAAATGGGACGGAATAAAAGTCGTGGATTTTGTTGCGGCGCAGGAGGAGGAAGAATGTTCTTGGAGGATGTTGAAGGGGCAAGGATCAATGAAGAAAGAACTAAAGAAGCCATCGGTACCGGTGCAGAAACAATCGCTTCGGCGTGTCCATTCTGCATGACAATGATGACAGATGGAGTGAAAGCTTTTGATAAAACTGAAGATGTTCAAGTAAAAGATATCGCAGAAATTGTTCTGGAAAATTCAAAATAAACAATCAATAAAAAACAAAAGGAGAAACACATGGAAAATTTCCAAAAATTGGTTCAAGCAGTTCAAGCATTGGAAGTAGATTTTCAAAAATTCTACGACAAAGGACAATCAGCAGCCGGAACCCGCTTGCGTAAAGGATTAAGCGAATTAAAAAAACTTTCGCAAGAAGTTAGAAATGAAATTCAAAAAGTTAAAGAAGAACGCAAAGCTCCTAAAGCTTAACGAAGATCATTTCATTTTATTCAAAGGCTGGTTCGGAGAAATCTTTGAGCCAGCCTTGTTTTTTATCTGTTAGAATGGACAATACTTGTTAAAACTATTTTCACTATGAAGTACAATCGAAACATCATTATGTTTTTCCCGGTTTCATTATTTGTGTTTTTTAATTTTTCAAATCAATACGAAGGAAAGCCGACACAATCAAAGTCTCTGGAAAGTTCTTCAATTACTATTTCGGTTGTTGGGGATTTGATGTGTCATTCACCGCAATTTGAATATGCAAAAGTCGCCGCCGATAGCTTTGATTTTACGCCTACCTTCAATGAGATAAGTAAATATTTTGATTCATCCGATTTTGTTTTCGGCAATCTAGAAACCGTAACTGCGGGAAAAGAAAAAAACTATTCCGGTTATCCTTTTTTCAACTCACCGGATGATTACGTTACTTCGTTAAAGAAAGCCGGATTTAATTTTCTCTTTACTCCTAACAATCATTGTTTAGATCGTAGTGAAATAGGAGTTCTGCGAACGTTAGAGAACTTAAAAAATAATGAGATAAATTCCACAGGAACTTTTTCTTCTCAAAAAGAAAGAGATTCGATTAACGTAATTTCTGCAAAAGGAATTCGTTTTGCAGTAGTTTCTTACACTTACGGAATGAATGGGAATTACCTTCCGAAAGGGAAGAGCTATTTAGTAAATAGGATCTCCGATTCACTTGTTGTTCGAGATATCCAAAAAGCAAAATCGTATGATGTAGATTTTGTTTTAGTCTATTTTCATTTTGGTGAAGAACATCAGCGCGAACCGAACCGTTATCAGAAAAAGGTTGTACAAACCGCTATTGATGCCGGCGCTAATATTATTCTTGCAAGTCATCCGCATGTTTTACAGCCGGTTGAGTTTTTCAAACCTGCCCCGCTTTATGCAGGGTCGAAAGAAAAGTTGGATTCGGGTTTTGTTGCTTATTCACTTGGTAATTTCTTTTCAAATCAACGGTGGCGTTATTCTGATGCTGGGGTTATTCTTCAATTTAAAATTACAAAAAATATTCTTTCAAATGATTTGCATTTAGAAAAAGTTTCTTTCACTCCAACATGGGTATATAAGGGAAAGATTGCTGGTAAAAAGCAGTTTGTAATTCTTCCATCCTCTAAGTCTAAAAATGAATATCCCTTTTTATCAAATCAAGATTATCTGAAAATGAATCAATCATTTAAAGATTCAAGACGGATTCTACTAAAATATTCCTCATCCCTCTATCTAAACGAATATTAGAGAAACAAATAACCATTTGAACCAACAACGCGAATTGTTTGTTCCTAAAAGAAGAAATGTTTTCTTTGTATATTTGCACTCGAAAATGAAATTTAACGGAGATAAAGATTGAGTTACAATATTACTTTAATTCCCGGTGACGGTATTGGTCCGGAAATTACTGCTGCCGTATTAAAAATTATAAAACATACCGGCGTTGACATCAATTGGGAAATTATGTCCGCAGGCATGGAAGCCATGGATAAATACCGCGATCCGCTTCCGCAAGAAACCGTAGATTCTATTGCAAGAAATAAACTTGCTTTGAAAGGTCCTTTAACTACACCGGTAGGAAAAGGATTTAGAAGCGTTAACGTTGCTTTACGTAAAGAATTTGATCTTTACATTAATCAGCGTCCCGCAAAGACTTTTAAAGGTGTAAAATCACATTATGACAATGTTGACCTGCTCATCTTTCGTGAAAATACGGAAGAATTTTATTCCGGAATCGAACATTACATTGATAGCAGCCGCTCCGCCGCTGAAACCATCGGTATTATTACAAGAAGAGGCTGTGAGAGAATCTTAAAATATGCTTTTGAACAAACGCAACTTCTAGGCAGAAAAAAAATTACTGTTGTACATAAAGCTAACATTATGAAATTTACCGGCGGTTTGTTTCTGGATATTTCCAAAGAAGTTGCCGTTAATTATCCTTTGATTAAATATGAAGATAAAATAGTAGATAACATGGCAATGCAAATGGTGCTGAATCCAAATCAGTTTGATTCGATTGTAACCACAAATTTGTTTGGTGATATTCTGTCCGATTTGGCTTCAGGGTTAGTCGGCGGATTAGGTTTTGCCCCTGGTGCAAACATCGGACAGGGTGCTGCGATTTTTGAGGCTGTGCATGGTTCTGCTCCCGATATTGCCGGACAAAATATTGCTAATCCTTGCGCGTTAGTTTTAGGAGCGGTAATGATGTTGAATTATATCAAAGAACATAAAGCCGCTGATAAAATTGAAAAAGCCGTCTCTAAAGTAATTGAAGACGGACTGTTTGTAACGAAGGATATTAATCCCACCAATTATGTCGGTACAAAGGAGATGGGTGAAGCCATCATGAAAGAACTTGATAGACAATGAACGAGAAAAGGTCTCCTTTATTTTTAATTTTTATAGTAGTATTTGTTGATTTGTTGGGATTCGGAATATTAATTCCTATCCTTCCAACTTTCGCTGTTAAATCATTACACACTTCGGAAAGCGCTATTGGAATTGTTCTTGCGGTCTATTCTTTAGTGCAATTTATTTTTAATCCAATCTTCGGAAGTTTATCCGACAAGTATGGCAGAAGAAAAATTATTTTAATTACTCTATTACTTAATGCTGCCGGATATGTGATCTTTGCTTTTACTCATTCATTTTTAATGTTGTTACTTTCACGTGTTGTTGCCGGTGTAGGTGGCAGCAGTATTGGAGTTGCACAAGCATATATTGCTGATATTACAACTAAAGAAAACCGTTCAAAAGGAATGGGGTTAATAGGTGTAGCGTTTGGGCTTGGGTTTGTTTTCGGTCCTATTCTCGGAGGATTACTTTCTCATTTTGGGTACATGATCACCGGATTTGCCGCCGCCGGATTTTCAATCATTGCCTTTTCGTTCAGCTTTTTTCTTTTACCTGAATCATTAACCGATGAAAAAAAGAAATTAGTTGTGAAAAGAAAGATATTCGATCTCGATTCTTTCAGAAACGTTTTATCTAATCCCTTGATCAGTGTTGTTATTCTTCTCTTTTTTGTTGTTACTTTTTCGGTTGCAAATATTTATGGTACGTTTGCACTTCTCGGTCACAGCGTTTACGGCTTCACCGATTTGCAAAACGGAATTGTCTTCGGTATTGTGGGTATTGTCGGCGCTGTTGTACAAGGGGGACTTATCGGACGATTGGCAAAAAAATATTCTGATCAAGAACTTATTTCATTCGGAACATTTTTTCTTATGATTGGATTGGCTTTTCTTCCTTATGGAGTAAACATGACAGGAGTTATCATCATAACCGCGGTAATGTCAATTGGAACGGGAGTCTTACAGCCTACGCTATTGAGTCTTGTTTCCAAAGTTGCTCCGGAAAACGAGCAGGGAATGGTGCTTGGAGTCAATCAATCTTTTTCTTCGTTTGCCAGAATGTTAGGTCCTTTATGGGGCGGGTTTGCTTATCAATATCTCGGTTATCAAATTCCATTTTTAACGGGCGCTTTTTTTGTGTTGTTGGTTTTTCTTTTTAGTATATTTTATTTGCACAATCATCTCTCTCCGCTTGAGCAGAAAGTTTAGTTTAGATCTATGTTTACAGTTGGTAAAATGAATATTGAAAGAGGAATCTTTCTTGCACCGATGGAAGATATTTCAGATGTTTCGTTCCGTTTAGTTTGCAAAGAACTTGGTGCAGACGTGGTTTATACCGAATTTGCAAACGCTGAAGGCTTAGTTCGCCAATCTGAGAAGACTTATAAAAAACTCTCAATTATTGATGAAGAAAGACCGGTCGGAATTCAAATTTATGGATCAAACATTGATTCAATGGTTGGAGCCGCTAAGATTGCCGAAGAACAGCATCCTGATTTAATTGATATTAATGCCGGATGTTGGATCAAAAATATTTGTAATAACGGCGCCGGCGCCGGTTTGTTGAAAGACCCGGCGTATCTCCAAAAATTAGTAAAAAATGTTGTTGACGGAGTTTCTCTTCCTGTAACGGTTAAAACTAGGATTGGCTGGGATGCTTTTTCATTGCACATTTTAGAAGTTGCAAAGAGACTGGAAGATGTTGGAGTAGCAGCATTAACCATCCATTGCCGCACCCGCTCGCAGGGTCATTCAGGTGATGCCGATTGGAGTTGGATCCCTAGAATAAAAGAAGTAGTAAAGATTCCGATAGTTTTAAACGGCGGCATAATGACTGCCGAAGATGTGTTAAGGGCTTTCACCGAGACCAATGCAGATGCAGTAATGATTGCGCGGGGTGCAATAGGTAATCCGTGGATATTTGAAGAAGCAAAAGATATTTTGAATAACGGAAAAAAACTTCATCCTTTGTCTCACGCTAAAAAAATTAAAACTTGTTTGCGGCATTTGGAATTAGCAATGCAAGTTAAAGGGGAAGAAAGGGCTGTTATAGAACATAGAAAATTTTACACCGGCTATTTAAAAGGAATGAGGAATGCTCACGTAGTTAGGAATAGTCTAATGACAGTTTACGATTACCGGTCGGTAGAAGAAATATTACTCCATTTTCTGCAAAGCTTAGAAAAAGTTAGTTATGCAGCCGCAGTTTGATAAAGTTGAATTGCCTAAAAAGAATACTTCCTATAAAACTGCAAGAATCATCTCCACACTTTTTGTTCCACCGACGTTAACCCTTTTTTCATTTTCATTACTTGGTCTGCAATTTGAACATTCTCTTGATAATAAAATGCTGGTTATTGGGTCAGCATTTATTTTTACTTTTTTTCTGCCGGTAGTTTTTTTTGTTATTATGTTGAAGAAGAAAAAAATCATTAATCAAGATGCTGAGATGAAAGAGGAAAGAACGATTCCTTTTCTCTTTGGACTTTCGCTTCTGCTGATCGGATATTTCTTTCTCCGTTCGTATAATATTCAGCCGCTAACTTTAGCTTTTTGGTTTTGTTACATTTCAAATATGGCTGCAATAATATTTATCAACAAAATTTGGAAGATCAGCATACACGCTTTGGGTATAGCTGCTCCGTTAGCTATGTTTTTATTCATTGGAAGTTGGATCGCTTATCCGATTCTTTTTTTACTTTTCCTTGTCGGATGGTCGCGAATTAAATTAAAATGTCATACTTTTGCACAAGTAATTGCCGGAGCTTTATTCGGATTTCTATCAACATACCTACAACTTTATTTATTCTTGAAATAACATGGCAGAGAAAAAAGAAATAATAACCTTACTTGATGAGATAGCCGATCTGCTTGAATTCCGTTCCGAGAATCCTTTCAAAATAAGTGCCTTCCGAAACGGTGCTAATACCATCCGCAAAATAAGTGAAGACATTAATGAATTAGTAAATTCCGGTAAGCTTAAAGAAGTAAAAGGAATAGGGAAGGGAATTTATACGGTTGTAGAAGAATATTGCTCTCACGGCTTCTCTACGGCGCTGGAAGAGCTTAAAATAGATATTCCCGATTCGTTGTTTGAGATCTTTCAAATACGCGGTTTGGGACCTAAGAAAATCGCTCAACTTTTCAATCAAGAAAATATTCGTAGTGTTGAGGAATTAAAAACAGCTTGTACAGATAATAGACTTTCGTCCGTTAAAGGTTTTGGAGAGAAAATTCAGAAAAAAATTTTAGATGAGATAAAGCAGCTTGAAGTAAATAGAAATTTCCTTCTCATCCATTTTGCCGAAAGGGAAGCGGAGAAAATTAAAGATTTATTATCCGGAATTTCTGTGATAAAGAAATATGAATTTACCGGAGAAGTTAGGCGAACCAGAGAAGTTTTCTCCTCCCTTGAAGTTGTCGTTCTCATTGAAGCGTACAAAACTGAAGAGTTGATTTCTGCTTTAAAGGATAAAATTATTATTGACGAAATAGATGAAGGAACAATCAAATCAAATTCAACATTCAACCTTCCACTAACAATGTACATCGTTCATTCAGAAAATCATTTTATTAACCGGTTGTTTGAAACCACCGGCTCGAAAGAATTTCTGCGGCACTTAAACTATTCCCATGAAAAGCATGATGGCAATAGTGAAGAAGAAATATTCGATAAAATGAATTCCATTAAGGTTGCTCCCGAAATGAGAGAAGAGGAATTTTTTTCTATTACTAAAGCAGAACTTAAAAAATCATCCAACTTAACCGGCGAACAGCTTAAAGGATTTTTCCATTTTCATACAACGTATTCGGATGGAATGAATTCAATTGAAGAAATGGTATCAGCCGCTAAAAATTTGGGATATGACTATTTTGCTGTTTGCGACCACAGCAAAACCGCTGCTTACGCAAATGGTTTAAGTGCACAGCGCATCTTGCAGCAAAAAAATGAAATCGAGGAAATAACTTCCAAACATAATTGGAAGTTATTGCAGGGAATTGAGTCCGACATTCTAACTAACGGCGATTTGGATTATCCTACCGAGATTTTACAAGCATTTCAATTTGTTGTCGCTTCGGTTCACTCTAACTTTTCTCTCTCCGAAGATGATATGACGAAGCGGATCATCAGAGCTATAGAAAATCCTTTTACAGATGTATTGGGTCATCCAACCGGACGGCTTCTCTTACACCGTGCGCCATACAAACATACTATCAAAAAAATAATTGATGCATGCAGCCGCAATAAAGTTGCTATTGAAATTAATGCGCATCCGAACCGTCTTGACCTTGACTGGAGGAATATCTTTTATGCCAGAGAACAGGGCTGTCTTTTTTCGATCAATGCAGACGCACATTCAATTGAAAACATTCTTCTTGCAAGATATGGAATAACCGTTGCGCGCAAAGGCGGGATTCAACCGGAGGAAGTTATAAATTGTTTCAGTTACAAAGATTTTATTAAATTTCTTAACAGAAAAGTCACAAGAAAAGTTGAAGATAAATGAACAGTTTAATTTTAACAGAAATTAAAGACGACATCGGGATTATTAAACTAAATAATCCGGAGAAAAGAAATGCTTTGTCTCCCGGTTTAATTAAAGACTTTCTTTCTGCATTAAAACAACTCGAAAGTAATGACGAAGTTTTCGGAATAATTATCACGGGAGAAGGAAAAGCTTTTAGCGCCGGAGCCGATCTTTCCTATCTTAAAAAATTGCAGTCTAACTCCTTAATTGAAAATGAAAAAGATTCATCGCTTGTCGCGGAATTATTTGTCGCGCTTTATGAATGTAACAAATTAACGGTTGCGGCTGTAAATGGAGCTGCTCTTGCAGGTGGCTGTGGTTTAGCTCTTGCTTGTGATTACATCATTGCTAAAAAAGAGGAAGCTAAATTTGGTTTTACAGAAGTGAAGATAGGGTTTGTTCCCGCAATAATTTCTTTTTTAGTTCTGAAAAGAATACCGGAAGCCAAAGCGCGTCAACTGCTGATCAGCGGAAAAATTCTTTCTGCCGAAGAAGCAGAGCATACCGGTTTAATAGATTTTGTTGAAGATGATGTTTTTGATTTTTCAATAAAATTAATCAAAAGTCTTTCTTCAAACTCAAGCGCAAGTATCAGTGAAACTAAAAAATTGATCCGCGCTGTCTCAGGTATGCATTATAAAAACGCTGTTGAGTATGCAAAAACAGTAAATGCACTTTCCAGAACTTCGCAAGATTTTCAGAACGGATTAAACAATTTTCTAACCAAACATTGAGGAAAAAATGAATAATGAATTAGCAACATACATTCGTGATGTCCCCGATTTCCCTAAAAAAGGGATTATCTTTAAAGACATTACTACACTCTTGATGCATCCCGAGGCGATGGCTAAAACTTCAACTGCTCTGTTTGATCTGGCAAAAGATAAAGGTATTTCTAAAGTTGCCGGAATCGAATCGAGAGGTTTCATTTTTGGAGGGCTGCTGGCTGAAAAGTTAAATGCAGGTTTTGTTCCGATTAGAAAACCAAACAAACTTCCTTCGGAAAAGATTTCCGAAACTTATGCGCTGGAGTATGGAACAGATACAATAGAAATCCATACGGATGCAATTATTCCCGGCGATAGAGTGCTTTTGCATGATGATCTTCTTGCAACAGGCGGCACAGCAACTGCCGCAGTAAAACTTATTGAAAAACTTGGCGGGGAAGTGGTACAGATCTCTTTTCTAATTGAGTTAGTGTTTTTAAATGGAAGAGAAAATCTCAAAGGATATGATATCCAGTCACTGATAAAGTATGATGGTGAATAAACCTCTTGCTTTTTGAAATTGAGGAGATTTGTTTGCCTGCTATCGTTAAGGATTGGTCCTTGACCGCAGAGTGAACTGCAATTATTTGGTTCAGATTCAGTTAGGTTGTAATTTTGTGCAACAAGATTTTGATTTATTGTTAAAATATTCCGAATATTTTTTTTAATTTCAACTTATTGCGTGATGTATCAATGGATAGAGAAACAGAAAAAAAAGTCATTAACCAGAAAGAAAATTACA
Source organism: Ignavibacteriaceae bacterium (assembly GCA_023229425.1). Lineage (GTDB taxonomy): Bacteria > Bacteroidota > Ignavibacteria > Ignavibacteriales > Ignavibacteriaceae > UBA1563. The sequence goes on from JALNZG010000005.1 coordinate 152,527, forward strand.
CGATCGTTGTCTATGGTGATTCCATTTCTCGAGGAGTTATTTACGACGATGAAAAACAGAAATACTCTCTCCTGTTGGAAAGTTTTACCAATCTTGTGCGTGAAAATCTTAAAGGAGTTGTTTACAATGCTGCGAAATTCGGCAGCACCATTGTTGACGGACTTCAGCGCCTTTCGAACGACGTCCTTCGCCGGAAACCGGATATCGTCTTAATTGAATTTGGTGGGAACGACTGCGATTACCAATGGGACCGGATAGCCGAAAATCCTTTCGGTGAGTTTCAACCTAACACTGAGTGTTCAACCTTCTATGATCTGCTCACCGGATTAGTCAAGAAATTGGACTCCATGAAAATCATTCCGGTTCTTGTTTCTCTCCCTCCTCTCGATCCGGATAAATATTTTCGCTGGGTAAGTCATAACAGTGAACAGGCTAAAAACAATATTTTACAGTTCATAGGGAGTATCTCGAGCATTTATACATGGCACGAACGTTACAATTCTGCTATTCTCCGTGTAGCCGAAGAAACAAAAACGCGGTTAATCGATATTCGTTCGGCTTTCTTTTTGGAGGATGATTATACGAAGTTCATTTGTCTCGATGGGATCCATCCGAATAAAGAAGGTCATAAAGTGATTGCTGGGAAAATATTAGATTACATTAAATCTAACTATGAATTCCTGCTGAATCCGTCTGTGCAAATGCCAGCGACAAAATAAACAACGTGGTTTCTTGAATTGATAGTTACTCAATAATACCATGGCTTTGAATAATCCCAATCTTTTAATCTCACCGGTTCAATTCGATATTTATTTTTGAATTATGGCTTGATTATTTATCTTTCAAACGGATAGAGACGTTCTGCAGAACGTCTCTATACTTACCTATATAAAAATGTTATTTTAAAATGATCATCTTCTTCGTTTGGACGAAATCTCCTGATTGTAACCGATAAAAGTACGTTCCACTTGCTAATTTATCTGATGAAAACTCAACCGTATATGTTCCGGGTGATTTTGTTTCATTAACCAAAACAGCAATTTCGTCTCCAATGAGATCGTAAACTTTTAATTGTACATGCTGAGTAAAAGCAACCGAATATTTAATTGATGTGACCGGATTGAATGGATTTGGGTAATTCTGGTTAAGTCCAAATTCTTTCGGTTGTATATCTTCATCATTCACATCCGTAATAGAAGCATTGATGTTGAACTTGTATGTTTTATCTTTTTCGGCTTGAAGTGAAAGTGAAAATTGTTTCAACATATCAACCGACTGAAAATCGGGAATATCGTTTGTTGACAAACTAATTATTGCAAATTGTTTTTGCATTTCAGCAGGAATTTGAGTTAAAATATTTTTCCAGTCTAATGTCAGAATTCCATTCTGCAAAGCCGCAATGTTAAAAGACCATTGAGCATCTTTACTTGTTGAGGATTTTTTAATATCACTTGCGAATTTACTGAAGTAGGAAATCCAGTTTGCATTCTCAAAGTAAGTTTCAAGAGAAGCAGCAGGAGATTTCGGCGGTTTCACAAAATCATATTTTGCATCAAAAGCATCAGTGGCGAAATCACTTTGTCCAAATGATAAGAGATTATCATTCATTCCATTTAATGATGCAGAAATTGAAACTGCCCAGAAGTTTGTATTTGCATCATTTGAAGTTGCCTTTTTAGGTACCGACCCTGTCTGACTATTTTTCAAATAAATCGACTTAACCCCATCAGTTAAAGCCGCTAACCAGTAACCATTCCAAAGGGAGAGAGTATCGGCGGATTCATATGATTTTGATGTTACATTATAATTATAAAATGAATTCTGTATCCAACCTAACTGTACAGCTGAATCTGCTGAAACAGTTACACCATTTTTAGAATATTGTACAGCTGACTTCGGATATTTCTTCAAAAAAGGAGAACCGACTAAATTCCATCCTGCTGAGATAGAAATCGTATCATTAGTAATTCTTGGTTTACCGGTAACATCAACAGTTGCATTGGTTTCAATTCCAAACCAATAACCTTTATTTCGTTCAACAGTAATTGCTGTTTGATAAACTGCATTCTTATATTCATAGAAGAAAAAGTTTGCAACATCATCACTAATCACAGCGCTTGTACTTTGATCAGTTGGTTGAACCGGAATTGAAATAAGATTCCACCCCGCTGTAAAATCTTTTAGGAGAACGGATTCAATTCCACTTCCGGTTAAATAAACTTTTAGTGAACTGTTCGTTGGATCAGTATTGGTGATTGAGAGTGAATCATTAATGGATTTTACTTCATCAGGTGTAAAAGTTACCGAGACGGTTGCAGAATCTTTTACATTGACTGAAAAAGGAACAGAATTATTTGCGGTGAAATTGCCGCTTGATGATGTTAATGCTGATACTGTGAGTGTTGTGTCTCCGGTATTGTATATTTTAAATGTTAGCGAAGAATCGTAGGCAACTTTTATTGAACCATAACTTAGTGTGGAAGAACTAACAGATATTTTCGGCAAAAGTGTTACTCCCGTTCCGCTTAAGGCAACTTCAAGTGTATCCGTATCCGGGTCATTGCAATGAACTAAAAGTTTCCCTTCAAATAATCCGGCGGCTCTCGGACTGAATTTTACCGGAATTGTTACAGAATTATTTTTGGTGATCGTGTAGGTTGTACTTCCGGTAAAAGTATAAAATGAATGAGTAGAAATAATGTTTGATACAACAAGCGCGGAATCTCCGATATTTGTAATAACAACATTCTGTATGGAATCTTTATTTGTTTTTAGGGTTCCGTAACTCAAAGCTGTTACGTTTGCGCTAATGTTTGGAGAAGAAAGAGAATTCCCAACGATCAAGCGGAAATAATGTGTTGCCGAAGACGAACCTGAACTGAACTGATAGTTTGAAGTCCGAAGATTGTGCGTTGAATCCTTAGCAATATCATAAAGAGAAATGCCATAACTTGAAGGAACAAAATCGAATGATAAAGCAGAAACCGTAAGCGTTTGACTCACCAAGTCTGATGCAATGGAGACGTCCCACGAGGAAGTTGTGCTGTCGAGTGATTTATAAAGTTTTATATCTCGTGCATATTTCGGTCCAAGTGCAGATGACCAATCGGTATGTGGAAAATAGAGAGAAAGATAATTACTTGGAGCCGAAGGAGGTTTTGGCAGATCAATACCTGAATCATAATCGTTCGTGCTATTTAGAGCCATCCCTGCAATTGCAGATGAATCTATTAAACCGGAGGAAGAAACCTTAAGACGAATTTGCCACTGATAATTATCAAGATTAAAAGCTGCATTAGGATTTACTTGATCATTTAAATAATAATTTAGGAAATGATTATTAAAAGTGATCGCCCCTTGCGTTGTTGTGTTCATAAAAAGATTTGTAGGAATTCCGCCGTTTAGATTTCCACCCGACCAATCTTCTTCAACATAACTAATTAGATTAATTTGTTTCGGAGAGCCGAGATCACTTAATTTTATTTTTACTTCCCAGTAACCGGAGCCTTTAAAGTTTTGAGTTGTTAGTGTAGTATTTGTCCAGGCAGAACCGCTGTAAATTTTTTTATATTCCGTATTATCAACTGTCTTAAAAGCATAATGATAATTTGCGGAAAATGGTAGAGTCGGATTCCAAGCCCAAGCATCAGATGCAGTTGTTCCTGTTCCACTCGTTGCAGTTTTTTGTGGGTCAGTATCTATATAAATGTGATAAACTCTGTTGTCGTCTGTAACCGGACCGTTCGGAGAGTTGCCTGAATAGGCGATGTAGAGATACTCTTTATCCCAGGTTACAAATCCGTAAAGCTGTGTTCCGTTTGTTGTTGCAAGTTTTTCATTTGAACTACTGAAAGTGTTTACTCCGTCAATAGTTTCTGTTCTTAAACTTTGTCCATTTATATAAACTGATAAAAAAACAACTAAGAGATACGGTAACTTATTCCACATGATTTCTTACTCCATATTTGATGACCAAATTTACTCTGTTCTGAGGATAAATAAAAGCGAAAAGAAGTGATTGTGTGTTGTAGAGAATGGTCGAGACCATTCCTTTTTTCTAATGTTTATCGAATGTGAATAATATCAAAGTCCTGAAAGGGCTGTATCCACTAACATAGGGCGAAGCCCTATGATAATAAAACACAAATTAATATAGCAGCCCTGAAGGGGAGTAATAATTTTCTGCATTAGAAAAACCCGAAATTTATCCCGCCCTTTCAGGGCTTTCCTCTCTGAGTTCTTTTTCTCAGGGCTTCGCCCTGAGTTTACATATTGTGCCCTTTCAGGGCTAAAGAGAAAACTCACGATCATTCCGGCTAATAAATACAATAGTGATACCCCCAGCGAATTAAGAAATATTGAATCCCGATTTATCTACCTTCTGGTAGAAGGGATTCGTTTTATGTCTTTGTTTTTTTTACAAATATAAAATCCCTCCGGGATTTCTTCTGTTACACCGTAGGTGTAATATCTTTGTAACAAAGAGCCCAACCCAGAGCTAACATTCCCTTAGGGAATGAATATTTTTCCTCGCTCTTGATCGTAATTAAGTGTTGAGCCAAAGCGGAGCGGTCGTGACCGGCTCCCTACACTATTCTTTTTGAGAACAAATCGAACACAGCCCTGAAAGGGCGACATCCACCAACATAGGGCGCAGCCCTATGAAAATAAAACACATAAATAAAAACTTTCTCAGGGCTTCGCCCTTAGTTAGCATATTTTGCCCTTTCAGTGATAAGGCAAAGATGAGCAGTTCAGATATTTATCCCCAACAAAAACAGAATAAAACCTACCACACAACCTATTCATTAGCAAAAACTTTTCCTTTTAATTATATTTGCAAGAAAAGTAAGATATATTAATAACCCGAAATGACGGGAGGAAGTCTTCGAGCCCTCAAAACGTACGAACGGAAAATTAAATGCAAAAGTACTGGTGCTTAATCAAAGTTATGAACCGTTAACCATTTGCAATATCAAAAAGGCGTTAATTCTACTTTTACTCGGAAAAGCCGAAATAGTTTCCAGAGATCAAAAAAAATCTGTGAGAACGATTCAGCGGACTTTTCCCTGGCCGAGTGTAATACGCCTTGTTAGTTATATCTCTGTGCCGTACAAAAAAGTAGTTCTTACACGTAAAAATATTTTACGAAGAGATGAGTTTAAGTGCGCTTACTGCGGAAGAAGCGATATTCCTTTAACGATAGATCATATTATTCCAAAAGCTAAAGGAGGAGTTGATAGTTGGGAGAATTTAGTTGCAGCCTGTACAATTTGTAACAACAAAAAAGGTGACCGTTCTCCGCACGATGCTCAAATGAAATTATTGGTGAAGCCGTTCACTCCGAATCATATTCTTTTTATAAAGAATTCTGTTAGAAAACTTGATGATTCGTGGAAACAATACATGTATCTCAGTTGAATGTAGAAAGTTTAAAGTAAAAAGTGTAAATTTTTTGTGTTGATGAAAATGTAAAGAGTAAAAATTTTGTGAAATAGTATCCGAATCATAATCGTAATCTTACTCTGTTTTTGGTCATAGATGAAAATAACTTGCATGATTATGATCAAGATTAAAAAAATAATTGAATATAAAAAGTAGAAAGTTAATAGTGGAAAGCAAAAAGAAAAGAATTTTAAGCGGGATGCGTCCAACTGGTAAATTGCACATCGGGCACTACGTGGGCGCATTAGAAAATTGGATCAATCTTCAACAAGAATATGAAAATTATCATCTTATTGCAGATTATCATGTTTTAACTACAAATTTAAATTCTGATTCAATTTATCAAGATTCAATTGATATGTTGATCGATTGGTTAGCTTCGGGACTCGATCCGGTGATAAGTCCAATGTTCCGGCAATCTCAAATAAAGGAACACACAGAACTTCATTTGATATTTTCGATGCTTGTAACTGTTAATCGTTTGGAAAGAAACCCAACTGTTAAAGATCAGGTTAGAGATTTGAATATTGAAAATGTTATTTACGGACATTTAGGTTATCCCGTTTTACAAGCAGCGGATATTCTTTTATATAAAGGTGATTTAGTACCAGTTGGTGAAGATCAAGTTCCTCACATCGAAATTACAAGAGAGATAGCAAGAAAGTTTAATAATCAATACGGCGATGTTTTCCCCGAACCGGAACCAAAACTTACTGCCTTTGCACGGCTTTCCGGTTTAGACGGCGATGCAAAAATGAGTAAATCGCTCGGTAACACTATTCTCCTTTCTGATGATGAAGAGACGATCAAAGCAAAATTAAAGAAAGCAAAGACCGATCCCCAGAAATTGCGAAAGAATGACCCGGGAAGACCGGAAGTCTGTTTGGTATTTTCTTATCATAAAAAATTCACACCGAATGAAATACCGGAAATTGAAGCCGGATGCAGAAGCGGCATTTTGGGTTGTGTTGATTGTAAAATGAAGTGTTCCGCAAATATTTCTTCATTCATCGCACCAATTTTGGAGAGGAGAAAATATTATGAAACTCATTTAGATGAAGTTAAAAATATTTTAGCTGATGGAGAAGCCCGCGCTAAAAAAGTTGCACATGCAACAATGCAAGAAGTTCGTGAAAAAATGAAATTAGGATAATCTTGTTCAAGATAAAATTAAATCACTTTGAAGGTCCGCTTGATTTACTTCTCTTTTTTATTAAAAGAGATGAGTTGAATATCTATGATATTCCGATTTCTTATATCACAAAAGAATTTTTAGATTATGTCAATCTTATAAAAATGCTTGACCTTGAAGTTGCCGGTGACTTCATTTTAATGGCTTCAACATTGATGCATATTAAGGTTCGTATGCTTCTTCCAAAAGAAATTGATGAAAAAGGAGAAGAGATTGATCCGCGTGCTGACTTAGTTAAAGCGTTGTTGGAATACAAGCGTTATAAAGAAATGTCGGATGAGTTGGGATTCTTTGAAACCGCTCAAAGGAAAATAAGTTATCGCGGTTATTATGATGTTGATCCGAAACAAGCACCGCCTGAACTTGATATTCTTTTAAAAAACATTACGGTTTACGATCTAGCAAAAGCTTTCCGCAAAGCAATAGATAATGTAAAAAGAGAATTCGTTCATGAAATAATAAAAGTTTCGGTTTCAATTGATGAGCAAATTACTTTTATTTTATCTTTAGTTGGCGATGCAAAAGAAATTTCTTTTATAGAATTGATCCGCAACATGCACGAACGAATGAGAATCGTTGTTACTTTTGTTGCACTACTAGAACTTGCCAAAATGGGACAAATTGGAATTAAAGAATCTTTTTCTTCAAATGATTTTATAGTTTACGGAATTATATCAAATGGATAGTATTTACAACTCGGTTATTGAAGCACTCATCTTTTCCTCAGATGAACCGTTAAAGATTGATGAGATCATAAAAGCCATTAAAGGAATTGATGGAGAAGAAATTGCTGTAACCGGTGAAGATATTGAAGAAACCGTTACACAAATAAATAAGCAATTGGAAGAAGAGGAAAGACCTTTTAAAATAATGAAGATCGCCGGAGGTTTTTCATTTTCTACAAAACATGAATATGCAAAGTACATCGGATATCTTTCAACAGAAAAGAGCAAACGAAGATTAAGTCAATCCGCACTTGAAACCCTTGCCATCATTGCTTATAAACAACCGATAACGAAACCGGAAATTGAAATGATCCGTGGTGTGAACGCCGATTATATTATGAATACGCTGCTTGAGAAAAGTCTTATCTCCATCGGTGGAAGAGCAGAAACGGTTGGGCGTCCATTATTATATAGTACAACCGATGAGTTCTTAAAATACTTCGGTTTAAACAGATTGACCGACTTGCCGAAACCGAGGGAGATCGAAGAAATTATGCAAGACGAGGATTTCCTCGATCAGAAGAGAAAAATTATGATGAATGCAATTGAAGAAAATTTAGAACAAGGATTAGAGGAAGAGCATGACTCAACAGATTAGACTGAACAAATTTCTTAGCGATTGCGGAATTGCTTCGAGAAGGAAAACAGAGGAATTTATTCTTCAAGGCAGAGTTTCGGTGAACGGCAAGACTATTAAAACGCTTGCATGCGTTATCAATCCATTGAAAGATAAAGTTGCTTTAGATGGTGAACCAATCAAAGCAAAGAAACTACTTTATTTTCTTCTAAATAAACCGAAAGGTTATATCACTTCAACTAACGACGAAAAAGGAAGAAAGACCGTTGTAGAATTGATTGATACAAAAGAAAATATTTTTCCGATAGGAAGATTGGATTACAATACTACCGGTGTTCTCCTTTTAACAAACGATGGGGATTTCTCTAATTTTTTAGCGCATCCTTCAAGTAAAATTCCCCGTGAATACGAAGCCAAACTAAACAAACCCTTAAAACTTGAAGATGAACCAAAATTCATAAAAGGCTTTTATATAGATGGGAAAAAAGGGAAGTTTGTCTCAATTGAAATTCATAAAAAGGATCCCACTACGGTAAAAGTTGTTACCGTTGAAGGAAGAAATCATTTTGTAAAAAAAATGTTCGCTGCGGCTGGTTATTTTGTAAATGCACTTGACAGAAAAAACTACGGTCCTTTTTCACATAAAAATATTCCTGTTGGAGCATATCGTATAGTTAAAGAACGTGAAATTACTGAGGTTTATGAATCGTATGCAAAAAATCATTAAGCTTGTCCCATTCGTTTTAATTACTTCGTGTATCGGGTTCGCTCAAGAAGCCAGAGTGGATACCGTTCCAAAGTATTCAATTTCTTCGGTTGCAGAATTTTCAGCGCAACTTGAAGATATTTTTGAAGATCCAAATTTTAACAATGCTATTTGGGGAGTGTCAATACAGTCTTTAGTTACAGGTGAATATTTTTATAAAAAGAATGAAAACAAACTTTTTATGCCTGCATCTAATCAAAAACTACTTACAAGCGCTGCTGGATTGATTCTCTTAGGACCAATGTATCGTTTTAAAACTGAGATTTATTCTACCGGCATAATTGATGGTTCCATTTTAAATGGAGATATAATTATAAAAGGATTCGGTGATCCGACAATTTCCGGAAGATTTAATAACGATGACATGACAAAAATATTCCGTGATTGGGCTGATACATTATTGACATTAGGAATTGATGAAATTAAAGGAAATATTTTTGGAGATGATAACGCTTTTGATGATACAGGATTAGGCGAAGGATGGGCTTGGAATTATGAATCCGATTGGTTTGCCGCTCCTTCCGGCGCTCTCTCCTTTAATGATAATTGCATTGATATTGTTGTGAAACCCGGTAAAAAAGGAGAACAAGCAGTGCTTGGGATTGTCCCTGAATCCAAGTATGCAATTATTCTGAACAAGGTCTTAACTGTTGGAAAAGATTCAAATACGAATGTACAAATCTATAGAGAGCGCGGAACAAACATTATTTCAGTATTCGGCTCTATTAGAGAAGGGGATGATTCATTAAAGATTTATGCCACAATAAATAATCCAACACAATATTTTGTTGTTACGTTAAAAGACATTTTACAACAAAAAGGGATTTCGGTTTCCGGTTTTGCTTCAGATATAGATGATTTGACCGATCCTTCCGGTTATTCACAAGCACGACTTTTATTCACACATCATTCTGTTTTTTTAAAAGATATTTTAAAAGTACTGAACAAGAATAGCCATAATTTTTATGCCGAACAGTTACTTAAAACTATCGGTTTTGAAACAAAAGGATATGGAACAGCAGCTCGTGGAATTGACGCAGTCAAAACAATATTAAAAGACGTTGGTATTAATACGGACAATATGGAAATTGTTGATGGATCAGGCTTATCAAGGCTGAATTTAATTTCACCAAATCAAATTACCGTGTTGCTAAATTACATGTACAAGAGTGATGTTTTTACTTATTTCTATAATTCACTTCCTGTTGGAGGTGTTGATGGAACCTTAGCAAATAGAGTAAGAAAAACCAGGGCACAAAATAATGTAAGAGCCAAAACGGGCTATGTTAACGGAGTACGCAGTATTTCAGGATATATTTTTACCGGTGATAAAGAACCGGTTACATTTTCAATTATTGCGAATAACTTTACCGTTCCGGTAATTCTTGCAGATAATCTACAGGATTTAGTTTGTATTCGCCTTGCAAATTTTAAAAGGAAATAACGGAGAAAAGATGGAACAACAAATTGTTGAAGATATAAATGATCTGATTAAAAGAAGGATGGAGGAATTAGATGAACTAAAAGCAAAAGGTGTAAACGCTTTCGCCTATAGTTTTAAAAGAACCGATTATTCTGAAGAAATAAAAAGTTCCTACGAAGAAGGTGTTGAAAAAAATGTTGCCGTTGCCGGAAGAATAATGGCGATACGCAGAATGGGGAAAGCTTCATTTACTACAATTCAAGATTTTAAAGGAAGAATTCAAATCTATTTAAAACGAGATGAGATTGGTGAAGCTTATGACAATTTTAAACTCTTTGATATCGGTGACATTATTGGTGTAAATGGATTTGTCTTTAAAACAAGAACCGGAGAAATTTCTGTTCACTGCCTGGAGCTTGTTCTGCTTACTAAATCACTCCGTCCAATTCCAATTGCTAAAGAAGTGATTGATGAAAACGGAAATAAAACAGTTCATGATCAATTTGCCGATAAAGAATTGCGCTACAGACAGCGTTATGTTGATCTGATCGTTAATCCTGAAGTGAAGGATGTATTCATCCAAAGAAGTAAAATTATTTCATTCATCCGTGCTTTTCTTGATAAACAGAATATTCTTGAAGTGGAAACTCCGGTGCTTCAATCTCTTTATGGCGGCGCATCTGCGAGGCCGTTCGTAACTCATCACAATGCGTTAGACATTCCGCTTTTCCTTCGCATCGCCGATGAACTCTATCTTAAACGTTTAATTGTCGGTGGATTTGAAGGCGTTTACGAAATTTCTAAAGACTTTCGTAATGAAGGAATGGACAAAACGCATAATCCGGAATTCACCATGATGGAAGTTTATGTTGCTTATAAAGATTACGAATGGATGATGCAGTTTGTTGAAGAAATGATCTCTGAATTATGTTTACATGTTTTTGGAAAAACTGAATTTCAATTTGAAGATAAAGTAATTGATTTTAAACCGCCATGGAACCGTGTTTCTATGGTAAACTCAATTAAAGAAAAAACCGGAATTGATGTTCTTTCTATTGATGATACTTCTTTGACTGCTACTGCAAAGAAATATGGAGTTGTGTTAACGGGAAACGAAAGCCGAGGGAAAATTATTGATGGGATTTTTGAGGTTTTGATTCAAGATTCATTAATACAGCCCACTTTTTTAATTGATTATCCCGTTGAAACTTCTCCTTTGGCAAAGAAGCACCGCTCGATTGAAGGACTTGTTGAACGATTCGAAGGTTTCGTTGCCGGTAAAGAAATCTGTAATGCATTTAGTGAATTGAATGATCCGATAGATCAGAAAACAAGATTCGAAGATCAAGTAAAAGCGCGTGAAGCCGGCGATGATGAAGCGCAAACCTATGATGAAGATTTTATCTGCGCACTTGAATACGGTATGCCGCCAACTGCAGGTTTGGGAGTTGGAGTTGATAGATTAGTAATGTTGCTTACGAATCAAGTTTCAATACGGGATGTTTTATTTTTCCCGCAAATGAAACCGGAGAAATAGTAATATAAAATGCTGATTCATGTCCGATTTTATTGCTTAATGGTTATGCTGCCGTTGAGTTTTATCTTTTCACAAGAGAGTGATTCTCTTCCATTAGGAGTTACCGGTGAGATAAAAGCATTTCAACTTGAGAAAAGAAATTTCTTACTTAATCCCGTAAGTGAACTTCCACCCAAAATTGATCCTTTGGAAACAGAAATAAATTATCCATTGCTCGGTGGAATTGGAGTTGGAGTACTCGGTTCCGCATACGGAATTATGGTATATCAGCAAAATGCCTGGTGGAAAGAACAACGAACAAAATTTCACATTCAAAATGATTGGGAGTATGCTCTTTGGATTGACAAGATAGGACATTTTTACGGAACGGCTTTGATCGCTCATGCTTTTTCTGCGGGTCTGGAAGGAGCAAATGTGCAAGCTGAAGCGAACACCTGGTACTCGTCTGCACTTGCTTTGTCATTCCAGTTGTTCATTGAAGTTCAAGACGGATATGGTCCGCAATGGGGTTTTAGTCCTGGTGATGCAACTTGCGATGTGTTAGGAGCAGCATTCCCGGTATTTCAATATTACTATCCTTACTTAAATAATTTTAAATTTAAGTTTAGCTATTTTCCTGCTGATCTTACAAAAAGAAATCCAAACAGCGGGCAAACCCATATTATTATTGATGATTATGCCGGACAGAAATTTTGGTTATCAATGCGGATTAAAAATATGTTACCGGAAAAAGTTTCTCAATTTTGGCCCGGGTATCTTTGTCTAGCATTTGGAATGGGCGTAAAAAATTTAGACGGCAACGGTGGCGGACAACGTGATTTTTATCTTGCTCTAGATTTAGATGCGGAGACAACCCCTCTTCACGGAAAATTTTGGCAATTTGTAAAAAATACTTTTAATTATTTTCACTTCCCGATGCCCGGAATTCGATTAACGAACAAAGTAGTTTTCTTTGTTCTTGCTTATTAGGTAATTTTTTGAAATATAGTATTATTATCCCAACACTTAACGAAGAAAAGCTTTTGCCGCAACTTCTTAAACAATTAACCGGGGGAATTGTTCTTCCAAAAAGTGAATATGAAATAATAATTTCCGACGGCGGCAGTAAAGATGGGACAGAACAAATCGCTGCCTCTTTTGGATGCAGCTTCATCAAACATGAATTGGACCGAAAAGAAAATATTTCAGCCGGAAGAAATAAAGGAGGCTTGAAAGCACAAGGGGAGTGGCTGATTTTTCTTAACGCCGATGTGCGTCTTGCCGATGTTAAAAACTTTTTTTGTTTTTTGGAAGAGCATGTTAATCTTTCCACTTTATCTGCCGTTGGCGGGCATGTGAAAATTTTTCCCGAAGAAGAAATATTTTCTGATAGAATCTATCACGGATTTTATTATTATTATTTTCACTTGTTAAATTTTTTAGGAATGGGAACCGGCAGAGGCGAATGCCAAATTGTGAAGAAAAATGTTTTCGATGAAATTAAAGGTTATGATGAAAATCTTGCTGCCGGAGAAGATTTCGATCTATTTAAGAGGATAAAAAAAATTGGCACTATTCTCCTAACGGATGATATTTTAGTTTATGAATCCCCACGAAGATTTAGGCGGTTCGGATATTTGCGGGTTTCGCTAACATGGTTTAGAAATTCTATTTCGATTGTGCTTATGAAAAAATCAATTTCAAGAGAATGGGAAGAAGTCCGTTGAAAAAATCATTGATCATATTTTTTCTTTTCCTTCCTATCGTGCTTTACTCACAAGCAGAGTTTGTTCCGGTTGGTCATCCGGTTTATTCATTTCTTGAGAGAATGGATGCGCTTCAATTCATAAAAGAATATGATTCTTTTCAAAAACCAAAAACTCGAAAAGCAATTGCGGGTTACCTTAAACAAGTTGAAAAAAACAAAATCGAACTCAATACGATCGATAGAAATATCCAGCTTGATCTCAGATCGGAGTTTAGTCTTGAGATGTTTGAGACCACATATGGTTATCAATCACTAATTGCTGGTGAGAAATACGATCCGTTTACAGAAAAAGAGAAATATTTCTATTTCAATTCCGGCAAAAAAGGAAATTTATTCATCAATTTAACGGTGGATGCAGATTATATTTATCATAGCCAATATTATTATATTAATAATGATGCAAAATTAGTTAATGCCGGAGGAATAATCCGCGGAACTCTTATGAATACTTTCGGCTTTTATATTCAAGGCTCAAATGGATTTTCTTCCGGAAGCAAAGAAGCGGCTTTGCAGAAAAAAGAGCTTCAGTATAATTACAAATTCAACGAAAAATATGAAGAAACATTTTTCGATGACAATGAAGGGCACTTGTCTCTCGACTTTGATTGGTTCAATTTAAAACTTGGAAGAGACCGTTTAATGCTTGGTTACGGTGCAAATAAAGCAATTCTTTCTGACAATAGCCCTAAGTTTGATTATTTGCAACTTCAATTCAATTATGGAATTTTTTCATTCTTTTCATTTCACGGAAAGTTGTTAGGAGAAAATACTTTAATAAGTGATTCCGTTTCTGGCGGAGTTAATTTTGTAAAAGAAAAATACATGGCTTATCATCGCTTGGGTTTTAACATTGCCGATAATTTTACTCTGGGCGCTGGAGAAATAGTAATATACGGTGATCGTCCGATGGAGTTTTCTTATCTCAATCCATTTAATTTTTATAAATCGGTTGAACACAATAACAGAGATAGAGATAATGCAATGGTTTTCTTTGATTTAGAAAATCGCTCTATTAAAGGATTAAAACTTTTTGCAATGGTTCTTTTAGATGATATTCATTACGGCAAACTTGGAACAGGCTGGTACGGCAATCAAACTCTATGGAATTTTGGATTTTCATCTTACAATTTGTACAGCATAATTCCCATAGATTTTCATTTTGAATATACTCGGGTTGAACCTTATGTCTTTACTCATCGTTTACCAAATAACAACTTTACAAATTTCGGGTATGGGTTGTCTTCTGTAATTGCACCAAATAGTGAATTGTTCTTTTCAAAAATAAATTATAGATTATCACACCGTTTTGAAGCATCTTTTTCTTTTAGTTACACGGTGCATGGAGCAAATTATTTGGATGACCAAGGAAACATTATAAAAAATGTCGGCGGCGATTTCGCGGTTGGACATAGGAATGGTGATGCAGACAAAGTAAAGTTTTTAGATGGTGTAAAACAAATTTATCGTAAAATAACTATTGGTTTTATTTATGAACTATGGAATGAGATCAAACTGATGATGCACACAGAATTTAATAGTTACTCACGACAAAAGAATTATTTTGATTTTGGAGAACACATCAAATTTGGTGATACAAATGGTACAGGAATATTTTCGTTACAAGTAAGAATTTAATAAAGGTTAAAAATGAATTATAAAAAATATAGAGTCCCGTTAATGGTTATCATATTAACTTCAGGGATTTTACTCGGCACACAAATTCAAAAGGCGCTTGCAGGAGATAACCTCTTTGAGAACATCCGGAAGTTTAATGATGTTTTAAGCCTTACACAGAAATATTATGTGGAAGATGTGAACGCAGAAAAACTAGTTGAATCTGCGATCAACGGAATGTTAAATGAGCTCGATCCGCATTCGGTTTATATTCCGGCGAAACAAATGACGGCAGTAGAAGAAGAATTCCGTGGTGATTTTGAGGGAGTTGGAATTGAGTTTCAAGTTGTAAATGATACGTTAACTGTTGTTTCTCCCATCACCGGAGGACCCAGCGAATTATTAGGAATTTTAGCCGGAGATAGAATTGTAAAGATTGATGATAAAGATTGTATTGGTATTTCAAATGATGATGTAAGAAAAAAGTTACGCGGGAAATCAGGTTCTAAAGTTAAGGTATTAGTATTACGGATCGGTGTAAAAGATCCAATGGATTATGAGATCACGCGAGATAAAATTCCACTTTTTTCAGTTGACACGCACATCATGCTCGATAAACAAACAGGATATGTTAGTGTTGGTCGGTTCGCAGAAAAAACTACCGATGAATTACAAACTGCGTTGAACGACTTGCAAAAGAAGGGGATGAAACAATTAGTTCTAGATTTGCGGAACAATCCAGGCGGATATCTAAACCAAGCTTTTCAAATTGCAGATATCTTTATTGAGGGTGAAAAGAAAATCGTTTACACACGTGGGCGAAGAAAAGAATTTGATGAAGATTTTTATGCTTCAGTTGCTTCTCCTTTTGAAAATATTCCTCTGATTGTTTTAGTGAACAGAGGGAGTGCATCGGCAAGTGAAATAGTTTCCGGCGCTGTTCAGGATTGGGACCGCGGTTTAGTTGTTGGGGAAACTACTTTTGGCAAAGGTTTAGTACAACGTCAATTTCCTCTTAATGACGGAAGTTCGCTTCGCCTAACTATTTCAGATTATTTTACTCCTTCAGGCAGATTGATTCAACGGAAATATAAAGACAAAGATAAAAAAGATTATTACATGGAAACCATGGATAGAGAAACCGAGATTGATGGAGAAAACATAGATCACAAAACAGAAAATGATTCTTTGCATCCAACTTACAAAACAAACAAAGGAAGGATTGTTTATGGCGGCGGCGGAATTACTCCAGATTATTTTGTTAAATCTGAAAAGCTGACTGATTACGCTTCAAACTTGATTAGAAAAAATACATTCTATCTATTTGCGTTAAACTATATTGACCGCCACGGAGCAGAAATAAAAAATAAAGTCGGAGATAATCTCACTAAATTTGTTTCTTCATTTGAACTTTCAGATGATGATATGAAATCATTCATCGAATTTTCAAAAGGGAAGGATGTTAAATTTGTTGAGAAAGATTTTGAATCAGAAAAGGATTATATTAGAGCCAGACTGAAGGCAACAATTGCAAGAAATTATTGGAAGAATGAAGGCTGGTATTCAACATTAATTCCAATGGATAAACAAGTAAAGAAAGCTTTATCTCTTTTTGGCAAAGCAAAAGAATTAGCAAATATAAAGTAGAGATGAAATATCCTATTCTTCTTTTTGCTGTTATAAGTATTATAATTTTACAATCGGGTTTTACTTATAAACCCGAAAAGATAACAATTGTATTCCCTATTTTTTCCGAAAAAGAAATGCTTGTCGGCGAAGATATAAATTATGTAGTAAGCTATTCGTTTCTTAAACTTGGAGAGGTTCGTCTTAGGATAATAAATAAAAAAGAATATCAAGGGAAAACAGTTTATAATACTGTGGCTTATATTGATTCTTATTCGGGAATACCCTTTGTTGATCTTCATCAAATTTATGAGAGTAAAGTAAACACAGATTATTATTCGGAATATTTTAAAGGACTTGTAAAAAAGAAAGAGTTTACCACTTACACTGAATATTATTTCGATTATAAAGAAAAATCAATCCATGTAATAAAGGGGAGTGTCTTGCCTTCGGAATTATGGACAGACTCGACTACAACAGCAGATAAAATGTTCCATGACGGACTTTCAATATTCTATTATGCACGTATGAATAATGGGCAAAATAAGTCGGTTAAAGTTCCGTGCTTTGTTACGGAAGAAAAAGTTTTTACAAAAATAAATTTTTATGATAGAGTAGATAGAATATCAATCGATGCAGTTGATCACGACATCGCTTGTACTTACCTGGATGGCGATACTGATTTCATTAGCGTGTTTGGTTTAACCGGAAGATTTGAAGGCTGGTTTTCAAATGATAAAGCTGCAGTGCCTATCTTAGCCAAAATGAAAGTAATTATTGGAAATGTTAATTTGGAATTAAAATCATGGAAGAGACCCGGATGGACTCCGCCAAAATACAACAATTAGTAAAAGAAAAAGTTTTTTTTCCGTATCAAGGAATGCTGCCGGCAATACATGATTCCGTATTTCTTGCATCCGGTGCAAAAATTATTGGTGACGTGAAAATAGGAAAAGATTCAAGCGTTTGGTACAATACCGTTATCCGTGGTGATGTAAATTATATTCATATCGGTGAACTGACTAATGTTCAGGATTGTTCGATGCTTCATGTAACAAATGAAACTCAGCCATTAATTATTGGAGATAAAGTTACCATTGGACATAGTGTTACTCTGCATGGTTGTACAGTAAATAATTTATGTTTAATCGGGATGGGCGCTGTTGTATTAGATGGCGCTATCATGGAAGAATCTAGTGTCGTGGCAGCCGGAGCTGTTGTTCCGCCAAAATATATTGTTCCAAAGGGAACCTTGGTGGCAGGAGTTCCGTGCAAAATTATCAGATTTCTTTCCGATCAAGAAATAAACGAACTGGAAAAATCAGCTTTACGTTACAGAGAATATGCTCAAATCTCAAGTGATTCATTAATTGAATTGAAATAATCATTTATGAATATTTCAAAGACAAAAATTGCTATCTTAATCCCGAAAAAAATAGAATTTAAAAAATCATTGATAAGAAATATTATTCTGGAGTTAGCTAAAGAATTGCAGTTTTCAATTGCCAGCATAAATGTTTCCTTTGTTGATAAAAAAGAAATATTAGAACTTAACAGTAAATACCTGAACCATCATACTTCAACTGATATTTTAACATTTAATTACAGCGGAAGTAATACGTTTTTAGATGGCGAAATTATTATTTCATACGAGGATGCAGTTGAAAACGCATTGCGTTTTCACATTACCGGGCATGAAGAATATCTCCGGCTCATTATCCACGGGTTACTTCATCTCCTTGGTTATGATGACCATGAAAAAAGTGATAAATTAAAAATGAAAAGAAAAGAAACTTCTTTAGTGAAAAAACTAAACTATTTAGTATTGAATAAAATATGAGAAATAGACTGGCTGAAGTTCTCTCAAAATTACTTGACGGACTTGCAAAGGAAAATTCATTAGAGCAAGTTGAGATAAAGTTATTAAAAAAGAAAAAATTCGATAAAACGGTTGTTGCGACAGCTTATAGCTGGATTTATGATAAAATTAATGCAAACCAGCTTGGACGCAAAACCCACAAATCAATTTCTAAAGGAATGCGTATTTTCTCGGAAGATGAGATGCATATCATCGGTGTGAAGAATTACAATCGTCTTCTGAAATTGTATAATATCAGTTTGCTTACTAATTCCGATCTTGATGGAATTATGGAACAAATATTTTTCTTCCCTGAATTTCCATTATCGGATGATGAAATGAATTTTCTTATATTAAACTCCATCATTGATGTAGATAAATTATCAATCCCGGGAAGCAGAAAGCTTCTATATCTTTCAGATAAAATAAATTAAGCTATTATGAGTAAAAATCTTGTTCTTGTAGAATCTCCGGCAAAAGCGAAAACTATCAATAAATATTTAGGGAAAAATTTCCACGTTGAAGCAACTGTGGGGCACATAAAAAATCTTCCGAAATCCAAATTAGGTATTGATGTTGAGAATTCTTTTCAACCGCAATTTGTAACCATCCGTGGAAAAGGCGATCTCTTAAAAAAAATTAAAAGTCTCGCGGCAAAAAGCAGTAATATATTTATCGCAACTGATCCTGACCGTGAGGGAGAAGCGATTGCACAAGATATTGCCGACTTCATAAATATCAAAGAAGACACAAAACTTTACCGAGTACTTTTTAATGAGATCACAAAAAACGGTGTCCTTAAAGGAATGCAAGCTCCACGCCCAATTGATACGAAATTAGTAGCTTCTCAACGAGCCCGCAGAATAATGGATAGGTTGATTGGATATAAAGTAAGTCCGTTTTTATGGAAAGCAGTAATTCAAGAATCCGGAATAACGCTGTCTGCCGGCAGAGTGCAGTCGGTTGCACTCCGGCTTATCTGCGAGCGCGAAATAGAAATTGGGAAATTTATCGCTATTGAATATTGGTCTATCTGGGGATTTTTTGAAACCGCTTCGAAAGAAATATTCAAAGCGAAACTTTTTAGTGTTGCCGGAAGTGAAATTAAAGTTGCTCCGCATGCCAACATGAGCGAAAAAGAATTACATGATTTTCTTAAAAATCATATTCTTCTAAATAATGAAACAGATACCTTAAAATTATTTAATGAAGTAAAACAAAAAAACAATTTTGAGATTTCCCGCATTGTAAAAAAACATACCAAGAGAAATCCGTCACCGCCATTTATTACCAGTACTTTGCAGGCTGAAGCTTCTAAAGCATTACGCTATCGCGCAAAACAAACGATGGGGATTGCTCAAAAATTGTACGAAGGTATTGATTTAGGCAAAGAGGGAACCGTCGGTCTTATTACTTACATGAGAACCGATTCGACCCGTATTTCCGAAGATATATTAATAGAAACGCGGGAATTTATAAAACTGAATTTCGGAGATAATTATCTGCCGGCTACTGCAAACCAGTATGACAAAAAGAAAAATGCTAATGTTCAAGATGCGCACGAAGCGATCAGACCGACTTCAATGGCATATACACCGGAAAAAGTAAAAGAGTTTTTGGATGATAAATCATTCAAACTCTATCAATTAATTTGGAAAAGATTTATTGCTTCGCAGATGAAACCTGCCGAATTGGAAACTACGGTCATAGAAATATCCGCGGATGAATTTCTTTTTAAAGCTTACGGTCAGTCGCTTCTCTTTAACGGTTTCATGCGTATGTATGTTGAAGTAAATGAGCAGACGTATGATCCTGAATCAGACGATAAAGCTGAAGCTAAGAATGAAACAATTCCAGTCGGTTTAGAAAAAAATGATAAGCTTCATTTAAATGATTTGAAAGAAACACAACATTTTACTAAAGCTCCACCGCGATATACTGAAAGTAGTTTAATAAAAGAATTGGAGAGTAAAGGGATTGGCAGACCAAGTACATTTTCTTCCATTGTCAGCACCGTTGTTGATAGAAATTACGTCGCAGTTTCTGAAAGAAAATTAGCTCCGACTAATCTTGGTATAAAAGTTAATGGCATTCTTGTTCAAAACTTCCCAAACATATTTGATGTTAGTTTTACCGCGAAAATGGAAAGCGAGTTGGATCAAATTGCTCAGGGCGAAAATGAATTTGTTTCAGTGCTGAATGATTTTTACAAACCTTTTTCAGAAACTCTTGCTGCTGTGGAAGATAAAATTGAAAAAATCCTGTGCGACAAATGTGGTAATGAAATGGCAATAAGATTCAGCCGATTTGGAAAATATTTAGCATGCACTAATTATCCTGATTGCAAGAACATCAAATCATTTAAAGATTTCTCTCAGGAATCTAAAGAGCCGGAATACACCGGTGAAACTTGCCCCAAATGTAACAACCGTACAATTTACCGCAATGGAAAATTCGGGCGGTTTATCGGGTGCGAGAAATATCCTGATTGTGATTACTTAAAAAATATTTCGTTAGGTGTTCCATGTCCAAAATGTAAAGATGGAGATGTTGTAGAGAGAAGGTCAAAAAGGAATAAAGCTTTTTACGGATGTTCGAAGTATCCCGACTGCGATTTTGTTTCATGGAATAAGCCGGTACCCAAAGCATGTCCAAATGGGGATTCGCCTTATCTTGAACATAAATATTCCGCTAAAAAGGGAAATTACTTAAAGTGCCCGGTTTGTGGTGATGAAATGGTTGAAGAACTTGAAGAACCTAATGAAGATGCAGAATAAATTATTTAAAGAATGAAGAATATTATTCGATTATATTTAAAGGAAATAGAATCAACCAAAGGTTATTCTCCTTTGACTATTAAAGCTTATGGAGAAGATTTGAATCAATTTTATTCTTTTTGTGAATCACTTAGTAAAATTGAAATATCTTCAGTTAATGAAAGAACAATTAAGCTATATCTGGTTCATCTTAATGAATTAAAATTGGAGAAATCATCAATATCAAGAAAACTTTCTTCGATAAGAAGATTTTTTTCGTATGCATTCAAAAAAGAGTTTATCAGTAAAAATTTAATCGCTTATACAAAAAATCCAAAAGTTAAAAGAAAACTACCGGAGGTAATTCCGGAAGATTTATACACAGTATTGATAAAAAGTATTTATAACTCTGAAGATAAAAACAATATTTTACAAACTGCGGTTATTGAGGTTTTATATGGTTGTTCACTCCGTGTATCTGAAGCCTGCAATCTTTTGTTAAAGGATATTGATTTCTCAGCTTCAATTATTCGTGTTCTTGGAAAAGGGAACAAGACGCGAATAGTGCCTCTGGGTGAACTGTCAAAAATAATAATTCTAAAATATTTTAAAGTTAGGGCGAAAGATAAAAATCAAAATTACTTGTTCCTCAAATCGGACGGTTCACGTGTTTTATCAAATTATGTTTATCGTTTTGTCAGAAAATATTTAAGTGCTATTACGGATTTGAAAAAGAAAAGTCCTCATATTTTCCGGCATAGTTCGGCAACACACATGTTAAACCATGGCGCTGATTTAACAGCTATCAAAGAAATATTAGGACATTCGAATCTTTCCACAACTCAAATTTATACTCAAGTTAGCATTGAACGTTTAAAAAGTGTATATAAACAAGCACATCCAAAATCATAAAGAAAAGGAGCTCAATATGAATATCTCTATAACAGCACGAAAATTCAAAGCTCATGAAACTCTAAGAGATTTCATCACGTCGGAGGTTTCAAAAATCGATAAGTTTTATGATAACATTTTAGATGTTGATGTTATATTAAGCTATCAACCAAATAAAGACACGACAAAAACCTCAGAGATTATCGTAAAAGTGCCTGGACAAGTACTTACAGCTAGTGAAGTATCAGATGACTATAAAAAATCCACAGTTCTTGCTGTTGAAAAAATTCATCGGCAATTGGAGAAATTAAAAACGAAAAATAAACCTTATTAAACTATGATTTCCATTGATAATAAAGCAATTTCAAGAACGGCATCAATTGATGTTAATTTCTTTTATACTAATGCAAAATTGAAATTCAAACTTACACTTCATTCTGATGAGTCTGGTTTCAGCCGCACAATAAAGGATCAAAATGTACACAGACCCGGCTTAGCATTAGCCGGGTTTGTAGAACTATTCTCTTTCGAGCGTGTACAAATATTTGGTAATACAGAGGTAACGTATCTCAAAAACTTATCGCCTGAAAAGAGGTTAAAAGCATTAAAAAAGTTTTTTGAATTTCATATTCCATGCATCATTCTAACTGATGGGAATCAACCTTTTCCTGAAATGATCTCCTTAGCTATCGAAGCACATGTCCCTCTTTTTTCTTCACCTCTTTTAACAACAAAACTAACATATTTAATCAGTGATTTTCTTGACGATCAATTTGCACCTCGGGTTTCAATCCATGGCTCTTTTGTTGATGTTTACGGTGTAGGTATCTTATTTCTCGGAAAATCTGGAGTAGGAAAGAGTGAGGTAGCTCTGGATCTGATTGAAAGAGGGCATAGGTTGGTTGGAGACGATGTTATTATTTTGACAAAAAAAGGAGAAGGAATTCTCATTGGGGCAGGGACTTCACTTGTAAAGCATTTTATGGAAATTCGGGGATTAGGAATTCTAGATATCCAAAAAATGTTTGGGGTTAGAGCGATTCGTCACCAAAAAAGATTAGAGGTTATTGTAGAACTTGAAGTATGGAATGAGGAATCTAGTTATACAAGAACCGGGCTTGACGAAACTTTAGAAAAAATATTAGATGTTGAAATTCCATTTGTTAAACTGCCTATTTTACCCGGTAAAAATATTACGGTGATATCTGAAGTGATAGCTCTCCACTATTTATTAAAGCATTATGGATATGATGCTGCTGAAATTTTCAAGGATCGATTGGAGAAGGCAATTCTGAATAAAAGTATGGAAAATCCCGAAAGAGGAGTGAATTATTTCGA
This sequence comes from Ignavibacteriaceae bacterium, assembly GCA_023229425.1. Taxonomy (GTDB): domain Bacteria; phylum Bacteroidota; class Ignavibacteria; order Ignavibacteriales; family Ignavibacteriaceae; genus UBA1563. The sequence continues at coordinate 176,022 of JALNZG010000005.1, forward strand.
ACACGACTTTGAATAAAATATTTTTGCCTTCTAAGTAAAATAATGTTTGACAAAGAGGATTGGTTTGGTTATTTTCGCATACAAATTATGAAGAAATTATACTACTTTACACATAAAAATCTGAGATTTACTGAAATCAAAGGTCTTAAATCGAAATTAGTCCTTCTGATGGCTATAAGTCTTTTAATAATTTCTGTTTTGGGTTTTTATTTGATAACTCAATTCTCGCAAGTTAAGACATTTCCTACAGATAGCGCTTTTCAAAATAAAATTGGTACACTTTTAAAGAATTATCAAAAAGTCAATGAACAAATAGACAGTTTACTAAAAGTAAACAACGAATTACGAATTGCTGCAAATTTACCGGTAATTTCAACTGGAGAGTCAGAATTAGGTGTAGGTGGAGGGGATTTCAACCTCTCAGTAGATTTTCTAAATTCAACCGAAAGCAGCAGTTTAAAGGAAGTAAATTCCTTTGTTGATAAATTATTGATAAAGATTAAATTCGAGAAACAGAATATCGATGACATTTCTTTAGCAATAACAAAAAATGAAACGCTTTTTAAAGATATTCCTGCTATAAAACCATGCAGCGGTTCGCTATCATCACATGGTTTTGGGATGCGATTACACCCAATTTTACGTATTAATCGCATGCACAGTGGCATTGATATAATTACTGCGGTCGGGACCCCTGTTTATGCCACCGGTGGCGGATTGGTTGATTTTATTGGTTATAAAAACGGATTTGGACTTTGTGTTGAAATTGATCATGGTTTTGGTTACAGAACTATTTATGGTCATCTTTCTGGTACAAAAGCAAAACAAGGGCAAAAAGTTACACGGGATTTTTTAATAGCCTTTACGGGAAATTCCGGCCTTTCTGCTGGTCCACATCTTCATTATGAAGTATTGCATGATGGGATAAATCTTGACCCTGAACTATTCTTTTTTGACGATTCACGATTATTTGCTAATTATTAATACTGAGGATTTTATTTTATGATTTGGACTATTGAATTAGCTTCATTTTTAGATGACGCACCGTGGCCAGCTACAAAAGAAGAGTTAATTGATTACTGCGAGAGAATTGGTGCCCCTTTGGAGGTTATTGAGAATCTTAAGGAATTGGAGGATTCTGAAGAACCTTATGAATCTATTGAGGATATTTGGCCTGATTATCCTACTGAAGAGGACTTCTTCTATAATGAAGATGAGATTTAATAAGTTGAAATATTACAAATTTAAGGCACAACAAGTGCCTTTTTTTGTTTGCTGACGCTATGTGGTCAAACATCATTGGACAAGAATTTGTTAAGAAGTCACTAACTCATTTGATGCTGAATGATACTATTCCCCATGGACTGATATTTTTCGGCGATGATGGATTTGGTAAAGATGCTATAGCTATTCGATTTGCAAGTTTGATTACAGAGAAATCTACTACAAATGATAACTTTACTGAAAAAATAAATATTAAATATATTACAGCGTTGCCAAGGGGGAAAAATGAAACTGATTCAGATGGACCGTTGGACAAAATTTCAGGGACTGAATTTGAAAAAATAAAAAACGAATTACTTAAAAAGGGGTTAAACCCATATTATAAAATAGATATCCCTAATGCTAATGACATCAAGATAAACAGTATTCGAGACATTCAAAGATATCTTTCATTAAAACCAAATTCATTTCAAAAACGTGTAATTATCATTTCAAATGCAGAACTCATGAACGAAACCTCACAAAATGCATTATTGAAGAATTTGGAAGAGCCGCCTGATAATACTTTTTTTATTTTAAATACAAATAATATCAACTCTTTGCGCGAAACGATTCGATCACGGTGTCAAGAATTCCAATTTGCACCTTTAACTGTAGTTGAAATTGAGGAGATATTACAGTATTATTTTGCAAAAACTAATGAAGAGACTAATGTCGTTAGTCGAATTTCGGAAGGCTCATATACTAAAGCTTTAGAATTGATTGAAACCGATGTTAGCTTTTTACTAGAAAAGACTATTTCAATTCTAAGATTTGGTTTAGCCGGGAAATATTATTCTTGTTTAAAAGAAATTAATGATATTGTTAAAAAAGAAGAAAAAGAATTCCAGCTCGTTATTTCATTTATTATTTATTGGTTGTACGAGTTGAGTTTATCGCGAGATCAATTTGTCCCTTATTATTTTACCAAATATCGAGACACAATAGAAAAATTCAATTCAAAATATGAACATATATATCTTGCTGATGTTATCAAAGATTGTGAGGATTTACTCTACCGTGTTAGAAATACAAACGTGAACCTTAATATTTTAAAGTTTCGGTTAGTCATGCTCCTTTCATCAATTATCAAAATTAAATAACTAGTAAGGATATTTATGATAAAAGAAATTTCAATAATCGGAGGTGGGACGATGGGGAACGGAATTGCAACAGTTTTTGCTCTTAACAACTATTCCGTTAATCTTGTGGAAATGGATCAAACACGACTTGAAAAAGCAATTAACTCAATATCTAATAATTTAAACAGAATGGTAAAAAAGGGGACAATTCATGAAAAACAGTTACAAGAATCGCTAAATAGAATAACTTCATTAATCGGAGTTAAAAATACACCATCTTCTTCTGATTTAGTAATTGAAGCTATATATGAGAATAGAGGAGCTAAGTTATTAATATTCAAAGAATTAGAAGACATCATTAAAACTGAATGTATCTTTGCCTCAAATACTTCATCAATTTCTATCACGGAACTAGCAACCTCATGCAGACCAACTAAATTCATTGGAATGCATTTTATGAATCCTGTTCCAGTAATGAAATTAATTGAAATTATTAGAGGATTTTCTACCAGCGATGAAACTTTCAAATTAATTTACGATTTATCTATATCAATCGATAAAACTCCCGTTGAAGTAAATGACTATCCAGGATTTATTTCTAATCGTATATTATTACCAATGATCAATGAAGCAATTTTTGCTTTAATGGAAGGTGTAGCGAGAGCTGAAGATATCGATAAAGTTATGAAATTGGGGATGAATCACCCAATGGGACCATTAACACTTGCAGATTTCATTGGTTTAGATGTTTGTTTAGCGATCATGGAAGTACTTTATCACGGATATAATGATCCAAAATATCGACCATGTCCATTGCTCAAGAAAATGGTTGCGGCAGGGAAATTTGGCAAAAAAAGTGGTGAAGGCTTTTATAAGTATTGATAATGACTGGATATCAGTTCAGATTATAGCGCATGATAATGTATATTATGTAAACTAACATATTTACCCATTTATTATAATACTTTGTGAATTTGGCACAATTGATATTACAATCTCCTTCTTTCCTTCCATTAACTCAAATACTTCTCCATCTAAATGAAGAAATACTTTTTCATCTGTAGAATACTTTAATGTTTTGAATTTGTATGAATAAACTCTTTTGTCAAAAATATGATCTCCAGTAATAGCTTTGGGTAAAACTTTCAATAATGTAAATTTTGAAATATCCCTTGCTATACAGACATTTAAATATCCGTCATCTATTTTAGCTCCTGGATTTAATTTAAATCCACCCCCGGCAGTTTCTGTGTTTCCGACAGTAAATAAAAACACTTTATCCGTGAAATCTACGTCAGTTCCTTCAATTTTGACAGAACTTTTAGGAGCCTCATAAGCAAAAAGCGATAAAATCACTGAAAATATATAGAGCAGTAGTCCATTTAATATTTTAATCAATTTTATTTTTGAAGATACAAAAGCGTCAAATCCAATTCCTAAGCTCGAAATAAACTTTTTACTAAACAAAAGTTCATTATTTTTAAAAACTGCAACATGTCCAATATCACATCTATTAGAAACCTCACTTAAAATATATTTTTCTAGAGAAAAATCTTTTGATAAATTTCCAATAGTTCGAGCAAAATCATTTCCTGAACCAACAGGAATTACTCCTAACCGTAAATTATATCCATGCTTGATCCCGTTAATTATTTCGTTAACAGTCCCATCGCCTCCGACACAAAAAATTGAATTTTCATCTGAAGCAATTCTCTTAACGAGCTCGGTGGCATGACCCGGATATTCCGTAAGCAAAATATTGGTTAAAGGAATAGATAGACTTTGAAGCACTTTTTGTAATTGGCGAATATATTTTCCCCCTCTTCCTTTACCGGCTAAAGGATTAACAATAAAAAAATTTTTACTTTCCATAAAACATTCGGTGATTTTATTATCAATTTATAAATGAATAACTAATTAGATCCAATTAAAGAATTTACGAAGAGTTTTACGTCAAAATTTTGCAAATCGTTTATCCCCTCACCGACTCCAATATAAGGTATCGTTAAATGCAATTCTTTGGCTATTTGGAAAACTATGCCCCCCTTTGCAGTACCGTCTAATTTCGTAATAATTAGTCCTGTAAGCTCGACAGAGCTAGCAAATGATTTTGCCTGTTGAATAGCATTTTGCCCTGTGCTCCCATCAATCACTAAGAATGTCTCATTGGGCGCATAATCTAGAAGTTTTTTAATTACCCGCTTAATTTTTGATAATTCATCCATTAAATTTGTCTTTGTGTGCAATCTCCCGGCGGTATCAATTAACACTACATCTATTTTCTCATCAATTGCTTTTTTCACTGCTTCATACACAACCGAAGACGGATCTGACCCACTTTTCTTTTGAACTATACCTACATTTGCTCTTTTTGCCCAAACTTCTAATTGTTCATTAGCTGCAGCTCTAAATGTATCTGCTGCCCCAATGATAACTTTTAGGCCTGACTGGTAAAAATTATGAGCCATTTTTCCAATTGTTGTTGTCTTCCCCACACCATTAACCCCTACTACAAGAATAACAAATGGTTTATAATTTTCAAAATCCGGTTCATAATCTACTTGTACAGTATTATGGATTAGAACTTCAATTAAAGCCTCTTTCATCACATTATGAATGGTCTCTTCATTTCGTTTTGACTCTGTGACTAATTTTTTTTTTACTACCTCTATGATGTCTAAAGATAAATCAATACCAATATCCGAACTAATTAAAATTTCTTCAAGTTCCGAGAAAACAAATTCATCAAGTTTTACTTTTCCGGTGATTGTTTCCGAAATACGATTAAAAATAGCCAATCGAGTTTTTGATAATCCCGTGGTTAATTTATCGATATTAATATTTCTAAATATACCCATTTTTTCTCTTTTTAATAAACTCTACTCCTCTAATAGCATAGGCTATTAAAGATATAAATGAAAGAAAGACGATCAAGTGATAAATAGCTAAATAAGGCAAACTGTTTTTATCAACTGCAAAACAGATCATGAAAATAAAAATAGCAATGATTGTTACAGTCACTTTCCCTAGATAGTTGGAAGGTAAGACTTTACCTAAGTATTTTGCTAATAAGACTCCAGCTAAAAATATTAATGTGTCTCTTCCAATTAAAACGAAAAAAAGAAACGGAGTAATTTCTCCAATAAGATATAATTTATAAATCAAGACTCCGGCACAAATCTTATCGGCTAGTGGGTCTATTATTTTCCCTAATTCTGTTACTTGATTAAATTTTCTTGCAAAATAGCCATCAGCCCAATCAGTAAAGACAACAACTACTCCCAAAAGAATTAAAATCATTCTAACATCCTGAACATGAAAATTACTCAGTAAAAACCAAAATGGAATTGCCAGAAAAAGTCTTAATATACTTAATCCATTCGAAATTGTTATATCACTTTTGTTAATTTTCATTTAATAACGGCTAACTTTCCAAGTTTTCGACCAAGTTCATTTTTGTTTCCATCTAATTGTTTGATCATAAATAAATAGACACCGGTATTAACCGTGTTGCCATTTAAATCTCTGAAATCCCAGCTTAATCCCCCATTGCCATCGGTTTCAAATATATGATTTATTTTATTACCTGACAAAGAATAGATTAATATTTCTGCATATTGTGGAAGATTTGCAAAAGTTACATTGCCGCCGGATATTTTTGCCGGGCTCGGATATATGAATACATTTTCCAGACCTTCGGCTTTAGCCAAGAGGATTACTTCGCTTCCCGCACCTTCTTCAATAGGTAACGAACCTTCTAAATTGTCGGAGAAAATATTCATGCAAATTAATTTGTATTCTTTCCCAATTGAACCTATTCGATTCTTAAAATTAATGATAACACTTTTATCATCACTTAATGATATACTTGTAATTGGATTTGCTGGTTCAACCAAATAGTTTGAACTTTTTAGTACGGATAGTGTATCAACTTTCAAATTGAATTGCAGATTTATTTTATATGGAGATAAGATAGTATGGTTTGCTATATAAAATTTGTTTTTCGTTGGGATTACATTATAATTAAAACCAACTGTGTCAATCTCTATAGGTGAATTGTAAAAATCAAATAAATCTTTTATTACTAACTCATTCTCCCCTTCCGCAAATTCTTTTGGAAAAGTTATGAGATATGAGAAACTTGAAGATGGAGAAGCCGAATGAGGATAACTATTTCCATTTGAGTTTAACAACCTAAATGCTTCCAAATTTTCCACAACCGTTTTTATTTTTTCAGAAAATTTGATTTCAATGGAGAGTGAAGAAACAGTCTTAGCCTCCAATAATTTTGCAGCATTGTGATGATAAACTTCCACTATAGCAGAATAATTTTGCTGCAAAGGAGGGTTATTTTTTACTGCATAATAGTATTTATTATTAAGAGATACCGCTGTATCGATAAAATGATTCGAGTTTGTAGAACCAATCTGAACGAAAGTCGATACGTCTGGTATATTTCCTCGATAGACAGTGTAATTATTGCTACCACTCCATTTTAGATAGATGGAAGATGAATCTAAAGTATATCCAATTAAATCCGTTGGAATATTTTGCAATGAAAAAGAAAACGTCAGAAATTTTATTTTATCAGCTTTTGGGAAAGCGATATCGTTCAATGAATTGCTGCTTAAATAACCAGTAAAAATAGAATTACTATTTGTGGTTTCATCAAAATAAATAAAATCTGTACTTGAATTAATAGAGTTATTTGACAAAATATAACTGTAGGGGAAAGCAAACAGAACTAATTTTTCTTCAGTATTAATAGTAATAAATTTTAGCGCGCTTTGTTTTTTCTGAAATGAAGAACCAAACTCTTCAGCCGGATCTACAAAAGCATTCGAGAATATCATACTTAATTTAGGATCATTCCCAACTGAATTATCTAACTTTAAAATCTCCAATATGTGAAAACTGGCAATATCAATCTCAGGAATTGAATGAACCAATACTGCCAGTTCTTTTACTCCGTCATTATCAAAATCTCCTGCGGTAATTTGATTAGACGAGCATTCAAAGCCGGTAGAAGCTGAAAGATAAGGGACAAACTTATTAGCTGAGTTCAATTCATAACTAAAAATATCCCCTTCCCTATCGAGAAACCAAAGCTCGGATGTTCCGTTTTTGTTTAAATCGGCAATTACACAATGAGGGGAATTTATTTCGTTTCCGTAAATGGATGAGGGTGAAAAGTTATTTAAGGTTTGTGATAGAGTTAAACTTAAATCGTAATTAACCTTATAAATTGATATTGTGGAATCGCTTGTTAACGCTCCAATTTCGTAGATGGAATCCCCGTCAACATCTTGTGCAAAAATGGGCCAGAACATAGATTTATCAAACGATTGTTTATCATCAAACTTGGTTGAATTCTTTTCTTTCTGTTCCATTATAAAACCGTTACGAGCCCATAGCGCCAGCACATCAACTTTTCCATTTCGATTAAAATCTCCAACAACTTTAGGAATTCGTTGAGGTAGAGAATCTATTTTAATAAAATTATCGGATTCATATTTATAAAGCGAAGTATATTCCGCATTACTGTTTTCTCTTAAAAAAAGATAATTCGCATTTGTGCTGTCAAGTATAAATGGAGATTCATAAATCGAACCCGGAGGGAGTGAATATGATCTTTCTTCAAAACCTTGAAGATGAAAATAATCATTTGATTTCATCAAAAATGGATTCCCATTGTTTAGCAGTTTCACCGAATTTCCAAGTTGATTTTCAACTTCAAAATAAATTTGATAGTCTGAATTTGGCTCAACAATTCCCTTTGGAATAAATCCATAATGCAATTGTTTAACGAAAAGATTGTTCGTTGCAAAGCCATCTAAAGAAATATATTTGTAACTATCATTTGTGTTTGATTTCCGGTAATACATTTTAGTAATTGCCGGAGTAGTTGAGTAGATCGCCGCAACAAAGGTTGGTTTATCTCCGTAATACGCTGGAAAAATTGAAATTAATTCTCCTTGAGGTAGTTTTGTAATTCTACGAATGTTGATTCTTTCTTCTTTGGTCAATCCGTTAGTTTGATGCAAAACAATTCTTAGAGTAAAAACCGTATCTTTTTCTAAATGAAGATCAATACTGCCGACTTTTTGATTGTAAATCTGATTTTTTTGATTGGTTAAAATTGTTCTCCAAGAATCGGGATTAAGACCAACACCAAACATTAAATCGAAATTTTCAAAAAAAGGAGAAAGAACAGTAACAGAAATATTTACGGAATCTTTAGCGGTCGCAAAATCTTGTTGCGGATAATCGAATTTTACAATTGAAGGCGCTAAAGTTATTAAAGCTTTAAAAACATTTAATCTTCCTGCACCGCTTTTAATATCCCAACCGGAAGTGTTAATATCATCACAAGTTGATTTGATTATTTGTTTTATTTCTTCATTTGAAAAAGTTTTTTGCGAAAGGATTAATCCTGCCGCGGCGGAAACAAACGGCGCTGCGGCAGATGTCCCACCAAAAGATGCATAACTACTTTTTCGCGCAGTAGTCATTATATCTTCTCCAGGTGCAACTAAATCAAGAGTAGAGCCATAACTTGAATAAGAGGCAACAAAATCTTCTTGTGTTGAACTTCCGACTGAGATTACTTCATCATAACTTGATGGATAATGAAGACTTGTTGCATGATCATTTCCTGAACTGGCGACCATTACAACGTTATTGGAATAAGCATAACGAATTACATCCCGTAAAACGTAAGAATATGAAGAAGTGTCTCCAAAACTCATGTTAATAACTTTAACACCATTTGCTATAGCATATAAAAGTGCAGCAGCAACATCATCTTCTTCACCATAACCATCCGGATCGAAAGCACGCAAGTTCATCACTTTAACTTTTGGCGCAACGCCTGCAATTCCCTTTCCATTATTTGTTGAAGCGGCAATGATACCAGCGACAGAAGTTCCGTGAGAAAAAGTGTTTTCATCCATTGGGTAATTATCCCAATTCAGATAATCTCCACCAGTGGAATCGAATGGAAAACCGGTTCTATCTGTAAAATCCCATCCCTGATAATCATCAATAAAACCATTTCCATCATCATCAATTCCGTTGGATTTTTTATCATTGCCTAAATTATCAAAACCGATTTCGCCTTTATTGATATAGATATTGTCAATCAAATCTGGATGGAAAAAATCAATACCGGTATCAATTACCCCGATGATTATTGAATCGCTTCCTTCAGTGATATTCCATGCATTAAAGGCATCAATCTTTGGTAAAGCCCATTGTTGACTTATCAAACTATCATTTGGGACAGAATCAACTTTATAAATAGTTTGCTTTTGTATGTATTCAACTGCCGGGTATTTCTTTTTGAAATTCGACCAAAAAATATCAGTTGTATTTGAAGGGAAAGAAATCTTAATGATGTTTTTTAAAGAGGGGATTTTTTTTGCTTTTCCTTTTGCAAACTCATTAATTGAAATCTCATTTAAAGGAAAAACTTTATTACCATAAATGCTTAGATAAGAGTCTTGAATAAAAATATTTAGTGATAACAAATCGGCAGTTTCAGTAAACTTTACAAAGTAAACTTCTTGAGAGAATATTTTAAAAGCAGTAAATACAAATAAGATAAAAAATAAGTTATTTATTTTCATACATTTCTTTTTTGAAGGAAGTATCAACTAAAGTTGGATAATTGCCGGAGAAACAAGCAGTACAAAAATTATTTTTATCTTCTTCATATACCGCTTCTAACAACTCTTCAGTTGACATGTATTCCACGCTATCCACTCCCAGATATTCCCTTATTTGCTCAATATTATTTTTCATTTTGAAAGCAATTAATTCTTCGGAAGATGGAAAATCCATTCCATAAAAGCAGGGATAAAGGATTGGAGGCGAAGAAATTCTTAAATGGATTTCTTTCGGATTGGCTTCTTTAATGAGGTTAACTAATAGTTTGGATGTAGTACCGCGAACAATTGAATCATCTATAAGTACAACGGTTTTTCCTTCAATAACACCCTTAACCGTATTAAATTTTATTCGAACCCCTATCTCTCTTTTTTGCTGATGGGGTTGAATAAATGTTCTTCCGATATAATGGCTTCGAATTAATCCAATTTCCAATTTCGATTTTATATTGAGTTTTTCAAGTTCATTTTGGTAACCGATTGCTGCAGTGTTTGAGCTATCTGGAACACTGATCACAATTACTTTCTCCCCGTCTTTGTCCACTACCGGGTGATTTTTAGCTAATATTTTACCTAATCTTCTTCTAACTTTATCAACATTATGCCCGAATATCTTTGAATCCGGTCTTGAGAAATAAATATACTCGAAGATGCAGTATTTCTTTTCTTTTATTTTTTCATTTAAAAAATAAGATTTTATAATTCCAGTTTTATTTACTTCATCATCAATAACAATTACCTCTCCAGGTTCAACATCCCGAATATATTCGACTAAATTAATATCAAATGCACAGGTTTCAGAAGCCACAACAAAACATCCGTCTTTTTTACCAAGAGCTAAAGGGCGAAAACCATAAGGATCCCTGGCAGCGATTAAAGCGTTATCGGTTAGAATAGTTAAACAAAAAGCACCTTCAATTTTGTTGAGAGAATCAAGAATCTGTTCAACTTGATTGTCAAGCTGGCTTCGAGCGATGAGATGCAGAATTATTTCTGTGTCGCTTGTAGTTTGAAATATAGCCCCTTCATGAATTAAATTATTCCTAATTTGCGCCGCGTTGGTAAGATTTCCATTATGAGCAACAGCTAAATTACCGTCACGATAATTTACCACAAACGGCTGAATGTTTTTCCGTGAACCTGAAGCACCGGTTGTGGAATAACGGTTATGACCTATCGCGGCGGTTCCTAAAAGAATGTTGCTCCATAGGCTATCATCAGAATAAACTTCAGAGACTAATCCTTCCCCTTTCACAATATTAAAAACAATTTTATTGTTTCCGTTTATTTTACGAACAAGTATTCCTGTAGCTTCTTGCCCTCTATGCTGAAGTGCATGTAAGCCGTAGTAAGTGATGAGAGAAGCATTTTCATTTCCCCAAATTCCAAATATTCCGCAAAAACTTTTTGGTTTATCCATTTAGCATTGATACCAATTAAAAAAAATAAAATAAATTAAATAATGAGTTGTAAAATAATAGGATTTAAAAATAAAAAGGTACAAAAAACTTTGTACCTTTAGAGTCGGAACGACAGGATTTGAACCTGCGACCCCTACCACCCCAAGGTAGTGCGCTACCGGGCTGCGCTACGTTCCGTTATAAAAGTTGAACGATTCTTTCAAGAGAAGATTTAATCTCTAACAATTCTGAAACCGATATTTCCCTTAACTCATTTGGGTTAATCTTAAGCGGAGCAGTTTCAACAACTTTCTTCACTTCCGGAACAACTTTAACAGAGTGTGTTTCTTTTTCATTTACCAAATTTGAAAGAATATTCTTAGCTCCTTCAATAGTGTATCTTTTTTCTCTTAGCAAAGATTTTATTTGAAGGATTAATTGAATATCTTTATTAGTAAAAACACGATTTCCGGCGCGATTTTTTTGCGGCTTTAATTGTTCAAATTCAGTTTCCCAATAACGAAGTACATATTGTTCTACTTCAGTAATTTTGCTCACTTCACTTATTGAATAATAAAGCTTCTTAAGGTTAAAATCTTTCATAAGCATCACTTAAAGTTTGTACTAAAAATAATTAATTAGTGATTAATTACCAATATATTATTGCTCATTTAGTAAAATACTTTAAGAAAATCCTCATTTCTTTCAATTTTAAGTTAAATTTATAACTATTATGTTTATTCGCAGAATTACTCTTTAACCATGAATATTTTTTGTAACACATACACCGCTGCAAGATAACTTATTTCTTTGAACCCTGAGATATAACCATTTACGGCTTTGGCTGTTATCATCACTTGTCTGAATTCTTCCCTTTGTGCCAAATGCGATAAATGAACTTCAACTTTTGGGATCTTACATTCTTTTAAAGCATCGTGGATTGCTACTGAAGTATGTGCATATCCGCCGGGATTAATAATTAAACCGTCAAAATCTTTATCGGTATTTTGGATTTTTGAAACTATTTCACCCTCAATATTAGATTGATAAAATGAAAAAGAAACTTCAGAAAATGATTTTTTTAAAAGCGATTCAATGCTTTGCAATGTATTCACACCGTATTTCTCCGGGTCACGTTTTCCTAATAAATTAAGATTTGGTCCGTTAATAACTATTATTTTCATTTTTCTTCATTCATCTGATTGATTATTTCTCTGATTTTAGGAGTAAGATAAATGTTTTCCACACCTAATTCCTTTAAAGCTTCAGATAATATTATCGCCTTCCTTTGCGTATTTGCTAATTTATTAATAATAATAATCTTGCTATCTTTTAATAGACAATAGCCGCCTTTAAAATCTCCTTTTTCAAAGCGAACAGTCGCTCCCAATTGAACTGCAAGCGCTTTTAGTTCTTCAATAACATCTTCAAATTCTTTCTCTTTAATTTTCATTTTTCTTAAATGGTTGAAAGACTGAAAGATAGATAATTGCAAAAAAAGAGAACAAATGAATTAATGGAAAACTCCCAAGAATTTTAAACCGTTTAACTGTCATCTCTAATATGTAATGAGGATCAAATGCGGAATAAAATACCGATGTTAAAATTTTATTATCCAAATTTATTAGATAAATCTCAAATGGCGCCAAAGTAATTACTAAGATTAAGATGATAAAGAGCCAGCCGTTTTGTTTTAATTTAATACGCGAACTTAACACAAAAAGAATTAAACTGAGAAAAAAAAGAGGATAAGTTATTGAAGTTATGACAAGTAACGGATTAAGAATATAAAATATTGCATGAAGAAAAGTGTCTGAAATGAACGGTTTTAATTCAAAATGATTTCCCTGAAATAAATAAAATGTTAAAATAATCCTTGAGAAATAAGCCCCAAACCAAATTGCTCCGAAGACGACACTTAGATATTGAAATATTTTTGATACTTTTTGCATAAGGATTTTTAATAATTTTGATGCTTAAAATATGGAAAAAAAATGAATATTGCTTCAATTGATATTGGGACAAATACAATTTTATTACTTATTGCGAAGATTGATGTGGAGAATAAATCAATCTTTCCTATTCACGAAGAAATTAGAATGCCGAGAATAGGAAAAGATTTATATAAAACCGGTAAAATTTCAGATGGAAAAATTGACGAACTCGAAATTATTTTACTTGAATACAAAACAATTATCAATAAATATAATTGCTCCGAATGTTTTGTAATCGGGACACATGCACTGCGATACGCATTGAACAATTTAGAGATCCAGCAAAGGATTTATAATAAAACATCACTTGAACTTAAAATTATCTCGCCAGAGTCTGAAGCTGAATATGCCTTCTACGGCGTTCGGTCATCAATTAATATTGAGGAAACCTTGGCAATTGTTGACATTGGCGGAGGTAGCACAGAGATAATCATCAGCCAAAATGATATTATTTTAGATAGAAAAAGCATTCCAATTGGTGTGGTAACTATAAAAGATAATTTTATCTCAGGATACCCAATCTCTGAAAAAGAAAAAGCAAGTTTAAAGCTTAAAATTGAAAATGATTTTAGCCCATTAAATTTGAAGCATCATGCTCCTAAATCAATTATCGGGATATCAGGGACACCAACAACGTTCTCAGCAATAAGCAACAATCTAAAAATCTTTGATCCAACGAAAATTGATAATACTTTTCTCTCTAAATCAGAAATTGCTCGCATTACAAAATTTCTTGGAGATTCATCAATTGAGACTATTAGGAAAACTTACGGAGAGGTTATCTCCAAACGAGAGGATATCATTTATGTCGGTGGGAAAATATTACTCTCTATAATGAGTTACTTTTCTTTATCTAATGTATTGATAAGTACTAAGGGGATAAGGCACGGAGTTATCTACAAGAAAATGTTCATCGTTAAATAAATTAATCCCAAGACAATTAGAGAATAGAAATGTACAATGAATATTTTTCCAAAATAGATGTAAAATAATTTGGAGGTAAGATTAATATTCCAAACGATAATTCCAAATTCCAGCATTAAAAAGAGATAGGCAAAATTCTTTTTTATTAAAAAGGGTGAAGGATTAAAAGTAAAAAGCTGCTCCCCAAAAACAATGAACTCCATCACAAACACGATAAACAAACCTATTAATTGTGGCATAAATGAAAAAGAAATACCAGCGTAATAATCTTTTATTCGAAATTCTACCAATTGTTTGTTAACCATGATCTTAATAATAAATCCCGTCAAGATAATAACGAGTATCGAAGCAGACGAAAGTATAAAAAAAATGAAAAGTGAAAACCTTCCAGAGGAAGTAACACCAGCAATAATTGTGGAGAGAATATAAATCTTAAATAAAGAAGCAATTAAAACAAAGGTTGCAAAATTTTTCTGTTCGGCTTGAATGATCTCGATAAATGCGTTTTGGGGATTTTCAATTAAGTGACTGAGAATTTTCCAGAAATCAATACTCGGGACTCTGTCTCTAATAATTGTGCCGCACTTACTACAAACACTCCTGAATAGCGGATTCTTTCCACTGCAACTTGGACAAGTTATTAAATATTCTGACATCAATTAAAAATTTACTTTGAAGTTTAACATCGGTTTATGCCGGTAAAAATCCTCAGTTACTGAAAAGTCGAACAGATGCGCATCAACGTATGCATCAACTAAATTTGCAAGGTAAGTAAAAACAAAATACATCGCGAACAGATCACGTTGGTCTTTGTAAAATTCCCTTATATTTTTATCATTAGGAATTTGAGTTTTAAGATATAATTGTTGGTAATTCTTATAATTTTTATTGTTCCAAATATAATTGTAAATGAACCATCCACTAAAACCCCAAACTACCGGCACTTTCCAGTATGATTCATTATAAACTTGCCCCCAGCCAGGGATAATCGCACTGCGTAAAACAGCTCCCCATGCAGATTTTTGCATAACAAAAGTTGTATCTACTTCATTAGAATCCGCGACAGAAACACTATCTTGAGCAGATGCCAGAAGCGGAAATAAAGAAATGATGAGAAATATTTTAATGATAATTTTTTTCAATGAGGTCAAATAAATCTATTAATCTTTCTAACTCATCGGAGGAGTAAAACTCTATTGTTACATCTCCGGTTCCATCTTGTTTTACTTTGCAGATAACCTTTGTCCCAAATATTTTTCTCAGTTTATCCTCAAGAGCTAGTAAGGAAGCTGAAGAACTGATGTCACCCGGAGTTTTAATTAAAAATGATCTTTTCCCTTGCGGAGTTTCCGTAAGCATTTTTTTTACTAATGACTCAACTTTACGTACTGAGAGACTATTTTCTTTTATTCTTTTAAGAGCATCAAGCTGCATGGCATGCGAAGGTAAATTGATCAGCGCTCTTGCATGTCCCATCGTAATATCATCATTGATGAGAGCATCCTGAATTTCTTGGGGTAATTTTAACAACCGTATAGAGTTAGCGATGGTAGTTCTGTCCTTCCCTACCCTTTCGGCAATTTGTTCCTGCGTTAAACTACATTCTTCCATTAGCCGCCTAAAAGCTAATCCAACTTCAATAGGATTTAATTTTTCCCGCTGAATATTTTCAATAATTGCCATTGAAAGCATAATATCATCGGAAAGAACCTCAATTATGTAGGCAGGAATATCAAGTAATCCGATTTCCTTGCAAGCCCTTAACCGTCGTTCACCGGAAACTACTTGAAATTTCCCTTCCCCAAATTGTCTTACGGTTATCGGTTGAATTAATCCATTAGTAAAAATCGATGCTTTAAGTTCATCCAATGCGCCCTGATCAAAGTGCATTCTTGGTTGAAATGGATTCGGGAAAATATCCTCAATTTTTATTCTTAATAGGGATTCATTTTTAACATTATCGTTCCTTATACTTTCAGGTTGTGTTAAAACATGCGTTGATGGTTTTAACAAAGCATCTAATCCCCTGCCTAATCCAGTTCTCATTTTATTCATAGGGTGCAACTTTTTTTAATTGTCCGTTCCGTTCTAATAATTCCGAAGCCAAAGCAATATAATTTTTTGCTCCGCTAGAGACCGCATCGTAAAGAAGGATTGGTTTCCCATAACTCGGAGCTTCCGATAATCTAACGTTTCTGTGAATAATCGTCTTAAACACTTTTTCACCAAAATATTTTCTTACTTCTTCAGCAACTTGTTGAGAAAGCCGCAGGCGTATATCGAACATGGTTAAAAGCACTCCTTCAATTGATAATTTCGGATTGAAATTTTGCTTTACAATGTTTATCGTATTTAATAATTGTCCTAATCCTTCCAGAGCAAAATATTCGCATTGAACAGGAATGAGAACTGAATTTGATGCAGACAAAGCATTCAACGTTAAAAGACCGAGCGATGGAGGGCAATCAATAATAATATAATCATATTCGTTTGAGATTTCTGCTAATCTTTCCTTTAACAATTTTTCTCTGTTTTCCATATCAACCATTTCAATTTCTGCACCGACAAGATTGATATTTGAAGGAAGGATATTCAAAAAAGGCATAAAGCTTGGAATTATTACTTCTCTTATTGGTTTACTTCCAATTAGTACTTCATAAATTGATGGAGTATGACTTGTAATACTTAATCCGGATGAGGAATTTGCCTGCGGGTCAATATCAACAAGAAGAATTTGTTTTTCTGCTGCTGCTAAAGATGCAGAAATATTTATCGCTGTAGTTGTTTTTCCAACTCCACCTTTTTGATTTGCAACGGTTATTATTTTGCCCATTATTTCTTGTATTTGTCCTTCTGAAAAAACTACTTTTACTTTCAAAGTTACATAAAAAGAGATGATATAGGAAATCTTTTTATTTTAATTAATTGAGATTTCCTCACCAAATTCCAAAACTCTGCATTGCTTCCCTATTTGCTCAACTTTGTTTTTAAATTCGTACGGATTCGCGGCAATAATTGGGAAAGTATTATAATGCATTGGAATTGCAATGGTTGGGTTGACAAATCCAACTGCTCTAACGGCATCATCAATTCCCATTGTAAAATTATCACCGATCGGCAAAAGCATATAATCTATTTTATTTATTTCGCCGATTAACTTCATATCTAAAAACAAACCGGTATCGCCGGTATGATAGATAATTTTATTTTCAATAAACAATAAAACACCTGCCGGTTCACCTGCATATTGCATCTCGTCAGTAGATGACCCATGATGCGCAATCGTAAATTTCACTTTTCCGAAAGGAAAAGAATGACTTCCTCCGATATGCATTTTGTGAGTGTTAAAACCTTGTTTTTCTAAAATTACTCCCAATTCATTAACGGAAATTATTTGAGAATTGAATATTCTGGCAATTTTTTTTGCATCACCAAGATGATCGCCATGGGCATGGGTAAGAACGATGAAATCGGTAAATAATATTTCATCAGAAGTTACCGGTGCATTTGGATTTCCATCTAAAAAAGGGTCGATAAGAATACGGTGTTCTTCTTCGGTTGTAATTTGAAAACCTGAATGAGATAAATATTTTAGTTTCATCACTTCGCTCCTTTTTAATATTTCATAATAACTTTTAGAAAATTGATAATTACTTTTAAAGCCTTGATGGAACTTTTCTGATTATCATATTTAGTTGAAATATCAATAAATGAAATATGAATTCCTTTATTTGCAGCCCGCAAGATCATTTCACTTTCCGCTTCAAATCCATTTGTTTCCGGAAGAATTGATTGAATAATTGAAGCATTAAATCCGCGGAATCCTGATTGACTATCAAATATTTTTTGTTTTGTTTTAATTGAAAGAACTTTCGATGTTAGCGTATTACTTAAAACACGCATAAAGGGCATTTGGGAAAAAGAGATATTTCTTTTTCCTATAATAAAACCGGATGTTTTTAAAGCTTCAATAAAGCCGGGAATAAATTTCGGTTCATGTTGATAATCAGAATCCAAAGTGATAATATATTTGCTCCCAAGGGCTAATGCTTTACGGAAACCTTTTTTTAATGCAGCGCCTTTACCGGAATTATTTTCAATTGTTATAAGAGAAATTTTAGCATCGGTTGCAATAAGATGATTTACGTTTTGTGTTGAGCCGTCATTTACAAGCACGAGATAATCTACAAATGGTAAAGTATCTTCGATTACTTTTTTAAATTTACTTTCCGGATTATAAAATGGAATAACCGCGGTGACTAACAAATTATCTATTGATAAATTTTCCAAATAAAGATTTTAATTTATTTATACTCGGAGAAGCATACATTAATTTTTGACGTAACACTTCTTTCGCAATTCCTCTCGTTAAAATACCGTTTTCAGCGATAGAAATACTGCCGGTTTCTTCTGAAACAATTACACAAATAACATCGGCTTGCTCGGAAATACCCAATCCTGCTCTGTGCCGCATTCCTAACGATTCTCCATTTTGCGTTGTGGTAGCAGTAAGCGGAAGTGTACAGCGTGCAGCTTCTATAATATTTCCTTGAATAATTACAGCTCCATCATGCAGTGGAGTTCTTGGGAAAAAGATTGAACGCAAAAGGTCTTTTGATAATATCGCATTTAATAAATCTCCTGTTTCGGAAATTCCTCTAATTCCTTTCGATTTTACAATTACCATTAATGCGCCATGTTGAAATTGGGAGAGTTCATAAGCTGCTTCTGCAATAATGGTTGCTACTTCCTGTGTCTCTCCTTTTTGACCAAATCGAAAAATAGGACTTCTTGCCAACAACATTAATATTCTTCTTATTTCAGGTTGAAATAAAATAATAAAAGCAATGATCCATATTTCAGTGATAAATTTTAACAGCCAATTAACCGCACGCAAGTTTAATATCTGCGAAAGAAATGAGAGTAAAAATACAAGCATTAATCCCACAAATATTTGAGAGGCAATTGTCCCCCTCAATACGGTATAGAGTTTATAAATGATGATCCCAACAATCGCTACGTCTATAATATCGAGGAATGAAACCGAGATAAATCCTATTTTGAAAATCTCAAACATTAGCGTAATGCCGTAATTAGTTGTTTAGCCATCAAACCGAGTTCCATGTTGTGCGTACGAATCATTGAAGCACCGTTATGAAGCGCAATTGATTCCAAAATGGCAGTTGGAATGTCTCTTTCGTTAAGATCTAAGTTCAATGTTTTACCTATAAACGTTTTTCGCGAAAGCCCTATGAGTACCGGATAACCAAGAAGCTTAAAATCATTTATGTGATCGAGAATCTTAAAATTATGTTTAACTGTTTTGCCAAATCCAATTCCCGGATCAATAATAATTTTTTTGACTTTATATTTTTTTGCAACTGCAATTTGTTGTTCCAAAAATGTATAAATCTCTTTAATAAGATTTTTATAAGTTGGATTCTTCTGCATCGTTTTAGGATTTCCCTTTATGTGCATGATAACAAATCCGGCGTTAAAACTTGCGGCAACTTTAAAGATTCGTTCATCAAAAGTGCCGCCGCTAATGTCATTAATTATAACTGCGCCAGCTTTAAGAGCTTCTTCGGCTACTTCGCTCTTTGTTGTATCAATTGAGATAAGCAGTTCACTATTCTTCTTTAAAAGAGATTTAATAACCGGGATCGTTCGTGATAATTCTTCACCGGCGGAAATAAAATCAGAACCGGGACGAGTAGATTCTCCGCCGATATCAATAATATCTGCACCTTGCGAAGCTAAAAGTAGTCCTTGCTTAACTGCTTTTTTAGTATCCAAATATTTTCCGCCATCGGAAAAAGAATCAGTTGTAACATTAACAATTCCCATAAAAATGGGTTTTGAAAAATCGAGGACTATATTTCCAAACTTGTACTTTTTCAACGAACCTTCTAATTATATTTTAATTCATGAATAATCTATATTTTACCAAATGAAATATATTGTCGATTAAAACTGTAGCATGATTGCATGATTGCATGAAGATTTTTTTGGATGTCAATTCATTAACTGTTTGCTAAAATATAATCCAAAACATTCATTAATGCTTTCGAAATCTATCTTAGATGACAATTTATTCAGCAAGTTTTTTCTGATATACAATCCTTCCATTAAGAACTGTCATTACAACGTCATATTGATCATTCATAACAACCATATCGGCATCTTTACCAACCGCTAATATTCCCTTTCTATTTTCGATGTTGAGAACTTTAGCCCCGTTTAACGAAGCCATTCGAACAGCATCGGTCAATTTTGTATTAGCAGTTTCAACTAAATTTTTAATCGCTTTATTTAAGGTTAAGGTACTTCCGGCAAGAGTCCCATCCGGTAGAAAAGCTTTTTGATCTTTCATATATATTTTTTGATCGGCAAATTCGTATTCACCTTCGTGCATTCCACCCGCACGAATAGAATCGGTAATGAGAATTATTCCGCTCGCGCCTTTTAATTTTAGAAGTAATTCCATAACCGCGGGATGTACGTGAAGTTTATCCGCGATCAATTCTATTTTTAATTCATTCCGTAATAAAGCTCCAAGGATTACTCCGCCATCTCTGTGGTGAAAAGGTTTCATCGCATTAAAAATATGGGTTACGTGCGCTGCACCGTTATCAATTGCTAATTCAATTTCATCATAGGTTGCCATAGAATGTCCGATTGAAAGAACTACACCTCTTTTTGCAGCAGCACGCATAACTTGAATTGAGCCTGGTAATTCCGGAGCGATAGTCATAATTTTTAGAAAGCCTTTAGACGCTTCCCAAATAGCTTCCCACGAGGCTACTGTAGGTTCCCACAAATAACTTTCATTCATAGCCCCCTTTAATCCTTTATTCAGATATGGTCCTTCCATGTGGATGCCATAAATGTTAGACTCAGGATGATCTTCAATATAAACTGCAACTCTATTCAAATCATCAAGTAACTGTTGATATGGTTTTGCGAATAGAGAAGCAAGAATTGTTGTAGAACCGTTCCTTAAAAAATAATCACTAACTTTTTTTATACTTTCATCATTTGCGTCAGCGAAACCAAATCCACCGCCACCATGAACGAGCAAATCCACAAATCCTGGAGTGATAGTATGACCGCTAATATCAATAACTTCACAGTTATCGGGAATTTTTACGTCAGCAGCTTTTCCTAATTCGAAAATCACTCCATCTTCAAAAACAATAGCTCCATTTTGTACCACGCGGAAAGGGGTAACAATTTTTCCGCCAACTAATGCATAACTCATTTTTTCCTCAAATAAATTTATCGAATTGAATTTTTCAATTCTGCTGTTGCTGCTGTAATATTTTCAGCATGAAAGATCGAAGAACCGGCAACAAAAATATCGCATCCGGCTTCTTTAATTTTTTTTACGGTGTTTTTATTTACACCGCCGTCAATTTCGATTTGATACGTAAAATTAAACTTCTCGCGAAGATTTTTCAATTCTTCAATTTTACTTAATGAAGCAGAGATAAACTGCTGACCACCAAAACCGGGATTTACGGACATTACTAAAACCAAGTCAATGTCTTCCAAAATATTTAGCAGAGTAGTTACTGGAGTTGCCGGGTTTATTGCTATACCTGCTTTACAGTTCAAAGATTTAATTAATTGAATCGTTCGATGTAAATGCGGAACAGCTTCCTGATGCACAGTAATATAAGCTGCGCCTGCTTTTGCAAATTCCGGGATCAATGCATCGGGTGAAACGATCATCAAATGAACATCAAGTGGAAGTTTTGTACAGCGTTTAGCGGCTTCAACAATCAGAGGTCCAATTGTCAAATTCGGCACAAACCGCCCATCCATTACATCACAATGGATTAAGTCTGCACCGCCGATTTCAACCATGCGGATTTGCTGAGAAAGATTTGAAAAATCTGCCGATAAAATTGATGGAGCTAATAAGTTCATTCTTCCCTCGTTGTTATTTCTTCTTTTGTTTCAACATTTTTTGTAATGAATAAGTCAACAGCATCGCCTTGATTTAACCAGCTGCCCGGACTTGGATATTGATCTTTTACGGTGTTTGGAAGCAGATCAAATGAAGGTTGATAATTTATCTTACCAACTTTTAGAAAACTTTCATTCAAGATTCTTTCCGCTTCAGTCAATGATTTTCCTATAAGATTCGGAATTTCAATTTCACCTTCCACCTGCCCTGTACTTACACTTACATTGATGAAAGTCCCTTTTTTAAGTTTTACTCCGGCTATGAACTGCTGGGCAATAATAATATCTTTCGGATTATCGGAAGATACTTCCATAATTTCTCCAATCTTTAAGCCCACCCTTTCTAATGCGAAGCGGGCATTAGTAATTGATTTTCCTTGTATTGAAGGGACAACCGTGGTTGGTTCACCACCGCTTAAAACTAAAAATATTCTTCTTCCTTTTTTAACAAATTCTCCTGCATGTGGTTTCTGAAGTATAATTGCATTTTTTGCGAAACCGGTTTCGATAAAAGTTGTATCGCCGATAATTGCATCCAAACCTGCTTCATCCAAAACTCGTATTGCCTCTTCCTGTTGTAAATTTACAACTTTAGGAACCTGAACTTCTGCTGAATAGACGAACCAGGGCATGAGCAAGTAATTAAAGAGAAGAAAGAGAATAGAAAGTCCGCCTAAAAAATAAAGGAGCTTTTTCACTTTGGGATTTTGTAATAATTTATTCATCACTGCAAATATATCAATTCATAAAAAGTCTTACAAAAGAAGATCACACTTTTGGTGATTTTCTATAAATAAAATTATAAATCACCATCAAAATGGTTGCAATAACACCAATTCCGAAAATAGAAAGGAAAATCAGTCCGGGATTATTTGCCTTTGTGGCAAAATTATGATAAAGCAATCCACCGATCGTACCACCGAATCCCCACGCAATTGCAATAGGGAGAAAAGCATATCCTTGGAACAAAGCGGCTTGTCCTTGCGGAGCTAAATCGGCAATATATTCGTAAAATCTTGGAGCTTGAGTTTGTTCACCGATTGAAAAAATAAAGATACCAATCGCCAAAACCGGAATAGCAAGATCATAACTTCCTAAGAAACCTAACGAAACAACATGACCTAATGCCAAAGGAAGAGCGAGATACAGAAATAACCAACTTAATGCGGCTAAAGCAAAACCAAAAACGATTGCTTGTCTTGTAGGGATATGTTTCGTCAAACGATTCACCGGAATTTGAAAAAGAATAATCGTCCAGGCTCCAATAGAGATAATAATTTCAATCGGAGCATCTTTGGAAATATAATCCGCTACATAAAACGGGAGAACAATAAATTCCTGCCAAAAGACTAACCAGTACAATGAAAAGATGAGAAGAAAAATCATGAACTTAAAATTCTTTAAAACAACAAATAAATTTCTAAAAACGATGAGCAATCCATCGCTTTTTTTTATAAGATTCGCTTCAGGTTCTTTATAAAAAATTAACGTGGCAAAAAACATCAACGCGCAGCTAAAAGCAGAAACCAGATAAACAAATTGAATTCCGATTAAATCTCTTACAAAAAATGCTAACAGCGGACCAAGCGCAGCGCCAATATTTACAAGCCAATAATAAATTGCATATCCAAGTGATTTTGTTTCCGAAGTGGAAGTTAATGCAACTGTTCCAAGCACGCTTGGTTTAATAAACGAACCGCCGATTGCAGTAAATATTAAAATTACAGTCAACAGCCAATACAGATTTTCTTTTGGATAGAAAGATGAAAACATTTCCATCCCGGTTGAGCCGATAAGAAAATAACCTATCGCTAAAACAAAAAATGCAAAGGAAAATGCTTTTTTAAATCCGAATTTGTCTGCCAATGCGCCGGCAAAAACCGGAAGAAGATAAATTAATCCACCGAAAATTGATGAAAGCTGCCCTGCTTCAACTTCGCTAAATTTTAAATGATCGCGGAGGAACAAACTTAAAATAGTTGCCTGCCCGTAATAGGCTAAACGTTCAAACAATTCCATAAAATTAGCGACCCAAAAGGATGGCTGAAATCCGGATTTTACCTTTTGCAGGCTTTCAGAAATATTCAAGAAAGTTGCTCCTTCTTCTTATTATTTATCTTAAGTAAAAGTTTTTAATTATTTTTGTGTAAGATAAAGAAATTTCCCGTCCCGATAGTTATCTGGATCGGGACAAAAGGAGTATTAAAGATTGTTTGATCTGAATGATAAATAATTATTTTTTATTAACGCGTTTTGTGAAAGAATTACGGATTGAATTATCCGGCTGCCGTTTAATAAATGCTTTTTCCCAGGAGAAGAATAAACTGCTTCTTTCTTTTTCTAAAAACAATGAAGAATTATTCTTAGAATTCAATACAGGAACTCAACTTCCCTACCTGCAAATGAGAGATTCTTTCCATAGAGCGAAAAAAAATACCCGTTCCTTCTTTGAAGAATATTACAATGAAGCATTGCGCGCCATACAAATAGCAAAATTTGAACGCATAATAAAACTCGTGTTCGATACATTTTCCCTCTATCTCCTCTTTCGTGGAAATAATTCAAATGTGCTTCTCGTTTCGAATAATGGGGGAACAGAAGTATTTAAAGACTTTACGAATGAAATCATTTTTAGTAAAATTAAGGGTGAATTAAATGAAACTGAATTTGCAGATTCATTTTCTTTTTCAAGTGAATTAAGTCCAACTGCAGGTCTCAAAGATTTTAAAAATCGTTATCCTGCCTTCGGCAAGAAATTAATTGCCGAAATCCTTCTAAGAATTGAGCAAGAGCAAAAATCTTTCAACGAAATTATTGCTGATATTCTTTTTGAGATTGATAATAAAGGCTTAGGATTATTCCTTAACCGAAAAACAAAAGAGTATTCTCTTTTACCGGAATCATTTTTAACTGCAAATGATTTACAGCACGATAAATTATTTGATAATTGCAGAGAAGCGATCCATGAATTTCTCCTCGTGCAAATGCAATCCCATTTGTTTCAATCACTTTATAAACAAGCGGAAAAGTTTTTGGAGAAAGAGTTCAATTATACTTCTGCAAAACTTGAGGCGATCAAAAAGAAGATGGATGAAGGTTCTAAGGAATACACTTATGTTGAGTATGCAAATTTACTGCTCATCAGTCTTCCAAATATTTCCAAAGGAATGAATGGACTTGAAGTTGAAAATATCTATCACGAAGGAATAGTTGAAAAAATCATTTTAAAAGAAAATCTTTCTGCGAATGAGAATGTAAATTATTATTTTAGTAAAGCGAAATCGGAAAAATATTTTTTCATTCGCGCAAAAACTGAGATATTACAATTATCGAAAAGATTGGAAGTTGCAACTGAACAAAAGAAACAATTATCAGCAATTTCTTCTCTTAGTGAGTTAAAAATATTTACGAAGGCTTTTCCTTTGAAAAATGAAGTTCTAAAAAGTGACACACCAAAAATAAATTTCAAGCAATTTCTTATTGATGGAACTTGGAAAGTTTTTGTCGGGAAGGATAGCAAAAACAATGACCTCCTTACAACAAAGTTTGCCAAACAAAATGATTTTTGGTTTCATGCAAGAAGTGTTTCCGGTTCGCATGTTGTGCTACGGGTTGAAAACACAAAAGAAGCTGTACCTAAACCGGTTCTTAAAAAAGTTGCACAGTTAGCCGCATTTTATAGTAAAGCAAAAACTGCCGGAACAGCCCCCGTTTCCTATACTTTGAAAAAATTTGTAGTAAAAAGAAAAGGAATGGAAGTGGGAATGGTTTCTTTGTTACGCGAAGATACATTATTAGTAAAACCGGAAATTCCGCAAGGCTGCGAGATGGTTATTGATGAAAATTAGTTTAACTTATGCGTAGCGTCGTTGGCATGAATATTTTTGTTTTAAATGATTCAAGAACCGCCGCCTGTGGCGGGGCAGGCAAGGATTAACGATTTTAGATTTGAGAAGTTAAAAAGAAATTTCCCGATTTTTGAAAATTGATTACGATTATGATTACGATTAAGAAATATTTAAATCTGTGCACAATGAATTAATTTATAAAGGAGATTCACAATGAGACTTATCATTCAACCATCGTATGAGACCGCATCAAAGTGGGCTGCAAATTACGTTGCTGCAAAAATAATTGAGTTTCAACCAACGGCAAAAAAACGTTTTGTACTCGGTCTTCCCACAGGTTCTTCCCCGCTTGGTCTTTACAAAGAACTTATAAAGTTGAACAAGAAAGGAGTCGTTTCATTTCAATATGTTACTACTTTTAATATGGATGAGTACGTAGGCTTGGCGGAGAATCATCCGCAAAGTTATCACTACTTTATGTATCATAACTTTTTTAATCATATTGATATTGATAAAAAGTATATCAACATATTAAACGGAAATGCAAAAGATTTAGAAAAAGAATGTCTTGCTTACGAAAGAAAAATTGCAAAAAGCGGTGGAATCAATTTGTTCATCGGAGGAATTGGTCCCGACGGACATATTGCTTTTAATGAACCCGGTTCTTCGCTCGGTTCTTTAACAAGAGTAAAAACCCTTACGCTGGATACTATTATTGCCAACTCAAGATTTTTTGATAACGATGTAAATAAAGTTCCTAAAACAGCTTTAACCGTGGGTGTAAAAACGGTTCTCGATGCAAAAGAAGTTTTACTTATTATTAGCGGACATGCAAAAGCCCGCGCTCTTGCAAAAGTTGTTGAAGAAGGTGTAAACCATATGTGGACAGTCTCAGCACTACAGCTTCATCCGAAAGGAATGATCGTCTGCGATGATGCTTCGACAGTTGAATTGAAAGTAGGAACGGTAAATTATTTTAAAGATATTGAGGCTCCTAATCTGAATCCGGATTCGCAGTTGCATGCTCGGAAGTAAAAAGTAATAGAAATAATATTTTATTTCTTTGTAGCTCTTACTTCCTTAAAAAAGTTTTGCAGCAGAGTTTGAGATTCTTTTTCCATTAAACCGGAATAAACTTTGATTGAGTGATTATACTTCCCTTCTTCCGGGAAATTGTAAATAGATCCGCAAGCGCCGAACTTAACATCAAATGCGGCAAAATAGATATTAGAAACTCGTGCAAGAAGTGCAGCGCCTGTGCACATTACGCAAGGTTCCAATGTTACATACAAATCGCATCCCGTTAAGCGTTCTGCTTGCAAGGTATTAGCAGCGGCGGTAATGGCAATCATTTCGGCATGCGCGGTCGGGTCTTTTAATCTTTCCGTTTGATTATGTCCCCTGCCTACAATTCTCCCCTCTTTAACAATTACTGCGCCAACAGGAATTTCCTTTTCATCAAAAGCTAGTTCAGCTTCTTGCAGAGCGGCGTACATAAAACGGTAATTTTCTTCACTAAATAGCATAGCGCACCAATCCGCCGAAGGCGGAGCAAGTAAAAAGTCGTAAGTAAAAAGGAAAACACTCGAATTGTTTTGACATAAAAAACTTATCTGATAATACGATAACAATAATTTAATTTTTTCAAAGATACTTCACACAATCAAAAGATCAGGTATCCGATCTAAAACTTAAGAAATCTTTCTAATTGTTCTGTGTAAATATCGAAACAATTTCTTCTGATTTTAAAATTATATCTTAGATCATAATATTTTTTTATGAATTAAATATTTTTTTAAAATTTATAAAAAAAGACTTGCTTTTTAAAAAAATGTCCTTTAGATTTGCACCACGGATTCATTATGCTTACCCCCCATAGTGAATCTTTCCCACGCCCGGTAGCCCTCCACCGGGCATTTTTTTGCCATTTCTAAAAACTTACCAAAATTGATGTTTTAATCTTAATCTTTTTCTTACTTGTCGGCCTTTGACTGAATCTGCATTTGTGCCTATAAACGATTATGATTAAGGGTCAGTAAAGACGATTTTTTCATTAGCAACTGCGTAAGATGAGTTATTAAATAGCCGCACAGACTGA
Source organism: Ignavibacteriaceae bacterium (assembly GCA_023229425.1). Lineage (GTDB taxonomy): Bacteria > Bacteroidota > Ignavibacteria > Ignavibacteriales > Ignavibacteriaceae > UBA1563. The sequence continues at coordinate 204,269 of JALNZG010000005.1, forward strand.
AGTCTGTGGTACAGCATCAAGACTAAAATGATAATTTTGTGTTAGGTGACAAAATAATATTTTTTTTCAATGTTTTCTTTTCACTTTTTTATTTTCAAACATTTCACATTCTTCATTGTAGGTTCTATATTTCGTATAGAAATATTAAAAAATTATCAATTACTGTTCAAATTAAATTAGTAACTGAAAAATGCCTTTTTTATTAGTTATACCATCAATAGATATTAAGAACGGTAAAACCGTTAGAGTTGTGCAGGGTATCCCTGAATTAAATTGTAATGAATATGGGAGTAACCCGGTAGAGATGGCGAAAATCTGGCGTACGGAAAATTCTAAAATGCTGCATATCGTTGATTTTGATGCAATACACGGAGAGAAAAGTAAAAATATTTCTCTGCTTGAAGAGATTTGTAATTCTGTTATTATCCCGGTTGAATATGCCGGAGGGATTCGCAGTTTTGAAGATGCAAATAATTATTTATCTTTGGGTGTCAGCCGTATAGTTATTTCAACTATGGCGTTGGAAAATCTTCCTGAATTTATAAAAGTATTTGAAACTTTCGGACCAAAAAAAATTGTTGTATCGCTTGATGTAATTGATAATGAAATTGTTATCAAAGGAAGAAGGATCAAAACCGGTATTCTTCCTGTTGCATTTGCTTTAAAATTAAAAGATATTGGTGTAGAAAGATTTATTGTTACCGATGTTAAAAGAAACGGAATGATGCTTGGACCGAACATTGAACTTTCCCGTTCAATTGCGGAAGCAACAGAGGCGAAAGTTACTCTTTCCGGAGGCATCAGAAATAAAGATGAACTTATGGATGTTCAGACCCTATTGCCGGTTGGAGTTGATTCGGTTATAGTCGGACGCGCTTTATATGAAAACCGCTTCCCCTGTCAAAAATTATGGCGCATTGCAGAATTAGGAATTTTTAATTAAAGGAATTTTATGGAACAAGAAACATCTTTTTCGGTTCATAGCAGTTTTTGGTCAAACTTTTTTAAGAAAAAGATCGAACTCCCGCTGTTACATTCTATTTTAAAAGAGATCCCTCCTTTTAATGAATTGAGGAAACATGATTTTGAAGAAATATTAAGAATCGTTCACGAAAGAAATTATATTGCCGGAGAATATATTTTTCTTCAAGGTGATCCCGGTATCGGATTATATTTTTTACTTGAAGGTGAAGTAAGTATTTACCGTGAATCTCTTTCAAAATTAAAAGTAAAACTTGCAAATTTTTCGATGGGAGATTTTTTCGGCGAATTAGCTTTAATTGATAGGGGCAACCGCTCTGCTTCTGCTATCGCTGATACTGATTGCAAGATCGGTATTATCTTTAAACCCGATTTGGAAGAGATCATAAAAAAGAAACCTAAAATTGGGGTTGCCGTACTCACAGGTCTCTCGAAAATAATTGTAACGCGGCTTCGGAATTTGAATGAAGAATATATTTCATTTCAGGAAGAAAAAATAAAAAAGAAGGAGGAAATCCATGGAACTTCAATTTAGTAAAATTTTAGTACCGATTGACTTCTCCGATTTTTCGAAATCGGCATTAAAGTACGCAGTTACTTTTGCTCAACATTATCACTCGAAATTAATTCTGATTTATGTTATGGAACCGGTGATTTATCCTCCCGATTTTAGTATGGGACAGATAACTTTACCCACTGTTAATTTCGAAATGGATAAAAGAGCAAAAGAAGAGTTGGATAAATTAGCCGAAACGGAAATCGGCTCGTTAGTTCAGGTGCAAACGCTTATAAAAACCGGTAAACCTTTTGTAGAAATTATTGAAACTGCAAAAGAAGAAGACGCCGATCTGATCATCATTTCTACCCATGGACATTCCGGAGTTGAGCACATTTTATTCGGCAGTACGGCAGATAAAGTTGTCCGCAAAGCATCTTGCCCGGTTCTCACGTTACGTGAACCGATCAAAGGGTTTGACTATAAAGATCAGATCAAGAAATAGTTTTTAGTTTAGTAACGTTAAAACAAATTGTATAAATGGTTCTGAGTTCAAAATTATTATGTAATTGACCAACATCTGCAGAAGGAACTAACAGTTTTGGAATTTGACTGCTGCATTACTATTGAAGGACTGTTATGAGAGTTTTCTCTCTTTCAATTTGTTTTCTTTTCCCTCAGTTATCACCGGGCATATTTTCAATCACTTTCTTTCAACTTTTACTTGAAAAAAGAATTTCTTACTCATATATTAAGCATGGAAAAAAAGCAAAAAGTTTTCATTTTTTGTAACAGGATTCAGAATGCATAACGTAAACGGCACAATAAAGAAAATCGCGATTAATACCGGAGGCGGAGACGCACCCGGATTAAATGCTGTTATCCGTGCAGGTACAATAACAGCATTAAATAAAGGCTGGGAAGTTATTGGCATTCGCGATGGTTATAACGGAATTTTTTTGCCTGAAAAATACCCGGGTGGGTCGGGACTAATTAATCTTACTTACGACAAAGTTGCCTCCATTACCGGACAAGGAGGAACAATTTTAGGAACCACTAACCGTGGCAACCCTCTTAAATTTCCAATGAAAGATACGAGAGGAAATATTGTTGAAATTGATAGGTCTGATGAAATTCTTGATGCCTTTCGGAGAAACAATATTGATGCTTTAATTGCCATCGGCGGCGACGGTTCACTTGCCATTGCAAATGTTTTTGCCAAAAAAGGATTGAAAGTTATCGGCGTTCCCAAAACAATTGATAACGACCTTGACAAAACCGTCATTACTTTCGGTTTTGATACTGCATTAGGTTTTGCTACGGAAAGTTTGGATAGGTTACATACTACTGCTCAGTCGCACGGAAGAATTATGGTTGTAGAAGTTATGGGAAGATATGCCGGATGGATCGCTTTGAACTCCGGTATCTCAGGCTCTGCTGACGTAATATTAATCCCCGAAATTCCTTATGACATAAATAAAATTGCAGACTTCTTAAATAATGTTGTTTCACGAAGTAAAAACTATGCTATTATTGTGATTGCGGAGGGAGCAAAACCACTTGACGGTGAAACTTCAGTAATAGAAAAAGAAGCCGGAAAAGCTGAACGCCTCGGCGGTGCAGCAGAACGATTTGCAAAAAATTTAGAACCTTTAACAACTAAAGAAATTCGTACCGTAATTCTTGGTCATCTGTTACGTGGTGGAAGTCCGACAACTTTTGATAGACTTCTTTCCCTCCGCTTTGGCGCCGCCGCAGTAAGAGCTTTGGCAGACGGTCAAACAGGTGTTATGGTTGCATTGGACCCTCCTACCGTACGATATGTTCCTTTAGATCAAGCCACTAATAGAATGAAAACCGTTCCGCCGGATTGTGATACGATCATGACCGGAAGAGAATTAGGAATTTGTTTTGGGAATTGAGAAACAATTATGAAAAAAGAACCAAAAAACTCTAAAATATACGAAGGCTTGAGCGCTTCCCAAGTTATTATTCAACGGGAAATATATGGCGATAATTTAATTTCTCCGCCGCTTAAAACTCCCTGGTGGAAATTATTTCTTGAAAAATTTGAAGATCCCATTATCCGTATTCTTATTATTGCAGCTTTAGTTGCTACCGCCGTCGGACTCGTTGACGGTAATTATATTGAAGGGATTGGAATCATCGTTGCTATTCTGCTTGCAACGACACTTTCTTTTCTAAATGAATATAAGGCTAATAAAGAGTTCGATCTCCTCAACAAAGTAACCGATGACGAACCGATAAAAGTTATCCGCGATTCAGAATACACAACTATTCCCAAAAAAGATTTAGTTGTTGGAGATATTGTTCTTATGGAGACCGGAGAAGAAATTCCCGCTGACGGTACTGTAGTTGAGGCGATTTCAATACAGGTAAACGAATCAAGTTTAACCGGTGAATCTGTTGCCGTTACAAAACTCTCGACCGAACAATTATCAACGGCATCGCTAAAAGAAAAAGCATATCCGGCTGATAAAGTTCTTCGCGGAACATTTGTGGTTGACGGGCACGGAATATTGGAAATTACTGCTGTAGGCGATTCAACCGAGATCGGAAAAACCGCTAAAGCTTCTATGGAAGAAACCGGTGTAAAAACACCTCTCAATTTACAGCTAGAAAAGCTTAGCAAAATTATTGGCGTCTTCGGTTTTTCAACTGCCGGAGTTACATTTGTTGCACTAACCGTTCGCGATGTTTTAATAAAAGAATTAGTTTTAACTCCGCCTCAGTGGTATGTCGTTATTGTTCTTGGATTTACCGTCCTTGCACTTCTCTATCGTGTTTGGCTTCCAATTTTTTATGACGCTTTAGAACTTTTAGGTAAACCTAGACCAGGTAGTGACGTTATTCCAAGTAAAAGTATCTTTGGATGGCTAAGAGGATTGATCTATGGTTTGATCATTTGCGTTGTTTTTCTTGTACCGGCAATATTCCTTAAATTTATTTCTCCTTACCCATGGGATTGGTTAAATGCTTATATCACAGAAGAGTTTCTAAAATTCTTCATGATCGCTATAACGATGATCGTGGTTGCTGTGCCTGAAGGATTGGCGATGAGCGTAACATTAAGCCTCGCCTACAGTGTTAGGAAGATGACGGCAACTAATAATCTTGTAAGAAAAATGCATGCCGTAGAAACGATCAGTGCCGCAACGGTAATATGTTCCGATAAAACCGGAACTCTTACCATGAATGAAATGCGGGTTTACAACGTTCACTTCCCTACTTTAAAAAGTAACAAACTCGATACTGATCATCTCTCTTATATTGAAAAAATTATTGTTGAATCGTTTTGCGGGAATTCCAGCGCCAATTTAGAAACTAAAGAAGCTACTCCGAAAGTAATGGGAAACCCGACAGAGGGAGCAATGCTTTTATGGCTTCATGCTAATAAAATTGATTATAAAAAATGGAGAGATAATTTTGAAATAATTCATCAGTGGACATTTACTACCGAGCGAAAGTTTATGGCTACTTATGGAATTTCCAATATTAATTCCAAACCGATTTTGTTGGTTAAAGGCGCCCCTGAAATAATATTGAACCTTTGTACAAAATTCCTTGGAGATGAAAAGGTTGAGGACTTTACGTCTCAAAAAGAAGGAATCCTTACCGAGCTTCGTGAATATCAAAACCGCGCTATGCGGACTTTAGCTTTTGCTATTTTAGAAAATTGTGAATACAGTGAAGGAATTGAGCTTGAAAAACTTGCTCAAAATTTAACGTGGCTTGGCTTTATTGCTATTAATGATCCTGTGCGTGAAGAAGTACCGGATGCCGTTCAAGCTTGTCTTAATGCCGGAATAAATTTAAAGATTGTAACCGGAGATACGCCGGGCACCGCTAAAGAGATTGCACGTAAAATTGGTTTGTGGAATAATGCAGTTGATACTGATGAAAAGAATTTGATGCTTGGTCCCGATTTTGGAAATTTATCCGATGATGAAGCAGGTGAACGAATTCTTGATGTAAAAATTCTTTCACGCGCACGTCCGTTAGATAAGTTACGCCTTGTTAAACTTCTTCAAAAGAAAGATCAAATAGTTGCAGTAACCGGAGACGGTACTAATGATGCGCCTGCTCTCAATTATGCTAATGTCGGGTTATCAATGGGAAAAACCGGTACGGCTGTAGCCAAACAAGCGAGTGATATTATTCTTCTTGATGATTCGTTTACAAGTATAGTAAATGCGGTTATGTGGGGAAGATCGCTGTATCAGAATATTCAAAGGTTTTTGCTTTTTCAATTAACGATTAACTTATTGGCTTTAGCAATAGTTTTACTTGGACCTTTTATCGGAGTTCAATTGACCTTGACCGTTCCACAGATGATATGGGTCAATTTAATTATGGATACTTTCGCCGCACTTGCTTTAGCTACTCAACCGCCGAGTAAAACAGTAATGAAACATAAACCAAGAAAACCAAGCGATTTTATTATTACTAAACCGATGTTTAAAACGATTATTATTTCTGCTTCTGCTTTTATTGTAATTTTGCTTTCAACTATTTATTTGATGCAAACCAATCAAAATGATGGGAAAATAACTGATTACGAACTCTCGATGTTCTTTACCTTGTTCGTTCTCTTGCAATTTTGGAATTTATTTAACGCAAAAACCTTAGGGACGAATAATTCTACTTTCCACAATTTCTTTGCAAATAAGAATTTTTTAGTGATCAGTGGTTTTATTCTTGTTTTGCAGATCGTCATCGTGCAATTCGGAGGAAAGTTATTTAGAACCGTGCCATTAACATTTGTGGACTGGATTTTAATTATTGGCGGTTCTTCAATCGTTCTTTGGGTAGGTGAATTTTTCCGCTTATTGAAACGGATCCGTTTTAACGCAGACTAATATTAAATTTATAAAGAGATACTATCCTTTGAAGGGATGGTATCTCTGCAATTAGAAGGCAGCTACTTTCAATCTATTTAATCCCCTCGTTAAAGCAGCTTCGGCTCTTGCAACATCAATCTGCTCTCTCTTTTCTAATCTTTGTCTAGCGCGTTCAATAGCTAGTTCAGCTCTTTCCTTATCAATTTCATCTGAACGTTCCAAGGAAGTGGCAAGAAGTACAGCTTTATTTGCAAGCACTTCGATCACTCCCCCGCTTATGGCAAAATGGAGTGTCTCACCATCTTTGGTTTGAATTTTTATTTTTCCAACTTCCAGATTACTTACAATTGGAGCATGATTATAAAGAACCTGAAATTCTCCAAGCGTACCGGGAACAGTTACGGAAACAACTTCAGCATTAAAAGCAAGTTTGGAAGGAGTAACAATTTCTAAAGCGAATACTTTCATGTTAGTTCAACGCTTTTGCTTTTGCATAGACTTCTTCAATATTTCCGACATACATAAAAGCTTGTTCAGGAATATTATCGCAATCGCCATTAATAATTGCGGAGAAGCCTTTTATTGTATCGGCAAGTTTAACGTATTTTCCATCGTAGCCGGTAAATTGCGATGCCACAAAGAAAGGCTGGCTGAAAAATCTTTGAATTCTTCTTGCTCTTTTTACAGTAACTTTATCTTCATCGGAAAGTTCATCCATACCGAGAATGTTAATGATATCTTGAAGATCTTTATATCCTTGAAGAATTTCTTTTGCTTGTTTAGCAACGTTATAATGTTCATCTCCGATAATTCCCGGTTGGAGCATTCTCGAAGTAGAATCAAGCGGATCAACGGCGGGATAAATTCCAAGTTCTGCAATTTGTCTGCTTAATACGGTAGTCGCATCAAGGTGAGAGAATGCCGTAGCAGGAGCCGGATCAGTTAAATCATCTGCCGGAACATAAATAGCTTGTACTGATGTGATAGAACCTTTATCTGTTGAAGTTATTCTTTCTTGCAATGCGCCCATTTCTGTTGCTAAGTTTGGCTGATACCCAACGGCAGAAGGCATTCTGCCCAACAAAGCGCTAACTTCAGAACCGGCTTGAGTGAAACGGAAAATGTTATCAATAAAAAGAAGAACATCTTTTCCTTCCTCATCACGGAAATATTCAGCAATAGTTAAGCCGGTTAAACCAACACGTAATCTTGCACCGGGAGGTTCATTCATCTGTCCGAATACCAAAGCGGTTTTATTAATAACGCCGGACTCCTTCATTTCCAACCAAAGATCATTTCCCTCTCGTGTTCTTTCACCAACACCTGCAAATACAGAAAAACCGCCGTGCTGTTGAGCAATATTATTAATAAGCTCCATAATGATAACGGTTTTCCCTACACCGGCGCCGCCGAATAATCCTGTCTTACCGCCCTTTGCATAAGGTTCAAGAAGATCAATAACCTTAATGCCGGTTTCAAACATTTCGCTTGTTGTAGCAAGATTTTTAAATTCAGGCGCGGGGCGATGGATGGGATATCTCTTTTTAGCTTTAATTTCACCGAGACCGTCAATCCCTTTTCCGATTACGTTGATCAATCTTCCGAGCGTTTCAGGTCCAACAGGGACAGAGATTGGTTCTAACGTATCAAAGGCATCCATTCCTCTCACTAACCCGTCGGTTATATCCATCGCGATAGTTCTCACGCGGTCTTCACCTAAATGCTGTTGTACTTCTACAACTAACTCTTCCGCAACGCCATCAGTATTGGTTCTTGGAATAATTACAGCGTTTAAAATTTTGGGTAAGTGGTTATTTTCAAAATGAATATCGACAACCGGTCCGATAACTTGAATGATTTTTCCTTTTGGGCGATTCATGGTTCTCCTGAAAATTTAAATTTATTGGTCAAAAATTAACTATTAAATAATTCTTTTCAAATAATTAACTTTAATAAAATCATTTTTTGTTATAACTCTTTGTTTTAAGATTCCGCCTAAAATCTGCCCGCACTTTTGAGATGCGTTTTATAGCATAATAAATATTCTATCTATTACCAAAATACTTTTGATCTAACATATCTTTTTCAGCTTTTTGCTTTCTTTGCTCATTCAGCAGCCACTTTCCCTTAATTTCTTCACACCAATCAATAACTACAAAACGAAGGACAAAGCAGTAAATATAAAAAATACCTAATACGATAAACAAGAAAATAGTCTTGTAAAAAGAATCATAATTAAGAGATAAGAACGTTATTGCCGGGATAAAAACGATAATTATTAGTAAAGATATCCATCCATATTTTTTTGTTTTGTATAATACATAAAATAAATATGGCGAAAATACAATAGCTGAAATTGCAGCTAAAAATAATGCAAACAAGTTGAGAAGAACAAAAATATAGATCAACGATGTTGATAATTCAATATTGAGAAAATATCTTAATCTGAAGAGTAAGTATTCATCTTCTTCGTATAATGTGCTGTCAATGTTCATTGCAACCACAGATTATCATAAATAAAAGATCATATCTTGAGCAGGCATAAAATTCTCCTTCTTCCAATAGTATATCATAAACTTCTCCATTTTATAAGATTTGTCCGGTTCGTAAGAGAATTTCTTTATTAGGAAATAATCCGGAACGAGAAGTTTATATTCAGCAAGATCAATTGGTTTGCCCCATCCTTGGGTTGTTCTTAAAATATAAACAGCGCTATCCCCTATTATTTTTTGCCGATAACCTATTTGGAAGAGTACCGTATCAAAAGGAGCAATGTTTAACACAAAAGAAATGCCGTGTTCGCCTTCACGAAAATAGGTGCTTTTGTGTCCGGCTGATAAATTGTATAGCCTGATTGAATCAATTGTTTCACCCTGATAATTTGGGAAAGGATAATAAATATCGCTTCTGACCGCTTTATCCGAATGATTCGCGAACCAGTAATATCCTTCAACATCAAGAGAAACACTATCAAGACGGAACGTAATATCCTCTCTATAAAAATCAGCCCTTTGACCGGAAAGAAATTGACTGAACAGAATTAAAAAGAAAAAAGTTTTTTTCATTTCATTTCAATAAAATCATCGAGCCGGATTTCATCATCTGTTTCTCAATGTTAAGTTGGTAGTAATATATTCCCGATGGCATTATGCAGCTGTTTTTATCTCTTCCATCCCAACTTACCGTTGTACTCTCATTCACCGTAATGACTCTGACAAGTTGCCCGTTTGCATCATAAATATTTATTGTGGCGGCTTTCCCATTCATTCTATCCGGGATTTTTACAAAGAAATTTGTTGACAGATTAAACGGGTTGGGATAATTTATTAAAGTAAATTCCTCGCTTCTCAATGGTTCATTTCCTTCAATCGAAGTAACGACATACTTATTACTTTTCAAATGAATATCCTGCACAACAACGGTGTCGGGATGAATATCATTCAGTTCAAAGGGTTCGATAGCGGTAGTATCTCTTAACGCTTGAATATTTGGCACAAATGCAGATAAATGATCTTTTACGACTGTGGGAAATCTTCGAAAAATCTGTGTTGTGTATCTCCCATCTGAATAAACAGTCAGCTGTGTTTCCAGCATAAAATAGTAAGGTGACTTAACCTGTGTAACGGGATTATTATACATGTCGTAGATGTGTCCCTTCAATGTGGCGCTTAACCCAGTAGTATCATTAATGACACCAAGTGAAGAATTCTTCGAAAGGCAATCAATATATCCAAAGATTCTACTTATTGTAGAATATCCTGCCGTAGGACTTCCAACAAGTGCATCAGGATAATTCCCAAAAATCAGAGAATCTTCTCTTACCATATTGCTATTATAAGAATACGTATAAATTTTAATTTTATCCCCATTCCGGTTAATCTCAAGCGGGATTGACAAACTATCAGAAGAAATAACGCAAATAAATGTTCCAAGCTGGTATCTAACTGATAATTTTGCTTCTGTGTTCGAAACTTTGAATACAATGCTATCTGTAAGACTTGGCGAATACCCAAACGGGAAGAGCAGTTCCATCGTCCAATTATTATTGTTATCAAAAACCAATTCGGAAAATTTGGTAAGAGGAGAATCATCTATAGGATTAGACGAAAGGAAAGATAGAACACCTAAGAAGAACATAAAGATTAGTTTAACTTTTTTCATAATAGCACTCCATCTATTAAATAAATTTCAATAAACTTACACGTAAGTTATCATCTATATCGTGAAAGAGCAACACTACAATATTTGAACTTTTATACTCAAAAACGGAAACAAACTGAACAGAAAAAACAAGAAAAAAGTTTTTTCCATTTCATTTCAATAAAATCATCGAGCCGGATTTCATCATCTGTTTCTCAATGTTAAGTTGGTAGTAATATATTCCCGATGGCATTATGCTGCTGTTTTTATCTCTTCCATCCCAACTTACCATTGTACTCTCATTCACCGTAATCATTCTGACAAGCTGCCCGTTTGCATCATAAATATTAATTGTGGTTGCTTTCTCTTTCACTCTATCCGGAATATTTATAAAGAAATTTGTTGACAAATTAAACGGGTTGGGATAATTGAGTAAAGTAAATTCCTCACTTCTCAATGGTTCATTTCCTTCAATCGAAGTAACGACATACTTATTGCTTTCCAAATGAATATCCTGCACAACAACTGTGTCGGGATGAATATCATTTAGTTCAAATGGTTCGATAGCTGCAGTATCATAAAATGCTTCAAAATCCACCATCTTTACAGAAAGTAGACCTCTTATTATTGTAGAAAATCTGCGAAAAATCTGAGTTGTGTAGGTCCCATCTGAGTTAATAGTAAGAGGTGTTTCCAGCTCAAAATAGCAAGGAGATACAGGGAATACTTTAAGTTGTGTAACAGGCTCATTATTCATGTCGTAAATATGTCCTTTCAATGTGGCGCTAAGCTCTGCGATATTATTAATTATACCAAGAGAAGAATTTTTTGAAAGGCAATCTATACTCCAATTATTTAAATTAAATTCTCCAAAGATTCTACAAATAGAAGAATATCCTAATGTTGGACTGCCTACGCCGGTATTTGGATGATTTCCAAAAATCAAATAATCATACCTAATCCTTTGGGCTGAATTTTCAGTTGAATAAGTAACAATTTGAATTGAATCTCCATCCCGATTAATAACAAGGGGAACTGACAAACTATCGGAAGTAATAACGTATATCTGAATTCCATTTCGGTATGAAATCAATAATTTTGCTGCACTGTTGGAAGTTTTGATAATAACACTATCCATAGTATCGAAGTTATACCTATCTGAAAATAACAGTTCCATCGTCCAGTTGTTATTGCTATCAAAGACCAATTCGGAAAATTTTGCAACAGGGGTGCCATCAATTGGATTTGACAAAAGAAAAGATTGAACACTCAGAAAGAAAATAAAAATAAGTTTAACTTTTTTCATACTATTACTCCATCCGTTAATTATTTCACTTCAACGCAAGAACTATCCCTTGACCATTACGAGAAACTAATTCCCTACTTCAAAAGAATTAATTTCTTCGAAGCCGAAAAGCTATTAGCTTTTATCCGGTAAATATAAATTCCTGAAGCTAAATGCGATCCATCAAACTTAACCACATGGCTACCGGAATTTTGAAACTCGTTAACCAGCCTAAATACGTTTTGTCCAAGCATATTATAAACCGATAATTCAACTTTCCCGCTTTCGTTTAGTGAATATTGAATAGTTGTTGCAGGATTAAATGGATTAGGATAATTCTGTGCAAGACTAAATTTATTAACAACTCCATTTTCAGGTTCAATACCGGAAGGATCAAGTAAAACCGGTTGATATGTTTGAGTATAAAACCTGCTGCTGATCAATCTTCCACCGGGAATTCCCAACTCTGTATTTGCATCAATTTCATTTCCTAAAGAAACGATGTAGTAAAAATAATTTTGCCCGCCGGATACTAATGAATCATTATAACTCCGTGCCGAACCAGGTAATTCTGCAATCAATGAAGACGTTGTGTCATATCTTCCTACAGACCGGAATATTTGAAATCCGGTTATTTGGGTGTCGTTATCATTATACAATGTCCAATCCATTACAATTTTACCGGCGGATCCTTTAACGCTAAATGTTGCCGGCGGTTTTGGTGAGGTCGCCCTCATCCAATTGTTTTCAAAATTATATTTGGCTCGTTTAAATGTTTGGAACAATGAATCTTTACCTTTAAAAAACTCAGTATTCTTCTTTAGAGCATCTCTATCAACCTTATACTGTTTACCAACTTCAATAGCTTTTTCTCTGCTAATTCCATTTACGGCTTCAACTAAAACTATATGAACACTATCTCCAAAATTAATTGTAAATGGTCCAAATCCATTCCCAACACAATATCCCCCCCGTGCACCTGAAGCTGGATCTTTTGTTGGCATGAATGGATTTGTTTCACCAATTTTATCAAGATGTCTTACCTCATGGCCAGAAGTCATAAAAATATATTCATCGTTCATTTTAGAAATATTATGAGAATCATTCTGACTTTGAAGTGGTCCGTCTGCTTCAAATACTTTTGTAGTTGCCGGCTGATTAATATCGTCAGTTTTATCTGTTGAAGATTTATCTACGTGAAGTGTAAGAATTCCGGCAAAATGTGGAGCACCGAGTCTACCTATGGTATCACCTTCTGAAATATTAAGTGCTTTTTTCCAGATGGGAGCGCCTAAATTATCATAGGCTACAAATGGAGGATACTTCCCATGCCAAGCAAACTGTGTTCTAAATTCTTCTCCAGGTGGTTCAAGCTTCAGTCCATCACCACGAGTATCAAAAGTAGTATTCATTCCCCATCCGGTTGTATTTCCTATCTCATATCTTGTTTCTTTAATAAAGCCAAGTCTATAGGATAAGAAAATATAAACATCTTTAAGAGTACTATCTTTCCTTTCAGTTGATGATGGATTGGCATCGGTATCTCCTGTATTTTTAAAAATATAATCGGAAACAATGTAGTTGTCATTAAATTGATTTGAGAACTGAAATACATTCCGCTTTACTGTTAAACCTATTTGTGTACTTACAATATTTTCTATGGTTCTATCGGGAATCATAGCGCCGTCTATTTCATCAATAACAGAAACATTTTTTCTTAATGATGGAACATCATTCACCATTACGATTGGCTCAATGAATTTACTTTTTAACTTAAATTCTTGTGGGAAGAATTCTCCTTCGCCAAATCCCCGTGGACCAACGTGCACTACTTTAGAGGGATAGTAAACATTTAAATCATCGAAAAAATCTTTTGTCCCGATCCATAATGACTTCCACGCCTGAATATCTTGATTCTCATATTGAGCCGGCCATTGCATCCCATCCTGCTGCCCTTTAGTCGGACCGGATACTTCAACTTCACTTCCTCTCCATCCATACCAATTTTGCAAACTTCCGATGTTTAACCATTTAAATTTATCCCCATAATTTACTGGTCCGGGAATGTTACTAATATTTGTAAGAGAATAAATAACAATATTTTTCTCTGTAACCGACGATAAATGGTATTCAATCTTGTCGTAATATGTAAGATTCTCAATTTTACATCCGTAAGTATTATCATTTATCAGGAGATCTCCATGCAGTCCATCATCAAACATTTGCCTTGATTGTTCAACTCCTAAATTTATCGAATAGATCATCGTTACAGAAGTAACTGGTGAATTTGTTAAGAGTTTGGCTGTAACTTGCAGAGTTGTTAAACCGGAACTATCCTTTATTTCAAGAAACGCATGAGGTGCATTTTCATCTTTTGAAATACCAGCTACACCAACCCATAAGCTATTCATCAAACTAAATCTATTGGAAAGAAATGCAACGTATATCTGGTTGTTGGTATGAAGCGTTAAAGAAGGTTCGAGATCGTTTAAAACAAAATTTGTAAATTGAGTAGATGGTGTCCAACCCAACCCTTTGTCACTACTTTGCTGATAATAAATATCAGTAAACGTTCCATCACCTGTTGTTTTTTCTTTTTGATAGAAAAGCCAAAGCATTCCATTCTCATCAAGTATTGTTCGAGGTAGAACTTCAACTTCTTGACTGTTTGTAATATTTATTTCCGTCGCCCATGTAATCCCATTGTTGGAAGTTTTATTACAAAATAAATCTGAGTTTTTAGTATAAAAGATTGCGTATGAAGTCGAATCAAAGAAGATTAAATCCTGAATACCTGCACCTGCAGAAACTGTTTTACTTGACCAAGAATCACCGTTATTTGTACTTGAAAACAAATATGATCCTTTTCCTACAAGAGAGATCATCCCGTCGGGAGATATTTTTAAAATCGGTCTATCAAGAGTCATGCTGCTAATTAAATTTTTAGGTTGTGTCCACGAATCACCCAAATCATCAGATGTGATTACTTTAAGAGCATCGAAAGAAATATTTAGTGATCTTGAATAAGTTAGAATAATCCTTCCGGTCTTTGTAACTACGGCACTTAGATTGAACGAATGATTAAAAATATTGTAAGGAGAATTGGGATTAGTAATTATTGGTTTTCCTGTTCCCCAATGCTCACCATTATCAACACTTTTTGTCTGATAAAGTGTATCCCTATAAGAATAGAATTGGATTAGAGATGAGTTTCCGAGCGATAGAATTTGCCCCTGACCTGTGAGATCAACTTCTGATGAAATTGAACTGATTCTTACAAAATCTGCAAACGCATGTTGCTGACTGTTTAAGAGTTGAACTGCTAAAAGTGAAAAGAATAAAAACAACCCGAACGTTTTTTTCATTTTACGTACTCCCAATTACTTAAATGAACATTTTCTCCAAACAAAATTAAATAACTTTTCTTTATTAGCAAATCTGATATTTTTGCACCACAGAAGACCAATTATGGGACCCGATAATTAGAAGCAGTCTCTCACCAAGCTACGTGTCAATGATTGTAACATTATCTTAAGCGACTGAATTAGTCTATCTTTCTCTTCATTCTAAAAAATACCAATGGTGCAATTGCAACCCAAATAAGAACAAGGGTCCAGACACGTCCCTCACATATATTATAGTCATTCAAGAGAAGCGACCAATCACGTCCTAGGATTAACCGTCCGAGCATAAATTCAAATCCTATTGTCAGAAACATCCACAACAATCCGATCCGTATTGCTTCTCCATTCGAGTCCAGTTTCCATCGTCGAATCAGCCAGTAAATGTAAACTCCAAAGAGAGTAATGCCTATCGCAGTCGAGAGTTGATGCGCATGCAACTCTCCTAATGATTTTTGAAAAGCAATTTGCCGTATTGCTCCATTAACAACTGCAATGATGATGAGCGGGAACCATCCAAGAACATATTTCCATTTCATACTAATTTGAACTCCTTTTTTTGCGCATCTACTGGATTGTTTTAACTTTCTGAATTTTAGCATAGTCAATCAATGCCAACTTGATACTTGAAATTACTGTTTCCGGATCATCCGTTTGAACATAATGACCGGAGTTGGAACAATAGAATAACTTGCCGTATTTCAACGGTTCTAATAATGCTATCCAGCGTTTCATCTTCTGGTTGTTATCAATTCTGAACAACTTCTGCTTATCAAAAATTGTTTCCCCTCTGTCATCAGGAGTTTTGGGATATCCGCCAGCCATAATAAAATGTACAGGTACATCGGGCAAAGGAGTGCTATCGCATTCCTTAAATTCAGTTGCAGTTAATTTTGATGATATTTTCACTTCTTCAACATAAAAATTCGGCATATCGGCGTAAAGTTTTTCTTTGAATTTTTTATAGGGTTTTGCGAACATAGAATCGATTTGATACTGCGTTAATCCAATTTCTAAATAAGGAAGGTCTCCATCCCCTTTCTTTTTTGTGAAATCTATAGGATCAACAAAAATAAGCCCCGCAATTTCATCCGGATAGGATGAAGCAAAACTTCTTATATACGCTCCACCAAAAGAATGAGATACTAATAAGTAAGGGGGCTTAAGACCTTTTTCTAAAATCATCTTTCTTAAATTTTCTATAATATGTTTTGTGGTTGGAGGAATGCTGTCGTTTTCTGATTCTCCAATTCTCGGCCGGTTATAAGAAAATGTTGCAGATGTTTTAGAAATTTCATCCATTACAGTTTTCCAACTATCAAGTTTACTTGCCATTCCATTTTCGAATACGACAACAGGTTTATCGTTTTGATTGTTTTCAAATCCTGATGTAAATATTTCGATCTTCTTCCCATTTACCGTAATGAATTCTTTTTGCCCAAAACTAAAACTACTAATACAAATCATTATTACGATTGCAGAAAATACTGTCCGATACGTTTCATTTCTCATTTACTATCACTCCTCTGATTATGATTACAAATTAAACGAGAGTATTGATATGTGATCAATATTCCGAATCTTCAGCCCTGAACATATTTCCGAGACCTAATTTTCCAATAAGCTCTCTGTAAGTAATTGGTTTAATATTTTTTTCTCTCAATATTCCCGGAAGTTCCGGTGTGAGTAAACTTTCCAACTCCTCTTCTCTATTTTTACTCATATTCGGTAAACCGGAAGAGTTTAAATCTAATAAAGCATTCATTTCAAGATTTTGAAGCCCCACATGGACTACCTGTAGATTAATTCCCGGTTTTAGATTTTTTACATGTGTGAGGAGGCTATCAGTTTTTTCACCTAAAGGAGCGCTATAGGTAATACTCGAATATGATTCATTGAAATAGCCCGACATGCCAAGCCCGTATTCCTTTGCAAGGTTTTCAACAAGTTTACGTAGTTCTTTTGTCTGAACTGCAGCACCCATGTGGTAATCTAAATAATCAATTTGAATGCCTGAGTTAACTCCCCGTACTATTTGTGCACGTAATTCCCTTTCAATTTCATCAGTCTTAGGATTGTTCGCAAAGAGTTTTACCCTTGAAGGGAAAAAGAAACCATTGCTGTCAACTAAGCTTGGGACAGCTTCTCTCCCTAGAATGGGTCCCCAACGATAATTTTTCCACTCTGCATTTAGAGTAAGGTGAATTCCTACACTTACATCAGGATGTTTTTTTAATATCTCAACTGCTTCCAGATACCATGGGCAGGCAAACATTACGGAAGTTGAAATGGGTAAACCGGTCTCTATCACTTTTTCCATTGCTGCATTTAGCGAATGGCACATTCCCATATCATCGCATCTGATCAAAAAATATGTTTCGGAATTTTTCTCCTGACAAAAATGAGTGTTGAAAAATAAAGCACAAAATATGCAGGTAAAAAAAATATTCTTAACTATCATGATCGCTCCTTAAACATTTACAAATATTTATATTCTGTTGATTCCGTGAATAGCACCACGGGTTGCTATGCCTTTATTACTTAATTATATCCATCTTCTCACTCTGTTTTTGTATTGGATATATTCTTCTCCGAAGTTTTTTTCTAGATATCGCTCTTCGCGCGCAACAACACCAAAGTTGAAAAAGAAGAATAAAATAATAAAAGCAATTAAATGCCATGCCGAATTTGCACCGACAACAATACCGCCCATTACTATTAACAGTGATAAATATAAGGGATTTCTTGTGAATCGAAAAGAGCCTTCTACTATGAATTTTGTTGTAGGATTATTGAAGTTAATCGCTGTTTTGTTTTTTTTCATAATTAGTAAAGCGTTAATAGCTATCAGACCAGAAGCAATAAATAATGGAATTACGATAAGTACTCGGACAACCCATTTATGAAACATGAGGTTGAGGGGGAATAGCCATTGGGCTATGAAGCTTGTTAAAATAAGTCCGAAGAAGAGAATAGGAGGAGGAATAATTCCTTTGAATATTATTTCTTGATCTTTCATTGGTGTCTCCATCTATAATATTTGAAGCATAACAGCGTTGCGCTTAACCTGCCGCCCGGAACAGCAATGACGGTTTTGTCAACGAAACTATTAATTAATAAATCAGTTTATTAAACATATCCCACTCATAACAACAAACTTTTTCTGAAAGGCTAAACCTTATTGCGACTCAATAAGACCGCATCGAAGACTCGGTCGCCGTTGAGACATAGGTTAGGTGCTATTTAATATCTTTTTTATTTTTCATATACGTATGAATAAATTTGCCGAACTTTTTATCCTTCTGTCTCTTTTCAAAATATGACATTTCGTAATACAATGATTCTTTATAGATTTTTATATAACTATTATATCGCTCTGTAGTTATTTTTTCTAGTTCAACTGCTTTTACAATTGCACAACCTTTCTCAATAGTATGAGTGCAATCCGTATAGCGACACTGTTTTGATAATTCTACAATTTCATTAAATGTATCATCAAGACCCGAATCAATAGATATCATTCCAAGTTCGCGCATTCCAGGATTATCTACGACAATTGACCCATTTTCTAAGATTATAAGTTCACGACGCGAAGTAGTATGTCTCCCTCTTCCGTCTTTCTCTCTGATTGATTGAGTTTTGTAGAGGTCTTGGTGTATTAGGTTATTTAATAATGAAGTTTTACCAACACCCGATGAACCAAGCAAACAAAAAGTTTCGAAAGGAGTAAAGTGTGTTTTAATATTTTCTATATCGGACAAATTGTTGTTACTGAATGCTACTATTTTAATATCTGGTATGATTTTATAAATATCATTTTTCTTGCTTTCAATCTCATCTAAGCTTATAAGGTCACTTTTACTTAAAAATACAACTGGAGTAATATTACTCTCATTTATCATCACTAAGTAACGTTCCAGTCTTCTTAAATTAAAATTAGAATCAAGTGATTGCATAATTACTGCCGTATCTATGTTTGCTGCGATTAGTTGATGTTCGATTTTTTTACCTGATGTTTTCCTTTTTAATAATGATTTTCGTGGAAATATTTCGTGAATGATAGCTAACGAATCATCGTCAAATAATTGTGCATAAACCCAATCCCCAACAGTTGGTAAATCCAAGGTTGAATCTGAATTGAATAAATATTTTCCGGTTAATTCAGCATAAATATCCTTCTTACCGTTTGAAACGATAAAACTATTTTTATTTACAGTGATTACCCTAACAATTTGACAGTCGTCAAATTTTAATGTTTCGATTTTATCTTGAAACCATTTATCGAATCCAAGTTTTTCAATATCATTCATATTCTATTAATTATAAATTTATTTTATTCATTACACTCAAAGAGTAATTAACAGTTACAACGAATACCGATAATTTGAAAAATGCCGCAATATTTAAAGCAGTCGCTTTGAATTGCGAGTTATTCTTTTCACTTTATAACTGTTGTTAATTCTAAGATTACTTGCCCTAACTCAATATCACCATAAATAGAAATTCTTTTTTTAGCCGCTTCTTTAGATATATTCTTTGTGAACATTCTCCAGGTCGTATCAGCATTCATTACAACTTTTGACGTGTAGTCTAATTCTTCTCCGACAAACAGTTCCCAAGAATTATTCTTTTTCAAAATCCATTTACCCTCTAAAATATCTTCAACTTCCAGAAGCACTGATACATTATTTTTGTCAGGATAAACTTTCTGATAAATATTTGGCAATCCTCTGACAAACGTATCAATTAATGGGTGAATCCACTTCTGTTCAACTAAAAGTGGTTTACCAAGGGCTGCTCTAATTTGTTGATGGTGATACCATTTCTCGGTGTATTCACGTGCTATGTCAAACCAGCATTTTGACTCATCTTCTCCAGCCCACCAAACTGCAAACAATGCCTTACTCTCCATATCTAAAGAATTCAACAGTTTTGGCATTTCTATTTTTATATAGTTTAGTAAATCAATTAATACACCCTGACTTAACCTCTTTGCTGCATCTACCCAAGTATTGTTTAAATAATTTAGATACTCTACAATATTTTTAAAGTCATCAATTTGCTTATTATATGTTGGTGGAGTTAAATGATCTCGTTGAAAAGATATTCGTCTTAGATCAGTATCAATTAGATGAGCAACAATATCTTTCACCGACCATTTAGAACTTGATGTCGGATAATTCCATTCATCGGCAGATAATTTTTGCAATACTTCTATTAGTTCTGAATACAAATCAGGGAAAAGATGTCTAACTTCTATTTTATCTGGTTTCTTCATATTTCTCTAACGGTATAACGGTGTGTTATTTGCAATTGAAAAAAATTAAATCCATGAAATATTTATAATTTATTCATACTCTTTTCTAAGCCTAGGTAAAGTAAACTAAACTGAAAGTAATTGTATGTTGTTAGTTTTCGGAAGCATTTCCTCTCAATCCCAAAAGCAATAATCCACAAACAATTAGCATTGATATTGATAAAGAAATTAATCCAATTTTAATAATTACTCCTTGCCAGATTGATCCTTCAAAACCACCTCCGGCAATAGGCATCATAGCTGCACCGGCGCCTAATATTCCAGTGCTTTATTTTTGCTCTAAATTATTTTTAGAACTTAAAACATCATACCAATTTATTTTTCTTGTTAAATACATTACAGTAGCTAATACAATAAAAAGAGCAATGTTTCCTAACAGCAAAGAGTAGTCTTGCAATTGTAATATTATGTACATAAAACCATAGAATAAAATTAAAAATGCTCCAATGAGCATTCCTAATTTATAATTGCCATAGATACTTGATGTGTATAAACTTATTAAGCTTACAACAAGTAAACTTGCAGATAAATACGAATATTGAAATAATAAATATTCTGAGAGTGATAATAAAATCGAGTAAAAGATAACTAAAGAAAACCCTATTAATAAATATTGAATTGGATGCAAAACCTTTTTACTAAAAATTTCTATCATAAAAAAACTTACAAAAGTTAAAAGGATGATCATAATCCCATATTTTGATGTTCGCATTGCCTTTTGATACTCATCAACAGGAACAAGAAGTTTTACTCCAAAAGAACTTGGATATAATTCATATTTATTATTATGCCACTCTTGAGGATATTCTCTATTGAAATGATTTATATTCCATTTGGCAGTAAATCCATCTGCGTTTACTTCTCTTGAAGATGGAAGAAAATTCCCGGTAAAACTTGGATTGTTCCAATTTGATCTCATTGATACTTCGGTAGTCTTCCCAAGTGGAATGAACTCAAGGTTTTCACTTCCTTTTAATTTAACAGTAACATCGAAATAATATTTTTTATCATTCTTGTTGATAGCTGCTTCAGTTGTAAATCCGTTACGAAATAGTTCTTTTGTTTTTAACCCGGGATTAACTTCTTTTTTTTCATTGTTCCAATTAAATGCAAGATTCCCTTGTATTCCTTTTAGATCAGATATACTAAATGAAAGATAATTTTCAACAGAGTTAAGAAGTAACTCTTCATATTTAACCATCTTTGTTTTGTCAAAATCAAAATATCCGCTTATCCTTATATTCGCTTCATACAAGGTGACTTCATAAATACCTCTATATCTCGTCTCCGGAATTAGTTCTGTTTCATATTTTAAATTCTCCGGAAGCAAATGGTAATTATTTTGAGTTAAATATTTTTTCCCCTCTTCGTTTTCAACCCATTTATTATTTATGATTGTAAGAATAGGTCCGGCTACAACTTGTTTAGCTGCCCAACTTTTATTTATCTCTTTAACAACTTCATCTCGATAACTTTCTCTTTCTGAGATCAATGATTGGATCATCGTTAAAGGAATAATAAGCAGTCCTATTACAAAAATGCTTAGTACAATGCGAAGTGTTATGGAATCTCTTTTCATTTAATTACCTTGTTATTAATTTACAGTTTAATGGCGTTGTCGCTAACCGGCACTCCGGATTTGCAATAACAGTTTTTCAGCGCAGCTTATTTTATAAATTTATTTTGTTAACTTATTACATTTTGAACAACTCACTAATCCTGAAATTTGTCCGCCTCTGGCGGAGATGCGGTCGGGACTGAGGTACGGGTTAGGCATTTTTAATAAATTGGTAATCTATTTCTACTTTACTAATTCTTGTTTTATATTCTGAATACCAAATATCTTTCCCTTTCTGTTGAGCCAGAATATGCTCAATATTAGTTTTCCATAATTTTATAGATTCTAAATCACTCCAATATGATACTGTAATGCCAACACTTTCTCTAGCCGATTCAACACCTAAAAATCCAGGTTGTTTTGCTGCAAGATCATTCATTTTTCCAGCCATTTCAGAATATCCATTGTCATCTTTAGTTCTATGAGATGTAAATATCACGGCATAATATGGTGGTGCCGGAGTGATAGCAATTTCAGACATATTTATTTCCTTTCCAAAATACATAACGAAGTTGCCAATAAGCGGCAGCCCAGTTTACCCGCCGAAGTTATTACGAAGGCGGGAACAAGAATGCCGAATAGCAGCGACAACTTCTTATTTATTAAGTCACGCTACGCAAAAGGTTGAATTGGTTTCTTAATCGTACTCGTAATCTTTTTCTTAATCTGCTTAAATTACAGAAAAACGAGTAAGATTAAGAAAACGATTACGATTAAAAATTTTTCTCTTAACAACTGCGTAAGGTGACTTATTAAAATATTTCTTAGAACAACTACATTAAAGAGCAACTTAACTTTACAACTACAACTTTCTAATTATATAAATGCGCACTGAAAAACAGTTTACCCCGCCGTCGGCGCGGCTGTTCGTGTTGAGCGGCTTGTTAGCTGGTGGTTCACTTTA
The DNA here is from genome assembly GCA_023229425.1 of Ignavibacteriaceae bacterium. GTDB lineage: Bacteria > Bacteroidota > Ignavibacteria > Ignavibacteriales > Ignavibacteriaceae > UBA1563. Next base: position 227,273 of record JALNZG010000005.1, read on the forward strand.
CCAAGATTCAGTATGGAAACGCTTTGTATGATACACCTTCCTTTAATCCTATCGGATGCTGTATCGTGTTCTTGAAATCGAAGGGTATCGTCTGGTCGCTTCGGCCGGTGTTGGTATTTGTAACATCGAAATGTAAATGTGGTGGACCTCCGCTCCCTGAATTGCCACTCAAACCGATGGTGTCGCCCGGCATTACTGCCTGCCCTATCTTCACCAAAGCTCCGTCTGTTGTTAGATGAACATAGCGTGCATAGGTCGAGTCCTCATGAAATACGATCACTACGTTTTCATGACCTGCAGTCTGGTCATAATCCGAATAGCTCTCAAGAATATATACAACATGACCGCTTCGGGCGGCAGTAATAAGGGTTCCGATTGGCATCGCAAAATCCACAGCATAGCGAAATGTACCATTGTGTGAATATGAATCGTTGAATGCCTGCGAGCATATATATTCCCGCCCGACCGGATAGGGCAAAACATACTTAGCCTCTACCGACAGCGCTTCATCGTTTTCAGGAGACTGATGCTTGCACGATAGAAAAAGAAAAAAAAGCACACAGAATGTAACACTGTACTTCATAGTGTTTCCTCGTTATAAGTTGTTGAATCTGGATTAGTCCTAATCACAAACCTTCCGTGTTTAATACTGAATGAAAGAGAATATGCAATTCACTTTCTTGGAGCCAACAGCCAACGATGTTGCCGCTAACCGGCAGCCCAAAACAACGATGCAGAATAACAGCAACAACTTTTTATTTATTAAAAATATTTTTTAGAACATACTACCTTACAGAGCAACCTATTTTTTATAATCAACATAAATATTTAGACAATGTTGCACTGAAAAACGGCGTCCTCCTTGATTGGCTGGTTATACAAACTTTTATATTTTATAATAATGAATAATTTCGCAACTCCCATTTTATAGTTGATGGATATTGTGAACCGATTCCGATATACAAAACACGTTTTACAAGTCCAACATTTAATGAATACCAAGAGCTATCAACACTTTGATTTTGTTCGGAAATAACCAAAGCAGTATTGAGATAATTTATATCAAGAACTTTATAATCACTGATATTTGCAATTCGACACAAGGCTCCTTCGCTTGTTTCCCATTGTGTCCCAACCATAACTGGAGATTTAAGGATCAGTTGCTTTCTACATAATATACTTGTCCCGGGAAACATTGTGTCTTTATCTGATGAATAGAAATAAAATCCATCTGTTTTAAATGTATTATAACCGGCAATCGGTTCATAGGGATCAGGATTATTCACTTTTACTGCCTCCGTACAACCCCAAATGTTTGAACCATCTTCGTGTATAATATTGTTTTTAATAACTCTTTCTACAATTGCATTTGCAGCTTCGGTCTTGAATGAATATTCCCACTTATTACCAATCTTTAATGGGTAATATTTTTCAACTGGTTCAAAATTGTTATCAACAGGATCAGTCGAATCACAACTTAAAAATACGACTGAAAATAAAACTAAGATCAATAATTTTTTCATAGACACCAATTATTTTATTGTTTGTATAACGACGTCGCCGATAAGCAGCGCCCCAGAACATGAATGCCACTTAAAAAACAACTGCCAATAATTATTAAAAAATTTATTTTACAGAACTACTTTATATAATCAACTTTACACGGAACAACAAAGCCAATAATTACTAAAATGCTAAATGCGAAAACAGCTTGCCCAGCGTTTTCTGCGGGGGCGGTCGGGATGAGACGCGGGTTATATGCGTTTTTACACTTTAGATAAAATTCTTTTTGCTTTCTCCAATCTATTCATAAATTCCTCAAGTTTTGGTAACCTATCGCTTCTTTCTGAATAAACAATTAAGTTTTTTTACATTTTGGTTTAGAAAAAGAATTAACGCCAAACTGCTTGTTGCCAGCAGTGTTTTATTTTTCTAACCTTAGTGTCCGCTAAACGGTGTCCCGAAAATGCCGACAGCAAGTTCTGCCCAAATGAGGAGCAGTGCTGCCAGAAGAATTACACAGATCGCGATTCGGTACTTAATATTGTTTATCTTCCTTATAACAAGTTCACACATAAGACCAGTGCCGAGCAGTAGGATAGCAGCGACAACAAAATCGAGCACTGTCCAGTTCACCTCATCTGTGAACTGCATAGCTATTAGTGGTATAAGTAGTAGAAGCACTACAGTAAGCACAATTCCGATAACTCTTTTGTTCTGCTTAATCATAAATGCATTGATTTTATCCATTTTCTCTTCCATTCTTTATCCTATATTTTTATTTTAACCAAGCAAATAACGGTTTTGTTTTTAAGCCGCCGCCCATAACAACAATGCGGCACTAAAAAACCAACGCCAATAATTATTTATATATTTATTTTGTTCACTACACTTAAAAGAAATTTACTTTTGCAACGCAACTTCTCTATTAAACAAATGCCACAACCTTTAAAGCAGTTGCTTTGATTTGCTGGATATTTCCAAAAAGGATTTGATTTATTTTCAATTAACTTTTTGGAAAAACTATGTACTACTCCGGCATTGATCAACACAAACAATTTTCCTACATCACCACCGTTAATGATGATGGCATCATTGTTAAACAAGCTGAATTAAAGAACAACAACTTCGGTTGTCTCTGCGCACCGATTGCTGAACTCGGACTCGGATTCAGTTTTACGACGTTGCTTGCGAAATGTGTATGTTCGGCGTTTTGCAATTCGATTCTACTCTCCGTTCAATCTTCCATTCGAAAATAGAGTATCTCTTTCATGATGCCAATATGGATGAACTATCGGATACTGCACAAAAGAAATATTCACGAATGTCTTGAACCACTCCATGACGAAACATGCATTGATGTCCGAAGTACGAAGTGCGAGATCCGAAGGACACTCCGTGGACTCTCAAGGTTCGCGACAGCCAGGATTAACTCCAATGTATTTTCATTGCGCAAATAGATGAAGTATTTCTCAATGTAAATTTTTAACGAAGTATCCTATCAAGCAGCAAAGCGCAGTTTTACTCAGCGCAGTTTCTCTTCCGAGAGAGCCCTCCCGATCGCTTCGTAAAATGTGTTTTGTATGCCCATCTCGATTGACGGGACATCTTTTGCATAAAAACCGCCAATGAGCGTTCCATCTGCATACCCATAGTGGACCCAGAAATTGTGGAGCTTGGTGACTTTATTAAGATAGTCATACTTGATGCCGAACGTGAACGTCGTGTTCTTGTTCCCGTCTTTCATGATAGTCATGTTTCCGTCTTTCTCGCCTTTCTGCTCTGCTGGCATTTTTTCGATCTTGTAGCTCCAGGCAAGCATAGGGTTTGTGGACTTCTCCACCTCAACAGTCGCCACGGCGAGCGGTTCAGTATCCACATATTCCAACGGGATCATGTAGCGGAGTTCGGCTTTGTCATAGTACTTCAATTCCGGTGCATCGCGTGTGTATCCTGCGACATGTACTATGTATATCTTCCATCCTGGGCGCGCCCTCTTCAGCCATGAGATGAGGGCAGTGAAGTCCGCTTGTTTTTCCGATAGCGTAAAGCGGCTTGAGAGCCAATCAGCAGCTGGTGTGAAATTAATCTCGTCCTCACCGATTTCTTTCCACTCAGGCAGGTCGCTCATGGATGCGGGCCACTGTGTGTATAGCTGTGCACCGGCTTCGTCGTGAGAGACGTAGAAGAGGGTGCGAATGTATTCCGCCTTGAGCGTCGCAACTTTCTTCCCTGTGGATTTCTTCAAAGCGTTAAGATGTTGTCCGTAGGTTTTGCCTCCCTTCAGAAGAAACCTGCAGTGCAGATCGACATCCTCGCCGGAAGTGATAAAGAACTTTCCATCTTTGAAGTGGAATAAGTTGGATTCGTATGTCGCGAATGCTGGTGCTTTTTCCTGCGTGACCGCAATTCCTCCCCAACCGAAGGCATTGACATAGCCTTTGTCAAGATCCTGTGAGATTAATTGCGTGAAAAAGAATACTGTCACTACGACTGTCAAGAGCAAGTGTGTGCGTGTCATGTTCGTTCTCCTTATGGTTTTGGTAATAGAATGATGCAAAGAAATCACAATTAAATACGTAATGAGCAAGTGCTCGTTTCTCTAAGGAACGGCGTTACCGCTAACCGGCAGCCCAAAACAAGGATGCAGAATAACAGCAACTACTTTTTATTTATTAAAAATTTTATTTAACAGAACAACTTACAAAGCAACTATACACGGAAGAACAAAGCTAATAACTATGAAAATGCAGCAATGAAAAACAGCTTGCCCCGCGTTTTCTGCGGGGGCGTCCGCCTTGATTGGCGGGTTATACTTTTGTCTTTACCTTTTTTAATAATTTCCTTTGTTGTTCGCGTAATTCTCGTGTCTGAACTCTCCAATATTCTAATTCTTCTTCTCTTGATAATTTTGATAATTTTTTCTGAATTATTCTGGCTGCTCTATGTTTCATATCTACACAATCGAATTTTTTATTCATAACTAATCACCTCCAATGGAGAATATATTGATATTTGTTGATAACCTTCTGATATATTTATTGCATTGTATAAAGCTATTTTTTCATAATGAACTATATGCTTGAAATTTCAATTCACTATTATTGAACATCCAAATACTGTTGCCAGCAGTGTTTAATTTTTCTAACCTTAGTGTCCGCTAAACGGTGTCCCGAAAATGCCGACAGCAAGTTCTGCCCATATGAGGAGTAGTGCTGCCAGAAGAATTACACAGATGGCGATTCGGTACTCAATTTTGTTTATCTTCCTTATAACAAGCTCACACATAAGACCAGTGCCGAGCAGTAGGATAGCAGCGACAACAAAATCGAGTACTGTCCAGCTTACCTCGTCTGTAAACTGCATCGCTATTAGTGGTATAAGTAGTAGAAGCACTACAGTTAGCACAATTCCGATAAGTCTTTTGTTCTGCTTAATCATAAATGTTTTGTTTTGATCCATTTTCTCTTCCATTCTTTATCCTATATTTTTATTTTAACTAAGCATATAACGGCGTGTTATGTTAAAATACAACACTGCCGTATTAATTATTTAAAGATTTCCATTCTCGTTTTACGTTAGCAAAACGAGTTACTAATTATCAAAAATCTCT
>JALNZG010000027.1 GCA_023229425.1 Ignavibacteriaceae bacterium
GGTAAAACAGAAGACCGTATACTCCAAATAGAACAAATGCTTAGATCTGCAGTTGTAGTAAAAAAGCATTCTAGTATAAGTGTTGAAATTGGAACTACTGTCAAAGTAAAAAAAGAAAATTCAAATAATGAGGTAACTTATAGTATAGTAGGTGCAGAAGAAGCAGATATGTCAGACAACAAGATATCAAACAAATCTCCATTAGGTGAAGCTCTCTTTGGTAAAACAAAAGGGGATGTTGTATCTATCAAAACTCCTAAGGGACTAGTCAAATATACCCTTGTTGATATACAATAGAGCTATGGCATCAATTGAAGAATTACGCGACGCGCGAATCAAAAAAATAGAATTATTAAAAGAAGCGGGTATGAATCCATATCCTTCCTCTGTTCCTCATGATTATTCTGTAAAAGAAGTGAAGAATTCTTTTAACAAACTCGTACCCTTATCAGAAAAAAAGAATATTTCTATTGTTGGTAGAGTAATAATTGTGCGTGGACAAGGCTCAATTCTTTTTGTTGTATTACAAGATGGAGATGAAAGATTACAAGCAGTTCTAAAGAAAGATTCGCTAGATGAGAAATTATTTAATTTATTTGTTGATACAATTGATAATGGAGATTTTATTTCTGTGACTGGTTCTTTGTTTGTGACTCAACGCGGAGAACAAAGTATATTAATAAAAGATTGGAAGATGGCTACAAAAGCTCTTTTACCACTTCCTGATAAATGGCACGGCTTACAAGATGTAGAGGAAATTTATCGCAAAAGATACTTGGATATACTAATGGATAAGGAAGTCTATAATCGTTTTATCCTTCGCTCTAAAATAATTAAATTCATAAGAGAGTTTTTTGATAATAAAAATTTCTTAGAAGTAGAAACGCCTATTTTACAAAACGAAGCCGGAGGAGCTATGGCGAAAGTTTTTAATACACATCTTAATGATTATGATATGGATATGGCTCTACGTATTGCGCTTGAATTAGAACATAAAATGCTAATGACGGGTGGATATGAAAGAGTATATGAAATAGGTAAAAATTTCAGAAATGAAGGTTCAGACCCAACTCATTTGCAAGAGTTTACAATGCTAGAGTGGTATGCTGCTTATCAAACTCTTGAGACCAATATGAAGTGGACAGAAGAACTTATAAAGTCCATAGCAAAAGATTTGATGAAGAAGACCATTTATAAAGTTTATGACAATGATGGAAATAGTGTAGAAGTAAATCTTGATGTAGATTGGCCTCGAGTTACTTTTGGGGAATTACTTAAAAAGGATGCTGGTATAGATATAGAAACTATTACTTTAGAAAAAACTCGTAAAGAGGCTTTGAAATGGGGAGTAAAAGATGAAGAGGTGAAAAAATTAGGCAAAGGGAACTTACTTGATAAGATTTATAAAAAGTCTTCAAGAGCAAAAATTATAAATCCTATTTTTGTGACTAATTTTCCGGGAGATTTGAAACCGCTTGCACAACAAAACGAGAATGGCACGGCGAAAGTTTGTCAGCTTATAATTGCAGGAGCTGAAATTACAAATCAATATGCCGAATTAGTAGATCCTGTGAAGCAGAGAGAACTACTTGTATCTCAATCAAAAGCTAAAGAAGAAGGAGATGAAGAAGCAATGGAAGTAAATGAAAGATTCCTAATAGCTATGGAACACGGTATGCCACCTATGACAGGTTTCGGAATGGGGATAGACCGTCTTGTAGCAATTTTTACAGAACAAAAAAATCTTCGTGATGTTATCTTCTTCCCGATAATGCATCCAAAAGAATAAAAAAATAAAAAAAATGGAGGCACCAGATAAGGTACCTCCGAATTTGTTTGTCCACCCCCTGTTAAATTAAAAAAGCGAAGTAATTGGAAACCCTTGGATGGACATTCTACCCTAATTATCAATTTAATATTAGGATAACTTGACATATAAGTCAAGTATCTGTCATAAAAGTTATCCACAGGTCAAGGTGGGTGATTGTATTGTATTGTGGGATGAAGTGGTTTATAATGTAAAACAAGTGGGATATAGTGGTAAATTTTATTTCACTTATTTTTATGCTCATAGGAGAATACACTCACAGTTTAGATGACAAGAATAGAATGTCACTACCCGTAAAGTTCCGAAAGGAGATGGGGAAGAGTGTTGTTATTGCTCCAGGATTAGATAATTGTCTTTCAATATTTACCACCAAAGAATGGCAAAAGGTTTCCGAAAAACTTTCTGACTCATCAATGCTTGCAAGTGATAATAGAAGTTTTTCGAGATTTATGTTTGGCCAAGCTGTAATAGCCGATGTTGATAGTAATGGCCGAATACTAATTCCGGAAAATTTAAAAAATCGTTCAGGTCTCACTAGTAAGGTTGTTGTTATTGGTGTCCAAAATCGCGCAGAAATCTGGAATGAAAAGGCATGGAATGACTACAAGTTGGTTGTAGAAAAACAGGCAGACGCCCTGGCAGATAAATTAGGGCAAATAGGTGTTCTTTAATATGAATCCCGTTAGAAGCCGCGATCGCAATATAATAATCAAATTATATGACTGTAAGTATTAGTAATATTAATAGATTAATTTTAAAACAGATACGTGAGTTGATCGCGATCTGCTTCTAAACGGGATGAAACATATTTCTGTATTACTAGATGAATCAATCGATGGACTTCAGATAAAATCCGGAGACACCATTATAGACGGGACTCTTGGTGGTGGAGGGCATACCTTAGAAATAATTCGACGCTTTGGCAAAAATGTAAAAATCATTTGTTTAGATTTGGATAGAGATGCAATCTTTAGGTCAAAGAAATTAATTGAGGCTACAACATCTAATGTAATTTTTAAAACAGTTGGATTTCAAGATATAGATAAAGTCCTTGATGATTTGAATATTACTAAGGTTAATCGGATTCTACTTGATTTGGGTCTTAGTTCGTTTCAACTTGAAGAAGGAGGTAGAGGATTTTCTTTCTTAAAAGATGAACCACTACTTATGACTATGAAGAAACCTGCCCGCCCTCTAGAGGGAGCAGGCGGGGATCCAACTGAAGAAGATTTAACGGCGAGAAAAATAGTAAATACTTGGGAAGAAAAAAACATTGCAGATATTATTTATGGTTTTGGAGAAGAGAGATATTCTCGCAAAATTGCTAAGGGAATTGTGGATGCTCGTAAAGAGAAGAAGATAAAAACTACTTTTGATTTAGTAAAGATTATAAATGAAGCAGTAAGAAAGAATTATAGAGGATTAAGAATTCACCCCGCAACCAGAACTTTTCAAGCTCTCAGAATTGCCACCAATAGTGAGTTATCTAACTTAGAGCAAGTAATACAAAAAGGTTTCAGTCGGTTA
>JALNZG010000017.1 GCA_023229425.1 Ignavibacteriaceae bacterium
GGTGTTAATGAAATAGAAGTCAAGATTTGAACCGTTTTAACGGTTTCTGGTTAGTGATTATTATTTCATTCTACCTTGGTTAAAATCATGGATAATGAAAAACCATAATTTTCACACAGCCTCTAAATGTCAGGGCAATTCAATTATAAGTTCCGCGTAAGGTGACTTAATAAGTCGAAACGGCGTTTAAACTAACGAAATTCTTGCAGGATTTAGCTTTTAATAATTGATTCATTAAATTTGTTTAGTGATAAAACAATAATTGGGTATTAAAGATGACTGGTTTTGATTCGGCTTTTGAACAAGTAAAGATTCTTGTTGAACATTTTAGCGCGAATGAAAAAATGTATCTCGCTGCGGAATACTCCGAAGCAAGAGTAAGAACCGATTTTATTGATAAGTTTTTTACCGCGCTTGGCTGGGATGTTAACCATAACGAACAGCTTAATCCTTACGAACAGGAAGTAAGTATAGAGAAGCCCGTAAAGGTTGATGGAATGCAGCAGAAACGCGCCGACTATGCTTTTTTCTTAGCTCCCAATTTTAGAAAAGATGATGTTAAGTTTTATGTTGAAGCTAAGAAGCCTGCAAGAAATCTTTCTAATCAAGTTGATTATTTTCAAACTTGCCGGTATGGTTGGAGCGCCGGAACTCCTTTAGCAATACTTACCGACTTTGAAGAATTTCACATTTTAGACTGCCGCACTAAACCGGATATACAAACTATCCTTGATACTAAAAGAGAATATTTCCATTACAAAGATTATTTAGACAAAGAAAAATTCGCAAAAGTCTATTGGCTTTTTTCACGGGAAGCAGTTGCAAATAATTCGATAGAAAAATATGTAGAGCAACTGCCAAAACCACGCGGTAAAGGTGTGCAGAAAAAGAGGGGTTACGAAAGCATTGATGAAGTTTTTTTAGAGGAATTGGATGGGATAAGAACCACACTTGCAAAAGCATTTAAGAAAAACAATCCCCATTTGGGCAGCGATGAACTGACCGAAATGACTCAACGAACGATTGACCGTTTGGTGTTCATCAGATTTTTAGAAGATAAACAGATAGAACCGGAACATTACATAAGTGAGTTTGGCGGCTCAAAAACTGCATGGAAAGATTTTATTTACGCTTCCCGGAAACTTGACGCTAAATACAACGGAATTGTTTTTAAGAAAACTTTTATTGACGAAAAGAATTTTGTTGAACCGAATGACAGCGATTTTGCGCCTGTGTGTAAAGAACTCTCTCATGTAAACTCTCCATATAATTTTGATCTTATCCCCATCCATATTCTTGGTTCTATTTACGAAAGATTTCTCGGCAAAGTTGTAGTTGCTACTGAAAAGCGAGTTCGCATTGATGAGAAGCCGGAAGTAAGAAAAACCGGGGGAGTTTATTACACACCTCAATACATTGTTAATTATATTGTTGAAAATACCATAGGGAAACTTATTGATGGAAAGACGCCAAAGGAAATTGCGAAACTTAGATTTGCAGATATTTCATGCGGAAGCGGAAGTTTTTTAATTACTGTGTTCGATAAACTTTTAGAATATCATAAAAAATATTATCAGAATAATCCTAAGGAAGCAAAGAGCGCGGGATGTTATGAAGTTGACGGCAAATGGGTTCTCTCTCTTAAACAGAAACAGAAAGTACTTATCAACAATATTTACGGCGTTGACATTGACGCGCAGGCTGTTGAGGTAACACAGCTTTCTTTATACTTGAAACTGCTTGAAGATGAAAGCAACGCTACCGCCGAAGAAACATGGGTAATGTTTAAGGAACAAATACTACCAAGTTTAAGCGATAATATTATTTGCGGAAATTCTTTAATAGGAACGGACATAAGCAGCGGCACGTTATTTAATTGGGAGGAAGAGAAAAAATTAAAACCGATGAATTTTGAGGATGCGTTTCCGGCAATAATGAAAGAAGGGGGCTTCGATGCGGTTGTGGGAAATCCACCGTACATAAAAATTCAAACGCTTATTGAGTTCCAGAAAGCATCAGTTGATTACTTTAGAAAACAATATACTGCGGCTAAATCGGGCAACTTCGACATATATGTTGTATTTATTGAAAAAGCCTATAGTCTAATTAATAGTAATGGTTTACTTGGTTTTATACAACCGCATAAATTTTTTCAAGCTGAATCCGGAGGTGGAATTAGGAATTTAATTTCAATAAATAAAGCATTGCATCAAGTGATACATTTCGGATCCAAGCAAATATTTAAAAATGCAACCACTTATACATGTTTACTTTTTTTAAGTAAAATAAAAAAAGATAATTTCACATTTATCAAAATATTCGATTCAGCTGATACACAAACGATTATCACAAAAAACTTTGAAAAGGTGTTTAACGATTATTTTGAGTCCTCAATAATTCCTCAACCTAAATTAAATCAGAAGTGGAATTTCACTTCTCTAATTAAAACCGAAATAATTAATAAAATGCTTAAGGGATCAAAAACTCTGGCAGATATTACTAGAAAAATATTTGTTGGATTGCAGACAAGTGCCGATGACATTTATGTATTAAAGGTAATAACAGAGGAAAAAGATTTTTACAAATGTTTTTCTACTTCATTAGAAAAGGAAATTTATATTGAAAAAGGATTAGTAAAACCATTTCTCATGGGAAAGGACGTAAAAAGATATGAACGACCTAATCCGAGGAATGTTGTTGTGTTTCCATACGAAATTAAAAACAATTCTGCAGTTTTGATGAATCAAAACTTAATAAAACAAATTTTTCCGAAAGGATGGGAATATTTATTACAGAATAAAAAAGAATTAGCAAATAGAGAAAAAGGCAAAATGAAGGGAGAAAAATTCTATGCTTATATCTATCCAAAAAATCTAGCTGACTTTGAGTTCATTAAAATCATGACTCCTTATTTCGGTGATAAGACTCAAATGACAATTGATTTAGCTGGAAATTTATATCATACAACAAAAGCATATAGTTTTATTTTTAACGAAAACATTAAAGAAAACATCAAATATTTTCTTGGAATTCTGAATTCAAAATTACTTTGGTTTTATCTTAGGAACACGAGTACTGTTTTTCGTGGTGGTTGGATTGTGTTTGCGACTGAATTTTTGAAACCATTCCCTATACGATTGATAAATAACTCAAATGATCAAAACATTCATGACAACCTTGTCCAATTTGTTGATCAAATGTTAGAAACAAAAAAACAATTAGCAACCGCCAAAACCGACAGCGAAAAAGAATACTTAGAAAAGAAATGTAAAGGCTTAGACAGACAAATAGACGCGCTTGTCTATGAACTTTACGGTTTAACGGAAGAAGAAATTGAGATTGTGGAAAAGAATTTAATATCTAAATAAGGTTTTAAGAAGTGAGCCGATTATTAGAGTTTTATCATGAGAGTGACAAATGCTTAATAAAAAAAGTAGAAGAGCTTTTTCTACATGGGGAGTTTGATCTTGCATATTCGAAGATAAAAGAGAGATTAACAACACTTGAAACATGCTTTGAAAAAAACGATTATTATCTAAAACTTGAACTGGCGGGTTATTTGATTGATATAGCAGATGTGGCATATCTGGAGCAAGCTGCTATCGATGGACTGAAGATACTTACACAAGAAAAAGAAAATGTAAAAGAATTTGTTCCAGAAAGCAATATGGAATATAATATCGGAAATGCAAAAAGTACATTATTTAAAATTCATCGAACCAAACCACTTTTTGAATATCGACCTAAGAATATTAATAACCTACTGGAATCGAAAAATCATTATTGGAAAGCATACAAATCCGAAATAGACATTAAAAGCAAGTTTGCTGCAGAATTGCTAGTCAATCTTGCGAATTCTTTAAGTAATTGCGGAAGAGTTGTTGAATCATTACAATATTATGATCTTGTAATCAAAAATTTCCCCGAACATCCAGAAGCAAATGCATCAAGAGGTAAAGAACTACTATGGTTAAATCAACTAACAGGGATACTAACTCAAAATCTATTATTCCAATCAATGAAAGGTTATGAAATAGCATTAAAAGCAACCCACATACCTTTTCAATTAATAGAACATTGGAAAGGTGAGGTAGAAAGAATAAAAATATATTTTCAAAAAATTGGGTATGATTTAAACAACTCACATATTGACAAAGAAGAAACAGACAAAGAATATGAGTCTCTAAGTGACTATAGAAAATTCTGCATAAATGAAAAACTTACACTCTCGGAACACTCGCTTTACTGTAATTGTATAGGTGCGAGAAGGGATGATCTTGGGATTTGCCAACCATCAGAACCTTTGGGGGGAGAATATATCCCTTCAACCGAGAAAATATTAAATCGTTTAAAATCTGAATACGCTTTTGCACGATTGCTTTATTATTATTCAACTATTGATAAGGATGATGGATTTACTTCTTACGACCAAGAAGTTGTTTTCACAGAATTGTATGATGCTGAGTATATAAACAATAAGTCTGAAATGTTACGCACAAGCTTTAGGATGAACTTTGGGATCTTAGATAAGATTGCCAGTGCAATTTGCTATATATACGATCTGTCTGATAAGAACGAACCAATTTATTTTGAAAGGTTCTGGAACCCCAAAAACAAAAACAACTCTTCGAAACAGAACGAAAGGTGGGACAAGATCAATTCAATAGATAATATATCATTGCTCGCACTTTATACTCAAGCAACGGATTTGGATTCTGGAACTGGAGAATGGAGTTTCTTTAAATCATGGCGAAATGACTTAGAACATAATCAAATAAGTTTACTGAGTGCAGAAGAACAAAGTGGTGACATGTTTAATATCTATAAAAATGGGTATCCTTTTTCAGTAGTGGATAAAGATTATTTTCAAGTTAAGACATTACAGATGCTTCAGTTTACTCGCTCTGCTATTTTCAATTTTGTTTTTCTTGTCAGAAACGAAGCAAAGAAAAGTCCAGATAAAGATATAATCGCTATTCCTTTTACACTTCGATTTAAAAATGATATCGAATCTATACTCTAATAGGTTTAATGAAACATGTTACGTTGAAATAATAATTGGGTCAACTTGTTCATATTTTATTCTACTTGTCGGAAGAAGAAATAAAAATTGTAGAAGGTTTGTAGGTCGAAACTCCGTTTCGACCACCCGGCGAAACAAAGGATAGAGTTACAACTGTCGAAACAGAGTTTCGACATACGAATGCATGGACGAAACAGAGTTTTGTCCCTACGAATGAAAAAAAGGAAAAAGTTTTATGAACGCAAACTACTGGATACACAAGTTGGACCTACTCAAACACCCCGAAGGCGGTTATTATAAAGAAATTTACCGCTCTGAGGAAGTAATTGTAAAAGAAGCTTTGCCCGCTCGATATGCTACAGGAAGGAACATCTCTACTTCAATCTATTATATGCTCGCTAAAGAGCAAGTCTCCCATTTTCACAAATTGCAATCGGATGAGATTTGGCATTTTTATTACGGTACTTCACTCACCATTTACATGATAGACGAAAAGGGGAATTATGCTGAACAAAAACTCGGAAGAAATTTGGATGAAGGGGAAGTCCTTCAGTTCGTTATACCAAAGTGCACCTGGTTTGCTGCAGAAGTGAATGATAAAAAATCTTTTTCGTTAATCGGTTGTACCGTTGCTCCCGGATTTGATTTTGCTGATTTTGAATTGGCAAGACGTGAAGTTTTAAGTGCGCAATTCCCCTTGCTAAAGGAGGTCATTGAACAATTTATTTCTAAAGATGGTATATGAACAGTCGCTATGCTGTCTGTAAACACAGATTAATAATCTGTGTTACAAAACTTGGATTGAGAAATTATTTGTAATCGGGATGGAGGTAGGTGTACTGCCAATCTTCCGGCTTTTCGCACAAACCCGCTTTAACAGGATTGTTTACAACGTACTCGATTGTAAAATATAATTCTTTGTCATCCCTTACCATCCTATCGAAACTTTCATTAAGCCAAAAGGTTCCTTCGCGTTGCAATATTTTATTACTTTCTCGAGCGGAAATTCTTTTTATTGACTGCATTATCTTACTTATGCTTCTGGAATTTTCCAGCAATTTAAACACGAGATGTATATGGTTCGGCATAATGCAATAGCAAATCAATTTATAATCTTTACCGTCGGAGAAGTGTAACGTTGAAATATTAATCTCAGCTATTTCCGGTATGGTAAGATAGCTGCAGTTCGCTATGTGCTTATCAAGTAAGTCATCATATTTGTTAAAAAGGTTCTTCCTGGTTTGATCAAGTGTAGATGGATCCTTCTTTGCTGATTCATATTCGGCATGAAGCTCTTTCATGTGGTGAATTGGGATGCTGTTGTGAAGGCGATACGTAATAAAATAAGTCCCATCGTTGTAATAAAGGTGTGGCAAATTACGACGATGAAAATGGTGGTCTGTCATTAAAAAAATTCCTTAAGAAACTGTTTATCGGTAACACAGATTATTAATCTGTGTTACAAAGGTTCGTTATCAAAAATCTTTTTTGTTCCGGTGTAGAGTTCAAATTCCAACAGGCGGCAATCAATTGAGCCGTTAAATAAGGGAATTTTTCTTTTTGTCCGCAGTCCGATTTTTTTTGCAAGACTAAAATTTCCCGTAAAAATATAACCGGTATAACCCTGGCATTTTTGTTTAAAGAAATCGCCGATGGCTTTATAAACGCTTTCTAATCGTAATTCTTCTCCCAATCGTTCTCCGTATTCAGGATTAAGAAAAACAATTCCTCCGCCATCAGGAATTTCTGTTTCTCTAAAATCACATTGTGCAAATTCAATAAGATGGTCAACACCGGCAGTCTTTGCATTTTGTTTTGCAGCATAAATTGCTTCACCGCTTATATCGGTTGCAATGATTCTTCCGTTAAAACTTTTCAAACTTTTATTTTTTATTTCAGAACGAATTTTCTGCCAAACGGAATCATCATATCCTTTTAAATGCATGAAAGCAAAATTGTCTTTGAACAATCCGGGAGCTTTGTGAAGCGCTATTAATGCAGCTTCAATTGCAAGCGTTCCGCTGCCGCACATCGGATTAACAAAATTTCCTTCACCTTTCCAATTTGCAGCAAGTAACGTTGTCGCAGCAAGCGATTCCTGCATCGGAGCAAGAAAAGGCATTTTGCGGTAATTTCTTTTTGCAAGCGTTACACCGGAGGTATCAAAAAATACCTGACAAAGATTATCCTTCCAATAAAAATAGATCATCGCACCTCTTCGCTCGGAACCGGAATCGGGACGTTTGCCATAAATGTCCCGCAGTCTATCAACGATCGCATCTTTGCATTTCAAATTCGGGAAGCGGGAATCATTCACCATCGGGTGGTCAACAGCGGAGGAAACGCTGATGTAACCGTCTTCGGATAAAAAGTCTTCCCATTTTATTTTTCGGAAATTGCTATAAAGTTCATCGGGAGTTTCTGCGTAAAATTCATCTAAGTAAAAAAGGACGCGGTGTGCCGATCGCAACGATAAATTAAGCAGCATGGTATCAGCCATTGTTCCGGTAATTTCAACATGAGTTAGTGATTCCGATACAAGCTGAAATCCAAGCGAGAGAACTTCTTCTTTTAAAAAAGGAACGGCGCGAAGAGGACAGCTGATTAAGATTTTATTTTGTTGTTCAAAAATAGTCATAGATTATTAGGAATTAAAAATTAGGAATTAGGAATTAGGAATTAGGAATTAGGAATTAGGAATTTTACAATACATTGAATTAATTTTTGTTAATATAAATATGATGTCTGATGGTTTAAAATATTGTTTCCCCATCAACATCATCCATGACCCATCAACCATCTAGTGGAGTTGGAACCTTAAACTCCAATATCTTCATTCCACAATTCTGGACATTGTTTGATAAAGTTCGTCATCATCTCAATACACGATTCATCATTCAAAACTTCAACTTCAACTCCGCGATCTTTTAACAAAGCTTCATCGCCGAGAAAAGTTTTGTTTTCTCCGATCACGACTTTTGGAATTCCGTAAAGAAGTATCGCGCCGGTACACATCGGGCAAGGGGAGAGGGTTGTATATAAAGTACATTCGCGATAAACTGAAGCAGGTTGTCTTCCGGCATTTTCAAAAGCATCCATTTCTCCGTGAAGAATCACACTTCCTTTTTGCACACGGCGGTTGTGTCCATGTCCGATAATTTTTCCATTATGAACGATAACAGAACCGATAGGAATTCCTCCTTCGCTTAAACCTTGTTTGGCTTCATCAATTGCGGCTTGCAAAAAAACATCCATCACTCACCTCATTTTATAAATTCTTGGATATCGATTTTTTGAACATCTTCATAAATGATAGTAATCAATTCATCATCAGAAACATTTACAAAAGCAGAAATGCGTTCTTCCTGGTTTCCGATCGCTTTATAAAGAAGATTTCGTGCCGTGCGTGCGTTACCAAAATTTTTGTTTCTATTATCGTAAAGAGTATTAAAATATTCCATTAAGATTTGAAGCGCTCCTTCATCAAGTTTGTAACCGCTTTTTTCGCTGATGAGTGAAGCAATTTCCAGTAATTGGCGCGGGGGATAATCTTCGAAGGCAAAATAATTTGTGAAGCGAGATTTTAATCCCGGATTAACGTCAATAAAATCGTTCATCTCTCCGGTATAGCCTGCAACAATAACTGCGAACTTATCTCGGTAATCTTCCATTCGTTTTAAAAGAGTTTCAATCGCCTCCTGTCCGAAGTCATTTCCGCCACCTCGTGAAAGAGTGTATGCTTCGTCTATAAAAAGCAAACCGCCTAAAGATTTTTCGATCATCTCGTCGGTCTTCTTTGCAGTTTGTCCAACATAACCAGCGACCAATCCGGCTCTGTCGGTTTCAACCAAATGACCTTTTTCAAGCAAGCCCATTTCTTTATAAATTTTTGCAAGCAAACGGGCAACAGTAGTTTTACCAGTTCCCGGATTTCCGAGAAAAACAGAATGAAGATTTTTAGGAAGAACTTTTAAACCTCTTGCCTCACGCAGTTTTGCAACTTTAAGGCTGTTGATTAGTTTTTCAACTGATTTTTTAACAGAATCAAGTCCCGGCAATTCTTTCAATTCCATCAAATATTTTTCAAGTAAATCTTTATCGCCGATGATCTGAATTTTATTTCCTTCTTCTTTAATGGTGTGCAATTCTTGAATATCTTCGGCAAGAATGATTTTCGTAATCTCTTCGGTTAAATTTTCTTTTTGAATATCTACAATTCGCAAAACTTGTTTTCGGATTGCATTTCCGACAATATTTCTAACAAGCCGTGCATTACCGAAAGTCTTATCCCGTGTCCGGTAAATTTCATTAAAATATTTGGAAAGTTTTTCTTTTGCTGCTGGGTCAAGTGAAAGATGTTTCTCAGACAATGAATGTTCCATTATTTTCATCAATTCATCTGGAGTATAATCATCAAAATGAATAAACTTTGTGAACCGGGATTGCATTCCGGGATTGCTATCCAAAAATGATTTCATCTGATCGGTATATCCGGCGGCAATAACTATAAATTTTCCCCGGTCGTCTTCCATTCTTTTCAACAAGGTATCAATTGCTTCCTTGCCGAAATCACTTCCGCTGTCACCGCTTTTTACAAGGGTGTAAGCCTCATCAATAAATAATGTTCCGCCGAGAGAATGATTGATAAGTTCTGTAGTTTTCTCTGCGGTCTTACCGACAAAACTTGCAACCAACGCCTGGCGGTCGGCTTCAACTAAATGTCCTTTTCCCAAAATTCCAAGCGCTGCATAAATTTGGCTGAACATTCTTGCCACAGTTGTTTTACCTGTACCGGGGTTACCGGAAAACACAATGTGGTCACAGAATTTAGTTTGTAAATTTTCTCCTTGCTGTTGATAAAATTTAGCAAGTTTTACAAGTTCGGCAATTTCTTTTTTAACAGATGTTAAACCGGTTAGCTGCTCTAACTTTACAAGTGCAATTTTTAGATTCTCATCATCTACTCCAACTTGAAAATCTTTACCAGAAGAAGTTTTTAGGATTGCTTGAATGTCTTCCTGCATAATAGTTGACAGTGTCTTTTTGTTCCGCTCGACTGCAGCAAGTTTAGAACTTCTTTTGCCGACTTGCATTTTAGCATTGTTATAAAGCGTGCGAACCAATCGAGCATTGCCAAAAGTTTTATCACGTTTGCGGTAGAGTTTGGTAAATTCTTTTTCTAATTCCTGGCATGCTTCTGCTGAAATAATGTACTCTTCTTTTTTCGCCATTTGCTTAAATATTTCTATCAATTCTTCGGGGGCATAATCTTCAAAAACAAAATTGTGTGAAAATCTTGATTTCATTCCGGGATTAGACTCAAGGAAACCATTCATTTCATCTGTGTATCCGGCAACGATAACGGCAAATTCTCCGGCTTTATCTTCCATTCTTTTAAGTAAAGTATCAATTGCTTCCTGTCCGAAATCATTTCCGCCCCCTTTTTTTACAAGGGTGTAAGCTTCATCAATAAAAAGAACTCCGCCAAGTGCATCGGTAATAAGTTTGTCGGTTTTTTGCGCTGTCTCTCCGATGTACTGACCGACTAAAGCAGCGCGGTCAACTTCCACAATGTGACCTTTTTCCAGCAAACCCATCGCTTTAAAAATATTTCCAAGCAATCGGGCAATAGTAGTTTTGCCTGTTCCCGGGTTACCGAGAAAAACTGTATGAAGAGAAATACCTTCTTGAGTTTTCAGTCCAAGTTTTTTTCTTTCATTTATGAAGGTAAGGTAATCAACAAAATCGCGCATCGCTTGTTTAATGTTTTTTAATCCGGTAAATGCACCAAGTTCTTTTAATAATTGTTCGATGGATTTTTCTCCATCAATAATTTCTTCAGGCTCACTCTGTGCCGGTGGGATTTCATTTTTCGGTTTTGTGTCTGAGATACCGATAGAAGAGTCTTTCGTTTTAATTTCAATTTCTTCGGTGTTAACAATTTCTTGGGACCCGATAAGAAACCAACGCGAACAAGTAAACTCACCATTCAAATAAATATCTGCTCTTCCTTGTCCACGCTGCCAAAATCCCGTGGTATCAGTTCCCCAGCTTTGTACAAACTCAAAATGGCTCCAATGCTTATCTACATTTATCGTAAAAGTATATTTTCCAACCTCTTCATCATTTAAATACCAGACAGCAGTTCCTTCAACAACCACGTCGGCATAATTATAATAGGGATTGGTAACAACAACTTCAATACCGATGTAACGAATTTTTTCTTCATGGAATTGGTAAAGATAATTTCTTTTTTTTGCACGAAGATTTTCTATAAGATCAAAGGTTTTAGCATAAAGGGGAGTATGTTTTGATACTTCCGCAGTAACGAAATCTGTCCGCTTCGTTATGGTTTTTGCAACAGATTTTTTTTTGATTTCTTTTTCAGAAGGAAGTTCTGCAAAGGCAGATTCTTTTTCCTGGGTCACTTGGGGAGTAAAAATTTCCTCTTTATCAATTATTTTCGAAAATAATGTTTGGAACTTTGGATCGTCTTTGAGATCCTTTTGATATTCATTTGCTTTTGACAAAGCCTTTTTAAATTGAAATAACGCCAGCAATGTTTCAAGTTCTAGAATTTTTGCTTGAGGAAATAACTCAGACTTTGAACCATCGGATAAGAATTTATTCAATGCCCACAAAGAATACCAATATTCTTTTATTTTGAAAGCCTCGGAAGCTTCTTGAAAATAATTTTTATCTTTTTCTTTACTTAACAATTTTGTAAGAAAAGTACTTTTTTGGCCAGCCGCCGCACGATACCAAAGACGAAGTTTTTGTGATTCTTCATTTAAAGGATTCGGATTGATAAAAACAGAAGATTCGAAAACATCGAGCGCTTCAGTATATTTTCCAAGTCCCGCCAGGCATTGAGCTTTATAATGTAAAGCTTTTTCAATTGAAATTTCTTCTTTGAAGATCACATAATTTAGGTCTTGAATTGCTCCCTCATAAATTCCAAGCCGAAGCAATATATATCCGCGGTAAAGATGGGGGAAAGCTTTTTCTTCTTCAATTTGGCATGCAAGATCCGCATATTCTAAAGCGGATGCGGAATTTCCGTTTTCTAAAAATGCCCAGGCAAGACAAACTACTGTACGGTAATCATTTTGTCTTTGCTCATAAATTTTTTGAGCTGCTGTTAAAGCCATTCGGAATCGCCCTTGCTCTAAGTGCTCGAATGCTTCTTTCAGTAATTCTTCAAAATCGTCTGTAGCGTTAAAAGAATTCATACCTTAATAATTTTTTTGTTAATGTTTAAAAATATAAAGATAAAGTTGATTGAGAAAGAGTTTAGGAAGATTTAAAACAAAAAAGGCGAAGATTTCTCTCCGCCTTTTTTAAGTGAGTTCGAACGATTAATACATTCCGTCCATACCGCCCATTCCTCCGGGAGGCATAGAAGGCATAGATTTATCTTTTTCTTTTTGTTCGTAAACAACAGCTTCTGTAGTAAGAAGCAAAGCAGAAACAGAAGCGGCATTTTCTAATGCAGTTCTGGCTACTTTTGTAGGATCAATAACGCCGGCTTTAACCAGGTTTTCATATTTCTCTGTTTGAGCGTTAAATCCATAATCATCTTTTCCTTCTCTAACTTTTTGAAGGATTACAGAACCCTCAAGACCGGCATTGAAAACGATTTGTCTCAATGGTTCTTCAAGAGATTTTCTGATGATCTGAATACCGGTTGTTTGGTCTTCATTATCGCCTTTTAATTTATCGAGGATAGAAATTGCACGGATGAAAGCTACACCGCCTCCGGGAACAATTCCTTCTTCAACAGCTGCGCGGGTTGCATGTAGAGCATCTTCAACGCGGGCTTTCTTTTCTTTCATTTCGATTTCAGTAGAAGCGCCGATCTTCAATACAGCGACACCACCTGAAAGTTTGGCAAGACGTTCTTGCAATTTTTCTTTGTCGTAATCTGAAGTTGTTTTCTCGATTTGAACTTTAATCTCATTAATTCTCTTCTTGATATCTTCAGTTTTGCCAGCGCCTTCAACGATCGTGCAATTATCTTTATCAATTACGATTTTTGCAGCTTGTCCTAAATAAGCGATGGTTGCGTTTTCAAGTTTGAAACCTCTTTCTTCAGAGATAACCGTACCGTTAGTAAGAACAGCGATATCTTCCAACATTGCTTTTCTTCTATCGCCAAAGCCTGGGGCTTTAACGGCAGCAACTTTTAAAGTTCCTCTTAATTTATTAACAACTAAAGTTGCTAAAGCTTCGCCTTCGAGATCTTCAGCAATAATTACAAGAGCTTTTCCTTGTTGAGCAACTTTTTCAAGTACAGGGAGAAGGTCTTTCATTGCAGAGATTTTTTTGTCGTGAATTAAGATGAAAGGAGTTTCTAATTCGACTTCCATAGTTTCGGCATTAGTAACAAAATAAGGAGAAATGTATCCGCGGTCGAACTGCATTCCTTCTACAACTTCTAAACTGGTTTCTGCCGATTTGCTTTCTTCAACGGTGATTACGCCGTCTTTGCCGACTTTTTCCATTGCATCAGCAATTAAATTACCGATGGTTTGGTCGCTGTTAGCAGAGATAGATGCAACTTGAGCGATTTCTGTTCTACCTTCAACAGGTCTGCTCATTATTTTCAAAAATTCAACAACTTTTGTGACTGAAAGATCAATACCGCGTTTTAAATCCATAGGATTTGCGCCTGCAGTAACATTCTTCAATCCTTCGCGGTAAATTGCTTGAGCTAAAACAGTAGCGGTTGTTGTTCCGTCTCCGGCAACATCGCTTGTTTTAGAAGCAACTTCGCGAACCATCTGAGCGCCCATATTTTCTACGGGATCGTCAAGTTCAATTTCTTTAGCAACGGAAACACCATCTTTAGTTACAGTTGGTGCACCGAATTTTTTTTCTAAAATTACGTTACGACCTTTTGGTCCTAAAGTAACTTTTACGGCATTCGCCAATTTGTCCACACCTTTTTTAATTTTGGCGCGGGCTTCAACATCATATTCAATTAATTTGGATGACATATTTTATAACTCCTCGTTATTTATTTAATAATTGCAAAAATGTCGCTTTCGCGCATAATTAGGTATTCTTCCCCTTCAACAGTAACTTCTGTTCCGCTGTACTTGCCATAAAGTACTTTATCGCCTACTTTAACGGTAGTAGCGGTAACTTTTCCCTCATCGCTTACTTTACCGGTACCAACTGCAACAACAGTTCCTTCAATTGGTTTTTCTTTTGCGGTATCCGGAAGGAATAATCCGCCTTTTGTTTTTTCTTCCGCTTCGAGTGGTTTTATAATTACTCGATCATGCAACGGTTGCAAATTGATTTTACTCATAGAGAAAATCTCCTTTTTTTATTGATTAATGATTTTTGCCCGAAGGCAGTTTGATTAGCACTCATAATTAACGACTGCTAAATTAAAGAATCTGTGGTTCAATGTCAAGATAAAATGTGTGGTAGAAAAGTTTGGCACAACTAACACTAAACTTAAAGCCCTGAAAGGGCAAAATATATCAACTCAGGGCGAAGCCCTGAAAAAAAGAACACAGAAATGAGAAAGCCCTGAAAGGGCGGGATAACTTCCGGATTTTTCTAATGAAGATAATTATTGCGCCCTTGCAGGGGCTTGTTTGATAATGGATTTATTTTCATAGGGCTGCGCCCTATGTTGACGGATACCGCCCTTTCAGGGCTTTGTTAGATTTGTTCTCATAAAAAATTGATGTATGGAGCGGTCGTGACCGCTCCGATTTAACGGACGACAAATAATTGATTGTTGCCTCTAATCTTTTGCCTGCTTATATTTCATCAAGTAGAATTTATCATTTTAATTTCAAGAAAGATTTATGTTAAGTGAAACTACAGTAACGCAAATAAAAGAAATTTTATTATCCGGGTTGCAGTTAAACAAAATTATTCTTTTTGGCTCTCAAGTTCGCGGTACGGCTGATGAAAGAAGCGATATTGACCTTTTGGTTGTTACTCCAAACATAAATGACCGTTACGCATTGATGAGGGAATTAAGGGGGAAATTATTACCTCTAAAATATGCTTTTGATGTTATAGCTATAACTCCTGAAGAATTTGAACGCGATAGGGACATACCGGGAACAATTTCACGTTACGCTTCTCTTGAAGGAGAAATAATCTATGAAGCCTAAAGAAGAGGATTTATTAGAAAAGACCAAACAGTGGATCGAAATTGCTGAAGAAGATTTTCGCTTTGCCAAATTTGGGCTAACTATGGCTTCAAATGTTCCCTATAGATTGATAGCTTTTCATTGTCAACAATGCGCTGAGAAATATGTTAAAGCCCTTTTAGTTTTTCATTGCATTGATTTTCCTTATACGCACAGTATTGAAAAACTTTTAGAACTTACTCCCAAAGAATATGCTCTCTCTATAGTTTTGGCAGATGCAAGAGTTTTATCAGATTATGCTGTGTCTAAAAGATACCCTGATTTTTATAAGAAACTTTCAAAAGAAGAAACGCTTAAAGCAATTGAAATTACAGAATTAATCAGAAAAGAGATTAATAAATGTTTTCTAAGTAAGGGGTTTAATTTTCTTAGTGATATTGACTAAAGAATTTTAACGAACTAAGTTGGAACGGGGAAAACAAAGAGAGGTTCATTTTTTAGTAAAAATGAACCTCAAAAAAAGGAAAAAATTTACGGAAGCAGGACAGCAACAGAGATTACTGTCGTCCAAAGTCCGGTTTTTTCGCCTTCGGCAGATTGTGTAACGTTAAATGACTTAACGATCTTCCCGGACATTTTATAAATATCTTCACGTTCGTTCCAATCTTTATTAGAATCAAACTCAACTCCAAGAGTTGTAGCGAGCATGGTAGCGGCTAAATCCTCCGCGTATTCGCCGGCAACTTTTTCTGTTTCACCAAAAGGATGATGTTCGGATAAATAGCCATACTGATCCGGGTCAGCCGGTAGAGCAACGCCAATTGATGTGGCGATCAATCTGTTTGGTTCGTTTGTGGAATTTCTTGCCATAACGCAGAATGTAATTTGTCCGGCTTGCAATTCTTTTAATCCTTCTTCTTTAGAAATGCGTTTACATCCGCCTGGAAAAATACTGCTTACGGTAACTAAGTTGCATTTTTCAATTCCTGAACTGCGTAATGCCATTTCAAAAGATGCAAGATAATCTTTGTGTCTTCCGACTCCCTTGGTAAAAAATATTTTTTGTGGTACGTACAATTTCTCAACTCCGTGTAAAAATAAATAAAAACTTACTTAACAATAATTTTAATGAACTTTCTTTTGCCAACCTTCAAGATGTTTTCCGGTTTCAGTTGAACAATTGCTGAGATATCAGCTATTTTTTCACCATCTAAAGTAACACCACCTTGTTGAACTAATCTTCGCGCTTCACCTTTAGAAGGGGCGAAGTTTACAGTGGTGATTAAATCTAAAATCGAAATTTCTTTTTGTCCATTTGTAATTTCAAATAAAGGAATTTCGTCGGGTATTTCTTTTTTGATGAAAATCTTGTCGAATTCTTCTTCCGCTTCTTTTGCAGCTTCAGCCGAATGATACATTTCAACTAATTTCTTAGCTAAAGCTCTCTTAATATTTCTAGGATTTACTTCCGGATTTTCCAAATCGGCTTTAACCTTAGCTAAATCTGAATTACTAATATCAGTTGCCAACTCATAGTAAGTATAAATTAGTGAGTCAGAAATGGACAATGTTTTCCCGAATATATCTTGTGGTGAATCTGAGATTCCGATATAATTGCCATAAGATTTACTCATCTTTTCAATTCCGTCAGTTCCAACAAGTAACGGCATAGTTAAGATCACTTGAGGTTCAATTCCAAACTCGCGTTGGATATCCCTTCCGACGAGCAAATTAAATTTTTGGTCCGTTCCGCCAAGTTCAACATCACTTTCAATTGCTACGGAATCCATTGCCTGAGCAAGGGGATAGAGGAATTCATGGACGGAAATCGGTTCGCCGTTTTTATAGCGTTTGGTAAAATCGTCACGTTCGAGCATTCGTGCAACGGTATATTTTGACGCAAGTTTTATAACATCCTCAAAACTCATTTTACCGAGCCATTGGGAGTTGTAAACTATTTTAGTTTTTTCTTTATCAAGGATTTTTGAAGCTTGCTCGAAATATGATTCGCCATGTTTGCGGGTTTCTTCAAGAGAAAGGGCAGGCCGGGTAACATTTCTTCCTGATGGATCACCGATCATTCCAGTAAAATCGCCAATAATTAATATTGCCTGATGTCCAAGTGATTGAAACTGAACTAATTTTCGTAAAACAACAGAATGACCGATGTGTAAATCGGGTCTGCTGGGGTCGCAGCCTAATTTAATCTTAAGCGGTTTCTGTTCTTTGTAAGATTTTTCTAACTTTTTAAGTAATTCATCTTCGGGAATAATCTCTGAAACACCTCTTCTAATGAGGTCCATCTGCTCGTTAATTGGTGGGAAGTTTGTAGTCAACGATTCTTAATATCTCCTGGAGTTAATAATTAGCCTTGCCTGACGGCAGGTAAAAAAGTTAATAAATAGAGCGGCAAGCCGCAATTAAAAATTAGGAATTACGAATTAGGAAAAAAATTAGTGCATTCAACATTATTTAACATAAAAATAATCAGTGATAAGAAAATAGTCTATCAAATGAAAAATTAATTGAGATGCTTTGCAATTTTACAAATTCTTGATGACTTTACAAATGATTAGCCGAAAAAATATTTTAATATTTTATTGTTCATAATCAATTTTTGGTTATACACTACTTTGTTTGCTTGAAGGAAAAAGACTAATTTTGCGAAAAAGAAACTGATCGAATGAAAAATAATGAGCTATTTATGCCAATATTAAATATTGAAAATTAATGTCAAGAAATGCATTCAGTTTTATGGATTTTTGCGGTTTACGACCCTTCTTAGTGGTAACTTCCATAAACTTTATAAATACTAGAGTATAGGATAGGAGTATGGGACGTTTACTTCGTAAAATTGCGCCATATGTTGCTGCCGGAATGGCATTAATCTCAAGTGTTGTTAGTGGGCAGAATGTTAAAGGAAGAATTATTGAAAAAGGAACAAACAATTACGGAATAAAAGATGCTGTTGTAAGAACATATTATGACGGAAAAACAATTCCTGCAACAACAAAAACAGACGCAGAAGGAAGATTTGTTCAAACACCCGTAGGCATAAAACCAGAAATTTCTACCACCATAGTCGAAGCAGCATATAGTGCATATAAAGAATTACATCTCAAAACAAACATTACAGAAAAAACCACACTAACAATATACTCAGCAGCATTAGGAGAACAAGTATATACACAAGAAATTAATACTCAAGGAATACAAGAATTACACATACCATTAAATCTATCAAATACTGTCTATATGTATACATTAAAAAATTCTTCAGGAATAAAAACCGGAAAATTTGTTTATCAAGACGGATTTATTGACCACGGAAAAAAAGGAATAGAAACACAAACAACTGCGCGTGCAGGAGCAATGCAAAAAAATAATGGCATGTGGAAACCGGACAGTATGATTATTGAAGGAGAAAATATTGAAACTCTAATTCTCAAAGAATTCACACTACAAGATTTAGAAACATACGACATCGGAACAAAAGCCACAGAAGGAACAAACATTGTAACGGGAGAAACCTACGACCTCGACACAAAATATGCCGATAGAACTGGAGTAGAAGGAGCAATAGCATACTTACAATCAACACCAGAAAAAAAAGTAAAAACAAATGCAAACGGACGATTTGAAATTAAAACAGCAAAAACTGGACTAGACAGTGTAATCATCGAAGATAGCACATTCTACAATTGGAAACATCCAATAGAAATTGGTAAAAATACTGACGTAAAAGCATTCAACGACACAACAGGAATACCAATGATTAAAAGATACAGTGAAAGTGGAACAGTACCATACTTCGATCAAGCAACACAAACATGGAAAGACTCAACAGCAACAGAAGACTTGATAGAATTCACACAGAAAATAACTAGAGTTGCACGTGCATGGTTAGAAGATCCGATTTATAAAAATACTATTCCTCGTTTCAAAAATAAAAATGTTTTCGTATATTTAAATAGGAAAAATGCGCCAAACACTTGGTATCCGGATTCATCAATGTCAGGACTTAAACAATTAGAAAACGAAAAATTAACATTTACTGAAACAACAGACTCTGCAAACGCGCAAATACACATGAGATACGACAACGTAAATACGGGAAATGGAGATAATCTTCAATTCAATTACGACGAACAAGGACCGTACATAAAAAACTGGGACATAAACATAAGAGGAATAAAAGATTTTAATGAGGGAACACAAACACCATTAAAAGCAGAACAAGTACCTTATGTGTTAACACATGAAGGAGAACACGCAGTATTTTCAAGTGGAGAACACAGTCAATTTCCTCAAGATATTGCATACGCTGCAATTCTTGGACGATTAGGATTGGGGTTTACCAGTTTTGGAACTGTAAAAGAAATAAAGGCACGAAAGATTAATTATTTTCTAGAAAGAAATGCAAAAATATTAGAACATTATAGGTAAAAAATTCTTAAAAAATTAATATTTTACCTTTCTATCCTGATCCCTTGCAAAATCTCGTTTCTTAATATCTTCTCTTTTATCAAAAACCTTTTTCCCTTTGGCAAGTCCCAGTTCAACTTTTACTTTTCCTTCTTTAAAATAAAGACGCAAGGGAATAAGTGTCAATCCTTTCTCTTTAATTTTTACAAGGAGTTTTTTTATTTCTGAGCGATTGAGCAGCAATTTTCTCGTTCTGGTTGGTTCGTGATTCTCAATATTTCCATATTTGTATTCAGCAATATGACACCCAACTAGCCACACTTCATTGTTTTTAATGTTAGCGTAACTATCAACCATATTCGCGTTTCCCTGGCGGAGAGATTTAACTTCGGTTCCTTGCAGCACCATTCCCGCTTCGATCACCTGAAGGATTTCGTACTCATGCCGAGCTTTTCTGTTCGTGACAATATTTTTTTCGGTTGAGGTTTCAGCCATTTATTTTCTATTATTTAAGTGGATAAGAAGAAAAAAGGGAAAATAATTTTTTTTTCTTTGCCAAATTTACTAAATCTGTAACGTGTTTTATAGTTTTTTCGTTCGTCACCAAATAAAAATAATTCGAGGTTGAGATGCTCGCTATTCAAAAGAAACTTACAAATTCATTTTATGCAATTCTAGCATTACCCGCTACCGCTGTAGGCTTTGCTCTTTCAACACAAATAGCAGCGCTCAGTTGGATACTCAGTAAAAAGTTTGGACTGAACATTCACGAGGTTACCTTCGTTTGGTTAGCCGGTCCTTTAGCCGGAATCTTCGGGCAGGTTATTGTTGGAATGATTAGCGATAATGTATGGTTCTTAGGAGGTAGAAGAAGACCATTTATTATGGTAGGAGGAATTGTAGGCGCACTTATGTTCTTGGCGCTGCCTCAAATTGGAGTTATCTCTCAAGCAACAGGAATTACAAGCATCATCCTGATTGCCTCTGTAATAGCGCTGCTTTTGGATTTATCCGTAAACGTTACCTTTAATCCCGCAAGGAGTATTATTGCAGATTTAACTCCGGAAGGAAAGAAAAGAACAACCGGTTATGTGTGGATGCAAGTAATTTCCGGTACGTTTGGTGTATTGGCTTACTTCCTTTCTATGGTTTACGGGAATGAAACGCTTTTACTGATTGCGGCAATCTTCGTATTCTGCTGTTCCGTCATCCCCATCTTGTTCATTCAAGAACCAAAAGATTTAAATGTGAGCGCGGAAGACAGTTCGAGTTCTCATACGGTTATGGATATTTTCAAATCAATATTCCCACTGTATGGATTTTTAGCGTTTGGAGTATTCAGTCTCATATTCCATTTCTACCAAAATGAATTAAGAGTAATACATAACCCATTAATAATTGCGAGTTTGGCGTATACAATCATCATTGGATTCTGGATTATCGCAAAAGGCAAAAAAGAACCTTCCGACTCAAACGAGTTCCAGAAGATCATGTTAGCGCACACTTTTACCTGGGTGGCGTTCCAAAGTATGTTTGTTATGTCCGGCTTTTTTATTGATAAACAAATCGTTCCGAATGTTGAACTTAGCAACGTACTGGCGAATAAATTTGCGGAATTCTTAACTTCTACAACGCAAAGTCAAGATGCAACAACCGGGAATATTGTATCTCTCGGATTTTTAATCCTTAATGCAGTTGGAGCATTATTTCCCTTTGTGCTTTCACAAATTGCAAAGAAGATTGGAAGAGTGAACACTTATACAGCCGCGTTGGCTTTCAGCGCAATCGGGTATTTCTATATTGCATTCTTTGGACAAACGGAATACAGTTTTTATTTTGGAATGTTCTTAACCGGAATTGGCTGGTCTGCAGTAATATCAATTGTTTTCTCAATAATGACGGAGACAATAAACCAGGCTAAAATGGGTCTGTTTATGGGAATTTTTAACCTTGCCGTAGTGCTTCCTCAAATGATGAGTCAAGGAGTAGCTAATATTATCTCTGAAACACAGAATTATCAGTTGCTATATATCCTTTGCGGAGTATTCATTTGTTTTTCAGTTTTCTTCTGGATATTTGTAAAAGAACCTAAGTCAACAGCAAGTGACGCTCTCAAAAATGTGAAATCCGGGCATTAATTAAAAAAGAGAAACTATCGTCAGTAGTAATTAAAAATAGTGTGGAGATAATTTATGTTTTCTAAAATTTCAGTAAAGATATTATTTAGTTTAATTCTTATTAATGTAGGTATTGCTCAAGAAATTAACGATCTAATAGAACCGGTAAAACTTACTAAAGGAATGACCGATACTATTCTGGTAAGTGATTTATTCTACGCAAAGAACTATGATATTTCGTTTTCAAAAAACAAAGACATTAGTTTTTCTTTTGATAAATCAACCAAGAAACTCGTGCTAAAACCGGAAGTATCTTTCAAAGGTTTTACGTTGCTCAATTTTTCGCTCGACAACAAATCCTATGTAATTCCATTAATATTACAAGACCAATCGAAAAAACTTCAGAGTTTCACCTTTCGATTTAAACCGGAAAAGAAAACGGAGAAAGTTGTAGTCATCGGCAGTTTTAATAATTGGAACCGCGAATGGAATCCTTTGATTGAAAAAGGAAATAGCGGTATTTACGAAGCCAAAGTTAATCTTGAACCCGGAAATTATTTTTATAAGTTTTCGATTGACGGAAAAGATATTATTGATCCGGAGAATAAAGAAACAGTTCCAACAGGTTTTGACGGGTTTAATTCTGTTTTGAGAATTACTGAATTGAGAGGTGAAAAACGTTATCTCCATATTCTCGGAAAATCTGAAGATAAAAATGGGACGCGCCTTTCTTTCTATTATGAACGGGAAAATCAGAAGAAAAAAATTTCCAAAGCAAGTGTTTTTGCACTACTTAATAATAAACGAATTAAATCCAATGCTATAAAAATTTCCGGTAACAAAATCGAAATTTCGCTTCCTAAAACAGAACTTAGAAACGATCAGGTTTTGCGTATTGTAGTTTCACAAGATGGAAAAAACTCAAACATACAATCCGTTTTTTTTAATGATGGAAAAATATCCGGGACAAAAAATAATTTTGCATCGTGGTATGATGGTTCCATTTATTCTATCATGGTAGATAGATTTAGCGACGGAGACAAGAGCAATGATATTCCGGTTAAACATGATTCATTATCCTGGCAGGCAAATTATCAAGGCGGGGATTTTCAAGGGATCATTAATAAAATTGATGACGGATATTTTGGTGAACTTGGTATAAACACTCTTTGGATTTCGCCAGTTTATGACAATCCCGGTGTTGCGTATCGTGAATATCCCAAACCGAATCGCTGGTTTTCAGGCTACCATGGTTATTGGCCGGTAAATAATTTTGCCGTGGAAGAAAAATTCGGAACGCTGAAAAAGTTGAAAGAACTTGTTACTACAGCGCATCAACATAAAATAAAAGTATTATTAGATATCGTAGCTCATCATGTTCATCTTGAAAATCCGATTTTTAAAGAACATCCAGATTGGTTCGGGACGTTAGATTTACCGGATGGAAGAAAAAATCTTCGCTTGTGGGATGAGTACCGTTTAACAACCTGGTTTGAGCCGTATATGCCTTCATTTGATTTTACAAAATCTGATGTTCCAACTAAGTGGATGGCGCAAAATGCTCTTTGGTGGTTAAAGGAAAGCGGTGCAGACGGCTTCAGGCATGATGCGGTAAAACATGTTCCAAATGAATTTTGGCGTGAACTTACCCGCACCTTAAAAGAAGAAATTGAAACTCCATTAAATAAAAAAGTTTATCAGATCGGTGAAACTTTTGGCAGTAATGAACTTGTCGGTTCGTATATAAACAACGGACAGTTAAGCGCACAGTTCGATTTTAATCTTTCTTACTCGGCAATTCCAATTTTCCTGGAAAAAGATCGTTCATTTATTTCACTTGATCATAGTTTGAAAAAATCTTTCGAAACTTTCGGCGTGCATCATCTTATGGGAAATATTATGGATAGCCATGACAAAGTAAGATTTATGGCGTATGCAGACGGCGATGTTGCAAAGCAGGGAATTGATATGCGCGAAATGGCTTGGGCAAATCCTCCCACAGTTGATCATCCTTTAAGTTACAGAAAAGCCGAATTGTTTTATGCTTTTATGTTTACCATTCCAGGATTACCGGTAATTTATTACGGTTCGGAATTTGGTATGACCGGTGCCGATGATCCGGATAACCGCCGTTTTATGCGGTTCGACGATGAATTAAATAAATATGAAAAACACATGCTCAATAAAACGAGCAACATTGTGAAGATGAGAAGGGAGCATTCTGCTTTTCGCTACGGTGATTTCCAAACCATTTTAGCAAATGATAAAGTGTATGCTTACTTGCGCTGTGATGCCAACGAAAAACTTTTAGTTGTCTTAAATAAAGATCCGGAAAGACAATTTGCAAAAATTCAACTTCCTTCAATTTATGGAACAAAATCTTTAGTGGATGTTAACAGTAATGAAAATATTCCTTTAATAGGTAGTTCTATTGAAGTTAAAATTGATGGAACCGGTTGGAGAGTTTTTGAGTTAAAATAACAAAACGATTACTCATCATAGGATTCTTTTTCAATCCATTTTAAGGGAGAAATTACAACTACAATTTCTCCTTTCAATTCTTTATCACCGATTCTACTAATCAATTCTTTAGCTTTTCCGCGCAAAACTTCTTCAAACATTTTTGTGAGTTCACGGCAAATCACAATTATTCTTTCGGGCATGTATTTGTTTAATTCATCAAGTAGTTTATGAATGCGGTAAGTTGATTCATACAGAACTACCGTTCGTTCTTCAGTTGTAAGACCGGAAAGGAATTTTTGTCTTCCTTTTTTTTGTGGTGGAAATCCTTCATAAACAAAAGCGTCCGTCGGTAAACCGGCGATGGAAAGGGCTGTGATAACAGCAGAAACTCCCGGAATTGGGACGATGGTGATCCCCTCACGGATAGCGGCTGAAATTAATCTGTTTCCCGGATCTGAAATTGTGGGAGTTCCTGCATCCGAGATGAGCGCAGCTTTTTCGCCGCTTCTTATTCTTCCTAAAACATATTCTATTTTTTTATCTTCATTAAAGGCATTAAGAGAAATCAATTCTTTTTTAATATGATAATGAGTTAAAAGATGGGATGAAACTCTTGTATCTTCACAAATAATAAAATCAACTTCACCAAGTGTTTCAATGGCTCGGAAGGTAATATCTTTCAAATTTCCAATAGGAGTACTTACAATAAACAGCATTAACTTTTCCCCAGTTTTTCTTTGTCAGCTTTTGACAGTTTTGCCGCAACTAAATTATATGAATCATCAATCCATCCATAAATTAGTTTATCTGAAATGTTATTTGCAAGAAAAACCGTATTCCAATGTTCTTTACTCATGTGATAACCAGGTTGGACATCATCATATTTTTCGCGCAGTTCAATGGCCTTTTCCGGGTCGCATTTCAAATTGATAGAAATTGGTGGATTAAGATTTGCCAAACAAAACATTTTTCCCATAACTTTATAAACCGGAGTATCTTCATCGAACGGAAGTGATTCTGTCACTCCTTTTTTCTTTAAACAATACTCGCGAACCTTTTCTAAATCCATTTCATTCTTATTTAATAATTATAAAAATATTATTTGATTTGTCTGTATCGGGAATATCATCTTTTCCAAGTTCAACTTTTATTAGTTCTCCATCAACCGGGTAAGTGAATTCTTTTAATGTTTTTCCATCTTTCCAGATACTTGTGTTTTCATAAAAATCTTTTGTCTTTCCGTCTTTGTAAATCAATTTTATTGCAACCGGTATCGGCATCGAACCGATTTTCTCAACCGTTATTTTAGCTCGATTCTTTTTTATTGATACTGATTTTATTGCTAAGTCGGGATATCCGAATTCAAAAAACCATGGCTTCCAGAACCAACTTAAATCATCTTTAAGAGCGTTGTTAAAAGAAAAATAAAAATCGTACGGAATCGGATGTTTCCCGTTCCAGCGTTTTACATATTCGTGAAGCCCTTGAAGAAAGGTTTCAGTTCCAAGCGCATCACGTAAAAACTTGTACGCTAAACCGGGACGCGTGTATGCCGAAACACGATATGTTCCTCCGCCTCTAATATCTGAAGAAGGAACTACTAATGGAAGTTCATCTTCTTTTCCGGCAATGCGTGAAAAACTTTCCGCCAAATTTTTTCCGCGGTCAGTTGAAGAAGGTTCAATTATCGGAAGCAAATCTTCAGGGAGAATTGTTGCCCAGCCTTCATCCATAAAAGCATATTTTCTTTCATTTGTTCCCATAAAAAATGGAAAATATGTATGACCGATTTCGTGCGCGGTTAAATAAACCGTACCGCTTCTTTGTTTTGATGAACCGTCATTTACCATCATTGGGAATTCCATTCCACCTTGTCCATTGAAGACAGTCATACGTGGATAAGGAAAGGGGATTACAGGGAAACTGAAAGAGTAAGATTGAATAACTGCTTTTGCTATTTTCGCTACTTCGTAAAAATCTTCTGACTTTTGATTATAAGCTGCGGATATCAACGTCTTCCTCATAGTTGAAGAATCAACTATAGCAGTAACGGCATCCCACAAATAATGATCTGAATATGAAAATGCAAAATCAGTAACATTTATGGCAGAATAATTCCACTTGTTGGTTTGTGAAGCACGACTAAAATTCTCCAAGTCTAAATCTTCTTTTCGAATAATATTAACAACCTCTTCTGAAGATTCAGCTTTTTGATAACGTTCAAAAGTTTTTGGTGAAAGAACTGATCCGGCATTTTGCAGAACTCCAGTTGCCCAAACGCAAAAAGTATTCGGTACTTCTATTGATACTTCATAATTGTTGAAATCATTATAAAATTCTTGACTGCCGGTGTATTGGTCAGTATCCCAGCCATGCACATCATCATAAACCGAAACTTGCGGATACCAGTAGGCAACCATTGCGGTTGTCGAATCGTAAACACCCATACGGATATTTGAAACCGAAGGAAGAGTGACTTCCCAATCGAAACCTAAGTTCATTGTGCTTTTAGGTAGGAGAGGTTTCTCGAGAGTTATTCTCATTACCGTTGCGTTAATTGAAACACTCTTTGTTGTGTCGGGAGAAAATTCAATCTCATTTAATTTTATTTTATGAATTTTGATCCCATCATGTAAATCTATTTTGCTAACGCTAAATTCTCTGGGCGCTCCTAATTGATAAATGTTTTGGTAAAGACGAAAAATTAAAAATTTCAACGTATCGGGACTATTATTAAAATACGTTATTGTTTCACTTCCTTTTAATAATTTATCTTTTGGAAATACTTGAACGTTGATCATGTAGTTGGCGGAATTTTGCCAGTAATTTTTACCCGGTGTTCCGTCATAATTGCGCGTTTGTTTCTCGTAAGCTTTTTTTATATCAAGCGGAACATAAAGTGCCGATTGCGTTTTTATTAACGGGGAAAAGAAAAACACGCAAAAAACAAAAGTGATAAATGATTTCATTTATTCTCCAATTTCAGTAAGAGTAGTTAATGCCGGATGGATTTTTTAATTTCTTTTTCAGCATTTTCTAATGTTGAAAGATTATTTTCTTTAAAAAGATTTATTTGATCAATGACGTGCTGAAAGCTTTTTACATTTTTTAACCCGATGATCAAGGAATCATAGGCTTGCGGTTGGAACAATTGAGTTTTGAGCTTATTAAGCAGTTCCATACTATTCACGATCTTTGTTTCTTTTACAATCTGGTTTTGAGCAATGTACAGTTCATCATATGAGATTTTTATTTTTTCAAGTTGATTTTTTAATTCTTCGCGAAGCAAAGAATTTTCTATGGCAATCCCGGTGCTTACAGCCATAGCACTTAAAAACTGTGCATCATCTACACTAAATGAACCTTCTTTTTTATTAAGGATTTGAAAAACCCCGATCACTTCACCGTTGATATTCGCCATTGGAACACAAAGAATATTTCTTGTTTTATATCCGGTAACTTTATCAACCTTTCGATTAAACTTCGGATGCGCATACGGATCATCAATAATTTGATATGCGTTATTAAGTGCAACTTCACCGGCAATCCCTGTTTCGATCGGAATTCTAATTTCTTTTTGATGAATGCCGATCCCCGATTTTGACCACAACTCTTTTGTTTGTTTATCAACGATAAAAAGAGTAGCTCGCTCGGCATCAAGTGAGTTTGCGGCAACTTCCACAATATGGTGAAGCATTTCATCGAAATCTTTTATGCAGTTAATACTTTTTGAAATTTCAAACAAGACGGAGAGTCTTTTATTTTGAAAAACGATAGAATCTACCTGCGGAACTTCTTGTTTTGCTATAATCTCTTCGACCGGCTCTTCAATCTTTTTATGTAAAATTGTATTTACTTCAGATTGAAGTTTTTCAAAGGTTAAAGGTTTTAGAATGAATCCTGCAATTTTTTTACCGAAAACGATATCTTTTGTATCATAGAAAAAAGAAGAGACTAAAAGAATTGGAACGCCTGGGGCGGCATCGCTTAACAGATCAACAAATTCGATTTCATTTAAAACGGGATTTTGTATCTCGTTAATGACAAGATTGTATGTTCTTTCCATCAGCAATGCAAGATTATTTTTATTCTTTTCCTTAACGAGAATTTGAGCTTGAAACTCGGAAGCGAGGGTTTGATACATTCCGGCAGATTCTCTGCTTTCCGAAAAAATTAGAATTGATAACGTTTCGCTCATAGTCTTCCTTTTATTTATAGAAAGTTAGAAACTTCTGTTTGATTTTCAAAGGGATTGTATAAATAATTATTCCTCAGGGATAAAATTCTTAATTTCAAAATACGATTCATCCGGCGCTGAAACATTCGCAATTCCGCGCTGCATTTTTTTAAACAGTTCTTCTTTTGAACGGTATTCCTTTAAATAAAAAATATGGACCGATTGACGGTGCTGGGTAATCCAGTTTAGAGTAATTTTTATTTTCTCTAAATCTTCATTGTTGGGAATAAAATCAAGCTGTCTGGTCCCATCAAAATAATCATCTAAAGCGCGTTCAAAATTTATTTCGTTATTCGCAAAGTAGTCTTTAATAAACAGTTTTCCTTCAAGCAATAGAAAATAATCTTTTTGCCCTTCAAAACCGGTAATTTCAAATAGAACATTTGCGCTGTTAATCGGTTCGGCAAGTAAAGACGATTTATGAATTTGAGAAAGAACGAGTGAAATCAACTCTTTAATCTCGGCAGCTTTTTCAAAACGAAGTTGATCTGAATAGCTTTTCATTTTAGAGACCAATCGGTTTACCGCAAATTGATTTTTCCCATAAAGAAACTCATACACATTTTTTACTTCATCTAAATACGGTTCGGTAGTATCAACCACACAGGGAGCGGTGCAGCGTTCAATTTCCGCAAGAAAGCATCTTCGTTTCTTGTTAAATTCCTTCTCATCGCACTCACGCAAAAGAAAAATTTTGTCAATCATATCAAGCACTTGCTGGGCAAGTTTACGCGAAATGAACATTCCGAAATAATCGTTTCCGTCAAATGAAAAGTTATTCGTGAGTTCAATTTTTGGCGCTTGATGGGAAAGCGTAAACCGCAAGAAATATTTATTGTGATACTGTTTCAGCATCACATTCATTTTAGGATTTATTTTTTTTATCAACTCGGCTTCGGCAAGCAGAGCGGTTAATTCTGTTTTCGTTGTTATCGTTTTAAACTTGTGCGCCGTGGTAAGAATTTTTTTACTTTTCCGCGGAGAAGTTAGTGAGAGATACGACTTTATTCTATCGCGCAGCGCTTTAGCTTTACCGATATAAATAATTTCCTCTTTCTTATTAAAAAAGAAATAAACTCCGGGAGATTTCGGAAGTGAGAGAAAAGCATCAGCAAGATTTTTCTTTAACGGAACTTTTGGTTTTACTTGAGTAGATTGATATTGGTAATTAATAAATTCTTGGACAGTCTGAAATCCTTCCGAAGCTTTTAATCTTTCAACTAAATTGTACAGGATTTTTGCTGTAACTTCTGCATCGGCATACGCGCGGTGAGCATCTTCATTTTTTAAATGAAGATGGTTTGCAAGATTTCCCAACGAACGGCTTTTGAGATTTGGGAACATTCTTCTAGCTAAACGAAGTGTGCAAAGTTGAAGCGGTTGGTAATTTTCAACTCCGCATACTTGAAATTCTTTCCGTAGAAAACTTAAATCGAATTGCAAGTTATGTCCAACCAAAACCGAGTCTTCCAAAAAATCTTGTAATGGTTTCACTAAATCTTCAAAAAATGGTGCATCGTAAACATCATCATTTGAAATGCCGGTAAACTGCGTAATAAATGGAGGAATGGATCTCCCAGGATTTATAAATGAATTGTAGCGGTCAATGACTTTGAAGTTTTTTATTTTCACTAACCCAATTTCGATGATGTTATTATTAGCCGGACCTAACCCGGTTGTCTCAACATCAACAACAGAAAATTCTGCTTCTTCAAAAGGAAGTTGTAATATTTCGGTATTCAGCATACAAAACCGGAGAAATCTTTCTCAATTCTTTTAAGTTACTTTTTAATTAGATATATTTTCTTTACAAATTTAGAAGAATATGGAATTAATTAATATACTTTTTATCGGTGACATTATTGGAAAACCTGGATTAACCTTCGTACAAACATGGCTTCCGGGTATGATCCAAAAATACAAAGCCGATGTGGTTATTGCTAATGGTGAAAATGTTGCTGATGGAAAGGGGATCACTCCCAAAGAAGGGGAAATACTTTTTAAACTTGGCGTTCATGCGATTACCGGCGGAAATCATACTTGGGACAAACATCAATCACAAGAATATTTAAAAAATGAACCACGGGTGCTTCGTCCTTTAAATTATCCAAAAGGAACGCATGGGAACGGTCATGTAATTGTTGATTCAAAAAGAGGAAAAGTAGCCGTTGTTAATTTACAAGGCAGAGCTTATATGGCAACGATTGATTGTCCGTTTCGTTCGGCTGATTGGATACTTGCGCGGATAAAATCTGAAACAAAAATTATCTTTGTTGATTTTCATGCTGAAGCTACAGCTGAAAAAGTTGCTCTCGCAACGTACTTGGACGGAAAAATCAGCGCGCTCGTTGGAACGCACACACATGTACAAACAAGCGATGAAAGAATTTTTCCGAACGGTACCGCTTATATTACTGATGTCGGAATGACCGGACCGTATGATTCTGTGATCGGAATGAAAAGTCAGGCGGCTATAAACCGGTTTATTTATCAAACACCTCAAAAATATGAGACTGCTGAAAATGATGTACATCTCTGCGGTGTTTTCTTAAAGGTTGATGCGTCAACCGGGAAAACAGTTTCAATTGAAAGAATTTTATTCCCGGAATTTCAATCCGCCTTGGGCGGATAATAAGCTAACGAATATGATTGTAATTGATGGTAAAAAAGTCGCTTCTGAAATTCGAGTTGAATTAAAACAAGAAGTTGATAAATTAAAAGCAAAGGGTAAAAGTGTTCCCGGATTAGTTACTATTCTTGTTGGAGAAAATTCTGCTTCAAAAGTTTATGTAAACAGCAAAGCAAAAGCGTGTGAAGAAATAGGATTTCTTTCCAAAGTTGAAAAACTTCCCGAATCAACAACTGAAGACGAGTTGTTGTGGATTGTGCAAAGTTATAATGATAATAATTCTTTTCACGGAATTTTAGTACAACTTCCCTTGCCGAAGCAGATCAGCGAATCAAAAATTATTAATGCAATAGCTCCCGAAAAAGATGTTGACGGTTTTCATCCGGTAAGCGTTGGAAATTTAGTTATTGGGAACGATACGTTTTTCCCGTGCACGCCGGCAGGCATTCAAGAATTGCTAAAGCGGTATAACATCCAAACGAAAGGGAAGCATGTGGTGGTTGTTGGGCGAAGCAACATTGTCGGTAAACCGATCGCAAATATTATGCTTCAGAAAAAAGAATTTGCAAATGCGATCGTAACCATTTGTCATTCCGCCGCTGCTGATTTGAAAAAATATACATTGTCTGCAGATATATTAATTGCGGCAATCGGAGTTCCAAATTTTATCAAAGCCGATATGGTTAAAGAGGGAACGGTTGTAATTGATGTTGGAATAAATCGCGTTGAAGATTCGACAAAACCAAAAGGATACAGAATTGTTGGTGATGTTGATTTTGAAAATGTTTCTCCCAAAACTTCTTTCATCACTCCCGTTCCAGGCGGCGTTGGACCAATGACAATTGCGATGTTACTACAAAATACATTCAAAGCATATTTAAAAGCTGGAAAATAAAATGGACTCATCAAAAATTGAGAGAATTGTTTCGCAGGTATTTTTAGAAAAGTCGTTGCGCGATTTTTATTGTCAAGGCGATACTTGCAAAGGCTGGGAAACAAACGTAATCACTCAACCCAATGCAGTTAAAAATATTGTTAATGTTGGTGCTGAAAGAATCTCTGCGGGACTTGGCGTTGGAGATCATCTCCCCGATCTTTCTCTTGCAAGAATGATTGACCACACAATGTTGAAACCGGATGCTACCACCGATGAAATTACAAAACTTTGTGCAGAGGCTAAACAATATCATTTCGCTTCTGTTTGCGTTAATCCGGGATTTGTTTCTCTTTGTTCCTCATTATTAAAAGGGACCGATGTTAAAGTTTGTACAGTAATCGGCTTCCCGCTGGGCGCAACAACCACCGAAGTAAAACGGTTGGAAGCTGAACAGGCGATCGCAAATGGAGCAACAGAAATTGATATGGTAATTAATGTTGGTCAATTAAAAAGTGAAAATTATGATTACGTTTTTAATGATGTAAACAAAGTTGTTCTTGCAGCAAAAGCGCACCGAAATGTTTGTAAAGTAATTTTAGAGACTGCTCTTTTAACAGATGAAGAAAAAGTAAAAGCCTGTTTGATCTGCAAAAAAGCCGGAGCCGATTTTGTAAAAACTTCAACCGGATTTTCAAAAGGCGGCGCCACTGTTGGAGATATCGCACTAATGAGAAAAATTGTCGGCTCTGCAATTGGCGTTAAAGCTTCCGGTGGAATTCGCTCAAAAGAAGATGCGGAAGCAATGATAGCGAGTGGTGCAGACCGCATTGGCGCAAGTGCGAGTGTAAAAATTGTTATGGGTGAGAAAAGTGAGTCAACTTACTAAGTCACCTTACGCAAAATTTATTATTGAATAGCCACGACCTTCAGAGGCTGTGTGAATATTCAAATAAAACCGTTGAAACGGTTGAGATACTATCATCTTTTTTCATTAACACCTCGATTAATCGAGGTGTTAATGAAATAGAAGTCAAGATTTGAACCGTTTTAACGGTTTCTGGTTAGTGAT